>JASHNQ010000056.1 GCA_030041545.1 candidate division FCPU426 bacterium | reverse complement strand
AACAGCAAGCCTACAACCAGGAAGATTTCGTGTTCCTGACCGCGGGCGCCCGTAAAGGGGTCGTCGAGGGACAGACTTTCCAGCTGAGGAAGGTGATCGAAACCGGCGTTCTTCAGGAGGCGATCCGCCCCATCACCGGCGAAGCCCAGGTCATTTTCGCCGGGCCCGACTGCTCCACGGCCCAAATCCTTCACAACAACGAACCGATCCTTAAAAGCTTCGAAGCCGATTACCAACCCTGAGAGGCAGTTTTGAGTTATGAGTTCGAAGTTTTGAGTTACGGATGTGTTTTTGAACCTTTGGTTCAAAAACATTCTTAACCTCATAACTCACAACTCAAACCCATAACTGAATTTTACGATGGCTGTAAAGAGCGAGGAAGATCCGAATTTCCACCAGGTCCTTTCTTTCCTGTTGAAGGCGAAAGGATTTGACGGCCACCGATACAAACCGAACTACATCAAACGCCGCATCGCCGTGAGGATGAGGGCGACCGGTTCGGCCACTTACCGGGACTATTTGGGCCTTTTGGAAAGGGACCGCCTGGAACCCTCCCACTTGCTGGACCGCCTCACCATCCACGTGACGGAGTTTTTCAGGGATCCCCCGGTCTACAAGGCGGTCGAAGAAAGGATCCTGCCGGGGCTTTCACGGGTCCCGGGGGGGAGAATCAAGGCCTGGTGCGCCGGTTGCAGCACGGGGGAAGAAGCCTATTCGGTGGCCATCCTGTTGAAGGAATGGACGGTCGGACAATCCACCCTTTCGTTCGAGATCTTGGCCACAGACATTGACGCCGCCAGTGTGAAGGCGGCCGAAAAGGGGGACTATCCGGCGGAAGCCGTCCAACGGCTGCCGCGGACGCTAGCAAGCCGGTGGTTGAGAATGGGCGGGCCGAGGGTGCGGGTATCCCAGGAACTCAAACACGCCATCCGGTTCAGGAACCACGACCTTTTGGGGGCATGGGAGCCCGCCTTGTCCGGCTTTCACTTGATTTTCTGCCGGAACCTGTTGATTTACCTTACCTCTCCCCAGCAACAAAAGCTTTACGAGCGATTCGCCCAGGCCCTTTCGCCCGGAGGTTACCTTGTCCTGGGGTTGACCGAAACGCTTTTGGGGCAAGCCCGGCGCTTTTACCATTGCGTGGATGTGAAGCACCGGATCTACCAAGTGCTTCCCCGGGTCGACGAAACATACCTAGAAAAGCAGTTTTGAGTTAGAACCTAAACTCAAAGCTTAGAACTCCGAACTCAGAACTTTTGTGAGGGTGTTAATTTAGTGGACAAGGCCCAAGACCACATCAATCTCGGCACCGCCTTCACGCTTTCCCGGCGTTACGAGGACGCCATCGTGGAATTCAAGCGAGCGCTGGAATTGAGCCCCTCCGACGGCGAAATCCTGTTCCAACTGGGCGGGCTTTGCACCAATGTGGGGAACTACGGCGAGGCCGAGTCTCATTACCGCCGCTGCTTGGACCTCAACCCTATGAACCTGAACGCCCATTGCAAGCTGGGGCTGCTCCTGGAAGTCCAGGGCAAGTACGCCGAGGCGGTGGAGGAGTTCAAAAAGGCCGTCGAGCTGAATCCGGGCGACGCCGGGCTTTACAACAACCTCGGCAACGTTTGTTCCAAAATGGGCCACTATGCCGAGGCGGTGGAGCAATACCAGAAATACATCTCCATCAACCCCAGCAACGCGGAAATTTTCTTCAAGATGGGGTTCGCCCACGAGCAGGCCGGCCAACTGGACGGGGCCGTTTCGGCCTACGAAAGGGCCCTCCTCATCAATCCCCGGCACGCGGCGGTTTACGCCATCCTGGGCAACGCCTACTTGAAGCGGGGGGAATATGAGGCCTCCATTACCCAGTTCCTGCAGGCCTTGAAGATCAACCCCAACGAGCCCGAGGTGCACTTGAAACTGGGTCAGGCCTATATGTCCTTAGGCCGTTATGACGACGCCCTGGAGGTCCTGAAACAGGCCCGCCAAAAGAACCCCAATAACGCCGAGGTCTACCTCAAGATGGGCATGATTCACGCCGGGCGCGGCCACCACGAGGAAGCCATTCAAATGTACCGCAAAGTCATGGAAATCAACCCTCACGACGCCAGCGTTCACAATGTACTGGGGTATATTTACGACAAGCAGGGTGACCTACAAAAGGCCTTGGAGGAATACCGGGCCGCCAAGGCCATCAATCCCAACGACGTGTTGATCCTGGAGAACCTGGGAAACCTGAACTACCGGCAAGGGAATTTCGACGCCGCGGCCGCGGAATACGAAAAATTAGCGGCCTTGAACCCCGCCCACGCCGAAGTCCATTCTAAACTGGGAAACATCTACCTCAAGAAAGGAGAACGGTCCCAGGCGATGGCCCACTGGGAAAAAGCCCTGGCCCTGGACCCGGGTAATGAAATATTGAAAAACAACCTTAAAATAGTCAAAGGAAACTAAGAAATGAAGACCCAGGAAAAATCCCTCGGCGAGCTTTTGCGCCAGGCGGGCAAGATCACCCACCGCCAGATCCAAGTGGCGCTGGGCGAGCAGAAAAAAAGCCACGAACCTATCGGGAAGGTCCTGGTGCGCCTGGGCTTCGTGGAAGAAAGGGACATTCTTCAAGTATTGCAGGGCATGATGGCCCTGACCTTCCGGGTGGGAAGCGAATGGTATGGAATTGAAACGTTCCGTGTGCGGGAAGTTCTCAAATATGCGCCTTTTAAGGCCTTGGAACCGCCCCGCGAGCCCTGGGAGGGGGAATACGCCCTCAGGGGGCAAAACCTGCCCCTCCTTTCCTTCCACAAAACCATGGGGCTTTCCGCGCCGTCGGATCCCAAGGGCACCTGGTTCGTTGTTTTGGAAAATAGCGGGCGACCTTTCATCCTTTGGGTGGACCAGGTGCGGGAGGTGGCCCGGCTCAAGATCGAGCAGATCGAGCCCATCCCCCCCTATCTTTTCGGGAAAAAGAACGAATTGTTTTATTGTTTGGGTAGAATAAAAGGGGATCTTTATTCCATCCTGAATCCGGACAAATTCGCAGCGGTGACGGACTTGCGCCCCCTCCCTTCCGCTATGGGGGAAGCGCGGGAAGGAACTTCCCGCCTTCCGGACGTGGAACGACTTTAGGAAACAAAATTCGAATTTTGAATTATGAATTTTAATGGATTGATGTAAATGAGGGCAAAACTCATCACTTAAAACTGTCTTTCAAAGAGGTTGAACGATGCCCACCCGCCCTGAAACCAAAACCCTCCGGGAGATGGCCAATGGCAGCGACCAGGGGGACGCTTCCACCCACAACAACCTCGGCGTTTTTTATTATTCCAAGGGCATGCACGCGGAGGCCATCAAGGAATTCAAGACCGCCCTGGAAGTGGACCCGGAAAACCAGCAGGCCCAGGAAAACCTGAAGTCCGTCAACCGGCACACCGGCCTCTTCGACCGTTCCATCGAAGCCTACAAAAAGTCGGCCCAAATGTTCCCGCAGGATCCCGAGGCCCATTACCACCTGGCCAATTCCTACCGCTACATCGGGCAGTTCGAGAAAGCCGTGGAAAGCTACCAAAAATGCCTTTCCCTCAACCCGGACCATCCCTTCGCGCGCAATTACCTGGGAATCGCCTATAAATGCCTGGGGAAATACGACGAGGCCATGGCCGAATTCCGCAAGGCCATCGAGAAAAACCCCTTCTTCGCCGACCTCCACAACAACTTAGGCGAGGTTTATTACAAAAAAGCCATGGTGAACGAGGGCCTCATCGAGTTTAAGAAGGCGATTTCCCTCAACCCGGATTACGCCACAGCCCACTACAACCTTAGTTTCGTTTACGGCGACAAGAACATGCTGGAGGAGGCGGAACGGGAGTTCAAAAGAGCCGTGGACTTGAACCCCAACTTCGGGCAGGGGGCCCAGGCGCTTTTGTCCATTGAGCGGCCCAAGACCCTGGAGGAGAGGATGGCCGAAAAGGTGGCTTCCCAGCCGGCGGGCACCTCCAGTGTGGAGACCTATCTGAGCCTGGCGGCCGCCTATAAGGGAAAGGGCCTGCTGGACGAGGCGGTCAAGGAGTATAAGCGGGCCATCGAGGCCATCCCCAACGAGGAAAAACTATACAGGGCCCTGGGGGAGATCTACCTCCTGAGGGGCATGCTGGAGGAATCACTGGCCGCCTCCCAAAAAGCCATCGAACTGGCCCCCAAGTCCGTCGAGAACCACATCCAAGCGGGCATCGCCCTGCGGGAACTCAACCGGACAGCGGAAGCCGCCCGCCAATTCCAATCCGCTATCGAGATCACGCCCGGGTCCAGCATGGCCCATTTCGAACTGGGGGTCACCTGTTTCAAGATGGGGGAAAGCGAAAAGGCGACGCGCGAGGTGCGCGAAGCCCTGCAAATCGACCCCCAAAACGCCGAGGCCCACTATTACCTGGGTGTCTATTACTACAAAGTGAACCTATACGACGAGGCCATCCGCGAGATCTCCCAGGCCATCGACCTGAACGTCACCATCGCCTCCAGCGCCGAGGCCCTGACCTACCTGGGGCTCGCCCTGGCCGACAAGGGCCGATTTGAGGAAGCCATCGTGGAATACAAAAAGGCCATGGAATTCGATCCCAAGAACCCCATCATCCACAACAGCCTGGGCGTGGCCTATAAGAA
This sequence comes from candidate division FCPU426 bacterium, assembly GCA_030041545.1. GTDB lineage: Bacteria > Oederibacteriota > Muellerivitia > Muellerivitales > Muellerivitaceae > JAJPJW01. The sequence goes on along the minus strand of JASHNQ010000056.1, from coordinate 5,660 downwards.
CGCGGGCATGAGCCAGGAGGCCATCCGCCACTACCATCAGGCCATCGAGCTCAACCCCCAATACGCCAAGGCCTACAACAACCTGGGAGTGGTTTATTTCAAGTCAAGCCAGTACGACAAGGCCATTGAGGCCTTCAAGCGGGCCGTGGAAATCGAGCCGGACTACAAGACGGCCCAGAACAACCTGGCCGTGGCCATGAAGAAGAAAAACGTGCTCTCGGAGGCTTCCGAAGTCTTGATCAAGCAGATCATGGCCGATCCGGAAAACCCCGCGCTTCACTTCAACCTGGGAAGCCTTTACAAGAACACCGGCCAGTACGCCGAGGCAGTGAGGGAATACCAGGAGACCGTCCGCCTGGCGCCCAAAAACCGCGAGGCCTTGACCCACTTGGGCGAGGTCTACCTGAACATGGAGGCCTTGGATGAGGCGGTCAAGGTTTTGGCCAAGGCCGTTTCCTGCGACCCCAAATTCCCGGAGGCACACCTGCAGTTGGCCAAGGTCTATATCCGTCGCAAGTGGTGGGACGAGGCCCTGGTGGAGCTGAAGAAGACGCGGGAACTGAAGGCCGACCTGAACGAAATCCATTTTCACCTAGGGCAGGTTTACCGGTCGAAAAGCTGGTGGGATGAGGCCATCGAGGAGTACCAAAGGTACTTGGACTCCCCCGGCGCCGAGGAGGAGAAAGCCGCCCAAGCCATTGATTCCATCCAACAGATCCAGGCCTGGAAAAAAGAACTCCAGGTTTCGCCCAGCGCGGACCGGTCAAAGTTGATCAAGTGAGCCCGGCAGTGGATTTCCGGGCCGAATCCTGGGGTTTTTGTTTTGATTCTTGGCGCTTTTGAGGTTAAAACAGGTTCGGCGGAAACCATGAACAGAAGGGCGTTATGAAATTCCTGGTGTGCGTGATTCCTCCGAAAAAAATCGACCAGGTCAAGAAGGCCCTCTGGGAGGCAGGCATCCGGGGCGTGACCCTTTCGGAAGGGTCGGGTTATGGCTACCAAAAGGTCCAAGTGGAATCGGTCAAGGGGGCGGATTATAAAGTCCAGTACCAGCCTCGGGTGAGAATCGAAATCGCCCTGCCCGACGATGAAGTGGAGAAGGTTGTGGAGCTTCTCCTGGACACGGTTCGCACGGGGCGCATCGGGGACGGGAAATTCTTTATTTTGCCCCTGGAGGACGCCATCCGCGTCCGCACGGGGGAGCGGGGCGAAAACGCGCTGTAACAACAATTTTGAATTATGAATGTTGAATTTTAAATCGCGGTCAATTTTCGTTTTGCGAAAATTTTCCATCATTTAAAATCAATAACTGAGAATTAAAAATTGATTTTTGCGGGGAGGAAGCCGTGGCCCAACGTGTGCTGCTCGTGGATGACGCGTCGTTTATGCGGATGATGTTGAAGAATATCCTCGTGGGCTCCGGCTACGAGGTTGCGGGCGAGGCGGAAAATGGGACCAAGGCCATCGAGCAATTCAAGGCCCTGAAGCCGGACCTGGTCATCATGGATATCATCATGCCGGAAATGGGGGGGATCGACGCCGTCCGTGAAATCATGAAATTGAACCCCGGAGCGAAGATCCTCATGTGCAGTTCCATGGGCCAGCAATCCCTGGTGGTGGAAGCCATCCAAGCCGGCGCCAAGGATTTCATCGTCAAACCCTTCCAGCCCTCCAACGTCCTGGAAGCGGTGAAGAAAGTACTTGGGTAAAAATGGTTCGAAGTCCGCAGTTGGCAGTTCGTAGTTCGAGGTTTCGGTAGGTTTTTGTTTGGCTTTGCCAAACAAAAACCTACCGAAACCTCGAACTACGAACTTCGCACTTTAGACTATCTAAGGGAAAACCATGGGCCAAGAAGCGGAACTTTTTAACGACTTCCAACTGGATGCCTTGAAGGAAATCGGCAATATCGGCGCCGGCAACGCCGCCACCGCCCTCTCCCAGATGGTGGGTCGCCGCGTGGACATGTCGGTGACACAGGTGCAGGTATTGAAGACGGACGGTATCGCCGCCTTTTTGGGCGGCATAGAACAAAATGTGGCCGCGGTCCACATGCCGGTTTATGGCGAAATCTGCGGCATTGCCCTGGTTTTTTTCCCCCTTGATCGCATCGGGGAGCTTTGCGGCATGCTGGTCGGCAAAAGGGAAGACGACCCCTTCGTCCTGTCCGAAATGGGGCAATCGGCCATCAAGGAAGTGGGCAGCATCCTAACCGGCGCCTACCTGAGCGCGCTATTCCGCCTCATGAACTTGCAGATGATCCACGGCGTTCCGGGTTTGGTCTTGGACATGGCGCAGGCCGTGCTGGACACGGTACTGGTGGAATTGGAGCAAAAAGAGGAAATCGCCATCGTGATCGAAACCCAGTTCCTGGAGAACGATAAAAAACTGACGGGAAGTTTTTTCTTGCTGCCTGAAACAGGTTCCTTGAGGAAGCTGTTCAACGCCTTTTCCAAAACCCTCGGGCTTTCCGGCAATGGATGAGGAAAGCCGGGTTGTCGGAATCGCCGAAATGACGGTCGCCCAAAGCCCCCAACGCCTTGTGGCTTTCGGCTTGGGTTCCTGCGTTGGGGTCACGCTTTATGACGGAAAAACCAAAACCGGTGGGATGGCCCATGTGATGCTGCCTTCCAGCCGCCTTCGTTCGGGGGAAGCCCCCCCGGGGAAATACGCCGATACGGCCCTTGGAATCCTTGCGGCGGAAGTGGAGAAGGCCGGTGCACGGCGGGGGAACCTGGAGGCTAAAATCGTGGGCGGCGCCAACATGTTTTCGGACCTTCCCCAAAGCGCGCCAGTGCCCATCGGCCTGCGCAACGTGGATGCCGTCCGGCAAAAGTTGGCGGAACTTGACATCCCTATCGCGGGCGAGGCGGTTGGGGGCAACCGGGGCCGTACGATGGTTTTCAACCTCGAGGACGGGCGGGTGGAAATACGGATACTGAACCAACCGATGCAATACCTCTAACGGCAGTTTTGAGTTAATGAAAGTTTTTGGGACTAGGTCTCAAAAACATGCGTTAACCCCGGACTTCCGACTTCAAACTTAACACTTTCAGGTGAATGATGAGCCAGACTACATCCGAAATTTCAAATCTTCCCCAACCTGAAACGGTACAAGCCCAATGGGTGGTGTTCACCTTGGCTGGCTGTGAGGCTGCCGTGGCGATACGGCAGGTCCGGGAAATCCTGCGCGTAGGCGAGATCACCCGAATGCCCAAAGCCCCCCCGTTTTTGGATGGCATCATCAACCTGCGCGGCAAGATCGTCCCGGTGATTGATTTGAAAAAAAGGTTCCAAATGCCCATGGTGGACCGCACGGAGGAATCGCGCGTACTCATCGTCGAAAACCAGGACCAAATGCTGGGCTTCCTGGTGGATAAGGTGGTGGAGGTTTTACGCTTTTCCACGGCGGCCATGGAGCCGGCCCGGGAGCCGGTTTTGACCGTCGGGGTCGAGTTCCTCGACGGTCTCGTGGTGATGGAAAAACGCCTGATCCTCTTGCTCCGCTTGGGGAAACTTTTGACATTTGACGACGTGAAAGCGCTGCCCGACCCCCATTCCCCCAAGGAGGGAAACAAACTTGGCCATTAAGGTGATGTTCGTCGACGATTCTTCCTTCATGCGGACTATCCTCAAGGGGATCATCCTGAAGGAGCCCTTTGAACTCGCGGGGGAAGCCGCCAACGGCAGGGAGGCGGTGGTACTTTACCAGCAGGTTAAACCCGACCTCGTGACCATGGATATCGTCATGCCGAAAATGAACGGCATTGACGCGGTCAAGGAAATCCGCAACTTGGACCCCGACGCCAAGATTATCATGGTCAGCGCCATGGGACAGCAAGGCATGGTGATTGACGCCATCCAGGCGGGCGCACGGGACTTCATCATCAAGCCTTTCCAGCCGCCCCGTATCCAGGAAGCCCTGAGGCGCGTCACCGGCAACTGACGGAAATCAGTTCTAAGTTTTGAGTTTTAAATTTTAAGTTTTGAAAATTTTCCGACCGAAAACTCGGTCGAAAAATAACATTAACTCAAAACTTAAAACTTGGAACTTAAAATTTATTTTGGCGGTTTTCATGGTTCCTCCCAAACCCAACTCGGTCCGTGTTCTGGTGGTGGACGATTCTTATTTCATGCGAAAGATGATCCAGGACATGCTGGCCGATTCCGACGGCTCCATCATGGTGCTGGATACGGCTCAAAACGGCTTGGAGGCCGTTGAAAAAACCAAGAAGCTAAAGCCCGACGTCATCACCCTCGACGTGGAAATGCCCCAGATGAACGGGTTGGAAGCCCTGGAAAAAATCATGTCCGAGCGGCCCACGCCCGTGATCATGCTTTCCAGCCACACGGGGGAAGGAACGGACACCACCATCCGCGCCCTGGAATTGGGGGCCGTGGATTGCCTGGCCAAGCCTGCGGGCCGCGCCTTGGAAAAGATGAAGGAAATCCAGGCTGAGCTGATTGAAAAAATAAAAACGGCTTCGACCATCAGGCCCCGCCAACGGATTTCCGTTGGCCCGGAGCCCAAGCTGCCTGTCCTTCCCGAGAAAAAAGGAGTTCCACCACGCATTGAGGGTCCTTCCAGGGCGGATAAACCCGCGACCTTTGTTGTGGCCATCGCCTCCTCCACCGGCGGCCCCCGCGCCTTGAATGAACTTTTTTCCCACCTCCAACGCAACCCTTCCGTCGCTTACGTGATTGTCCAGCACATTTCGATCGGCTTCACCAAGGCCCTGGCCCGGCGCTTGGGGGAAGTCAGTTGTCTGTCCATTTCCCAGGCCGAAGACCAGGAGACGCTTTTGGGCGGGCACGCTTATTTAGCCCCTGGCGGGGCGCACCTGGTACTGGAAGGGTCGCTGGGTCGTTACCGCATGGCTTTTAACGATTCCCCCCCTCGGTTGGGCGTGAAGCCCTCGGCCGACATCATGATGGCGTCCGTGGCCGGGATTGCGGCCAAGAATTGTGTGGGAGTGGTTTTAACCGGGATGGGGCGGGATGGGACCGAGGGTTTGAAGGCCATTCGGGCCGCCGGCGGCCGGACATTCGCTCAGGACGCGGAAAGCTGCGTGGTTTACGGAATGCCCAAATCCGTCGTGGACGCGGGGTTAGCGGACCGGCAATTGACCCTTCCTAAAATGGCGGAAGAAATCAACGCTTTATTGGCAAGCATAAGAGGTTAAGAGACTCTAACAGTGCAGCCTACAAAGCTCACTATTCAGCCGGTGAAAGACCGGTCGTAGAAGAGACTGTATTCTACGTAGTCATAGCTGACATTGGGAAGGGGAGACCTTTTCGAATGAAAGCTCAGGCGTAAAAGCCCCCCTCCGAGCGGAGCAAGCGAGCAACCGGGCCGCATCATAAAGCGAACTTTGCAGCCTCGTAACCTCTACTCGAGCCGGTTAGAGTTCCACGGGCTACGCCCGTGGGTGAATGGCCACCGTGCCGGAGGCACGGCAAGCGTACTTTGCTTGAATTTTGCATTTAGAGCCTCTGCTATGAGGCCGTTCCGCAAGCCCCTGATAACCTACACCCACCGAGCCTTTGACTTTCTTTGGATTTCGTGAATTCCCACTGCTATTCGTGCTCAAGGCACAAGATAGGAATCCGACGACGTTCCCGATGGGAGCCACCACCTAACAAACGTGCTTTTGGGCACGGAG
>JASHNQ010000055.1 GCA_030041545.1 candidate division FCPU426 bacterium | reverse complement strand
TCACCGCCGCGTAAATACTGCGCTTGTGGACGTCCAAACCAACGTACACAAGGTCTTTCTTTCCAATTCCAACCTTCCTGTTTTTCGTGCTACGCTTTTCCATACCGTTCCTCCTGTGAGTGGGCTACTCACGCCGGGGCTTACTTTACCCCGGCGGAGGAACGGCCTGCATACTACCTAACAAAAACCCAAACTCTTACCACAAAGGGCACGAAGTACACAAAGTGAAGCATAAAAACACTTGAAAAAAACAACATGGTTTAACTTGGTGTCCTTTGTGCCGATTCACCTTAAAGAAGTTAATGAAATCGGTACTATACCGACCTCTTTAACAGCTTTATGGAAGGTCGGCATGTGTACTTCGTGGTGAGAGATTTTTGTTAGAGCCTTTTATCTCACCAAGGCCACCCTGGCGGTCTGGATTCCCAAGGGCTCCTCAAAAAAGAAACGGAACTATGCACTTGGTAAAGCGTGATTTCATCCCCCCTTTGAAAAGGCATTTATATACTTGAGTCCCTAGAGGTGTCATGGCGAGGAGGCTCTCTTTTGAGCCGACGTGGCCATCCAAACAATCCAAGGAACGGCCTTTTTTCGACAGGTATGGGTTGCCACGTCGCCCGAAAACACTCGGGCTCCCCGCAACGACAACTCAACACCTTTTTTAAAACCGGGTCAGCAAACGTTTTCGGAACTTAAATATATAATTCCCTTTGAAAAAGGGGGCAGGGGGGGTATTAGCCGTTGTGAAGTGATCCTGAAGAGGCTAACCCTTCGAGTGCCTCAGGGCCCTGAGCAAAGTCGAAGGGCTTCCCCTCAATCCCCCTCTTTCAGAGGGGGAAATTTTTTTGAACGACAACATGCGGGTTGCTATGCCAAGTGCGTAGTTCCGCAAAGAAATTATATCCCTCTTCTTGTCAACAGACCGCCTCACGGCCCCGGCTGGAAATCCTTCAATTGCGGGTTGATCATTCGGAAGGATTCGAAGAATCGCCTTACCGAAGCCAGGTTGAAGTCTTTTTGCGAGGCCGTCACTTCCAGGAAATAAAACCACTGGTTCACCAAGAAATACCGGGCAACCCCCACCTGGTGATGGGCCAGGTCCACCAGCTTGAACTCGCAGGCGGGTGCATATTGGTGCTTGAAAAAGAAAAGATAGGCGATCTTGGATTGGAGTTTGGCCGCCTCCCGGTTGACCATCATGCGCATGAAGGCTTCCGGGTCGGTGATGCGCTGGGGCTGGGTGTAATAGACGAAGCCGGCGTTATAGAGGCTGCCGGCGGCGTCAACGGCGCGCCATTCGTCCAGGTCGCCTAGTCGATGGGCGGGAGACGGCATGGAAACGGAGAAGGTAACCGGGAGGCGCGGCCGCAAAAGGACCCACTGTGTCCCTATCGGAACCCGGTCCCCGAAGGCCCGCGGCGAAAACGCCGAAAGCAGGAAGCAGGCGGGGATGAGGATTTTCTTCATACGCCTCCTTCTCGGTGAAATTCTTGGGTTTTGTTGCAGTCTCTTAGTTTGTCCTCAACGGATCAGCAGAACCCTTTTGAACTGGATGCCCAGGGGCTCCGTCAGGTAAATGATATAAACGCCGCTGGCGCAGGTATTCCCATATTTGTTGGTCCCGTCCCATAAATAACCTTGGACCAATGGATTGCCCAGGTTTTGGGAATCCAGGGTTTTGATGTGCTCGCCCGCCGAGTTATAGATCCTCAGGGCATAAGTTCCGGGATAGGCGGGTTCCGCCACGAAAATGGAAAGGGGGCCCTGGGCGGGCCGGAACGCGTTTTGCGACACGTAAAACGCGCTCTCCGGGGTGGGGGTCGGGGTGCAGGTGTTTCCGGGGTAACCGCAGGGCGTGGGCGTGGAAGTGGGGGTGAAAGTGTTGGTGGGCGTGAAGCTGGGCGTGGGGGTGAAGGTGTTGGTGGGCGTGAAGGTGGCCGTGAAGGTGTCGGTGGCCGTGGGGCTGTTCGTGGGGGTGCCCGTATCGGTATGGGTGGAAGTGGGGGTAGGGGTGAAGGTAACAGTCGGCGTGAAGGTAGGCGTTGGGGAAGGCGTGGCGGTGGGGGAGAAGGTGGGCGTGAAGGTGAAGGTGGAAGTCGGGGTGAAGGTGGGCGTGGGGATCACCGCGATTTGGCGCCAGTACAGGATCCCGCAGTTGGTCGGGTCGTATCCGGAAGCGTTATAGGAAACCGGGGGGATGACCGAGGAGGTGCCGGGATAATTGAGCGGCGTCGTGTAGGTCATGGCTGTGACCGGGGCCCCGGTGAGGGTGAAGGGGTTGGACGCGGGGTTGTAAACAAAGTCATACCAAGGATTTCCGCTAGCATCCGGCTGGGGCGGCTCGGCCCCGGCTCCGCTGCAGCCCGTGACCCCGGCCCCAGCCCCGTTGGGATCGTAATACAGGGGGATGGTGGCGTAGGACTCGCTGGAGATGACCCACTGGAAGCCGCCGCTGCAGGTGATGTCCAAATACCAGTCGCTGAAGATGAGGGTGGGGTTGATATTGTCCGTTTCAACGGCCAGCACCACGCTTTGCCCCTCGTCAAAGACCGAAACGGGCACGGAAATTACGGCGGGCGCGCAGCCGTTCCCGCAATAGGGGATGGGCGTCGCGACGATTTCCGTCCCGTTGACCCAGGCCGTGGTTTGGTCGTCGCCCGATTCGCTGAACACCGCCGAAACCGGGTCGCACTGGGCTAAGAGGGGGCCGAAGCTTCCAAGCCAGGCCAGGGCCGCCAAAAAAAGACCTGTCGGATAGCTCTTCCGGGCTTGCCTCCGGTGCCGTCCCCCGCGTTGTGGCACCCTTGGGGCAACGCTGTGGTTGATTTCGGAGTTGGCGCCGTTTGTCATTTTTCCCGCCTTGGCCCCCCGGGCCGTGGAACTTTCACCAGGGATCGTATATCAGGAAGGAAATAATTCAAAGCCGGGCGGGAAGTTGGTAGTGCATCAGTTTGATGGGAAATCCACTGCACCCTCACCCCGACCCTCTCCCCTCAAGGGAGAGGGGGGAAAACCCGCAAAAACCCTCGCCCCTTGCGGGAGAGGGTAGGGTGAGGGGTGGCGTTAGGTTTCCCGATTTCAAACTGAGTCACTACCGGGAAGTTTCATCAAGCGGCGGGTTTATGGTTCAACGCAGCAACAGCAGTTTCAGGATGGTGCGGTGGCCGTTGGCGGTGACGACCACGTAATAAAGGCCGTCGGCCAGGGGGTGCCCCCAGTTATCCTGCATCGCCACCGCCACTGGGCCGTAGGGCAGCGAGTCGTAATCCCTCTCCTGCGCCTTGCGGAAAGCCGTCGTGAAAAGCTGGATTTTGACCTCCGCCGTTCCCGTGTAGGCCGGAGGTACCACGCTCACCGGCGCCCCATAGGAGGGGTTGGGATAGACCATCGGCGAGGGCTGGGGCGTGGGAGTGGACGTACAACTGGACGTGGGCGTCCCCGTGAAGGTCGGGGTTCCCGTGGGCGAGGAAGTAAAGGTCAAGGTGGGGCTGTTGGTCGGGGTGCCGGTCGGGGTTAAGGTGGGGCTGTTGGTCGGCGTGAAGGTGTTAGTGGGGGTCGGCGTATCCGTGACCGTGGGCGTGAGGGTGAAGGTGCAGGTATTTCCAAGGCTATCCGTGCAAACCGTGTTGGTGGCCGTGGCCGTCGGGCTGTTGGTGGGGGAAGGCGTGTCGGTCGGGGACAGCGTATTGGTGGGCGAGGAAGTGGGGGTGAGGGTGGAGGTCAAGGTCGGCGTGTTGGTGGGGGTCTTGGAAGGCGTTGGGGTGGCCGAGGAAGTGGGCGTATAGGTGGGTCCCGAGTTGGTGAACTGGATGACGTTGAGGGAATAGGGGGCGAAAGTCACGGGGAATGAGGACGCCGCGTCGGTAAGGGTCACGGCGGTGGGCGCCGTGTCCGGGTTGGCGTAATAGGTAGCGGGCGAACCCGATGAGGTCCACACGTAGTTGGCGCTGCTGAAGGTCCAGGCGTTGGCGGTGGCGTTGGGGGTGAAGGGTAGCCCGGTGATCCATGTGTTGTAGGAATTGGTCGGGTCCTTGTTCACCACCAGTAGGGAAAAGACGCCGTCCGGCCGGTAGTCCGCATAGACGGCCAAAAGGGTGGAGGCCCCGCTGGCGACGGTAACGCCCGTGGAGATCAACTGGTGGGCGTTGGTATCCGCGGGGATGGCCCAATCGTTGGTCATCATTTGCATGGCCCAATAGTTGGCCCGGGGCTGGTATTGGTAGGCGCCGGGCTCCTCCTGCAGGTACCCCTGGTCGCCCGCGGCCGCGGTCACGGCCGTGCCGTTTAGGCTGTCCCACAAATTGGTATTGCCGTGGCTGCCGAAATAATGGATGAATTCCCCCAGCCAGTTGGCCAGCCAAAGCCCCGTGGGCAGCTGGTTCATCAGCAATGGCGTGTTGGGACTGATGTTGTACTCGCTCATAATGACGGGAATATTCGTGTTCACGCCCGCCGCCGTCTGCCAGTTGTTCACGCTGACGGCGAAAGCGGCCACCTGGGAAGCGGTGTTGATTTCAACAGCTGTGGCGGTGTTGTCGTAATTCCAGGGATACCAGTGGTAATCGAGGGCCCCCAGGTCGGCGGTGGCGCCCAGGGTCTGCAATTCCGAAAGGAAGTCCTGTATGAAAGGATTGCCGTCGTAGGCGTTGGAATTATCGTAAGGCCCGCCCACCACCGGGCCCGTGACGATAATGGTGGGGTCCACGGTCGTCATGGCGTTGTAGAATTCGGTGAAACGATAGGCGTAGTCCTTCGCGTTGCTGGGGCCCCCGCACTCCCAGATGCCGTCCTGCTCGTTGCCCACCTGCCAGTACTTGATGCCGTAGCCCTGGACCACGTTGGCGTAATAGACCCAGCTGGCCGCCTCCGCGGGTGTGCCCGTGCCGTAGTTGACCGTGATGAGGGGGATGGCCGAGGTCACGGCCCCGGAACTGAAGGAATGCACATAGGCCATGAAGGAATTGAAATCGGTGGTCCCGGAGTTGTTGAGGGGATTTACGGCGGAGGAAGCGGGGTCCGTGCTCGAAACTACCACGTGGTTCTGGGATGTCGAGGCCTCGTTGTTTCCAATCAGGGCGGCTCCGTTGTAGGCATAGGCTTCCGCGATCGAATAGGCTCCTCCCGCCCCCGCCGAACTGGCAGTCAGGAGGATGCGGATATAGCGCGTGGACTCAGCGGTGGTGAAAGTGATGGCAGTGGTTCCCCCCGTCGAACCGGTAATGTTTCCCCCCGGGAAATCCGACCAATCCGCCTCGTCGTTGGCATTGGCGGGAGTGCCAACCGTGTCGCTTCCGGTCCAATACTGGATCTCGTAAGAGGTGGCATAGGGAGTGCCCCAAATGATGCTCACCGAGCTGACGTTGACTGTACTGGAGCCTCCCGTCAGGTCGATCTGGGCCCACTGGTGGTTCGGGAACTGGGTGTCCACGTTGGAAAGCCAACTGGTGGAGGGATTCCCATCAGTCATATAGGAATAGGGAAATTCGGAGTAGTTGTTGGAACCCGTCGTACCCACGTAGGTCATATCCGAGTCGAATCCAAGCGAATAAGTAGTTCCGCTGGGAACCCAATAGTTATTAGTGTTGTAGGACCCGGCGCCGTTCCAGTGGTAGGTGTCGGAAGAGGAACCGCCCGGATACCGGATGAAATAGTTTCCCGCCTGTTTCACCAGGGTCGTAACCGCGTCGTTATACGTCTTTTGTATCCAATAAGCCGCGTTGACACCGAAGATGCTGACCGGGATGAAGGATGTCAAGGTGGTGGCGCCGTTAACTGTGATGGTGGCCGGCAGGGTCTGGGCCCGCCCGGGCACGGGTATCCCCAACCCCAGAAGGGCCAGGCCCAAAGCCGTGACGAACGTTTTGAACGATTTAAGGTTCATGAAAAGCTACTTGGTTTGAAATTGTGGCGATAAAAGCTCTAGGCCCAGGTCATCCCGTCCCATTCGGGGAAAGGCAATATTTTTGGCGAATTTGTAAAGGTTACCATAAAAGCTTGGATTCTTCGAGGACTTGGGAGCGCTTTTATGGGTATCCAGTAAAATTCCTAATCGTGATGGTTGCCGGGAGTGTCTGGGCGGTGGTAAAGGCAGGAAAACAGAAAAATCCCAAACATCCAAGGTGGGAGCGTTTTGAAGCTATAACTTTTGCGCCTATGACTTCCGTTTTTATGTTAATGGGCGTCGGTGTTTTGATCCAACAGGCCCTGAAGCTGGCTTTTCTGGTCGGTAGTGATGTCCTTCTGGTTGCCCTGGCGCAAAAATTCCAATTCCTGTTTCCGGACGTTCCTCAAATTCTCCCGGGCCGCCTGGGCCTGCGCCTTGGTGATTTTGCCGGCCTTCAAATTTTTCTGAATCTGCCTCATCTGGGCCCTCAATTGGAGGTTGACCCCGTGCATGTTCGAGGGCGGAAGAGGCGCGCGGGGGGCGGTCCTTGGGGCTGGCGCGCCCAAACGCGCGTTGACGACCGGCGTTCCCCCCTTACCGGGCATGGTGGACTGCGCCCATGCCCATCCCCCACTGAAAAACATTAAAACCACGTAAATCATGAAACGTTTCATCCCATCCTCCTAACCCGGACGAGCCGGAACCAAAAATGGAAGCATCCTCAAAGTTTACTGGCGAAACCAGGGTAATGGCACCCGGTCCCTTAGGTTGGGAAATTTTCGGCTTTTTGTATAAAATTTCACGACTAAGGGACTTAAAACTTGATCAAAATTTAATGTAAAACCGCGACTTTGCCTATTTTGACCGCCGTATCGCCTCCCGCGTTCTCTATCCGCAGGGCATAGATATACAACCCACTGGCAACATTCGCCCCATCCTGGTTTTGTAGCGACCAAACAAGTTTGTTGGAACCCATATTGCCCGCGGTCGAGACATTGTAAACTTGCTCGCCCACCAAACTATAAATGGAAAGGCGAATCCATGCCGGCTGTTCGAGGTTGAACAGGAACTGGATGGGTTCCCCATCCCTGGAAACATTGGGAGCCGCCACTACGGACCCAACATTCGCCGCCGTAGCCGTTGGGGTGCCCGGACCCCTGTAATCCATGGCCGGAACCACTTGTTGATCCGGGCCGCCTACGATTGTATTGGTCGGGGTAAAGGTGGGTGTTTTGGTGGGTGTCGATGTAGGCGTTTTTGTGGCGGTCGAAGTCAAGGTCTTGGTCGCGGTATTGGTGGGCGTGTTGGTTTTGGCCGGCGTGGGGGTGACGGTAGCTGTGGCGGTCTTGGTGCTGGTATAGGTGAGCGTGGGGGTATTTTGGGTCGGGGTATAGGTCGGGGTGGGCGTATAAGTCCAGGTCGGGGTGTAAGTAAAGGTGGGCGTCCAGGTTTTGGTCCCCGCCTTGGGCGTGGGCGAGGTGGTCTTGGTGCTGGTATAGGTGAAAGTCGCGGTATAGGTCCTGGTCGGGGTATAGGTGTTGGTGGGCGTATTGAGGACCGGCGTCAGGGTAAAGGTATAGGTGGGTGAATTGGTGGCCGTGTTCGTGGCCGTATTGGTTGGAGTATTGGTGGGGGTGAGCGTGGGGGTGTTGGTGGCTGTATTAGTGAGGGTATAAGTGGGCGTATTGGTGGCCGTGTTCGTGGCGGTGTTAGTGGGAGTCAGGGTGGCCGTACTTGTGGCCGTGTAAGTCGGCGTCGGGGTGAAGTTGTTGGTGAATGTCGGAGTGGGCGAGAAGGTCTTCGTGGGCGTAAAGGTCCAAGTCGGCGTGTTCGTGAAGGTATAAGTTGAGGTGGGTGTTGCGGTCGCGAAAGGCACGCCGTTGGTATATATGCTCAACCATCCATTGTGGCTGGTGTCCTGGTAAGCCACGCAGGGCATGCCGTTTAAAATGGAAAGCGTGGAGAAGCCATATTCGTACTCGGTGGTGGTGTAGCTGCTTCCCACCGTTACCCAAGCGCTGCCGTTGTACTCCACCACCCAACCAGTGTCCGTATCGTAGCCACAAAAAGACACGTAAGGTGTGTTTTCGGAGAACGCCAAGGAGGGGTCATTGTAAGTGGCGTAGTTGGGGGTTCCAAAACTGCCCCCCAAAGTCACCCATGAGCTGCCGTTATAAGTAGCCACCCACCCTTTACCGCTGCTATCCGCGTAAGCCACGTAAGGGACCCCTCCTGGCAGGGCCAAGGAAGGGGTGTTGCCGTTATATACGGAGGCGAAACTAGCCCCGCCAATCGTCGTCCAACCACTTCCGTTGTATTCCACCACCATCACATGGTTGCTGGCGGCGAAAGCCACGTAAGGCGTGCCTTCGTATACTACCAACGAAGGGCTGGTGAGTCCATCAGCTGTCCCATAGGAACCGCCACCCAGCGTTGCCCAAGCGCTTCCGTTATACTCCACCAGCCAGCCTTTTTCATTATTGTCCATGAAAGCCACATAGGGCGTGCCGCTGGATATCGCCAGCGAAGGGCTCGAATAGTCATTACTGGTATTGGATCCGTAAGAACTGCCTCCTACCGTTGACCATGCGGCACCGCTATAATCGGCTACCCAGCCATTTAAACTTGAGTCGCAGAAAGCCACGTAAGGCGTGCCTCCCGCGAAAGCAAGGGAGGGGCTGGTTCCAGTGCCATTGGTAGTTCCATGAAGGGTACCGTAGCTTCCGCCAACCGTCGTCCAGGCCCCGCCGTTGTATTCCACCAGCCATCCATTGAAGCCCGAGTCGGGGAAAGCCACGTAAGGCGTCCCGCTCGCCATCGCCAAGGAAGGCCCCATTGGCAATATCGGGTGCAAGGCGCCATAACTGGCGCCCACCGTCACCCATCCGAAAGTGGGAGTGGCCGTGGGCGTAAACGTATTGGTGAAGGTGGGCGTAATGGTCGGCGTGTTGGTCGGAGTATTTGTTGGGGTCAGCGTGGGTGTGTTGGTGCGCGTGTTGGTAGGCGTCCAGGTGTTCGTGGATGTCGGCGGGCAAGCAGAGCCCGACACGTTCCAATCCTCGATCCGGTTGTCCCCCGTGTCCGCTGCGTAAAGGTTGCCGCAATTGTCGAAGGCTACGCCCCCGGCCCCGGTGAACTGGCCGTAGCCGGACCCGGAAGCCCCCACTTGGGCCAGGTAGGTCCCCCCGCTGTTGAATTGCTGGATCGTATCGAGAACCGAGTCGGAAACGTAGATGTGCCCATCCGTCCCCACCGCCACCCAACGGGGCGATTTGAACTGGCCGTTGCCGCTTCCCTGGCTCCCCCACTGGCCCTGGTAAACGCCCGACGAGTTGAATTTTTGGATACGGTAGTTGCCTGAATCCGCGGCGTAGATATAACAGTTACTGTCCCTGGCCAGGCCGATGGGATCGTTGAACTGGCCGTTCCCGGACCCGGACCCGCCCCATTGGGTGAGGTAGGCGGACGAGGTGGAATTGACGGTGAATTGCTGGACCCGGTTGTTGCCACTGTCGGCCACGTAAAGGTGGCCGGTGGTGTCCGCCGCCAGGCCGTTGGGGCTGTTGAACTGGCCGTTGCCCGTGCCGTAACCGCCGAAGAGGTATTGGAAGGTTCCATTAAGGTTGAACACCTGGACGCGGTTATTGCCCGTGTCGGCCACGTAGATATTGCCTTGGTTGTCGGCCACCACGTTGGAGGGCGCGTTGAACTGTCCGTTGCCCGTTCCCGGCGTGGGGCCTCCCCAAGTGGAGGGCCCGGTTCCGTTCACGCTCATGGTCTCAACCCGGTTGTTGCCCGTGTCCGCCACAAAAAGTTCGGAATAGGTGTTGCCGCCCGTGCCGATCGCCGGAATTCCGGAAGAGACAACCGCCACGCCTTGGGGCTGGTTGAACTGTCCAAGTCCGCTGCCCGATCCCCCCGTGGCGGCCGTGAAAGAATAATAGGAAGGCGGGGTCAGGGGCGTGTTAGTGGGCGTGGCTCCGGGCGTCACGCACAAGGCCAAGGGGCAGGACCCGTATTGGTACACCTGTCCGTTACCATTATCCGCCACGTACCAGCCGTTGTTGCCCACGGCGATGCCCTCGGGGTCGGCCAAAGGTTCGTTCCAACCCTGGGTGGACCCCTGGACGTTCCCGTACTCGTCGAATATCCCCACGGCCCCAAAGCCGTCCGTCACGTAAACCAGCGGGCAATTGGGGGGAATCGAGATAAAGTCGGCCGTGAGCAGAGGTGTCGGGCCGTTGGAGGTGCCCTGGGTCACATCCCAATTACGTTGCCAGACGCCTTGGGAATTGAACACTTGCACGTAACCCGTTCCGTAATCCGCCACGTAAACATTCCCGGCGGCGTCCAAGGCAACTCCCACCGGCATGTCGAAAGAGGAAGGGCCTGTGGTGGCGTTGAAATTATATCCGATATATCCGATATAGGACCAAGTCGACTGGGAGCTATTGAACTGGTTTTCCCAGACCAACTGATTAACCATGTCCGCCACGTAAATCAGGGAATCCGAGTTGTTGGCCGTGACCGCTATCCCGGCCGGGGCCTCGGACATACCGTCGTTATAATACGTTAAATAACTTCCCCCATTGCCAAGGCTATTGAAAACATACACACCACCTGAGCCTGTTACGTAGACCAGTCCGTTTCCATCCACCGCGACACCCATAGACTGCGTTAAATATCCCGATCCTATTGGCCCCGCAATGGGGGTTCCTTGGGGATTAAAGACATTCACAAGGCCGGTGGCATTATTTACCACATAAACGTTCCCCGCAGTGTCCAGCGCAACACCTTCAGGTTGGGCCACCGACAAGGAGTTGACTTGCGGGCAGGCCATCAATATGGGAGTTGGGGTGAAAGTAGGCGTTGGGGAAACGGTGGGGAGGGGGGTAAAGGTGGGAATATTAGGATTTTGGTAATACCAGACGTCGTTTTTTACCCCTGTATTATCTTGACCCCCAATTACCCATATTCGGTTATTTCCCGAAACACTTGTAAGGCCAGCTCTGGGAGTAAAACCGGGGGAAGAAGTTTGCAAATTCCAAGCCGAACCATTGTTCGAGAACCAAACACTACTAGAAAGGCCACCCCCATTAGGAAGCCCCCCCAAAAGCCACATATTGTTGTTATAAACAACTGCCCATAAATCCCCAAAAGCTGCATTATTAGTTGCTGTATTCCAATTTACGCCATCTGAAGACCAAGCTTCTTGATCTCCTCCAAAGAGCCATATCGCATTATTGAACACATCATATCCAAAATTCGCATACGACGGTCCATTAGACGTCCTCAGATTCCAATTAATTCCATCTGTTGAGGACCAAACGTCATTCAAATATTGGGTTCCTTGATAAACTCCCTGGCTGTCATACTGTGGGCTTATTCCGCCAATTACCCACATGGTTAATATATTGGAATTATTAGGGTCAGGAAACACCACGGCGCCAAGATTGCTTCTCCCACTAAACGCGGCGCTAGCCGTCATTTGTGTCCAATTCACACCATCCGGAGACGACCAAACGTCATTAAAATATGCATAGGGTGCTGCTTGTCCATTGTGGTAAAAATTATCGTATGCGCGTCCGCCGATCACCCATATTTCATTATTATAAACCAATGCCCCAAAACTGTCCCTTCCTCCAAAAGGTGCACCTACGTTCGTTAAGGACCAATTCACTCCGTTAGGTGAAGCCCAAACATCGCTAAACTCATTGGTGGTATAAAAAATACTTGCCGCGGTAAAAGTAGATGGGGACTGCCCGCCTATCACCCACAACTCATTATTGAAGAAAACACTTCCATGATATGACCTTGGCCTGAACGGGGCTTCGCTCGTGGCTTCAACCCAAAGGCTTGCGGCAGGTGTAGGAGTCGCCGTCGCGCAGTTGCCCAAGGGGCAGGCGTTGAATTGGTACACTTGCCCGTTGCCGCCGTCCGCCGCGTACCACCCGTTGCTGTTGAGCGCCAAACCTTCCGTGTCGCCGAAGGCCGTATCCCCGCCTTGGGAAACCCCCAGCACGTTTCCATAGGTGTCGAACACCCCCACAGACCCGAAGCCGTCCGACACGTAAACCAGGCAATTCTGGTAGACCGCGATGAAGTTCGCCCCCAAAAGGGAGGTTCCCTGCGTCACGTCCCACTGCCTCAGCCAGGTTCCCTGGGCGTTGAACACCTGCACCAGGTTCGTGTCGTAATCCGTCACGTAAATATCGCCGCCGGCGTCCAGGGCCACGCCTAGGGGATAGCCGAAGGCGGAGGAACCCGAGGAAGTCGTGAATACCGGCCCGATCTGGTAATTGAAGGCCCATTGGGTGCCCTGGGCCTGGAACACCTGCACCCGCTGGTTGCCCGAATCCGCCACGTAAAGGGTGTTGTCCGCCAAATTCACCGCGATGCCGGAGGGCGAGTCGAATTGGCCGGGATTGGTTCCCAGCCCTCCCCAGTGGACGTAGTTGCCGAGGGTGCCCCCGCCTTCGTTATTGAAAACATAAACCAAGTTCTCGCTCTGGTCCGTTACGTAAACAAGCCCCCTTACATCATTCACCGCCACACCCATGGGTTGGACCAAGACATTGGCTCCAAAATTAACCTGGGGATTATCCTGGGGGCTGAACTGATCCACAAGGCCCGTGGAATCATCCGCCACGTAAATATTTCCCACGCGGTCCAAGGCGACCCCCTCGGGCTGGTCCACGAAGATGGAATTCACCTGGGAACAGGAAAGCAACGCGAAAGTAGGGGTGGGGGTCGGGGTAAAGGACCCAGTCGGGGTAAATGTCAACGTCACGATGGGCGTGGGGGTAGGAGTGGCGGACCCGGTCGGGGTGAATGTCGGCGTCACGATGGGCGTGGGGGTCGCGACGCAATTGGGGTAAAGCTGGCTTTGGGGAATGACCTCGTAAGCCTGGTCGGCGCTGGACCATAACAAAGAGGCATTAGCCTTTCCAGTGCTGTGCGTATAGTCCAATTCCATGGGATATCGGGTCCCTGCCGCTAAAACAACGGGCGTGCTCGCCTCTTGTCCCGTCCAGGTCGGCACCGAGGTGGGATTGATGAGGGGAATGGGCGTCCCATTGTTGTAAAGGGTCAAGGTCACCCCATTGGCGGGGGAGTCATTGTCCACGTTGACGTAAAAAGTATAAGCTTCGTTGTATTGGGGCTGAACATAACCCGTGTAACGGATGGAAAAATCGCTCGAAAGGACCCCGCAACCCGGCGCCTCCAGCCCCGCAGCGGGCATGGTCCAATTCACCTCATTGGCGGTTTCCGAGGAGCAGGGCGAACCCGAAGGGGTCATGATGGGGTAGTATTGGGCGCATAATCCGGTTCCCGTGCCCGCGGGCGCCGCCGGCGTCAGGGTGGGGGTGGGCGAGGGGCATGGGGGCGACCCGGTCAGGGCGCCGTACAGGCAGGAAGCGGGGGAACCCCAGCCCGTGACGAGGTCATAACCCGGCACGGCCGGGAAAAAGCCGTTGTTGCCTTGGGTGATGTCGTGGAACATGTAATCCTGGGTCTGGCCGATCGAGTAGAGCAACGGATTGGCGAAGCCGATGGGTGGCATCCCATTGGCCGCGAGTTGTTGGTTGACCAGTGCCATATAACCCGCCCACAAGGGAGTGGCGGCACTTGTGCCCGAAGCACCTTCTGGAGAGCCATCGTAATAGACGGCAAATATACCGTCCGCGGCCATGGCCACATCCGGGATATTCCGGTTGGTTGTGGACCCCAGGTTGGCGGCCATGTTGATTCCCTGCTGATAGGCGGGTATCGGCTCAAAAAGGCTGGATCCCCCGCCGCTGTAGGCCCAAGCCGTTTCCGCCAGCCAGGGGCCACCGGGCCCGTTGGTGGTCAATTCCGTCCCGCCGACAACCGTGATATAGGGTCCATCCAACAGGACTGAAGTAGGAGACGCATAACTAGCGCTGAACCCATTTTGGTAAGCTCCGCTGTCGCCGGAGCCATAGAAAACCGACTGTCCCTGCGCCGCAAACTTTTGCAGTATTCCAGGCGTATTCCCGGTGATACCTAGAACCCAGGAAATACTGATCTGGCTGGAAAGGGGTGGCTCGGCCATGGCCATTAAAACATCGTCGGGAGGGGTTGAAAGGTATGATCCTTCGTATACGTTAACTTGGGCTCCAGGCGCCATGGCATTGGCCATTTGAATGTCCACCGCGACCTCGGGCTCGTATGGACCCGGTGTCCCAGTTGTGGCTACGTTGTCCACGGAAATATTCTAAGGCACCGGAGGCGTGGGGGAAGGGGTAGGGTAGGCTAAGGAATTGTAGACGGTAATATCGGCGGGATAGTATTGGTCTAATTCAAACAGCGCGATTGTTTGTCCCGCGCCGGTGTTTGAGACCCCTGGGGCGTAGGCGGCCCTGAAATCATTCCCGATATATAAATTCCCCCCGGAGGAAGCATACGAGCCGGTCCAAGTGGGCCGGATCCTGGCGTAATTGTCCAGCCCGGAAATATATTGGAGGGGGACATCTAAATCCACGGAAGGCTCGGCATCCGGCGCGTGGAAGGTGGTGCCGTCCGGCCGCCGGTAATTGCGGAGTCTCACGTGGAAGGCCTTCTGGATATCCGCCACGGCGCCGCTGACGCCCAACAACATGCGGCTGTGGTGGGTTTGCGTCACTTTAAGCCCGTTCGACCGGGCGAAATCCATGACCGCCTGGTAGTCCGCTGGCGCGGGGCCGAACCGCGCGTCGAACTCCTCCGGTTTCAGGAAATGCCGGTAATTCGGGCTCTTGGGGTCGTAAAGGTCCTTGAGAAGGCTTTGGAGGGCCTCCGGGTTCCTCAACGGCAGTCCGATGGCCAGGTGCAGCTGTTCCGCGGCCGGCATATCCCCCACCAAGGGAGCGGTCGCAACCGCTTTCGGGACGTGGCCGTGGAGTTGCTGCCGGCCCGCCGACTGGGCGTGGGCTTGCGGGCACGCCAGCAGGACCGCCAGCGCCAGCGGGAAAGCGCTGGAGGCTTTCTTAACGAAAGGATTTTTACGCCGGAAGGCCGCCTTATGTGATAGGCATGGGATTTCTTTTGGAAAATCGGGTTGGGGAAAGCGCCGCGGGAAGGATGAAAACAGACCCGGCTTGAATACCATAAAAGCCTTCCCTCATGTTTCAGCAAGGAGAGAATGGATGAGTTGGTATATTTTTGATTTCGGGGATTATATACCTCCCTTGCTCGGATCGCAAATATTATGTCCATCACATTTACGTTAATTTTTTTGACTAAAAATTGGCCTAAAAGCCGATAACAGCTTTAACTTATTTTAACTAGCTTAATTCCTCGCGGCTTGCCGCGGGGAGAGTCATTTTCGCGTGAAAATTTGGGTGAAGCTGAAGAAGGGTTCTCGATCCGCGTTAAACTCGAAATGTTAACTTGATGGAGATGAGGGAAGTCAAGGTGGTGCCCGCGTTGACCGTGACCGAAGCCGCGGTCTGGGCCCGCCCGGGCACGGGTATCCCCAACCCCAGAAATGCCAGGCTCCAAGCCACGGCGAACGTTTTGAACGATTTAAGGTTCATGAAAGGCTGCTTGGTTTGAAATTGTGGCGATAAAAGCTCTAGGCCCAGGTCATCCCGTCCCATTCGGGGAAAGGCAATATTTTGGGCGAATTTGTAAAGGTTACCATAAAAGCTTGGATTCTTCGAGGACTTGGGAGCGCTTTTATACGTCTTACGTTCAAATCCCCAAACGATGGGTTGTATTTGCCATTTGAAAGTGATTTTTTAATGCGTCTGAGGGGCTAACGCAGCACAAGCAGTTTCATGATGGTCCGTTTGACGTTCCCTCCCCTTCTTTCCTCCACCACCACGTAATAAAGCCCGTTGGCCACGTTGCCCAGCTGGTTCCAGGAAAGGGTGTAAGTGGTCTGCCAATTATTCGGCTCGCCCGCCCCCGTGGCTAAATTATTGTTCTCGTAAATTTTGCGGAAAGCGATCGTAAAGATCTTCAGGGCAACTGAATCCGCCGGCGTGGAGAGGGTATGGTAGAAAGAAATGGGCTGACTTCCGTTCCAAGGATTAGGCCAGGGAATGTCGTTGTTGGGGTTGGGGGTCGGGGTAAAAGTGAAAGTATTGGTGGGAGTCGATGTGACCGTCGGTGTAAAGGTCAAAGTGGAAGTATAAGTCAAAGTAGGGGTGAAAGATGGAGTAAACGTAAAAGTCGGTGTAAAAGATGAAGGCGTTGAGGTGTATCCACCGGAATTTGTCGCAGTGGGAGTAAAGGAAAAAGTTGGCGTGAAGGAAGGGGTGGGGCTGTAACTGGGTGTTGGGGAAAAGGTTGGGGTTGAGGTGTAACCATTAAGGTTTGTCGGAGTGGCGGTGAAAGATGGCGTCGGGGTCCCGCAAGTGCTGGTGTTGACGTTGGCGTTGAAACCGCTGCTGGAAAAGGGCACGCCGCCCGCCCTTAATTCGATTCCCGCCTCAATGGCCGAGAGATACCACGTGGATTGGATATAGCCCCGGTTGACGCTGTCCTGGAAAAACGCCAGGAGGTTCTCATCGTTGAAGGAGGTGATCGTCGGATTGGCCAGGTAGGCGATATAGTTCCATGCTCCGTTATAACCCTCATAAAGATTCCAAGCTTGTCCGTTAATCGTCACAGCGGTTTGATAGGTTCCACCGGGCCCCGTGCCTGGCATGTAATCCAACCAGATCATCAGTTCGGCGCTGTGGTCGTAGAGCTCGGTGTTATTGGGGCAGAACCAGATGTCGTAGGCCGCGTCCCAATAACCGGAGTTGGTCGTGGAAATGTTCCAGCTGCTGGTCACGCAGGTAAGGCTGCTGACCTCGATGGGAAGGTTCGTGCTGGGGCTGCAGCTTCCCGTGGATTGGCAGCCGTAAACGATGGAGGGGTAGCTCATCACGGTGTTTCCGCATTCGAAATTGCCCGAGGTGACCGTGAAATCCCCGGTTGTCGTGTTGATGGAAACGCATTGGGTAGCCTGCGGAAGGGGGCATGTGGAGGGGGGGGTGGGGGTTGTGGTAGGGTTATCCAAATTCCAATAATTGGTCTGCACGTAGTAGGAAGGGGTGCTGGCGGTATCAATCGTCAGGTATTGGGCGCAAGTGGCGGTGGTTCCGCCGCTCTGGGCGAGGGACTTGGAGGCCGCCAGGCTTGTGGCCAGGAAGAGGAGCCCCAAGGAAAGGTTAAAAATCGATTTTCTCAAATGTAGCAAAATTTTACTCGATGAAGATAAGGATAGGTAGCGACTCAGTTTAAAATCGAGAAACCTAACGCCACCCCTCACCCTACCCTCTCCCGCAATGGTTCGACAGGCTCACCATTTGGGGCGAGGGTTTTTGTGGGTTTGTCCCTCTCCCTTGAGGGGAGAGGGTCGGGGTGAGGGTGCAGTGGATTTTCCCATCAAACTGATGCGCTACCATAAGGATAGCCTCAAAACGTGCAGAAACTATGCCATTAAACCGGCCTAAAAAGAATTAAAAAGCAACTTACGCACCCCATCGAAAGCGCTTTTCTTGGATTTTCACTTGAAACTAAATACTTTCAACACTCCCACCTGGTTTCGACGAAAGAAAAGGGTCTTTAGGGTGTGGATTTCTGACATATTCCCCCTGGTTGGGACAGACGGGGCGGCATGTCTTGCAAAGTTCTAATCCGGCTAAGCCAGTCAACGATGGCCGCGCTTCAACAGCTTTTCGCTTCTAAATCAGCGTTTATCGGCGTTCATCATTGTTCCAACAGCCGTTTTTAGGATAATGCGCCCATGGAAAATCCCCAAACATTGGTCCTGGCCGCGGGCAGCCTGGGTGACGCGCTTCTGACACTGCCGGCCTTGCGGCTCCTGCAATCCCAAGGGGAGGTAACGGTGGCCGGCACCGCCCCCTATGCCGCGCTGGGGGAGGAACTCTTAGGCATCCGGCGGGTCCTCCCCTTGGACCCCCTCCTGCAGAAGTTGCTCACGCCCGAACCCTTGGATCCCCCTACGTCCGATTTCCTGCGGACGTTCAAGGCGGTCTTTGTTTTCCTCAAGGATAAGGACGAAGCTCTTCTCCAAAAACTGGTTTCAGCCGGCGGCATCCAGGTCCATTTCCCACCCAAGCCCTTCGCGGAGTTCCTGGGGGAAGCCCGCTGGGCCGCCGAGTATTGGCTGGAAACCGCTTCACCCGATCCACTGCCGCCCGATTCGCCTTTGCGGCAATCCAAGCTTCACCTCAGTGAAAACCTCCGGCAAAAGGGATCGGGGATCCTCGGCTCCCTGGGGCTGGCGGCGCCCCTGGTGATCCATCCCGGCAGCGGCAGCCCGTCCAAAAACGCCCCTCTCTCGTTTTTCCGCGAGGCGGCCCAAAGGGCCGGCGCCGGGGCCAAGAAGCAGGTCTTGGTGGCCTGGGGGGAGGCGGAGGAAAAGGACCTCGGGCGCATCCGGGAGGCCTTCGCGGGTTTGGACCGCTTGAAAATTTTGCCCTCCATCCTTCCGCTCAAGGATTTGGCCGCTGTTTTTTCGCGTTCCGCGGCCTACCTGGGCAACGACAGCGGCGTCACCCAACTGGCCTCGGCCTGCGGCTTGAGGACCTTCGCGGTCTTCAACTCCACCGACGCCCGCGTTTGGGGGCCCCAGCAGGCCATCATCCTGGCGGCCCTGCAAAGCCTCTACCAATAGGGCGATTTTCGATAGATTGAAAAATCATCCAACCTAATATGGTTTGGGTCAAGGCCGGTTATCTTGCTTTTCCATATCAAAGGACGATTGCACGGCGCCAAAGGCCTGGGGCGGAATCATTTCATAGCGCCCTTCCCCCGGCTTTTTCCACGCCAGGCTCATGGCGGAGGAAAAGTCCTTTCCCCCCCGGAAATCAACTACCAGGTTGTGCCAGCCCCGGCGCAGCCCGGCCGAGCCCGAGGGGGAAGGCCCCCCTGGGCTTAAGGCCCTTCCATCGATGATCCATTGGGCCCAATCGCCGTCTTCGGTCAAAGCCCAAAAATCATAGCGGCCTTCCTTGGGAATCCAGACCCTTCCTTTCCATTGGATGGAAAAGGGGCCTTCCGATAACGCCCAATCGGCGCGGTTGGTGAAATTGACCAGGGGATCCCATTGGATATTGGAAAGAGGGCCTACTCCAGGCGGGCCCTCATAGTAGCTGGCTTCCAACCCATGGTTTACCGGCAGGGTGGTCAGGCTGTCCGAATTGATTGCCGTGACCGTGCCATCCGGCCCCTGGGTCCAGTAACGGCCGGGAGCGCGGCCGGGGGCCGTCCCAATCTCCAAGGCATGGAAGCCACGGACCAGGAAAACCGGCTTCCGGCGGGGCACAGGTTGGCCGTCGATTTTCCAGGAGGTTCCGCCAGCCGGATCGGACGCAAATTGCCGAAAACCGGTTTGGGGAATGAAAAGGTTCCCGGAAAAAACCTTTGGGGAAACACTTCTTAAGCCGCGGCTGGCCAGGAGTTCCTCCCGGGAGACGCGCACCGCGCAAAGCAAGGGCGATCCCTGGGGGCCTTTCTCAATCTCGGTTTGGCAACCGGGATAAAGGGCCTTCAAAAACCGGTAAATCCCTTCTTCCCCTTCCGCCATCAAATAGACAATCCCCTTTTTCCCCGGTGAGAGGGCGGGAACCGCCAGGTCCCGCGGCCAGTCCCATAGACGGTAATCGGCCTGGTGGTCGTAGGCCAGGAACCGGACCGTGCAATGAAGGGCAAAGGCCGGGCATAACACGAAATCGTACTGGTCCCCTTCCCGGGCGATTTTTCGCCCGGCCAGGGTCGGGCCCAGGTCGAACACCGCCGGATTGGACTTGCCGGCGGCTTGGATGTCGAAAAGTTGGTGGTAATTCAACCCCGCCGCCAAGGCCAGAAGGACGCCCGTGGCGGCCCGCTTCCAAAGCCGGGAGCCCGCGGTCCATCGGGCGCCGAGCTGCCAGAGGGCCGATCCCGCCCAATAGGTCACGCAAGGAAGCAAGGGGAGAACGTGGCAGGCATTCGTTGGATCGGTGCAGAGGATGTTGTTGAGGCCCAAGCCCGCGAACAGGGCCAAGGGGTAGGAGGACTTTCTTTCCCGCCGATGGAGGAGCGCCCATGCCAAGCCTAATATCGCCAGGGCTCCCGTGACCCCGTCGAGCATGGGAGCGCAATCGGCCGTCTGCTTGGGGGAAGGATCCCCTTCCCGGTTGAACATACCCAGGAAACGCAGCACATTTTCAACAAAAAGCGCCGGGCTCTTCCGCCTCCAGATTTCCCATCCTATGAATTGGCTGCCGGGGTAACCCTGACCGAAGGACGGCTCATGGAACCAATGCCAACAGAGGGGCGCGGTCACGGCGGTAAAAACCGCGAGCATTCCGGCCCAGCGGATTCGGTCGCGGCGGAATAACGCGGGGTTATTCCGAATCTCCCATAGGGCCAGGACCGCCATGACGAAAGGAAAAATCCGGTAGGCGTAATAGCTGTAAAGGCCCAAACCCAGGAAAAAACCCGATGCAAGGTAAGCCAGCGCTTTCCCCTTGGAAAGGCCCTTCAACCAAAGAGCGAGGGTGCTGTAAATAAATAATCCAGGCATGAGATTGATCACGGCCCAACGTCCCAAGTAACAGTCCCAACTCGAGATGGCCAATAAAACCAGGGTGAGGATGGCGGGACCGGGACCGGCCAATTGCCGGAAGCCCCAATAAACCCACAAGGAAGTGGTTAAGGAAAAAACAACGCATAAAAGAGCCAAATGAGTTTGGGTCGGGGCCAAAAAACGGAACCAAACCGCCGCCGGATAAAAGATCAGGGATGGGATTTGTAAAAGGGGTGTTTCAAAGACAGGCCGCCAGCCGTGGAGTACCTCCAGCCCACCCAGGCCGGTCGAAGCCTGGTCCACGGAAATACCGCAGGGAAAGCTGTCGATGCGAAAAACCCTGAAAAAAGCGGCCAGGAGGAATAGGCCCGCCAAGGCCAGCGTTTCCGCCCGGCGGGAAAGGGAGGGTGCCGGGGTCGGCTCCGGGCCCCCAAAAAAATTCCAAGCCCATAAGGCCAAACTGAAAAAAAGGAAGGTCGGCAGGAGGGTCCAATCGCTCTGGCGCTGGGAAAGGAAAAACTGGCCCACGGCGGCCAGCGGAAGGAAAACCCAAGGGGAAAAAAGGGGGGAAGAACTCCTCACCAAATGAACTCAGGCTTTCTTTTTTTTCTTGGTTCCGGACCCCGGAGCCAGCTTCCCCTTGCGCCCCTTGCCCTTCAGGGCCGCCGCCAGGGCGCTGCCGATTTCCCCGGGGCTTTCCGCCACCACGATGCCGGCGGCTTCCAGGGCCGCGATCTTTTCCTTGGCCGTGCCCTTGCCGCCGGAAACGATGGCCCCCGCGTGGCCCATGCGCTTGCCCGGCGGGGCTGTGGCACCGGCGATGAAGGCCGCCACGGGCTTTTTCATGTGTTTCTTCACGTATTGGGCGGCTTCCTCCTCGGCCGTGCCGCCGATTTCCCCGATCATGATCACGCCCTGGGTGTCCTTGTCCGCGTTGAAGGCCTCCAGGGTGTCCAAGTGGCTGGTGCCCACGATGGGGTCGCCGCCGATGCCGATGCAGGTGGACTGGCCCAGCTTGAGCTGGGTCACTTGCCAAACCGCCTCGTAGGTAAGGGTCCCGGAACGGGAAACGATGCCGATCTTGCCGGGCTTATGGATATAGCCGGGCATGATGCCCACCTTGGCCACGCCCGGCGTGATGATACCCGGGCAATTGGGGCCGATCAGCCGGACATCCGGGTGGCGGTAGCGCAAAACCGCCCGCACCCGGGCCATGTCGTTGGCGGGAATTCCCTCGGTGATGCACACAATCAGCTGGATACCCGCCGCGGCGGCCTCCAGGATGGCGTCCGCCGCGAAAAGCGCGGGCACGAAAATCATGGTGGTATTGGCCCCGGTCTTCTCCACCGCCTCCCCCACCGTGTCGAAAACCTTGAAACCCTCGATCTCGGCGCCGCCTTTGCCCGGTGTCACCCCGCCCATCATCTTGGTGCCGTAGTCCCGGCAGGCCTTGGAGTGGAAAAGCCCGGCCGAACCCGTGATGCCCTGGCAGATAACCCTCGCCCGCTTATCGAGGAAAATGGCCATTCAATCGCTCCTTTACTTTTGCTGTCCTTCACCCACGTGATCCTGCACCGCTCGGAAATTTTAAATTCTCAATTTTAAATTTTGAATTCCGGCGGTTTTTCGATGAGAAGAGTCGAAAAATTTTTCGGAACTATGTGCTTGGCGTCAGTTCGCAGTTGATTTGACGTCTATCCCCCTCTCCCTCGAGGGGAGAGGGCCGGGGTGAGGGTGATTTCATAGGTTTCACTACGCCCCTCACCCTACCCTCTCCCGCAAGGGGCGAGGGTTGTTGGAAACTGACGCCAAGTGCATAGTTCCCAAATTTTTTATTCAAGCGGCGTCTGCTTGGTTTCAAAAATAACGTCTTGGGTATTTTCGCGCGGCGAAAATGACCATACTTGAGAATTCATAATTCAAAATTAGAACCTGCAACCTTTCATTTTGCGTTCTCAAGGTCGATTGCGTCTCAGCCCTGAACGGCGCGCACAACGGATTTAGCGGCTTCGTCCATGCTGGAGGCGAACTGGTAGTGGAGGGTGGATTGGGAGAGCATCTTCTTTCCCTGCTCCACGTTGGTGCCTTCCAGTCGGATGACCAGGGGCAGGGACAGTCCCACTTCCTTGGCCGCCTCGATGATGCCCTGGGCGATCACGTCGCATTTCATGATGCCGCCGAAGATGTTGACCAGGATGGCCTTCACCCTCGTATCGGACAAGATGATCTTGAAGGCCTGGGTGACGGCCTTGGCCGTGGCGCTTCCGCCTACGTCCAGGAAGTTGGCGGGCGAGCCGCCGAAATGCTGGATGGCGTCGGCCGTGGCCATGGCCAGTCCCGCGCCGTTGGCCAGGCAGCCGATATTACCGTCGAGGGAAATGTAGGAAAGCCCATGGCCGGCCGCCGCCAGTTCCCGGGCGTCCTCCTCGTCCGGGTCCCGCCAGGAGGCGTATTCCTTGTGCCGGGCCAGGCCGTTGTCCTCAAAAGCCACTTTGGCGTCCAGACAGTGGATGTCGCCGTCCTTCAAGACCACCAGGGGGTTCACTTCCACGAGGGACAGGTCCAGTTCCAGGAACATCCTCACCAGGTCCTGGAAAATCCTGGCGCCTTGGTTGATCTTGTCGCGGGAGAGGCCCAGGTTCAAATGAAGCTGCCGGGCTTGGTAGGGCTCAAGGCCCAGGATCGGGTCCACGTAGACTTTTTGGATGGCCTGGGGCTTGTGGGCGGCCAGGTCCTCGATTTCGGTGCCGCCCTCGGAAGAAGCCAGGATGACCGGGCATTGGCGGCCGCGGTCCAGGACCACGCTGACATAAAGCTCCTTGGCGTAATCCATGGCCGGGGTGATGAAGATTTTTTTGACCAGTTTGCCTTGCGGGCCCGTTTGGGGGGAAACCAGCGTCATGCCCAGGATGTCGCTGGCCTTGTTGCGCAGTTCCACCTCGTCCTTGGCCAGTTTCACGCCGCCGGCCTTGCCGCGCCCCCCGGCGTGGATCTGGGCCTTCACCACCCAGGGCGCGTTGGGGAACCGCTTCAAGGCTTCGTCCACCTCGGAAAGGTGCTTGACCACCGCGCCGGGCGTCACCGGCAGCCCGTATTTGGCGAAAATCTCCTTGGCCTGGTATTCGTGAAGTTTCAAAAACCCCTCCAAAGAAAATTTTAAATTCTTAATGTTTAATTTTGAATTAATGGATGTGGTTGTGGACTTCCAGGAACAGGTTTTTAAAGTCGTTGAAGACCGCCAGTGCCATCAGCGCCACGATGAGGAAAAACCCCACTTGCTGGTAAGCCATCTGCAGCTTGACCGGCACCGGGTGCCTGCGCACGCCCTCGACGAGGCAAAGCACGATCTGCCCGCCGTCCACCACCGGGATGGGCAGGAGGTTCATGATGAAAAGCATGAGGGAGATGACCGCCACCAGGGTCAGGAAATCCTCCAGTTTTTGGGAGGCCTGGTGGTACATCATGCGCAGGATGGTGACCGGCCCGCCGATGTTGTCCTTGACGGAGATCTTGCCGGTGACCATCTTCCAGATGCCGCCCAGCATTTCCGAGGTTTTGTTGATGGAAAAGCCGAAGGCGTCGCCCACGGCCCCGAGGACGGAGACGCGTTTGACTTCCTCCTCCTTGGGCAACTCCCGCATGACGCCGATGGCCTTGAAGCTGCCGTTGTAGACCCGGGAAACGGAAACGGTGTGCGGCTTGCCGCCCCGCTTGAACTCGATTTGGAGGGGGTCGGTCTTGGCGTCCCGCAGCAGGTAGGCCAGTTGGGACCAGTCCCCCACCTTTTGGCCGTCCACGGCCGTGATCTCGTCCCCGTCCTGGATGCCCGCGTCGCGGGCCGGGTTGCCCAGGGCCGCCTCCCCCACCACCGCGGGGGCCAGGTCCGAGATGCCCCATTCGGGCTCGGGCGGGGCGTCGGGGCCGAAGCCCAGGGCCGACAAAAACCGCAGGGCGAAATGGCCCGACCGGGCCCATTCGCTCAAGGGCTTGGGAGGGCGGGTCATGGAGGTTGGGTGGGTCTTTCCCCTTCTTTCATAGGTGAGGGTGGCGGTTTTGCCGTAATCGGGGAAAAGCTCGTCGGCGGTTTCCAGGTTCGTGATGGCTTTGCCGTCGACCTTCAATAGATGGTCGCCTTTTTGGAGCCCCGCTTGGGCCGCGATACTGCCCGGGGGCACGAAGCCGAGGATGGGCTTTTCCACCGGCACCACCTCACCCTTGGCCCAAAAGAGGAGGGCGACGATGACGAGGGCGGAAATGAAATTCATTCCGGGCCCGGCCAGGAAGATCACCACCCTCTTCCACCAGGAGGCGTAAAGGAACTCTCCCGGTTCGGGCGGCTTGGCGTACATGTCCTCGGCCGACTGGCCGCTCAAGTCCCCGCCCTTGGGTTTGCAGAACCCGCCCAGGGGGAAGGCTCGGATGGTATAAAGGGTCTTGCCCCATTTGCGGGAAAGGAGCGTTTGGCCGAACCCCAAGGCGAACTCCTCAACGTCCACGCCGAAAAGCCGGCAGGCCACGAAATGGCCGCCCTCATGGATGAAGATCATGAAGCCGAAGGCCAGTACGACTTCCATGACGTGCAGGAGATTCATTTATTCGCCTCGGTGTCTTACTTTTATTTTGGGAAGTTTTTTATGCCTTGCTGAAAACTGACGACTGACAACTGTCATCTGGCATTAGACGCTTCTTCGCGGGCCCAACGGTCGGCCTTCAATATACCATCCAGGTTGCCGTTTGTCAGGGGCCGGTACTTCCTCAATGTATGGCTAATGATTTTGGGGATTCCAGTGAAAGGAATTTTTTCGTTTAAAAATCGGTTAACCGCCACCTCGTTGGCGGCGTTCAAGACGGCGGGATAGGTTCCGCCTTTTTCGCCCGCCTCATAGGCCAGATCCACGCAAGGGAACTTTTGCCGGTCCGGTTTTTCAAAACGCAGCCGGCCGATTTGGGCCAGGTCCAGCCGCTTAACCGGGGACTCCACCCGGTGGGGGTAGGTGAAGGCGTATTGGATGGGGATGCGCATGTCCGTGGTTCCCAACTGGGCCATGATCGACCCGTCGATGTATTCCACCATGGAATGGATGATGGATTCGGGATGGACCACGATATCGATTTTCCCGAAGGGGGCGTTGAACAGGTAATGGGCCTCAATGACTTCCAGCCCCTTGTTCATGAGGGTCGCCGAATCGATGGTGATCTTGGGGCCCATTCGCCAGGTGGGGTGGTTCAAAGCATCCTTGAGCTTGATCCTTGAAAAATGCTTTTTATCCAGGCTGCGGAAAGGCCCGCCCGAGGCGGTTAAAAGGATTTTGTGGATTTCCTTGGGGGAAGGGTTGCCCGCCAGGCATTGGAAGATCGCGCAATGTTCGCTGTCCACCGGCAGGATCTTGGAACCGGATTTCTTGGCGGCCTTGGTCACCACTTCCCCGGCCATGACCATGGGTTCCTTGTTGGCCAGGGCAATGTCTTTTCCCTTCTCAATAGCGGCCAAGGTAGGCTTCAACCCCGCCGCGCCAACGATGGCGGAGAGCACCAGGTCGGCGCCCGATTCCGCGGCCACCGCCGCAACGCCTTCTTCCCCCGCTAATATCTGGGTGGAGCTGCCCTTGGTGAGGGCCTTCAGGTCCGGGAAAAACTTCCAGTCCAGGATGGCCGCCATCTTGGGTTTGAAGGTTTTGATTTGCTTGGCTAATTCTTTGGCATTCCGGTAGGCGGTAAGTCCTACGATTGGGAGGGAAGGCTTGAGCTTTTGGACAACCTTGAGGGCGGAGACACCGATGGAACCCGTCGAACCGAGGATAGCGATTTTTTTAGGCATGGCTTTCCTTGAATTTGGTTGGTGATCCCTCACCCGGACGAACCGGAACCAAGAAGGGTAAAAATTTTCAAGTTATGGGCGGCACGACGATAATAGCGCCCGGTCCCTTACCCTCATCCACCTTGTTGAAATCGGGCGAAGCCCGATAAAAGTCATGAGGATAAGGGACTAAGGTCGGAACTTCTTAACTTCCAGTCCTTGAATCATGCGGTAATGCTTATCATTTCCGGTATAAATCGTCCAACCATGCCTTAAGGCTGTGGCGGCTAAGAGGGCGTCTCCCATCATCAATGAATGACTAAGGCCATATTGTTCCATTAAAAGAAGGGCTTGGGAAGCGGTGGCTTCGTCCAAATAAACCATCTTCGTCTTTCGTTCTTCCAATGTTTTTCTTAACCGTACCAACTCCCGTGCATTGCGAACGCCCTGGAGTAATTCCATATAGGCAACACAGGAAATAGGAAGATCGGGTGATTGTTCGATGACATCGGCGGCCTTGGAATTTCCGCGCAGATACCAAACCCAAACATCCGTGTCTATGAGCATTAAACGCGGCCTTGACGCAACCGGCGGACATAAGTTTTGACGTCTTTGCTCCCGGAATGGCTCGCCCACATGCCGAAGGCCGGGGAATGCCCGGAAGCGCGTTTCCCATCTTTCCCCTCAACAGGGACCAGCTTCGCGAAGGGTTTTCCATGATAGGTAATGACGACTTCTTCACCCCTAGAAACGGTTTTAAGCAGTTGCTTGGAATGAATTCTCAAGTCTTTGGCGGTCGCATTCATAGGGCCTCCTTAAAATGCTTATTTTAAAGTATACATTTTTAAAAAAGAAAAACAAGTTCTTGTCCGAGTTGGAAGAATCCATAGTTGATAGGAAAGTGGAAAATAAAAAGGCGGCCTTGGGGCCGCCTTTTTTAACTCAAAACTTAGAACTCACAACTCAAAACTTTATTTCTTATCTTTGTCCACCGGCTCGTACTCGGCGTCCACCGGGCCTTCCTTGGCGCCGCCTTCGGAGGATCCGCCGTCGCCCGGGGGGGCCGCGCCCGGGGCGCCTTGGGCCCCGGCGGCACCGGCCTTATACATGGCCTCGCCCAGCTTCATCGAGGCTTCGCTCAGTTCCTGGGTCGCCTTTTTGATGGCCTCGATATCGTCGCCGTTCTGGACCTTCTTCAAGGCCTCCAGCTTTTCCTCGATCTTCTTCTTGGTGTCGGCATCCACCTTGTCGCCGTAATCCTTCAAGGCCTTCTCGGTGGAATAAGCCAGCGTGTCCGCGTGGTTCTTGGCCTCGATCTTTTCCTTCTTCTTCTTGTCCTCGTCGGCGTGCAGCTCGGCGTCCTTCTGCATCTTCTTGATCTCGTCCTCGGACAGGCCCGAGGAAGGCGTGATGCGGATGGACTGTTCCTTGCCCGTGCCCAGGTCCTTGGCGCCCACGTGCAGGATGCCGTTGGCGTCGATGTTGAAGGTCACCTCGATCTGCGGCACGCCGCGCGGCGCGGGCGGGATGCCCACCAGGTCGAACCGGCCGAGGGTGCGGTTGTCCCCCGCCATTTCGCGCTCGCCCTGCAGCACATGGATGGACACCGTGCTTTGGCCGTCCGCGGCGGTGGAGAACACCTGGCTCTTCTTGACCGGGATGGTGGTGTTGCGCTCGATGATCTTGGTCATGACGCTCCCCAGGGTTTCCACTCCCAGGGAAAGCGGGGTCACGTCCAGGAGAAGGACGTCCTTGACCTCGCCCTTCAAAACGCCGCCCTGGATGGCGGCGCCGACCGCCACCACCTCGTCCGGGTTGACGCCCTTGTGGGGTTCCTTCTTGAAGAAATCCTTGACAGTCTTGACCACGAGCGGCATGCGGGTCATGCCGCCCACCAGGACGACCTCGTGGATTTCGTCCACGGTGAGGCCCGCGTCCTTCAGGGCCTTGCGGCAGGGCTCCAAGGTGTTGGCCACGTAGTCGCCCACCAGTTGCTCCAGCTTGGCGCGGGTGAGTTTCACGTTGAGGTGCTTGGGCCCCGAGGCGTCCGCCGTGATGAAGGGCAGGTTGATGTCGGTTTCCTGCGTGGTGGACAAGTCGATCTTGGCCTTTTCCGCGGATTCCTTCAGTCGCTGGAGCGCCATGCGGTCGTTCTTCAGGTCCACGCCGCTATCCTTCTTGAATTCGTCGATGAGCCACTGGATGATCCTCTGGTCGAAGTCGTCCCCGCCCAGGTGCGTGTCCCCGTTGGTGGATTTCACCTCGAACACGCCGTCGCCCAGCTCCAGGATGGAGATGTCGAAGGTGCCGCCGCCCAGGTCGTACACCGCGATCTTCTCGTTTTTCTGCTTTTTGTCCAGGCCGTAGGCCAGGGCCGCGGCCGTGGGCTCGTTGATGATGCGCAGCACGTCCAGCCCCGCGATCTTGCCCGCGTCCTTGGTGGCCTGCCGCTGGGCGTCGTTGAAGTAGGCGGGCACGGTGATGACCGCTTCCTTGATTTCGCTGCCCAAGTAAGCCTCGGCGTCGGCCTTTAGCTTTTGCAGGATCATGGCCGAGATTTCAGGCGGCGAATATTCCTTGTCCTCGATCTTCACCCGCACGTCGCCGTTGGAGGCCTCCGCGAGGGTGTAGGGGACCAGTTTCTTGTCCGTCTCCACTTCCTTGTCATGGAGCTTGCGGCCCATGAAGCGCTTGATGGAGAAAACCGTATTGGTGGGGTTGGTGATGGCCTGGTTCTTGGCCACCCGGCCCACCAGCCGCTCGCCGGATTTGGAAAAACCCACCACCGAGGGGGTCGTGCGCGCGCCCTCCGCGTTGGCGATGACCTTGGGCTCCCCGCCCTCCATGATCGCCATGCAGGAATTGGTGGTGCCAAGGTCTATTCCGAGAACTTTATTAGTTGCCATATTTTTTTCCTTCCGTTCCATAACTAGTTAGTTTTTAGTCCGTAGTGCCAAGTTCGAAGTTACGTTAAGTCTTTCATGGGCTAAAGCCCATGAAAAACGTCCATCACTTGGAACTGCGGACTTCGAACTACGAACTCGCCTTGGATTGCGAGTTTTTAGCGGTTTTAACTAACGCGGGCCTTAAGACCCTGTCGTGCAGCTGGTAACCGCTTTGAAGTTCCTCCAGGACGGTGTCGTCGGGGAACTTGTCCGTCTCCTCCTGGAACATCACCTCGTGGAACCGGGGGTCGAACTTCTCGCCCACGGTCTTCACCTTCGTGACGCCGTGCTTTTCCAAAACCGACTGGAACTGCTTCAAGGTCAGTTCCACGCCCTGCTTCAGGGCCAGGAAGCCCTTGTCCTGGTCGTCCCCCGGGATGGAGCCGATGGCCCTTTCCAGGTTGTCCACCACCACGAGGAATTCCTTCAGGAGCGAAGCCTGCGAGAATTTAAGGAATTCCTCCTTTTCCTTCAAGGCCCGCTTCTTGTAGTTATCGAAATCCGCGGCCGTCCAGACCAGCTGTTCCTTCACCTCGTCGTGCTTTTTCTTCCACTCCTCGATTTGGGCCAGGGCGTCCGCCGGCAGGGCGGGATCGGGCGGGATCGTGGCCGCGTTGCCCGCGTCGTCGTAACGGTCGGGCTGGCTGGAGAGGATTTGGATTTCGGGTTCTTGGTTGGGTTGGGGGTCGTTCACTACGATCTCCTTAATTCAAAATTCATTTTCATCCGTTCTTTTGGGATAGGGCGTTTTCCAGGCTCTCGGCCATGTAACGCACCACGCCCGACACGCGGTCGTAGGCCATGCGCGTGGGGCCCAGCACGCCCAGGGCCCCCACCACCTGGCCCTGGTAATAATAAGGAATATGGACGAAGGAAAATGCCCTCAGGGGCTGGGACAGCTCATGGCCGATTTCCACCGCCAAGCCCGGCTTGGCCCACTGCCGGCCCAACACCTGGGCCAAGGGCCGCTTTTGTTCCACCAGGCGCAGCACCTGCTCCATCATCGGGTAATTGTGGAATTCGGGCTGTTCGGCCAGGCCGGCCACGCCCACCACGTGGATCTCGTCGCCGTCGAACTGGAGGGCGCTGTCAATGAGTTTCAAGGCCGTTTCCAGGATAGTGAGTTTGGCTTTTTTGACCGATTCCACTTCCTTCAACAGGCCCTCGCGGATTTGGGCCAGCGTCGCTCCCGCGAAGCGGGAATTCAGGAGCCGGGTGATCTTGTCGATTTCCCCCAGGTCCACCGGCGCCTCCAGCCGCACCCATTCCTCTTTCACCAGGCCTTCCCCCAGGGACAGGACCACCAGGATGCGGTGGGAATCCACGGCGATGATCTTGAAGTGGTCCAGGGAGATTTCCTGGGGCACGTGGAAGACCGCCACCCCGGCCAGGCGGGTCATGGCCGAGAGGATCTTGGCCGTGTGCCGCACCAGCACCTCCACCTCGTCCTTGGCCTCTTGGTATTCCTGCTCGACCTGTTGTTTTTCCTTGAGGTTGAGGGACCGGGCCCGCATCAAGCGGTCCACGTAAAAGCGGTAGCCCTGGTCGAGCGGCACGCGGCCCGCCGAGGTGTGGGGATGGGTGAGGAAACCCTTTTTTTCCAGGTCCACCAGCACGTTGCGGATGGTGGCCGGCGAGAGGTCCATGCCCCCGGAGATCACCTGCGAGCCCACGGGTTTGGCCGTGGCCACGTAGTGGTGGATGACCGAGGACAGGACGTTTTCTTCGCGTTCGTGGAGAAGTTCAAGAACCAAGGTTTTCGCTCCCAATAACGGGTTTAGGGCTTTCCTATAATAAGGAGGGGGAGGGCAAAGTCAACGATGGGGAACAGCCTTTAAACGGCCAAAACTTCCAAAATTCCATTTAAAACGAAATACCCCTTGGAAGTCACCCGATACCGGCCTCCAGTTAAGGATAAAAACCCTTCCTTCAGCAGGCGATTGAATCGGGCCCATTGGGGGCTGCCGACGGCTCGGATAAAGCGGTCGGCTTCGGCCTTTTCCACCCCATCTTGGGTTCGTAATCCCAGCATCAGCTTTTCCCAGGCCCTTGTGTCCTCCGTCAGGGATTCCATCACGAGAGCGCCCTCCCCGGCGTTCACCCGCCGGATATATTCCATTAAATCGTCCCCGTGGCCGTGCCGGACGCGCCCCACCGTGCCCACCGCCGAAACCCCGAAACCCCAGTAGTCCTCGCCCCGCCAAATATTCCAATTATGCCTGCAGGCCTTGCCGTCGCGGGCGAAATTGGAGACTTCATATTGTTGGAACCCTTGCCGGGCCAGGAAACCCTGGGCCCAGGCGTATTCATCCGCCGTTAAATCGTCCGGGGGCAAGGCCAACCCCTGGGCCGCTTGGGCCGCCAGGGGGGTTCCCTCTTCCACTTGCAAGGCGTAGAGGGAAAAGTGGTCCGGGTTTAGGTCCGCGGCCTTCTCAATGGATTCCTGGAACATCCCCAAGGACTGCCCCGGCAGGCCGAACATGAGGTCAAGGTTGATGTTGTCAAAGCCCGCTTCCCGGGCCTCTTGGAACGCCTTCTCAACGCGCTCCCACTCATGGCCCCGGCCCAGTTTCCTTAGGATTTCCCTCTGGACCGCTTGGGCGCCGAAGCTGAGGCGGTTGACGCCAACGGCGCGGTCAGCGCGCAGCCTTTGGCTTTCCACGGTTTCAGGATTGGCCTCCATGGAAATTTCAATGCCCTGGGCGAAACCGGCCTTCTTTTGGAGCGTTTCCAGGATTTGGCCGAGCTGGGCCGGCGCCAGGAGGGAAGGCGTGCCGCCGCCGAAGTAAATGGTTGGGAGGGGCCCCTCTAGGGAGGAATCCTTGATTTCAAGGCAAAGCGCATCCACATAAGCGGCCATTTGGGATTCCCGCCCGGCGAAGGACGTGAAATCGCAATAGCTGCAGATGGAGGCGCAGAAGGGAATATGGAGGTAGGCGTTCATACCGCAAGCCCCGCGGAATTTTCAATTCTTAATTTTAAGTTTTTAATTAAAAAAATCACTTCTCACCACAATTTAAAATTCACACAGTTTATCTATTGCAAATGGGGCTTTCAGCCCCAAATTGGAACCTGTGTCGCCCTCATTACTGTTTTTATCGGGCGATGCCCGATATTAAAAAAGGAAAATGAGGGCAAAATTTAGAATTCATAATTGCCTTCTAACGGATCACCCTGAACATGCGCTGCTGGAGCGCCTGGCAGTTGTCCTTG
Organism: candidate division FCPU426 bacterium; assembly: GCA_030041545.1. Lineage (GTDB taxonomy): Bacteria > Oederibacteriota > Muellerivitia > Muellerivitales > Muellerivitaceae > JAJPJW01. Next base: position 1,561 of record JASHNQ010000055.1, on the reverse strand, counting down.
AAATTCTGGACGCCGGTGACACCGATGATGCCCGCCGCCAGGGCGCAGCAAACCGCGATGGTCCAAAGGTGGTTTTTCAAAAGGTCGGCCTTAGCCCGGGAATCGACCGCCTCCGCGGGGCTGGTGGAGCGTTTGGCGGCGAGGGCCCAAACCAAGGCCGCCAGCGTAAAGGCGGCCACGGCCAGGGCCGCCAGGGCCGCGAAATCCGCGAACCCCACGCTGTGCCAGTAGATGAACCAGGCCTGGCCCTTGATGAGCCTCTCGTCCACCGCCCCCCAATAGCGGGAGTCCATGCTATTGTCCCGGTTGTCCCCCATCATAAAGTAATGTCCGGGAGGCACGGCCACGGGCCCGAAATTGTCCCGCGAACCGCCTGGATCGGGCGCGTCGGCGAGGAACTGCGTCCCCAAGGAACCGTCCCGGGGCTCTATGTCGGGATATTTGTGCGCGGCATAAGGCTCCTTTTGTTCCACGCCGTTCACGTAAAGGTTTTTATTCTTATACTCGATGATGTCGCCCGGCATCCCCACGCAACGCTTGATGAAATCCTTGGAGTGGTCCTCGGGGAATACGAAGACCATCACGTCCCCCCGCTGGGGCTTGTGGAACTCCAGGAAGCGGGACGTCTTGTTGAGGAAGGAATACCCGTACTCGTATTTCTTCACCAGGATGTAATCCCCGACCTCCAGGGTGTCCTCCATGGAGCCCGAGGGGATGGTGAAGGGCTGGACCCAGACGGCCTTCAGGGACAGGGCCACGGCCATGGCGATCCAAAAGGAATCCAGGGTTTCCATCAGGCCCTTGACGATGGGGTTCATGCGGAGGCCGGGAACGACCCTCAGGAGGGCTTCCACCACCGTGAGCGCCCCGAAAAGCGCCCAGAGGATCGTATTCAAGTTTTCAATGAGGTTCATTTATTTCTCCTAAAATTCATTTACACCGCGAAGGCACGAAAGCCGCGAAAAACGGAAAATTCTTCCATGATTGATTCATAAAAAATACTTTTTTTCTTCGCGCCTTCGCGGTGGAAAAGCCTTATCCCTCGACCTTCAACACCGCCATGAAGGCCTCCTGCGGTATTTCGACGCTTCCGATGGCCTTCATGCGCTTCTTCCCTTCCTTTTGTTTTTCCAAAAGCTTCCGCTTGCGCGTGACGTCCCCGCCGTAGCACTTGGCCAGGACATCCTTGCGGCGGGCCCGCACCGTCTCCCGGGCGATGATCTTGCCGCCGATGGCCGCCTGGATGGGCACCTCGAAGAGCTGCTGGGGGATGATCTCCTTGAGCTTCTCCGCGATCAGGCGGCCCCGGACCTCGGCCTTGTCCCTATGCACCATGAAGGAAAGCGCGTCCACCGGCTCCCCGTTCAAGAGGATGTCCACCTTCACCACGTCGCCGGACTTGGAACCGATGGGCTCGTAGTCCAGGGAGGCGTAACCCTTGGTGAGGCTCTTCAGGCGGTCGAAGAAGTCCATGACCACCTCGGCCAAGGGGAGCTCGTAGGTGACCAGGGCGCGCTGGGTGTCCAGGAAATGGGTGTTTTTATGCATCCCCCGGCGCTCC
>JASHNQ010000054.1 GCA_030041545.1 candidate division FCPU426 bacterium | reverse complement strand
ACGAAGAGCCTCCGTGCCCAAAAGCACGTTTGTTAGGTGGTGGCTCCCATCGGGAACGTCGTCGGATTCCTATCTTGTGCCTTGAGCACGAATAGCAGTGGGAATTCACGAAATCCAAAGAAAGTCAAAGGCTCGGTGGGTGTAGGTTATCAGGGGCTTGCGGAACGGCCTCATAGCAGAGGTTCTAAGACTCAAAGGCGAAATAGGGTGAACGACATTTACGAAAAAGTAGGCCCTGAAGTTGAAAAGATAAAAAAGGAAATCTTCCCTTTGGGACTTTGTGGCTTCGTGTTGGATTTTGGTTTTGAGGTTTTATGAAATATTCCGATGAGATCATTCAAAGGGTCAGGGACTCCACCGATATCGTGTCGGTTATCGGCGAATATGTCCCCCTCAAAAAGTCCGGGTCCAGCTACAAGGGCCTTTGCCCGTTCCACAGCGAAAAATCCCCCAGCTTCATGGTGTCGCCCACCCGCAACGGCTTCCACTGCTTCGGCTGCGGCAAGGGCGGCAACGTCATCACCTTCATCATGGAAATGGAGAAGATGCCCTTCCCGGAGGCGCTTCGCTTTTTGGCCGACAAGGCGGGCGTCGCGCTGCCCAAACCCCAGGAAACGGAAAGGGACCAGGAAGCCGACCGGGCCCGGGAGAGGATGCTGGCACTCAACGAATTCGCGGGCAAATTCTTCCACGAGAGGCTCCTTTCCGCCGAGGGCCAGCCAGCCCGGGAATACTTCAAGGGCCGGGGGTTCGCCAAGGAAGACGCCCTCAAGTACCTGATCGGCTATGCCCCGGCGGGATGGGACTCCCTTAAAAACGCGGCCCAAAAAGCGGGCTTTTCCCAGGAAGAGCTGCTTTCCGCCGGGCTGATCGTGCATCACGAGGAAAAGAACAGTGATTACGATAAATTTAGGAACCGCCTTATCTTCCCGGTGCGCAATAACTATGATAAAATCATCGCCTTTGGCGGCAGGACATTAAGCGACGAATCGGGACCCAAATACCTCAATTCCCCCGAAACCCTACTTTTCAAGAAAAGTGAATGCCTTTACCTGCTGGACATGGCCCGGGAGGCCATCCGGCAGCGCAATTACGTGCTGGTGGTGGAAGGCTATTTCGACGCCTTGGCCCTCCATCGTTCCGGTTTTGGGAATGCTGTCGCCACGCTCGGCACGGCCCTGACGTCCCAACACGGAAGGGTCCTGGCGCGCTACACGAAGGAAGTGGTTTTTTCCTACGACGCGGACACGGCGGGCCAGGCGGCGGTTTTAAGGGGCTTCGAGCCCCTGATCCAGTCCGGATTGAACATCCGGGTCTTGGTCATGCCCGACGCCAAGGACCCGGACGAGTATTTAAGGAAGCACCCGAAGGAGGAGTTCGAGGCCCTGATCCAGAAGTCGCCGGATTTCTTCCGGTGGTGGGCGCAGTCCTTGAAAAAGAAATTCCAGGGCGCGCCGGTGGAGGAACGCTTAAGGGCCCTGGAGGGGTTCGCGCCCCTGATCCTGCGGATCCCCGACGAGGTCTCCGTGCAGGCGGCCTGCGCGGCCGTCGAGTCCGAACTGGGGTTGGACAACCGGGACCTGCTGACGATTGTTAACGCGGAGCGCAAAAAGGGCTTCCGCCGCCCGGGGCCCGATCGGACCGAGCCGCAAAACCCAAAAGGCGAAGGAACACCCGTTTCCCAAAAGGAAACGGGCGCCAAAGAGCCGGCCCTCGAGTCCGATTTCCTGGCCCTCCTGGTGGAGGAAAACGGGGAGTTCGTGCCCTGGGCGGTCAACGAATTGTCGCCCGATGTTTTCCTGGATGAAAACCTCCGGCGGTTGTTCGAGCGCTTAAGCGCCGGGGAAATGAAGGCGGAGGAATTGAACCGGGTCCCGGAACTGGAGCCCTCCTTCCTGCGCATCGAGAACCAAACGGAAAAGAAGCGCCGCGAGGCCATGCTGATCGACCTGGCCGCGGCGCTCAAGAAACGCCGCTTGAAAAACCAGTTGGCGGAAATCAAGGCCCGGCAGGCGCAAGCCGAGAAAGCCGGGGAGGTCGAACAGGCCCTGTCGTTGGCCCAGCAGATGATCCTGCTGAAGCGGCAATACTCACAAGAGGTGGAAACCAAATGAAGCCAGCAGCGTCCAAAACCAAGGAACACGTCACCAAGATCCTCGAGGTGGGCAAGGAAAAGGGGTACATCACCTATAAGCAGGTGAACGACATCCTGCCGGACGAGGTGGTGTCCTCCGAGGAGATCGACGACATCCTTTTGATGCTGGGCGAGAACGACATCAAGATCGTGGACCAGGAGGAAAAGGCCGCGGCCATCCCGGACGAGGACAAGGAAGCCGGTGCCGAGGCGCCCGGCGCCATCGTCAAGGACGAGGAGGAGGACGAGGGCGAGGAGTTCGAGAAGACCTTCGAGACCGCGGGCGTGGAAACCCGCATGGGCGACCCGGTCAAGATGTACCTGCACGAGATGGGCCGCATCCCGCTTTTGACCCGCGAGGAGGAAATCGCCATCGCCAAGCGCATCGAGGCGGGCGAATTCAAGGTGGAGAAGGCCGTCCTGGGGTCGGCGCTGGGCTTCCAGCTGTTGCACGACCTTTTCACCGACATCCTGAAGAAAAGGAAGACCCTGCAGGAAACCATCGACCTGGACCCCTATGCCGAGATGCCCTCCATCCCGGAAAAGCAGATTTTGACCAAGATCCGGAAAAACCACGCCAAGCTCAAGACCATGGAGCGCCAGATCAAGGCACTCCAGCACAAGGTGGCCTTGAGGTCCCTGCCGATGGAAAAGCGCAAGCACCTGGCCGAGCAGCTGGACTCCAAGCTCATCGACCTCATCTGGCTGGTCAAGGACTGCCAGTTCCAGAAAAAGGTCAAGGAGCGGCTCATCGGCCGCCTCCGGGAGCAGGGCGAGGCCGTCGAGGAGCAGGAGCACGTGATGCACCTGCAGGAAAAGCAGATGAAGCTCGCGCCCGAGGCCTACATCAAGCTGCCCAGCCTCCTGAAGCACGGCGCCCACGGGGACCTGAAGCCCCTGGAAAAGAAAAGCGGACTCAAGGGCGAGGATTTCCTCAAGGCCACCCGCCTGTGGGACGAGGCGCGGCGCAACATCAAGAAGCTGGAAAAGGATTCCATGGCCGGGCGCGTCCACATGAAGGTCCTCATGCGCAATATCCGCGTGGGCGAGCGCGAGGCCTACCAGGCCCGCATGGAGCTGGTGGAGGCCAACCTTCGGCTGGTCATCTCCATCGCCAAGAAATACACCAACCGCGGCCTTCCGTTCCTGGACCTGATCCAGGAGGGCAACATCGGCCTCATGCGCGCGGTGGAGAAGTTCGAGTACCGCCGGGGCTACAAGTTCTCCACCTACGCCACCTGGTGGATCCGCCAGGCCATCACCCGCGCCATCGCGGACCAGGCCCGCACCATCCGCATCCCGGTGCACATGATCGAGACCATCAACAAGTCCATCAAGGTCTCCCGCGACCTGGTGCAGGAGTTGGGGCGCGAGCCCATGGCGGACGAGATCGCCGAGCGGTTGGAGATGCCGGTGGAGAAGGTCAGGGCCATCCTCAAGATCGCCCAGGAGCCCATCTCGCTGGAGACCCCCATCGGCGAGGAGAAGGACAGCCACCTGGGCGACTTCATCGAGGACAAGGACGTCATCTCCCCCGCCAACGCCGCGGCCTTCGTGCTGTTGCAGGAACAGATTTCCAAGGTGTTGGGCACCCTCAAGGAAAGGGAGGCGGAGGTTTTGCGCCTGCGCTTCGGCCTCAATGACGGTTACCCGCATACCTTGGAAGAGGTGGGCAACACCTTCAAGGTCACCCGCGAGCGCGTGCGCCAGATCGAGGCCAAGGCGCTTCGGAAGTTGAGGCATCCCTCCAGGAGCCGGAAGTTAAAAGGCTATCTTGATTGATGGGACGCCGAAATCCTGAGCGACCGGAGGGAGTCGAAGGGGCTGAGGCATCCTTCCCGTAGCAGGAAGCTCAAAGGTTACCTCGATTAAGGGGAAAAAAGACCAAGGCGGGTCCTTTCGGGTCCGCCTTTTTTATTTCAGGAGGCGATGATGAAGACCGTTCTCACGGGTTGGCCTCTCAAGGAAAAGTATTTCACCCAGGAAGATGTGGAGCCCATGGGCCGCGCGCGGCGGGTGACCCTCTTCGCGGCCGGGGTGAAAAGGGTAGAGAAAGTCCTCCGTAAGTTTCCCCGGAAAATGTGGACTTTTACGGCGGACCCGAAAAACTGGACCATTACCCAGGTCCTTTGGCACTTGGCCGACCAGGAAGCTAATCTCTACCTTCGCCTGCGTATCGCCGCCGTGGAACCGGGTAATCCAGTCACGGCTTACGACCAGAACCTGTGGGATAAACGTCTCCTTTACGGCAAAGCCGATCCCGGGCAGGCGAAAGACCTCTGGCTGCTCCTCCGGAAGGCCAATTCGGACTTGGCCAAGCGCTTGGGCCCCTCGGCATGGAACAAGGCCGTGGTTCATCCGGAATACGGGAAGCGCAGCTTCGGCTATTTCGTCGGCATGAACATCTGGCACCTCGACCATCACCTAGCCCAGATGGGCCGGCGCCACGCGGAATGGAAAAACCGGGAAAAATGAGGAAAGTTTCCTTTTCCGCCACGATCCAAAAGGAAGGCATCAACCCCTACCCTGTTTCTCTATTAAAAATCTTGGGCTGGACCCAAGATTATGGAAAACTGGGTCACCCTCATTTCAATATTCGGGCATAGCCCGAAAGGGATATGAAAAGGAACTCAACCGTTACCTGAACCACCTCAAGGGGGCGGAAGCCCTCCGGCGCAACGTGGAAAAGGTCATGCAACACCTGGGCCCGCCGGGAAGCGCCTGGTTTGGAAAAACCTCCAATAGCAGGTCAATTCAGCTGTCATTGCGAGGAATAGCCGCCGAATAGGCGGCTGTTAATGACGAAGCAACCTCAGTTCCAAAATAACTTCCTTGGGAAAAGGCTTATTTCAACTGGGGTTGCTTCGGGCAGAACCGGTCCCCTATCCGGGGACCAAGCCCTCGCAATGACAAAAAAAAATGCTCAAACCGACCCACTCCCAAACCACTTCCCAAATTGCCTGGCGCAAGGCTTGAAAGTAAAATACCCCCATGGTTCCACTGAATCGGCTCCTTTTATTTGCCCTTCCATTGTCCTTCCTGGCCGGCGGCTGCGCCACCACCTCCCTCAAGGTCCCCATTCGTCCCTCGCCCGCGCATAACTTGGCCGCACCCCCTCCCGCCCGGTTCCGGATCCCGGTGGTGGTCATCCTGCCCAAATTATCCGAGGTGGAGAAGCACCTGGCGGAAGTGGTGAAGGAGGATTTTAAAAAGGCCGAAAAATCCCTGGGCAAGAGCCTGGGCGCCACGATTTGGTGGGACCCCATGACCTGGGATTTCAACGGCAACAGCCTGACCGCCCACGTGCACCTGCACGCCAAAAACCTGCCGGGAGGCGTCCCCAACGCTTCGGGGGCGGCCGGAAGCCCCGAAACCCTCGCGCAGGAAATGGAAAAGGACATGAAGGTGGACTTGGCCTCGGCCGTGCATTGGACCAAGGACTTCCATTTGGAAGCCCCGGATTTCCTGGAGGGGGACACGGCCAACGCCTCCGCCACCGAGTCGGACGGCAAAAAAGCCGAACGCCTGGTGAGGCGGGGGGTTTCCCATTTCCATGAGAGCCTGAAAAAACGGACCTCGGACATCCTGGCCAAGGCCAAGGAAATGTGGCTGGCATTCCAGGAACCGATGAGGATGGGGGAGGACGTCTGGCTGCAGATCCAGCCCATGCTCATGAGCGCTCAGCCCCCCCAGATCGTGCCCGACCCCGCCGGAGCCCGGTTGGAGACCACCTTCGAGTTCATCGGCCAGCCCAACGTCTCCTTCGGGGACAAACCCAAGGTCCAACTCGTCGACATGCCCCCCTTGAAGGATTACGAAAAGGGCCCGGAGGGGTTCCATATCGAAAGGAACCTTAAGATCAGCTTCAAGGAGGTCAACAAACTCCTGGTGGACCCCAAGACCGGCATCCTGAACAAGACCCTGCCCGGCGGCGGGGACCACAACCTCAAGATCGACCAGATGGATGTCTACGGCTCCGGCGGCCAGCTGGTGGTGGAAGCCCAGGTGGAATACCAGCCGGTCATGAACCTTTCCAGCCAGCCCGCCCAGCTGACCATTTACCTCGTGGGGACCCCGGTTTACCACGAGGACCAGCAAGTCATCGACTTCCCGGACATGGATTTCGACATCAAGACCAGCGATTTCCTGGTGCAGATGGCGGAATTCATGATGGGGTCGGGCATCCGGGAGGAATTGCGGAAAAAAGCCGTCGTCCAGGTCGGCGCCTACCTGGATAAGCTCAGGGACGAAATGACAAAGGCGCTCAACCGCCCCCTCGGGGGCCACGCCTATTTGAAAACGACCATTACTTCCTTGAAGATGAAGGAAGCCTATATCACGAACGACGGGTTGGAGGGCCGGGTGGCCATGGACGGCGACGCCTCCGTGGACGTGGATTGGGGGGATACCCGCGCCCAAAAAAATTAGTGTCCACCTTCCGGAAAAGGTAAAATGACGGGACCTGGGGCTTTCCTCCAAAGGGATAAGCCCTTTTTCTTTGTTCCCGCCGTGGTGATGTTAGATTTTGTCCAGCTGGCAGCTAACGACTGACAGCTGACGGCTATTTTGAGGGGCATTAGCTCAGCGGTTTTTATGTCCCGGGGTATATAGGGGCGATAGCCCCTATAGTCGTTAGAAGGGGTACACAGGGGGTTTTTCCCCTGTGAATGCGAAGCATGGGGCATTAGCTCAGCGGTTTTTATGCCCCGGGGTATATAGGGGCGATAGCCCCTATAGTCGTTAGAAGGGGTACACAGGGGGTTTTTCCCCTGTGAATGCGAAGCATGGGGCATTAGCTCAGCGGTTAGAGCAGGGCACTCATAAGACAGCCCGATAATTTCCCGCCTTCACATCAAAAAAATCCGTTCCCGTGGCGGTAAACAAAAGCCTTTGCCCACAATGGTTTCGTGGGCAGGGGCTTTTTCGTTGGTGACGGTTGAGGACGGTTGGCGACGGTCAAAACGCCCTCCGGACGGCCGAATTAGACTCGTATAAGACTCCTAGGAAACCGGGGCAGGGCACTTTTAGATCGTGATCGGGGACTTTGTATCTTTTTGCGATTTAATTAGGCACGTATAAGACTCCTGGCTTTTTGAGCTTGAGGAGTATTAGCATGGAATCACCAAGTTGCCAAAAATCATTAACCCGGTGTTGAAGAGAAAAAGTAATGCCTACCAAAAAGCGGGCAGCGATTATTTCCTACCCTCCCTCGAAGGAAAGCCTGAACCCCTATCTCTCGGTCAGCATTGTTGACCTCAAGTAAGCTCACGCAAGGTGCCACCCCAGCGAGAGGGAAGCCAGTTGAATAAAGCTTTGGAAATGCCTAGGTTTTCCTTGGAAACACTATGTTTTTCATGTGGGTTTTGAAGAGTCTTTTACCCTATACTTTTAGGCACCTTTTGTGAGGAAGGGTTTCATGCCTACCAAATTAGAATATCCAAATTCAATTCCTGTTGCCAAGGCCGCTTCGGCGTGGGGAATTGATGCTCAATACCTTAATGAATTTGCTAGTCGGGGCGTGATGACTTCGACCGAGATTAAAAAATTCGTTATGAAAGCAACAACAATTGCTTACCCAGGCCCAGGGAAATCTAAAACGGCTTTAAAAGAATTCTTTACAAGATTTATGGTTCTTTCCCTGCGCTATCCACTAATTGAAGACGTTAAAAAAGGAGTGCTGCAATTATTGGGAAGAGATTACCTTCGCCCTGAAGATGAATTGATTTACCGCAAGAAAAGCCAAGAACTTTTCGATTCTTTAAAAGTTGATTGGGGCAAACTTCAAAAATACCTAATGGATTATTATCGGGCTTCCACCGAAGAATATATTGCTCATATTCCCAAAAGAGCTTTTATTGACACATTGCAAGAAATGCCAGCAGGAAGTACGGTTTTTGTAGATGGAAGATTGAAAGATACCGCTTTGGGAACGAATTTAATTATTTGTAGCCAGAAAATGGGAGAAGTTCTTACGATGGTTGCCATTGGGGATCGGGTTAGCCGTGAAATAATTGAATCCAACCCATTTTTAAAATCTATGAGCCCAGTCATTGGCTCATTGAGAATGCGTAAACCCGTAGCTGACATTCATACTAAATTGGCAGTAGGGGGATGAAGCGACGGTTTATTGATACGTGGTTTTGGATTTCTTTGATAGTTGAAACGGAACCTTTTCATAAAAAAGCTACTGAGTTCTTGTTTAGATATGGTTATGAAGGAGATGAATTTTACACATGCGGCTCGATTCTAGCGGAAACAACCAGTGGAATTCTTTTCTCGAAACGGTTGATAAAAGCTCCTGAAAGGAAGCTTATTCCAAAATACACCTTTGAATTTCTTGAGAAATTTTCGACAATGGTGGCTTCGGGACAAGTTAGGGTTCTATCGGCTGATCAAACTTTGATAGGCCAAAGTTTGGGCTTGCTGAAGCAACATTTCAGAACAATTCCTGACTTGAGTTATTTTGATTGCGAATCTGTAATTCATTGCAAGCAAATCGGAATACCTGAGATTTTGACAGGAGACGGTCATTTTGAGTATTTAGGCATTCCGATTGATGGGGATTGGGAAGAATTTAAAAAACAAGAATCCTGATAGATCGCCAACCAGTGCCCCGTTCGGTTCGCTTGGCGGTTCAGGGGCAATAAAAGCCCTTTCAGGCGACTGAATTAAACTCCCATAAGACACCTGCCCGGAAAATGAGCAGGCTTATCTCCAAGGCGAGGGAGGTCATCCTTGAGCACAAAGGGACCAAGTTCCTCAAACCCACCGAAGAAATCCGCAGAAGGATCAGGGCAAAGGCCGCCGAGGTTGAAAGCGGCAAGGTGAAGGGCATCCGCTGGAAAGGTTCATTTCACAAAACCTTTGAATCGCCTTCGAGGAAGTAGATTTCCAGCAAGCTTTCTAACCCACCATTCCCCTTAATCATTAGAATTGTAACATAAATATGGAACTGTATCATATAATATGTTACAGTTCTTAATTATTGTTACATTCGCGGGGAATAAATGCTCGTTCAAGACTTTAAAAACTACCTACAGGAAACACTAGGCATCCAGGCCAAGCCCATACCTTGGGAAAATACCAAGGCTTTGCCTTTTTTATTATTGGACCGGTACGATTTTTTTGAGGCGCCTCTCCTAAAAAATCATTGTTTATTGATGATCCCGAAAGGTGACGAGGAAGTAACCGCCTCGGTCATCCGCAAGCATTTGGAAATGGCCCAAGAGAAATGGGCGAATAACGTCATCTACGTTTCAAAAAGCTTATCCCCCATTAACCGTAAACGGCTTATCGAACATAAAGTTTCTTTTGTGGTTCCAGGCAACCAGCTTTACCTGCCCAACATGGGCATGGACCTTAGGGAACATTTTAGGAAAAGCCACTCGGCCCCGGAAACCTACAGCCCGGCCACTCAAGTAATTGTTTTAGACGCCCTTGTCCATGGTTATAAGGAGCCTTTGCATGTCCGCAAACTGGCAAAGAAGTTAGGGTATTCCGCTATGACCTTAACCCGTGCCTTTAATGAAATTGAGAAAACCGGCGTGGGATCAGTTCAGGTTATAGGGCGGGAAAGGAAATTGAAATTCGAACTATCCAAAAGGGCTTTATGGGAAAAGGCGCTAAAACATCTTCAAAACCCGGTCAAAAGCCAGAGCCTAATTTATGAAAAGAATTACAAAGCAGGCCCAGAAAAAATTAAATCAGGCCTATATGCTTTGGCTCACTATTCGGATTTAGCGGAACCGAAGGAAAAGAGCTACGCCCTAAGTTCAAGCCAATACAATTCCATTAAAAATAAGAACGAATTGCTAAATTCAAATGACGAGTCCGTGCCGATGATATGGCTGGAAATTTGGAGCTATGATCCTAAACGCTTGTCTAACGACGGAGTTGCGGACCCCTTTTCGGTTTATTTAAGCTTACGAACCGAAGGGGAAACCGATGAGCGAGTGCATTCCGCGTTGGAACAAATGCTGGAGAATTATTCATGGTAAGAGGGCTGGATCTTTTTAAAGGGCATTTCCAGGAACATACGGATTCATTCGTCGTTATCGGAGGAACCGCATGTTCCATCCTTCTTGAAAACGTCGGGTTGACCGCAAGGGCCACGGATGACATTGATATGGTGCTTTATGTTGAACGGCCCAATCCGGTTTTTGGGAATGTTTTTTGGGATTTCATCAAAAAAGGGGATTATGAAACGTGGCAAAACAGCCCCGAGAGAAAAAACTTTTTTCGGTTTTTGAAGCCAAAGGATTCGAGATTCCCCGAAAAAATTGAACTCCTTTCTTCGAAGCCGGAAGGAATTGAACTGCGTGAAAGCAGCCGATTTACTCCCATTCCATTTGAAGATGAGGCTTCAAGTCTTTCGGCCATATTGATGGACGATGACTATTATCAATTTCTTCAAAAAGGCCATAAGGTCGTCCAGGACCTTCCCGTAATCGGGGCTGACTACCTTATCCCTTTAAAAGCCAAAGCTTTCCTTGATTTGACTCGGCGGAAAGAACAAGGAGAAAAAATAAATAGTGACGACATTAAAAAACACAAAACCGATGTATTCCGGCTTTACCAATTATTAGCCCCGGCGGACCGTATAGAACTTCCGGCTTCTATTAAAGCGGATATGACCCGGTTCTTAAAAACTGTAGGGAAAGAGCCTTTCGATTTAAAAAATTTGAAAATTCGAACTGTTACTTTTGAAGGGGCATCGGAAATTCTAAAGAACGTTTATAGCCTTTAAGGGGGGAAAGCCTTCCCCCTGGCCTCGGCTGCCTTTGGCGATCCTCAGCACACCCCCTTCTCCTGGGGCGATGCCCCAAGCCCCTTTAAAAACATTATGTTAAAATATGCCTGACATTGATCGTTTATTAATGGAAATACAGGAAATTAATGATCTTTTCCCTTCCGAATTTTTACCTTTATACCGTTTGTGGCTCTTTTGCCGCTTATTTATTTTCGACTAATAAAGATTTTGAGTTGATCGGGAAAAATCTAAAAAGAATTCTGCCGAAAAATATTAGTGAACTTTTGGTAAATTTAATAATTTTTGCAGTCATCATTTTTTTTGTTTCTTTTGTGGTTGATGTTCTATCCACTCCCGCCAATACAAAAGAAGCAATGCTTGTTGGATTAGGTTCGGCAAGCATTATTAAATCTGGAATCCAAAAATTAAAAAAAGAGGATTCCTAAAGTGGATAATTTACAGCTTTTACTTTCAGTATTGGTGGTTGTTTCCGGGCTAATAAAGCCGTTTAAAAAGGATTTATCAAAAAAGTGGAGATTATTTTTTAACATAGTATTTGCGGTTTCATTGGCTTGGTTGACGATATTGGTATTTAATGAAAAGACACCCCCTCAAAATAATAATTCACAAATAACAATAAGTGATGAATTAGCAAAACATAAATTTTTTGAGGCGAGTGGTTTATATGACGCGAGTGATTTTGATGAAGTTATCCAAACCTTAGATCCGGTGATGACCAAACGACCAGACTTTTTTGTGAATTCAAAAACATATTCTTATGGTTTATTAATTTTGGGTATTTCTTTTGATCGAACAAATCCCCCTTTAAAAAATGAGGACAAAGCTATCGACTTTTTAAATAAATATCTGAATCAAAATAGCCATGTGAAATTCAGAAACTTTGCGAGAGTGAATTTAGCCCAGATATACAAATCAATGGGCAGAGACCAAGATCAAGAAAAAGTTCTTTTAGAAGGTGCTACCGACAATCCCGACAACGTACTTTTTCGAGCTTTGGGAAACTATTATTCGGATCACAACTTTAGAAAAGCTATAAACTTCTATGGCAAAGCCATTGAAATGAAGCCGAATGATTATTGGTCCGTCTTAGGACTTGCGACTGTCCAGTTTCAAAAAGGCCTTTGCAGTGAATCGAAACTCAATCTACAAAAGGCAGAAGAGTTATACAAAAACGACGGAGCTGTTGATTCTAGTTTTGAAGATGCGTTGATAAATGACCAGAAAATTTATAAAGCGAAATGTCCTTAGTTAAAAAGTTTTATTTTTCATCCTCTTACGAATTTGTGGGCCCATCGCATTTCATCCATGGAATCAGCATTTAAAACCAGAGCTAAATTTATTGTTCCACCCGGCCCAAGAAAGATATTTCCAATAAAATTAGTGCCGGGGTCTAATCTTTGGGGAAAATTTATTCGTTCTTTAATCTGTTTTTGGCTTTGTTCGGCGCAATTCGGTTCAAAAATAAAATCGACTTTTAAATTGTTCGCCGGAACATCTCCAACGTTCCGTATTTCAAAACCTGGCAATGTAAATTCAAAGTGGCCTGATTTCTCAGCCTTTACATAAGTTAGAGTCAATTTCGGTTTATTTTTCTTTTCTTCCGCTTTTTGTCTTCGCGCTTCTTCGATTTTCCACCTGGAACGGTTATCCCACACACTATATGCGGCTAACAAAAAGCTTAGAATCCCGGTCACGATACCCCACCAACCTGACGGGCCAGAAGTCGAAGGTTCAGGCATTAGAAACTCCTAAAAAGAATTAACGTTGCATATTTTCTCATCATTTTGAATTATTTTCTCATGTTCCGAACAGCCTTGGCGACCGGTCGCCTGCCCTCGGACCCCTAGACCGTGTCCGGGGCACCAGGCCTCGGATGCTGTCGCTTCGCTTTCGCACTCCGTCGGAAAACTCGAAACCGTTATTGGGCCGATAGTCCGCTTGCGCTTCCTATCCGGCCTAATCCTCCATGTCCGCCCCTCATCCGTTGGTGAAGGGGCGGCCCCGGAGGCTGCTCCCTGGTAAAGGAGCAAGGCTATGGGTGACCAAGCGAAGAAGGAAGGGTTGAAATTCAATGCGAGGGAGTTGCCGCCGCCAACCGTACCGCCGGTCTCTTGGGCGGATTACGCCGACTTCCGGATTATGCCGACCTCTCTTCTCAAAATGGCTATTGAGGCGGCGGATGTTGGAAGGAGGTCGGCATAATTAGAGCGCTTCCAAAAAGGTCAGAAGAGAATCTGCTGGTTGATAGCGCCCAGGTGTCATATGAGCTTGATCGGTTTTGGAGAGGAAAACAAAGGGGTCAGGCCACCATTAACCACTTTACTAAGGTTGAAAGTTATTTAAAATACCTCCATGCCAAGACCTAAACGAATTGATTATGAGGGCGCGGTTTACCATGACCTCCCGGGGAAATGAACGGCGAAAGATCGTGATGGATGACACCGACCGATGGATGTCCGTGCGATTGTTGGGGAAATGGTTTAGGAAAACAAGTGGGTCGGGATGAAGAGAAGAACTTTGAAGGATAAAGAGCTGGTTCGAAGAATTGAAAAATGTCTGGTCTAAATGGATAATGGTGGCCTGACCCCTTTTTTGACCCCTTTTTCTCTTTTTTCTTTTTTTACCGCTGCCGACCGTGCCGCCGGTTTCTTGGGCGGATTATGCCGACATCCGATTTATGCCGACCTCTCTATTCAAAGCGGCTATTGGGACGGCGGACGTTGCATGTAGGTCGGCATAACAATGGTAAGCGTCCGGTAGCACCATCTCGCCTTTTTTGAAACCCTCCCGTAGAAACCCCGCCATGGAGTTCAATTTCGACGTTCAGGGGGGAACCATGGCGAATCGCAGGAAAATCCATGCAAAAGCCACCGGATTCTAACGTATATGCGCCAGTGCTCTACTCTACCGAAGAGCAGAGCCGGGCAATTTACTAGAGCAGGGCAGTAGCAGGGCCGTGCTTTTCAAAAGGCCTTATTTTTGAAACTTGGGCATGGCACTGGTGTCATTGATTGGTGAGATTGGACTGATTTAGCGGATTTAACGTAGAATGACCCGCATATAAATTGGGGCATTAGCTCAGCGGTTAGAGCAGGGCACTCATAGCGGAAGCTGTGCGCCATTGGCGAAAGCCAATGGATGAAATGGGATGAATTCAGGGAAACCCGAAAACGGGCGATCCTGAGCCAAGCCCCCGGTACACCGGGGGAAGGTGCAGAGACTAGCGGAGGGGTAAAGGCCCCTTAATGACCGCATTTAGCGTCCCACACCCTTCTTTTGGGTGAAGAGATAGTCCAGGGAGCCGCGCAAGCGGCACAAACCTGAATGCCTTGGTCCCTGGTTCGAATCCAGGATGCCCCACCACTTTTGTTGATTTCCTGTTTAGCGTATCTTAGCATTCACTGGTATCAAGACCGCGTGCCAAGACCCAAACGAATTCATTATGAAGGTGCAGTCTATCATGTGACGTCCAGAAGAAATGAACGGCGGAAGATCATGGTGGATGACACAGTCCCACCCGTAAACTGTAATCTATAGGCCTGGCCCCTATGTTCCCCTTGGATTGGAAAACCCTGCGTCGCTTCGCGGTAAGGGGCCGAAGGCCGCTCGAACCGCTCAACTCAACAAACTAACCGCCAAATATGGCCGCTTTCGACCGAAACGCCTGGCCGCTTTGCTCCGAAATACGCACTCAGCGGTGGGGAACCGGATGGGGGCCATTCGACGCCGGCTCGAGGGGGACGAAAGTTTCAAGGGAAGGGTTTCAGAGTGTAAAGTGAAGACGTGACCCCATCTTATGAAAGAAAATCTTCCATGAAGAACTGGCAATTGATCGACTTGATCCGGAGCGTTTCCATTACGGTGGTTATGGCGCTTCACGTGAGCCGTTTTTTGGTGGCGCCCGAAAACCCCTTTTGGCGGGACATTTGGCAGCACCTTCAAGGAAAGGGCGCTTCCGGGGTATTCCTGTTTTTCATCGTTTCAGGGTTCCTGATCAGCCGGGTGATCGCCGAGAGCCCAGGTGGCCTGCTTCAACCCGACGTGCGCCGGTTTTACGCGCAACGAGCGGGAAGGATTCTTCCCTTGCTCCTCCTGACAGTCCTGTGGGGAGCCGCCCTGATCCTAACGAAGGAACACACCCGGGAATTCCGCTTTTTCTACAGCGCGGATTACAAGAACCCCCTATTTTGGCTTTCCTTGTTGTTTTTTACCTTTAACTGGTGGGGGCTGACCCCCAGAGTTTTCGATGTTTTCGGGCTCCATTGGCTGGTGTTGTGGTCCCTTTCGGTCGAGGAACAATTTTATTTCCTGTTCCCGATTTCCCTCAAAAAAATGGGCTCGAAAAAAAGATTAACCCTGTTTTTATTCCTCGTGATCGCGTTCGCCTTTCTCTACAGACTCGGCGCCTATTTTTACGACCCGAAAAACCCACTGCTGCAACACGGCAGTTCCTTCGCCCTTTTCGACTTAATTGCCGCGGGTGTCCTAACCTACCTGGCGCACGAACGCTATGGGTCGGTCCTCGCGGAAAACAAAAAAATGAGCCTGGCCCTTTTCGCCTCGGGCTTTGCCCTGCTTGCTTTCACTTATTGGACCCCATTTCCGGTTTTTTTTGACAGCGTTTTCGCCTACGATTTTTTGGAATTCGGGATGGCGAGTGTTTTGCTGGGTGGGGTTCACCTGTCCTTCTTCGATTCGAAATACCTCTCCATCCTCCGTTACCCTGGGAAATACTGCTATTGCAATTATTTGATCCATCCCACGATCCTTTATTTTGCCTACCCGGTTTTGCACACGATGAATGCATTTTTGGCCTTGGCCGTGTTTGTGGGTTTTACCTCCGGGATTTCCGCCCTCTCCTACCATTTTTTCGAGATGCCGGCCAACCGGGCCATTCGAAAAGCCTTTTACCCCGTTGGTTAAAATAGTCATGCTGCGGTTTTTGCGTTGCAGAACAAAGGGGCCAGGCCTAAAGATTATAGTTTATAAGGGCTGGGGAATTGGTAAAATGCGTCCATGCCCCGGCCCAAACGTATCCATTATGAAGGCGCGGTTTACCATGTAACCTCACGAGGGAACGAACGGCGGAAGATCGTGATGGATGACGCCGACCGATGGATATTCGTGCGTTTGTTGGGGGAAATGGTCGAGGAGAACCAGGTGGTTTGCCATGCCTGGGTCTTGATGGACAACCACTATCATTTGCTGTTGGAAACGCCGGCAGCCAACTTGTCCACGGCTATGAAGCATTTAAACAGTCTTTACACCCAACGATTCAACAAAAAACACCACCGGGTAGGCCATTTATTCCAAGGCCGGTATAAGGCCTTAGTAGTGGAAAAAGACACTTATTTGAAGGAATTGTGTCGTTATGTCGTGTTGAATCCTGTCCGGGCCCGCATGGTGAAACATCCCAAAGACTGGAAATGGAGTAGTTACCGGGCCACGGTGGGCCGAAGCGCGAGCATTAGGACATTAGGGTCAGGTCTTGAATATTGTAGTCTGCCCGATTAGCCTAGGGCCATGGCGAGGCCTTTGAGAATCCAATATCCCGGAGCGGTCTATCATGTCACGGCCCGGGACAATGAAAGAAAACCTATCGTCCGGGATGACAAGGACCGGTATTCTTTTCCGCGGGTATTGGAGGAAATGGTCGAACATTTTCGAATCCTCGTCCATGCCTGGGTGCTGATGGATAATCATTACCATCTTCTCGTGGAAACTCCCGAAGCCAACCTTGCCATGGCCATCCGGCATTTAAACGGGTTTACACCCAGCTGCAACATTTAACACTTTAGGCGTCCGAACCGTGGTCAGGTGGCAAAGTGATAACTTTGCTACCCCTACTATCGGCAGGCTGGCCCTCGTTCCGTTGATTTTCCCATGATTCTTGTCCTATCTTTCTCCTGCCGATTCCCCTAAGTTATGACTGAGGTTGCTTCTCCCTTCGCTCTTTAAGCTTCGGGGGACAAGCCGTCTACCACTCCCTTGCCTAGTGGAGCCTTTGGCGAAGACAGGTCGCAATGACAGCGATTTAAGATTTTACAAGGATTCTTATGGACTCGCTTAAACCCGCTAAAACACCCAAATCCGTCACCGCCGACCGAAGCCAGGACGTCTACCGCCTCACCTCCCACCCTCTGGACGCTTTCTTCAAGCCCCGGAGCGTGGCGGTGATCGGGGCCACGGAAAAACCGGGCTCGGTGGGCCGGGCGGTGTTTTGGAACCTGCTTTCGACCCCCTTTGGCGGCGTGGTTTACCCGGTCAACCCCAAGCGGCCGAACCTTTTGGGCGTCAAGGCCTACCCGAAGGTGGCGGAACTGCCGGAAGTGCCGGACCTGGCGTTGGTTTGCACGCCCGCGGCCACGGTGCCGGGCATCATGGAAGAATGCGCCCAGGCGGGCATCCCGGCGGTCATCATCATCTCCGCGGGCTTCAAGGAAACGGGCCCGGAGGGCGTGGCCCTGGAAAACCGGGTCATCGACATCGCCAGAAAGGGGGGCATAAGGGTCATCGGGCCCAACTGCATGGGCATCCTGACGCCCCCCACGGGGCTCAACGCCTCCTTTGCCAAGGAAATGACCCTTCCGGGCAAGGTGGCCTTCCTTTCCCAAAGCGGGGCCCTGGGAACCGCCATCCTGGACTGGAGCCTGAAGAACCGGGTGGGGCTTTCAGCCTTCGCTTCCGTGGGCTCCATGGCCGACGTGGGCTGGGGCGACCTGATCGACTATTTCGGCGGCGACCCCAGCACCAACAGCATCGTCATTTACATGGAGTCCATCGGCGACGCGCGGGCCTTCCTTTCCGCGGCGCGGGAAGTTGCGCTTTCCAAGCCCATCGTGGTCATCAAGGCCGGCCGCACCGGGGCCGCGGCCCAGGCGGCCGCCTCCCACACGGGCTCCATGGCGGGTAACGACGAGGTGTTGGACGCGGCTTTCGAGCGCTGCGGGGTCCTGCGCGCGGACACCATTTCCGAAATATTCGACCTGGCGGACATTTTGGCCAAGCAGCCCCAGCCCCGGGGGCCCAAGCTGACCATCATCACCAACGCGGGCGGGCCGGGGGTTTTGGCCACGGACAGCCTGATCCGGCGGGGCGGGGAACTGGCCGAGCTTTCGCACCGGGCGGAAAAGGCCCTGGACGGCTTCCTGCCCGAGGCCTGGAGCCACCACAACCCCATCGACGTCCTGGGCGACGCGGACGCGGAGCGTT
>JASHNQ010000053.1 GCA_030041545.1 candidate division FCPU426 bacterium | reverse complement strand
TTAGCTTCCATAACGATTCATTTTACCGCTAAAAACCGGTTTAGGGCCGGTCCAAAGTCCCGGCAACGTCATTCCGCCGGGGAAGGCATGTGCATGGGGATGATGTTCTGGTGGTGATACAGCGATCCTTTGAGCCACCAGCGGTAGTGCTCGTCGTCGTGCGACTTGGCCCGGATGTCGTCCAAACGGTCGTCGGCCGGGAGGGGCGGCACGACCAGCACCTTGCCCGACACCAGGTTGTCGGGAAGGATGAGATATTTCTCGTTGGCGTCCACGAGAATCGGATAGAGGTCCTCGTCCCCGTAGAGCTTCAAGGCCACGGAGCGAAGGTCGTCGCCGGACTTCCACCGGTACCGGGCCACGGGGGGGGTATGGACTTCCCCGGTCTTTTGGCTACTCAACTCCCATTTCACGTAGCCGGGGTCGCTGAAAGCCCGCGTTTCGATCCGTTGCACTTCCAGGGGGTCCAGGGGCGGGGGCGGGACCTTCAGGACCATTCCCACCCTCAGGCCCTTGACCGAGATCACGTCCTTATTGGCGTCCAGGAGCAGGGGAAAAAGGCCTTCGTCCCCGTAAATCTCGTACGCCGCGGTGCGCAGGTCCTTGTCCGCCTGCCAGGTATAAGTGGAGGGCCCGGTCCAAGGCTTCCCCACCGCCAGGGTGCGGGCCCGGGTCTTTGGGGCGCCCAAGGGTTCGCTCCAGTCGTCCCGGCCGAAAAGGAAGGTCAGGCCCAGTTTGGCGCTGGCGGCGTTCAGGTGGTCGGCGCGGGGAGAGTAATAGTCGTACTGGGCGCCCAGGTCCAGGGCGAAATCCTTTTGCAGGAACTGGCGCCAGCCCAGGCCCGCGTAGCCGTGGTAATGGCCGGGATAATCGCCGGGGTTGATCAGGAGCATCCGGCCCAACCCGCCCTGGAGGTAAAACTCCCCCGCGGAGGTGGTGGCCCCGGGGAAGATGCGGCCGCCCAGGTCGAAGGAAGCCAGTTGGAAGGAGGAGCGCATGGGAAAATAAGCGTATTGGCCGCCCAAGCCGAAGGAAATGAACTGCCAGGGGCGCCAATCGAGGAATGCCTGGCCGCCGCCGCCGAAGGAAACGGCGTTACTGTCGGGGATGAGGATGCCCTGCCCCAATGCGTCCAGGCTCAAGCTGAATTGGGAGCCTTGGTTTTCGGCGTAAACCGCAGGGGCGGTCAGGAGGCCCGAAATCAGTAGTGTCAAGGTAAGGTACTTTCGGGATGACAAAAACATGTGCTTTATCTTAACACCCCCCAATAAGGCTAACAATGGCTTTAGACGAGGCGGGGGCGCCATTTGTCACTTGGATGGCCTTAGCCCGGATAAAACGGGGTTTGGGGGCGGCAACGGTCGTTCCGGGCCTAGACCCCTGGGAACGGCTAGGGTAAAGCGAAGTAGAAACAGTCACCCTCACCCCGGCCCCCTCCCCTTAAGGGAGAGAGAGTCCGCAAAGCACCTACTCCAGGTCCCCTTGCGCCGTGGTTTTGACGGGTACATAGGGGTTCTTCCCTATTGAGAGCTTTTAGTCGAAGCCCTCACTATTTGAAGCGGGGGTCTTGGGGGGGTGTTGGAGCCCCTAAGTTTTAATTCCGCCGGCTTCGTTTGGGTTTTGGCCCCGATGGACGGCGCGGGCTTTCCACCCGGTAAGCGGCCGGCGGCTCGTGGGCGCCTGCCGCGGGCAGCGGGTCAACAGGCAGGACCCGGAAGCCCAGGAGGGAAGCCGCCCGGGCCTGGTCCCCGTCCAGGGTCACAAAGGGAAGGTTGGCCGGGTCCCCCTCCAGGTAAGGGATTTATATACTTAACTCCACAAGCAATACTGGTGTTTCAAAAATAAACTTCCCCCTCTCCCTCGAGGGGAGAGGGACGGGGTGAGGGTGGAAGAAGTTCCGGCGTTTCAACTAAGAAACTGCCTCTTACGGAGGTGACGCCCCACGGGCAAGCCCGGGGATTTCAACGCGGCGTCTTTAAACCGCTCCACCGGGACGGGGCAAAACCCGCTTGAGCCATGGGGAAATGGGATGAATAGGATCGTTGGGAACCTTCCAACATTTCAGCGGGGGTCTTTTATCCCCGCTTCCCGGAAACCTTTCGCGCGCAGCAGGCAGGAATCACAACGGCCGCAAGGCCGACCGTTCGGGAGGGGATCATAACAGGACCAGGTAAGGCTGTAATCCACCTTCAGTTTTAGCCCGGTTTTGATGATCTGGGACTTGGACATCCGCGCCAGGGGCGTGTGGATTTTTAATTTCCAGGCCCCCTCCACTCCCTTTTTCGTGGCGAGTTTCGCCAATTCCTCGAAGGCCCGGATGAATTCGGGCCGGCAGTCGGGATAGCCGCTGTAATCCAGGGCGTTGACCCCGATAAAAATATCCCCGGCCCCCAGGACTTCGGCCCAGGCCAGTGCGAGGGAAAGGAAGACCGTGTTGCGGGCGGGCACGTAAGTGGGGGGGATTCCCTCGCCCATTTCCTTGAGGCTTCGTTGTTTGGGAACCTTGATTTTCTTGTCGGTGAGGGCCGACCCGCCGAAGGAAGTCAGCGGGACTTCCAGTTCCAGGTGTTCTTTGGCCCCGTAAGCCTTGGCTACCTTGCGGGCCGCCAGGAGTTCCACTTCGTGTCGCTGGCCGTAAAAGAGCGTGAGGGCATAGAGTTCATAGCCTTGTCGCCGGGCAATGGCCAGGCAGGTGGTGGAATCCAGTCCGCCCGATACTAGAACAACGGCCTTTTTGCCCATGGATGTCCCTCAACTTGAAAAAATTGGTTTTTGTGGCGAATTTTGAATTCTTAATTTTGAATTATGAATTTTGGACAACTTTTCGGTTTCATTCCAAACCGAAAAGTTACCATAACTCAAAACTCAACACTCATCACTCGAAACGCGTCGTTATCGGCCCCGCGTTTCGGAGGGCCATATGTACTTGTGCAGCTGCAGGTTCAGCCGGACGGGCAGCCGGTCCTTTAAAATCCATTCGCTGAGGACGACGGCCTCCAGCTCCTCGTGGGAAGGCGAGAACAAAACGGTGAATGGACCGGCCAGGCCCCGTTTTTCCACCACGGCCCTGGCGTAGTCGTAATCCGCCCTGTCCTTGAGGACGAACTTGACCTCATCCTGTCCCGGCACCAGCTTGCCCAGGTTGTCCCACAGGTTTCTTGCCTCCTCGCCCGAACCCGGGCACTTGATATCCATGATCTTGACCACTTCCCGGGGCACGCGCCCCAGGTCCACCGCCCCGCTGGTTTCCAGCAGCACCCCGAAGCCCAGCGCCAGGAGGGACCCCATCAAGGGGTAAACCCCTTCCTGTTCCAGCGGTTCCCCGCCCGTGATTTCCACCAGCCCCACGCCGAAGGACTTCACCTTTTCCAGGACCTCCTCCAGGCCCTGGTCCTTGCCCCCGTAAAAGGCGTAAGCGGTGTCGCACCACGAACAGCGAAGCGAGCAGCCGGTCAGGCGCACGAAGGCGCAGGGCCGCCCCGCCCAAGTGGATTCGCCCTGGAGGGAAAGGTAGATTTCGTTGATTTTGAGTACGGATTTTTTAGGGACGGTTTGGGAATCCATGCGTCGACCTTCTTTTCTTGTTTCCACCGGCTGTTCCGGTTCGGCGGGCCTTATAAACCGCGGGTTTTTCACGGACACCGGGTTCCCCCCAAGAACTCAGATCGGAAATTTGGACGACGGCGATACCCCGGGGGGAACCCAATCGCCCGTCGTTCGTCAGGAAAAAATGACAGCCACACGAAATGGCGGTCGCCAGGTGGATCGCATCGGCCAATTGGATCTTCCTTTCCGCCCGGTAAGAGGCGGCGGTCAAAAGTATTCCCTTGGTAATGGGAGCCACTTGGAGGGACTTCCTTCCGGAAAGGAAAGATTGGTAGGCGGAAGCCAGAACCTTATTGTTCTCCCGGAAGGGTTTGACCAGCGCCTCGGCGAGTGTAAGTTCGCTCGTAAGGCACCTGAACCGGCCCTCGTCCAGCCCGCCCAAAAGCCCGTCCCGGATACTCCAGTATTTTTCAAATCCCTCAATGGCGTAAATGACGATATTCGTGTCGAGGTAAATAAATCCGTTTTGGAAATCCATCAATCCCAGGATTTCCGTTCTTCCCGGATATAAGCATCCACTTCTTCGGGGGAAGAGAATAAACCGCGGCCGGCTCCAAAGTAACCCCTCAGGGGCGGCAAGCTGGCCTTTTCATCTTCAACCCGGATGATCACCTCAACGGCCTTGCCGGCCGGGAGGGAGGAATCCTTGAGGCGCAGGACTCCTCCTTTCCGGACCACGAGTTTTCGATGGATAACGCGGCTCATTTTCAATCCTCCGGCGACGCCAAGGGCGGCCCTTGTAGATACCCACGGGCATAGCCCGTGGTACTAAATACAAAATTCAAGCAAAGTACGCTTGCCGTGCCTTCGGCACGGTGGCCATTCACCCACGGGCGTAGCCCGTGGAACTCTAACCGGCTCGATTAGGGCCATTATACCATCGGTAAAAACCGGCCTTCCGCTTAATTTCCCGCCGGTTTCTCCGTGATTAAATAATACGAAGTGTGGTCCGCGGGTGAAATATTGAATTTCAACCCGTCCTTTCCCATCGAGGCCGGAAGGGGCTTGCCTTGCCTGCCCGAATCGTCCAGGGGAACCACTTGGTGGTTCCGGGTGGGGTCCAGGGACAAGACCACTCCGCCCCTCACACCCTGCATCAGAACGGGCGGTGTCCCGGCATCCTTGAGCGCGGTGCGGGTGGCATTGAACACCTGTCCGCTGTTTTCCGCGCGCGCCACCGCCACCAGGAGGATACGGCCGGATTTCCCCAGGGGCCGCTGGTCCAAGGATATGGCCAGCACCGAGGCCCAGGGGTTGCGCTTGGCCGCCGTTATCTCCAGGTCCGAAGTCTTCAGGGTTTCGCCGGTCCCAATGGCGCCCGTGTAGCCCTGGGCGCAGGGGCTGTCGATCTTGAGCACGCCCTTCCCGTAATCCAGCATTTCCTCGCCCGTGGAACTGTCCAGTTCTTTGCCGGTTTCATTGTCCAGGTTTTGGATGGCGGTCAGGTCCGTCGGCGCCTCTTCCTTCTTGCCCGTAAACCGCTTTTCCACCTTGGCCACGTAGGGCAGCCAGGGATGGTCGAAGATCCAGTCGCTTTTCATGCCGTTGGAAAGGACCGCCGCATCCGAGAGCGGCTCCACCACTGTGACCGAGGCGGCCTTCAGGTACCCGAGCCGGTAGATCAGGGCGCCCGCCTGGTAAAGGGGCTGGTCGTCCACCCGGTTGTCGATGTCGAAGTTGGTCATGCGCACGGCGCCGGGCAGGTCCAACCCGTGGTCGAACTGAAGCATGCCGTCCCAGTCCTGCAGGCTGCCGTAGGCCGCCATAAGGACCGGCCCTTCCAGCCGGTATTCGTTGGGGAAACAGTCGTTCCACTCGGTCACGATCAGGGGCTTGTCCTCCACCGCGTCCTGCGACAACCCGAACAGCAGCGAGCCTTGGAAGGGGGACAAAAGCTGGGAGTTGTTGTTCATGGGCGCGTGGGCCACGTTAGCCCAGCCGCCCTGGACGTTCCAGAACTGGGGGTGGTCCCAATAGGCGTGGGTGTCCATGAAGTCCAGCGTGGCGTCGGAGCGGATGTTGCCCAACACCGGAAGGCCCATGTTGGACCCGGTCAAAAGCGCGTGGGGGCTGAGCTGGCGCTGGAAGGCCTTCATCCCGGCGTCGGTCTGGACCACCTCGTGGAGCAGGAACCTCAGGGTCGCATCCGCGTTCTCCGGGTTCCTCGCGGGCAGCAGCTTTTGTGTGTCCCAGTCGAACTTGAACCGGGTCATTTGGCCGCCTGCCGTGAGTTTTATCGAATGGGCGGCCGCCCATTCCGAGAACATCTTTTGAAGCTCGTCCCAATAATAATCGGGCATTTGCTGGTCCCCGAAGCCGCAGAAAATGGAGGACTCGTTTACGATCTCGTTGCCCACGTAGGCCGGGTCGTCCTTCAAGGCCATGCCCGTGTAGGGGTTCCCGTGGCCCAGGAGTTCCCCGGCGTATTTTTGGGTCAGTTCAATGATGCGCGGGTCGAAATGGTTGGCCCCCTTGGCGCCCGGGTCCAGTTCTTGGTAAGCCGTCACGCCGTCGCCCGCCCTGAATTTGCGGTCCACCAGCCAGTCCGGGTAGAAGTAAATCCCGTTCTTCTTGAGGGCCGCCACCAGGTAGTCGAACTTCTCCACCTGTTCGGGCTTGAGCGTGAGGGTGTTGTCGGCCTTCGGGTCGAAGAAATTATCGTCGCTCCAGCTGCACTCGGGCATGTGGAAACGGACCAGGTTCACGCCCAGCTTGGAGAGGCGAACGGCCAGGGCGTCGGCCTGCTCGTGGGTGGGGAAATTGTTGGGGCCCACCAGGTCCGTGCCCCAGAAACGGACGCGGGTGCCGTCGGCGAAGGTGAAATGGCCGTTTTGGACGGAGACGAACCCGTGGGTGCCCGCCGGCTTGTCGTTGAGGAAGGACAGGTCCACCGGGGTGTCGGCCATCTTGTCGGGCGGCTGAAAGGCGTACCAATCCGAGGTGTCGGACACTTGTTGGGTTTCCACCACCGTGGAAATGGGGTTTCCCTGGGCGTCCACCAGTTCGAGGGAAAAATCATCCGCGAAGGCCCGGCCCGCGCAGTTTTCCAACCCCGCCTCCACGTAAACCTGGGTGGAACCGGGGGGCACGGCGTATTTCTTCTCGTAATAGGTCCAATCGGTGGTGCCCGTGACCGCGCAAACATTGGTCTGCCAGCCGCCCACCTGCTTGTTGGTGGCGTCCCGGAAATCCAACACCAGCCGGGCGGTTTCCCAGTCCTGCTGTCCTTTGACGACGCTTTGCGTCTTCATCCAGCCCGAATAAACCACAAAAGCCGGGGCCTGGCCCTTGAAGGGGACGGCCTGGCCCGAAATGTTCCAACTCGGCTGGTCGTTCTGGAAGAGCAGGCAGTGGAGCGAACCGTGGCCCGGACCGCCGACGCGGGCGTTGCTCCAGGACAGGTCCCCCGGCGTCTCCAAGCCCGGGTTCATTATCCAGTTATCCGTTTTTTGGGCCGTCACGGGCTTGCGGTCCGGATGGGTGGGCTCCCCAACGGGGAGCGGCTTCAGGTCGTAATCGTAAGCCAGGCAGCGAAGGTCCGAGAACCAGGCCTTGCCCGTGCAGTTGCCCAGCGAGATTCCCAGCTTGGCCCACGCCGTGCCCTTGGGAACGCTATACTGGTAGGAATAGTAGTCCCAGTCGTGGGTGCCCTGGACCTCGGCGATGGGCGCCGGCCAGTCGCCCAGGCGGTTGCCCTGGGCGTCGTAGAAGACCACCGTGATGCGGGCCATCTCCCAGTCGTTGGTGCCCTTGACCACGTCTTCGGTCTTAAGCCAGCCCGAGATTTCCAGGACGGGTGGGGCGGGGTCGGGCAGGCTGATCTTTTGGTCGCATTCGGTCCAGGTGGCCCGGTCGTTCTCCAGGAAGGCCGCGGGCTGCCCGTTGCGGCCCGGCTCGGTGGTGAGGGTGCAGTCCCATCCGCCGGTGCCCGAAAAATCCCCGTTGACCGCCCAGTTGAGGTCCGGCGCGGCGAAAGCCGCCGGCGCGGCCATCCCTGCGGCAAGGAAAAAAGTCGCCAAGGCTGATGTGGTTTTTTTCACCCGATCCCCCTTCAGTTGAATTGAGTTGTTGATTTTAATCATATTTCAGTTAAAAATCCCTCGCCAAACAAGTTGGCGGTGAGGAACCCCTTGGAGCAAGCATGAGCCTAAAACTGGCGATAGGCCTAACCGTTTTCCTCTTAGCCGGGTGCCTGGGCGCGGAAAGCGTGCGGGGGGAGGGCTATTCCTTTTTCCTGGACGCGCCCGCCGGATGGGTCCTGGACAAAAGCATGGCCTCTGACGCCGAGGCGGACGCCGTGCTGTACCCGCAAGGGACGACCTACCAAAACGCGCCCTCGGTGCTTTACGTCAGCGTGGCCGTCAAAGGCGATGGGTTCAAGGACCTGAAGGACCTGTTGGGCCAGGATGAGGATTCGGCGCGCCAGCAAAACCCCAAATTCCACGTGCAAAACGGCGTTGTCCTGCAGACCCGCCTGAAAAAAAGCGCGTCCCTTTACCTCTTCCTGGGGTTCAAGGACGGCACGGCCCAGGCCGTGGCCTACGTGGAGGAGGCGGACGTGGTGGTGGCCTTCACCCTTTCCTCCAGCAACGAGCAAATCCTGCGCGAGGACCTTCCGGCCCTCCAGGAGACGGTGGATTCCTACGAGTTCATCGGTAAAACCGACGACGGCCTTGAAGACGGCGATTGACCGTCCTATGGTAAGTTCCGTGGTTTTCTCCGGTTTTCAATGGAAAGAGGACGGGTTTTTTCTATCTTTTACCCATCGATTCCTGTAGGATGTCACCGTCTTTGGGGTCGTTTTGCCCGAAGATGATTAAAATTTTAGTTAGTAGAAAGGTTGTCGCAGCATGGCACAAGGTACTGTGAAGTGGTTTAAGAACGAGAAGGGGTTTGGGTTCATTTCCCAAGACGGAGGCGAGGACGTATTCGTCCACTTCTCCGCGATTCAGGCCGATGGTTTCAAGTCCCTGAACGAAGGCGACCGGGTGGAGTTTGACGTCACCCAGGGCCAAAAGGGTTTGAAGGCTGAAAACGTCCGTAAGATCTAAGGGTCTTAAAGACGCCCGGAAGCCCCTGGGGGAAACCCCAGGGGCTTTTTTATTTTCCCCAACCCAAAACTTTAGTCCATCCTACCAGTCCTTGCATTGTTCCTGGATCCTCCGGTAATTCCTCATCGTGTCGATCATGCGGTTGTCCCATAACACTTCCTTTTTGTAACGCTCGAAAAGCGGCTGGATGATCCGCTGGATCCGACGGGCGATGATGCCCTGCCCCGCCTTGAAGGAGGCCGTCACCAGGGGACGGTCCTTGGTTGGGATGGTCCGGTCGCTTCGCAGGGCCCTCCGCATGAGCTCCAGGTACTTGGCTAATACCCGCTGGTTGATTTCGACGTGCTGGTTTTCATGGGCCAGGATGACGCGGTAGGGGCAGGAGGCTTCCGGATATTGGGTGGAGATATACACGTCCATCTTCGTGTAGGAAAATTCGACATCCACCGAATCGGCCCAGACGCAATAACGGCGGCGGGGAACGGCTTCCAGGGCCCCGCATTGGTAGCTGGTGGTCAATTCCTGCTCCGCGGCGGTCAGCCCCGGCTCCTGGAGGTTGCGGGAAGTGAGCTTGACGCTGTTTTGGAGCCCCTCGATCTGGGCCGTGGTGAGGTTGTGGTGATAAAAGGGCTCAATGGGCGTGTTGGTGACCCGGAAGACGGCCGAGCGGTCGACCGGCGGCCCCCCGCCGCACTGGGCCCAAACCGGGCCGTTCACGCCTGCCGCCCACCCCGCTGCCGCCAAGGCAAAAGCGCAAAGCCTTATCCGGCTCACTTCACGGCCTCCCGCCAATCCGCCAGTTTTCGCGGGCCTGTCATCAAATCCGCGGCCCAGGCAAAGGGGTCCAATTCCTTGCCCGATCGCCGGAGAACCGACGCCAGGTAACTGAATTGCCTGAGGGCCGGATCGGCCATGAAAAACCATTGCCATTGTTGGTTACGGCAGGCCGTTTCCCCCAAATAAATCCCCACCACTCCCACCCGGATCCTTGCGTCTTCTTCGGAACCAATCTCGTTGAGAAGGACCGGCAGGTAGCGGCTGAGGCGTTGAAGGGATTTTTCGCTGAAATCCGGCCTTATTTCCATCAAATCCTCATCCGTGTTGCGCACCAAGCGGGCGATCAGCCGTCCCGCGTTGGCCACGTCGTTGGCCGCCGGGCTCTTCGCCGCGCGGCGTTCCCCGGCGGCCTGGCGCACCAGTTCCCGGGCCCAGGTCCGCCGCTTCAGGATCTCCCGGCCCCGCGAAAAGCCGCCGAAGGCCGCCGCCACTCCCAAGGCCGCCGAAAGCGCCTCCACCAGCCAGGGCGAAAGGGCCGGGAAAAATTGGGCCGTATATTGGTTGTTAAGGACAGGCGCCAGCCCGAAAAGGGCGGCCAGGAGGAAGAAAGGCAGTGGGGAATGGAGTTTGTTCATATTGAGAACATTTTAAGGTTTTAGGCGCAAGGTTCTAGGTCCTGGTCATTCTTAAATCAAAGCCAACCCTCGGCTGGGCGCCCAAGAGCCGTTTCGGTTAATCCTAGGTCCTAGACCCTAAGGCCTATTCTAAAATTCGATGCCTTCCTTGGAAGGTAATTTCTGATCGAAATAATGCTTTTCCTTGTGCATTTCGGTGACCAGGTCGGCCTTTCCCACCAGTTCCGGCCAGACTTGGTGGCCGGTCAGCACCAATTCGCACCGGCGGTTTTGGTGGTAAAGGTCAACCAAACCCATCACTTCCTGCCGGGTCAGGAGCTTGGTCATGACTGATGCCAAAATTTCATCCAAAATCAACAAATCCAGCCCTCCCCCGGCCAGCAGCTCCCTGGCCTTGTTCAGGGCCTTTTGGGCCTCTTCCAAGTCGCCCGGCTCGTTTTTAAACCGGAAGGCATTGGGTCCCAGGACCCTTTCTTTCCCGAATGGAAACAATTGGAGGTTGGGCAGGGTCCGGAGGATCTTGCGCTCCGAGTAATGTTCGTTGACCCCGTCGAAACCCTTGTCAAATTGGATGATGGCAGCCCTCTTGCCCGCGCCCAATGCGCGGACGGCCAAGCCGATGGCGGACGTGGTTTTTCCCTTGCCATAACCGTAATAAATATGCAGGCGGTTTTCCATGGGTTTTCAATTGTAAAGGGAGGGCTGGAAAGGCGGTGGAAAAAAAAGGCGGCGAAGGCTAACGGCCGGCGGCGGTTTTCCCTTGGGCAAGGGATTTGATCCCCCTGCGCAACGAGCCATCGGCGTACATGAAGCGGATGCCGCAATGGTTCGGCTGGGACCAGATGACTTTACCGAAAACTTCCACGGTTTGGTGATCCTTAACCTCGAAGTTCACCTTGAGGAGGAAGTTGGGATCCAAGGGCTTAGGGGTCTCCAGGCCCAGGCCGCCTTCGCTCACATTGGCGGAAAGGGCTTCAAAGGAGTCTTTTTGAACCTCGTAAATATTCCCGGATTTGGAGGGAAGCACGGGAAAAACCCGGACCCTTTTTTGGAACTCGAACCGGTTATGCCGGCGTTTTTCATCGATTTTAGCCATGCTGAACCTCAATGACTAATAGGTGGACGATTAACAAAAAGTTACAACGTTCAATTTTATACCTTTTCCCAAGTGGAGTTTTATTTAGCGATAAAAACATTTCAAAAACCACTCATGTGATCAAGGGTTTTTATCATACCATATTTTGAAAAAATGCTAGAGTTTGTCAGACTTTAAAAGTTTTGATGAACTTTTGACGATAGCAAAAAATTTAAAATGTTTAAGATAAGTTTCAAATTCTTAGCTTTCGCTTGAAAAATGGGCTTGCAGGGGCTTCACCTTGATCTCCCGTTTTTTCAAGGCCTCGATGCCGTTGGCGGCCGCGGCGCAGGCCGAAAGCGTGGTGATGCAGGGCACGTTGTAGACGACGGCCGTGCGGCGAATTTGGAAGTCGTCCGACCGGGGCCCCTTGCCCGCCGGCGTGTTCATGATGAGCTGGATTTCCCCGTTCTTGATCAGGTCCACCACGTTGGGCCTACCCTCGTGTACCTTTCGCACCACCGTCACTTCCAGTCCGTTGCTGGTCAAGGCTTGGGCCGTCCCCTGCGTGGCCACCAGTTTGAAGCCCATGTCAAAGAGCCGCTTGGCGATAAAGATGACCGACCGTTTATCCTTGTTTTTCACGGACACGAAAACTGTTCCCTTCAGGGGAAGCGAGGCGTTGGCTGCCATCTGGCTCTTGGAAAAAGCCATGCCGAAGTCGTTGTCCAGTCCCATGACCTCGCCGGTGGATTTCATCTCAGGCCCCAGCACCGTATCCACCCCGGGGAATCGGTTGAAGGGGAACACCGATTCCTTGACCGCGATGTGCTTGAGGTAGGGGACTTCCTTCACCTTCAGCTCGGCCAGGGTCTTCCCCGCCATCAGCCGGGCCGCCACCTTGGCCCAGGGCGTGCCTGTGGCCTTGGAAACGAAGGGCACGGTGCGCGAGGCCCTGGGGTTCACCTCGAGCACGTAAACCATGTCGTTCTTGATGGCGTATTGCACGTTCATGAGGCCCTTCACCTTCAGGGCTAGGGCCATTTCCCTGGTGTATTTGCGGATGGTTGCGACCTGGTCCTCCCGCAGGGTGTAGGGGGGGATCACGCAGGCCGAATCGCCCGAATGGATGCCCGCCTCCTCGATATGCTCCATGATGCCCGCGACAAGCACTTCCCTGCCGTCGCAAACGCAATCCACGTCCACTTCCAGGGCGTCCTCCAGGAAATGGTCCACCAGGATGGGCTTGTCCGGCGCGGCCTCGGCCGCCTTGGCCACGAACTCGCCCAGGGAGGATTCGTCGTACACGATCTCCATGGCCCGGCCGCCCAAGACGTAGGAGGGCCTCACCACCACGGGGTATCCGACTTTGCGCGCCACGGGCTTGGCCTGCTTGACGTTCATGGCGATGCCGTTGTCCGGCTGGCGGATTTTGAGCCGCTTGAGCAGGGCCCCGAAAAGCTTTCGGTCCTCGGCCACGTCGATGGATTCCGGGCTGGTGCCGATAATGGGCGCCCCGGCTTTTTTCAAGGGCACGGCCAGCTTCAAGGGCGTCTGGCCGCCGAATTGCACCACGACCCCCTTGGGGCGCTCCCGGTCCAGGATGTTCATCACGTCCTCGAAGGTCAGGGGCTCGAAATAAAGGCGGTTGGAGGTGTCATAATCGGTCGAGACCGTCTCGGGGTTGTTGTTGACCATGATGACTTCGTACCCGTCGGCC
This sequence comes from candidate division FCPU426 bacterium, assembly GCA_030041545.1. Taxonomy (GTDB): domain Bacteria; phylum Oederibacteriota; class Muellerivitia; order Muellerivitales; family Muellerivitaceae; genus JAJPJW01. The sequence goes on along the minus strand of JASHNQ010000053.1, from coordinate 710 downwards.
CTGAGCGCGAAAGCCCCGTGAACGCAGCAATAATCGAACTCGATGCCCTGCCCGATGCGGTTGGGCCCGCCTCCCAAAATCATGATCTTTTGCTCGTGGGTGGGGGCCGCCTCCCCGTCCCAGTGCCCCGGGGCCCTCGAAGGGCTGCCCGCGAAGGAGGACTTTCCCAATTCGTAGGTCGAGTAGAGATAGGGCGTGAAGGCCTCAAACTCGGCGCCGCAGGTATCCACCATTTTGTAAACGGGCTTGACGCCTTTCATCTTGCGGTAGTTCCGTATTTCGGTTTCTTTCACGCCGCAAAGGAAAGCGAGCTGCGCGTCCGAGAACCCATGGGCTTTCGCTTGCCGCAGCAGTTCCTCCGGAAGAAGTTGCCTCAACTTTTTCCCATTTTTCCCCTTTCCCTTTTTACCAAGGGTTGTTTTTTCCAGCTCCTTCTCTAAATCCACGATCTCCTTGATTTCATGGAGGAACCAAGGGTCGATGGAGGAGAGCTTGTAAATCTTGTCCACCGCGTAGTTCTGCCATAGGGCCTGGCGGATGAAGAAGTGGCGGGTGGAGGTGGGCTTGCGCAGTTGGGCGTCCAGGATGTCGTGGGAAAGGCCCCGGGGCCTGCGGGCGCCGGTCCTCTGCCAGCGGCCGTCCTTGAATTCCCTCCCGTCCGCGCCCAGGCCGATGGTGCCGGTCTCCATGGAGCGGAGGGCCTTCTGGTA
>JASHNQ010000052.1 GCA_030041545.1 candidate division FCPU426 bacterium | reverse complement strand
TGATGTGGCCTATTCCATCCGAATATTCCTCGGCCAGGTCCGCCAGGGTGTCCAGCTGCGGGGCCGTGATGCCGCCCCACGGGAACTTGATGCGCTGCATTCCCGGCGCGTCCCAATGGGTGTCCGGGCCTTTCCAAAGGCCGTCGTGGGGGTATTTCAGGTGGCGGACCTGCCTGCCGTCGTGGCGATGGCCGTTGTCATAACGCTGGCCATAGGCGCCCCGGCGCAACCGCGTTTCAGCGAAGATGCGGGGTTCGATCTTACCCTGCATGTTCAGCCCGATTTGAGCCTCGAAGTCGTCGATTTCCTTGGCCCAATCGGGCGGCATGGGGCCCTTCAAACGGGTTTTCCAATTTTGGTTGTTGTCACCGTTCATACGCGAATTCCCCGGAAATCAAAAAATGGATGTCCTTTGTACACTAAGGACCTCTTTAAAATCAATGAATTAGCGAATCCTTCCAATTAAGACGCCATCTTGGAAACCATGGATGATCGGGAAGATCAAGGTTCTCATTTTCGGGCAGGGACCGTCTTAGGCGGCTACCACGACCACCCGGTTTTGCTTTTCCGGTTCTTGGAGGGGTGTCTTCAAATCATCGATACGGAAAAAATCGGGTCGTTTGAAACCCTCCTCCCCCAGCCAACGGATCACCTTTTCCAGGGGGTAAGCGTAATTGACGATCTCTTCTTCAAACGCGTTGCCCTCCACCTCGCCCTTCAAGTGCATGCAAGCTGTTCCCCTGGTTTCGTCCAACTCACCCCGACACTGGATATGTTCGGCTTCCCATTGGGCCGACTCGGTGGAAGCCCATTCGTGGATTCCCCGGAGGGTTTGGAAGTCAAAAAGAAACCGGCCTTCCTCCGCTAGGCAGCGCCGCACCGACCTAAAACACAGGCGCAGTTTTTCTTCCGACTCCAAATGGTTCAAAACGTTATAAGTGGAAACCACCATGCCGAAGGGACCGCCGATTTGAAACCGCGAGATATCCTCCTGCAAAAACCTTCCCTTGCGCTCCAGGACGAAACGCCGGCAGCGGTTCTCGGCCAGGAACAGCATATGGGAGGATTGGTCCAGTCCGACGAAGGCATGGCCTGCCTCGAGAAAACGCAGGGCCAGGCGGCCGGTGCCGCAACCCAAATCCAAGATCGGCAAATGGGCAAGGGAATCGGGGAGAAGGGCGTAAAACCGCAACAGGTAAGGAGCTGCCTTTTCGGCATAAGCGCCGAAACGGCGGTCATAAAATCCCGCAAAGACTTCACCATAAACGTTCATGGGCCCTTCCTTCGAATCCATGAAAATTCGGCAAGGCTTTAAAGTCCAGGCGGGATGGGGGTCGACGGGACGGCTTGGATGGGGAAAGGGGAAAGCTTACTTCCGGTGGCGTAGATCCAGGTAAACTCCTTTGCCTTTGGCCTGCGCGGCGAAATCCAAGAGCCCCTTCTCCTGGCAAAATTCCCTTTCGGCGTAAGGAAGGTATTGCTCCTCCCTCAAAGCGCTGCCCCTTTGGCCGCAGTCGACGCAGACAAAATCAATTTCCACCTGCAAGGAGCCCCTGCCTTTGGACTGGAGCACCCGGCCATTCACCATTTTCACGCTTCCCTCGCAGGAAGGACAATGGATGCTTTGGGCGTATTTGATCGGCTTCATGCTGCTTCCTCCTTGGAAAATGAGGTTATAAGTTTGGCCAAAAAGGGCTCAGATATCAAGGGCGGAACGAGGGAAGCAGGATAGGTGAATTTTTCCGTTGGAAATATGAGGTAAATCAGCCTTCCCTGGCCGACAAAAAAGCCCTGGGAAGGATTTCCCAGGGCTTTGGCTTGCTTCCGCCGGGGAGGTCTCCCCCGGTCGGTCGGATAGAAGGTTACTGGGCGGCGGGCGCGGCAGCCGTGGACTTCTTGCTCTTCTTGCCCTTCTTTCCCTTCTTTGCCTTTTTGTGCGTCTTTTGGCTGGTCTTGGCCGGCGTGGTGCCGGAAGTGGTTCCCTGCGCCAAGGCCAAACCGGTGGTGCTGCCCAAGAACAACACCGTCATCAAAGCGGCGATTAACCTTTTCATCTCAATCCTCCAAGCCCTTTCGGGCTTTTTATTTTGATTTGGGGATCATTGCTGTTCCCTTGGATATAAGACGGGGCGGCGTCCACAAAAGTTGCAGGTCAAAACAGGCCTTTTAGGGCCTTCGGGGCGCCCCCAACCCGCGGGGGATCACTTCCTGGCGGGGACCGGCAGGGACGAAGGAAACGCCCATTTTCGCAATTCCTTGCCGATGCCCAAGAGGGTCAGCTGGTTGAGGGGGAACTCCAAAACCACGTGGGTGAAGCTCAGGAAAAAAAGCCACCGCAGACCCAAGGAATAATTCACGGCGTAAAGCGCCAGGGAAATCCCCCACAGGGCCAGGATGGCGAGGGCGCGGCGCCGCGGTATTTCATGCCAACCGATGATGGAGGTTTTGGAGAACCAGTTGAAGTAGTGGTAGGTATAGGCGAAGGCCGTGAAGGCCATGAAGGAAAGGGCGAGGGGGTTTTGGTAAAGGAAGTCGTTGGCGCCTTGGACGAAAGCCCCCAGGTCCTTGGGGTTTCCAAAATCGTGCAGGTGGAGCGTTTTCATCACGTAGAAATTAAGGGCGATGAAGGGGCTGGAGGAGGTGCCGTCCTCCCGCAGAACACCGTAGCTGTCGCGCAAGTAACCGCCCACCCGGTAACCCGCGTGGGCCGGGTGCCATAGGAGAAGCCCCGCCGCCAGCAACGTAAAAACCAGGAGGGAGATGAGTCCCGAGAAGCTCCTTCCCCTCAAGGCGCCCATGAGGATGAACATGCCCGTGAAAATAAAGACGTGCACCAAGGTCGGCAGGAAAAGGCCCAAAAAGGCCGAGCCGGCCATGGAGGAGGAAAAAAGGAAGGAAGCCAGGGCCGCCGGAACCAGGGCCGCCCAACGGGCCGCCGGATTTCTCAAGAGGGCGAAAAAGAACGCGCCCGCGAAAGCCGTGCCGGTGAGGAATTCCGCCGATCCCTTGGGCGCGGCGGGAGCCCATCCGAAAAAGGCGATGCTGACCAAGCCGCTCACAACCACCAAAAAAAGGTAGTCGTGACGGCCTTGGGTGTAATAACCCTTATCGTGCAGCCAGGAAATCTCGGTCAAATAGTGGAGGGGCCCCAACACCGCGTAAGCCAAAAGGAAGGTTTCAAAGGGAAAGGAAAAGGCCAACCCCGCCGAGAGGATCATCAAGGCGATGTTGAGGTAATGGACTTGGTTGGAGCTTAAATGGACGGCCATTTTCAAAACCTGGGTTTCCACTGAAATTTTAACCCAACTTGTTCCTTCAAATCCAAGGGAAGGGCGGGGTTATTCCACGCTTTCCACGTACTTGACGCCGGCATGTAGGGCCGAAACCTTCTGCTGAAACAAGTTTCGCTTTGTTAAGTTTTTGATCGACACTATTCTAAATCCGTCTTTGTCGCTTTCACAATAAAAACGGAAAAGGTATCCTTTACCCTAAACACAATTATGAATTTTAAATTTTGAATTATCCGGACTCAAAACTTGTTTTAAGGATATTGAAATGTCCCGCGTGACGGTCCAACCCCAAAGGGGCCTGGCCCTCCCCAACGGCCGTGTCCAACCCTGGATCAGTGGGACTTTCCATTATTGGCGGTCGGATCCCCAACTCTGGTCGGACATCCTCAGCAACATCAAAGCCATGGGTTTCGACATGGTGGAGACCTACATCCCCTGGGGAGTCCATGAGATCGAGCGGGGACGCTTTGAGTTCGGCGAGAAAGAACCCCGGAAAAACCTGGAGAAATTCATCCAGTCGGCGCACCAAGCCGACTTAAAGCTGGTGGTGCGTCCTGGCCCCCATATCAACGCGGAGCTGACTTATTTCGGCTATCCGCCCCGCATCGTGTACGACCCCGGGATCGTGGCGGGAGAGGCCTCCGGCGCCCTCTCCGTGCACGACGCGGCGCCCAAGGCTTTTGGGAACCTGAGTTACGCCTCGGCCAAGCTTTATTCCGAGACCGCGCTGTGGTTCGACGCCTTGGCGCCCATCTTGAGGCGGAACCTTCACCCCGAGGGACCCATCGTGGCCCTGCAGGTGGACAATGAAACAGGATATTACTTCCGTCCCGCCGCTTACCTGATGGATTACAACCCCGATTCCATCCGCTGGTACCGGACTTTCCTGGGGAAGCGCTATGGGACCGTCCAAGCCTTGAATGATGTTTACGGAAGCCGTTATTCCTCCTTCGGCGAAATCAACCCGCCCCGGTTCTTCGCCGCGGAGGCCCTGGGGGGCCTTCCTTATTACCTGGACTGGGGCCGGTACAAGGAATGGCAGATCAACGAATCCTTGCGGATCATCGGCGGCATGTGGCGGGAAAGGGGCGTGGACGGCATCCCCTTTTTCCAGAACTTCTACGGCCCCACCGACAGCCCCTACAACGCCAACGAGGCCGAGCAGGGGGCCTACGGCCTGGACGTGGTGGGCCTGGACGACTACCAGCGCAAGGAGGTTTTCCGGGCCACCGCCCGGAAGGCCGCCTATTTGGCCGGAAGCTCCCGGCTGCCCCTTATCCCCGAGTTCGGTTCCGGGTGCTGGTCCCTCCCCCTTTGGGAAAACACCATGACCCTGGAGGACCAGCGCTTCACCACGCCGCTCCTTTTCATGTTCGGCCTCAAGGCCGTCAATTACTACATGCTGGTGGAGCGCGACCGTTGGATGGGAAGCCCCTTAACCGCCGACAACCGGATCCGCCACGCTTACTTCGACTTTTACCGGCATTGGAACGCCTTTTTGAGGAAAACCGGTTTCCACGAATGGGACTTGCGGTCCGATCTTTTGATATTGGCCAATTACGACACGGAGCGCCTGCTCAAGGCCCTGAAAGCCGTGGAAGGCCACCCCGTCCATTTCCTTCCCGACGAGCTGGGCTTCGCCGAATCGCCTTCCCTATTCAAATACCGCCTGGAGGAGGAACATCCCCGCTGGGCCGGCAACCAATGGGACTACGCCTTGAAGCGCCACCTGCCGCTGCGCTGTTCGGATACCGCCGCTTCCTTCGGGAAGCTCCAGGGCCATAAGGCCGTATGGGTGGTTACTTTCGAGATGATGGGGAATAAAGCCCAGGAAAACCTGCGGCGCTTCGCCGAGGAAGGCGGGACCGTGATCCTGGGGCCCCTGGCGCCGTCCCTGGACGAGCACGCCCGGCCGTTTAGCTGCTTTGATGAGTTGAGGAGCCCCGACGTCAACGACACCCCTAACCCTCTCCCCCAAGGGGCGAGGGAAACTGGATTAAAGCCGTTCCTTGCCCCCTCTCCTTCGAGGGGAGAGGGACGGGGTGAGGGTGAAGGCGGATTTACAACGAAAACCGAAGCGCGCATAGGAAAGGGCAAGGTCATTCTCTTGTCTAAATGGAGCGAACCAACGGTTGAAAAGGCCCTCCAGGAAGCGGGTATCCGCCCGGTGATGGACTCCCTGCCTGGGGAGCTCTTAGCCACGGGGTTCACCCACGGGGGCAAGGAATTTTTCTTTTTCGCCAACCCCACCGGCCGGACCGTGGAATTCACGCCGGGCCGGAAACTTCTGCCGCTTTACACCGGGAACGACGCCAAGCAATCCACGGATTCCCTTTCGCTCCATCCCTGGTCCGTCACCGTCTGGGAGGCGGCCCTATGATCCATCCCGATGTCGTATTCGACCACATCGACATCAACCAGGCCCGGCGTTTCGTGGACCTTTCGGCGCTTGCCCAGCCCAACCCCCATGTGCTTTACGTGCTGCACGACAAGGGCAAGGTCTTGAAGGCTTGGGACAGCCGCAAAGGCAAGGTTTCGGTGGGTCCCACCCTGGCGCCCTCCATGGAATTGGCGGAGGATTTGAAACGCCGGCACCAAGTGGAGGAAGTCCAGCTCATTGACCGGGACGCCTATTACCAATACTTACGTCAGGCCCTGGACCTGGAAAAAGCCCGGGAATTGAACGGTTACGACTTCAAGGACCGGGCCAAGGACCTCAAGGCCCGGCAGGGCAACGGCTTTCTCATCCACCCGGCCCGCGAAAAATACGATTACTACCATTACACCGACCGCACCCGGCGGTTCATTTCCCAAAAGCTGAAACCGGATTGCGTCTTTTTATTGGGGGCTTACACGTCCGAGGAATGGTGGGTTTCGGTGATGACGGTCTTTTCAGGGGGCCAAATGGTCTATCTTTCGACTTTCGAGTACTTCCCCGCTGAAAAGTTGGCTTCGCCCGATTCCATCCCTACCCATGAGGGCCTGGTGAAAGCCGCGGCCTTAGCCTTCCGGAAACCCGCCTTTGGGATGTTCCTGCCCCGCGAAACCTTTGAGAACTTCGGCAAGAACCAATGGCGCGGCTTGGGCCAAACGCCGCTTTTGGTGGAAAAGGCTTAGGACGGTAACAAAATTCGTTTTTCAATGTTTTCACCCTCTCCCTGGAGGGGGGAGGGCCGGGGTGGGGGTAATTTGACTGGCCTAAAAACACCCCTCACCGGGTTCGACTCCCTTCGGTCGCTCACCGCAAGCCTACCCTCCTGCCCTGAGGCTCTCGAAGGGCTCCCCCAAGGGGCGAGGGTTCTAGTCTTTGTATGTCATGTGCATAGTTTCGAAACTTTTTTGACCCAATTTTCCAAAAAAGGCGTATGGTAGGTGCTCCCTTTCAACGCTTTTAAAGGTTGGCGGGAGCAGTTAAATTCAAAGAATAAAGTCGAGGTTTCAAGCATGGCTCAAGGTACCGTGAAGTGGTTCAAGAACGAAAAGGGTTTTGGATTCATCTCCCAGGACGGTGGCGAGGACGTATTCGTGCACCATTCGTCCATTCAAATGGACGGCTACAAATCGTTGAACGAGGGGGACCGCGTGGAATTCACCGTCACCCGCGGCGATAAGGGCCTCAAGGCCGAGAACGTCGTCAAGATCTAAAAAGTCTTTTCGCCGGACAAAGGCCCCTGGAGCGCGAGCCCCAGGGGCTTTTTTATTTAGGCCACTTAGCCTTATCTCAAAGATGCCGCTGGACCGCGCGGAAGGAGTCCTTCTGCGGGAACAGTCGCAGAATGTAAAATGAAGAACGTGGCCCCGTTATTCCAGGGAAAGTAAGGCGGCCGGTCAAAGGTAAAAATGAAGGTAAAGGCTGTCGAGGGTCCCGCCATTCACCAAAAGCCGCCCATCGGTACCGAGTCCAGTGGTGGTGGAATTGGAAAGGGAAGTTTCAGAGGGGTTGTAAACACTCTTTGTTGTGCTGCCATCGAACCCTTGCTGGTAGCCGATGGTTGATTCAATGGACAGGCAGTCGAAAAAAGGAAGGAAATACTCAAGGCAAAGGCCGCCGAATAAGCCCAAGGTTTCGTTGTCCTCGAAAAATTGTTCGTCAGTATACGAGGATTGGTAGTGATAGTGGAAATAGGAGCCTTCGCCCATCAGTTGCAAAAAGAAGTTTTTACGCAATTGGGCCACGTTGTATTTGAAAGCCAGCCCGCCACCCGCGTAATAATAAGGTTCTTGGACTGGGTTGCCGTTGAAATCCGTTCCCGTGTAGGAATATCCGCCGTAATAGCCGATCAGGTCCACGCAAACCTTTTCGGAGAGCCAATACCGCAGGGATAATCCGTTGTAGGAAGAACCATCCCCATCGATAAAGCCGGAACCGATGCCGAAACGTCCCGTGAGGCGAAGGTCCTTTTCGCTTGGAGCGGGAGTTGCCGTGGGAGAAACCGTGGCCGCGGACGGGGATGGAGTGGTTTGCGAAACCAGCCCGGAATCCGCGGAGGCCCTAGACCAACAACCGATCATGAGGATGAAAAAGAAAACCTTGATCCATTGATTCATAAAACACCCCCTAAACCGGAATTTCCAAGATGACTTCGTTTCCAAACTTTGCCGGGCCCACCCCCGCCCCGCAAGCCTTCCTCCACCCCAGGGACCCTACTTCCGAAAAGTCCTCACAAGGCTTCTGGGCATCCAATGGAAACCTTAAAATACTCTTACTTGTTTAACTCGGTTCCGGCCATATGGATTAAACCGCATGGCTTTTGGTCCACCAAGGCCCAAACGATCTCCCAATCAATGCCCAAATAGTCGTGGACTAAGATATTCCTAAAACCCGGTTAAACCCCGCCAGTCCACTTCGGGATGGCGGCCTTTTAATTCTTGGGAAAGGCGCTGGCAAGATTTGGTCATGATTTGGAGATTGCGAAGAACAGCGTCCTGGATAAGGGGCTGGTTAGGAACTTTTCCCTTCCATCCTTGACGAAATCCTTGACTCTTCCGGCGCAATCAAGGATATGGTTTAAATAAATCCGATCCTCCTTCACAGGGGAACGGCTTCCTAGAGGATTTGGCTTTTGATGGAAGCATGTGAAGCCCGCTCGGTCACTAAGTCCACCTTGCGGCCTAATAAGTCCTCCAAATCCAAGAGGAAGGCCCCCAGATCCAGGTAGGTTCGGCCTGGTTCCACTTCCACCAAGAAGTCCACGTCACTTTGGAGCCCGGCTTGTCCGCGGGCCACAGAACCAGATACGCGTAAGTTCTTAACCCCATGCTTGGTTGCAAGTTTGAGGATTTCAGAACGTTTCGATTTTAGGATTTCATCGGTGCCCACTTGAATCTCCGCCGCCAGATTTTGACCCATTATAGCCCGGCGGAATGTATTTAACATACCCGCCTTCCTCACAAGCTTTAAGTCTTACGGATACCGTTTTATTGGCTTTAGACCGGGGGCAGCATGAGCCCCTTGGCGGAGTAGTGGTTAATCGAAGGAGCGGATGGATCGGGTGTCGGACAGCCGGGCCTCCGGTGGACGAATGGGGGCAACGGCTTTCTCGCAGGATTGTTTTCGGTTACGAGGGGCCGATTATAAGGGAATGGCCAGGGTTGAGACATGGCGGCGGGTAATGACGTTTATTAAGTCTAGTCGTCGAGGTCTTCGTAAGGCTTCTTAAGGAATGAGGCCACGATCAAACTATAATCTAAAGGCAAGGCCCCTTTGTTCTATGATTCATAAGCGTTCTGGAATCACCCCAATTCTTTTAAAGCCCTAGCCAGGGTGGGTTTGAAGTTCTCTTTCCCGATTTTTTCGATCTTTTTTGCCTTCTCAAGCAAGTCTAAGGGCTGGGAATGCACTCCGGCTAAAACTAGTCGCGTTCCCCGGGTTTGGCACTGCTGGCGGATGTCCCGGATGGTCTTTAACCCGGTTGTGTCCATGTGGAAAACGGCGCTCATATCCAAAACAAGGGTCTTGGGCGCCTTGAAGAGCGCCCTATCTACTTCCAACATCTTTCCCGCAGCCCCAAAGAAAAGAGTTCCCTTGATCGAGTAAACTTCCACATCGGGTGGGACTTGAAGAATGTTGATTTCCTCAGTTTCTCTTTTGCTCCCAAGGTTTTTGACCTCGCTAAGTTCCGCCATTTTCCGTAAGAAAAGCAGGGCAGCCAGTCCCAGGCCAACTCCAACTCCCACTGTCAAGTCAACGAATACGGTCAGAAGAAACGTGGCGAGGAGTACCAGAATATCGCTACGAGTTCCCGAAAGGATGAACTTGAAAGAATGCCACTCGGACATGTGGTAACAAACCACCACCAAAACACCCGCCAGGGCCGCCAAGGGAATTCGTGCGGCCAAGGGGCCCGCCATCAGGAGAATCAAAAGCAGGACCAAAGCATGGACCATGCCCGCCACGGGGGTACGTCCGCCGTTTCTGACATTCGTGGCGGTCCTGGCAATGGCCCCCGTGGCTGGGATGCCTCCAAACATGGGAGAAGCAAGGTTGGCAATCCCCTGGGCTACCAGTTCCATATTCGACTTGTGGTTTCCGCCGATCATGCCGTCCGCCACCACGGCGCAAAGCAATGATTCAACCGCCGCCAAGGCGGCAATCGTAAAGGCCGAGGGCAAAAGTTGCCTAATTTGATCCGCCGACGGCATTTGGAATTGAAATCCGGGGAGGCTTTGGGGGATACCGCCAAACCGCGACTGAATCGTTTCCACCGGCCAATGGGCCCAACTCACGGCGGCTGTTGCCAGGATAAGGGCCACAATGGAGCCCGGGATTTTCCACTGGCGGGGCCAAAGGAAAATCAATCCAGCAGTAAAAAGCCCGATACCCAAAGCGTAAAAGTTCAAAGTAGGTAAAGCTTCAAAATAGGCGCCCCATTTTGGGATGAATTCCGCCGGGATGGACTCCATTTTAAGCCCGAAAAAATCCCTGATCTGGGTGCTGAAAATGACCACGGCTATGCCGGAAGTAAAGCCAGTGATGACCGGATAAGGCATGAATTTCACCAAGGTTCCCATGCGGGAAAAGCCCATGACAATCAGGATGATACCCGCCATGCCTGTGGCGATAGCCAAATTCACATACCCATATTGGGTCACAATACCCGCAACGATGACGATAAAGGCCCCGGTGGGTCCCCCAATAGAAACTCGGCTTCCACTCAAGGCCGAAATCAGGAACCCCGCCACAACTGCCGTGTAAAGGCCCCGTTCAGGAGGCAGGTTACAGGCAATGGAAAAAGCCATGGCCAAGGGCAGGGCCACCAAACCCACGACCACACCGGCCGTCAAATCCGATTGGAATTGTTTCCAGGAATAATCCCGAAGGCAAATAATGGATTTAGGCACAAACATTACAAATCCTACCTTGTTCTCGATAAGTGTCCTACATTCCCGTGGTTAATCTTCGTGCTTTTTCGTCAAACAATTCCAAGATATATGTTTTGGCTTCTTTGAGGAAGGGGTTATCAACTTTTTGTATGGCTTCCCTTCTTCTCCTTATAGCCCTCAACTCTTCCTCGGGTTGATTCCCATACCCGAAATCATTGTCAATAAAATCGTCCCAATAACATTCTTTGAGGGGGCCAACCTCGTTTTCTTTTTTGCAAAAGTTCATCATGTCTTGCAGTTGTCCCAGGAATCCAGTTGGGTTTCTCACTATCGACTCGCTCAAAGCCTCAATAACGTCCTCGCTTGATTCCTCATCGAGGAGCACAGACAACCGGAGCCCGATTGAAATAGCTTTGTTATCGCCGTTTCTTATCCGTTTGCAGAGTTTCGGTAATACATCTTGATCCGCCTTCCAGACAGTGACAGGCGGCTGATGGCCAGACAAAAAGGACAAATCCCTCTCTTCAAGATCCTTAATACAAGGATCGTAGCTCTGTTGACCCTCTTCCTGGATACAAAGCGCACAGGGATCCCGTCTGTCCTGGGCCGCCGAAGCATCCGCCATTAAAAGGGCCAAAGGCAAAATAAGCGCAATGTTGAATTTCAATGGGATTTTTCAGTCTTTAAATTTTTACGCCGGCGATTTTCGAACCAAATTCCATCCATGTCACTTTTACTCTTCGCCCAAGTGTTCGAGGATTTCCTGGCTTTCTTTCAGCTTCTTCTTTAGGAAAAGCGAGATAGGGCGTAACATGTCGAAAATGCCTTTGTCGCGGATGGAGTAGAAAACGGTAACCTTGACCTGCCTGGAATTTAGGATTCCCGCCTGCTTGAGAATCGCCAAATGCTTGGAAAGGCCCGATTGCTCAACTTGCAATATTTTGGCCATTTGCCCGACTGACTTTTGGCCATTCTTCAAATGTTCGATGATTTTCAAGCGGACCGGGTGGCCCAAAGCCCTGATGAAGTCGGCTTTTATCTTAAAAACAAAGGAATCGTCCACCATGCCAATCTCCAGACATATGAATTTATTCCAATATATTCATATATCAAACAACAATGCAACACCTTCTTCCCGACAATAAACCGGTTTTCAGCTATCGGTGTTCAACTATTAAAATTAACCAATTATACCGATTTCATTTAGAAAGCCTTGTTCGCGTCAAACTGAATTTGAGCTGCTTTAAGTTCCTCAACAAGGTTGTGTTTCCACCCATCGCTGTCTTCCACCTTGATGCACAACACTCCGCTGTAATCCGAAGGCGGTTCTACATCTCCTTTGTGCAAGGCGCACAGACAACGGAGTCGCTGACCCCTTTGTTTGTTTGGGATTCTCAAAAACCATGCCCTGGTGGAACAAAGGGATAAGCACCTAACACTACCAGCGGCTCAGCCTAGTTTTGCCTGGATGGACCGGAAGGAATCCCTCAAGGCCGGGTAAAGCTTGCGGAACTCCGGGTACCACCCGTCGTAAACCTTGGCTTGCGTGGGGTTGGGTGAGGTGCGGGTAACCACCCGGATCAGTTTGGAACAAGCCGCGGCAACCGAGGGATAAAGTTTGGATCCCACCATGGCCAAAATCGCCGCGCCAAAGGCCGGGCCTTCCTGGCGGTTGACCGTCACCACTTCCTCGCCGTAAATATCCGCCTGCAGTTGCCGCCAAAAGGGGTTCACGGCCCCGCCGCCCGTGGCCACCACGCGGCGGATGGGCACTTTAAGCTCCCTGAAGATTTCCAACGAATCCCTCATGCCGAAGGTGATGCCCTCAAAAACCGCCCGTGCGAAGTGGGCCCTTCCATGCCGGGCCGAGGCTCCCACAAAAGCCGCCCGCGCATGAGCGTCCTTGTGCGGCGTCCTTTCCCCCATCAAATAAGGCAGGAACAGGAGCCCCTCACTGCCTGCCGGAACCTTCTGGGCCTCCCCGCTCAGGATGTTGTAAGGGTCCTTCCCCGCCTTTTTCCCAAGTTCCTTCTCGGTCAACCCCAAGGTGTCCCGGTACCACCTCAAGGACATGCCGGCGGAGAGCATGACGCCCATCAAGTACCACTTCTTGGGCACGCTGTGGCAAAAGCTGTGGACCCTTAAACCCGGGTCCACTTTCACCTGGTCCGAATGGGCGAAAAACACGCCGGAGGTTCCAAGGCTGGCCATCACGTCGCCGGCCTTGATGATGCCGTTTCCCACCGCGCCGCAGGTGTTGTCCGCGCCGCCCCCGACCACAGGAGTCCCCGCTTTCAACCCCAGTTGCTTGGCCGCGACAGGCGTCAGGTGGCCGCAAACTTGTTGGGACTCCACCACCTGGGGAAACCAAATCACGGGAATTCCCAATTTCGTTAATAGTTCCTTGGACCACCGTCGGTTTTTCACGTCGAAATAAAGCGTCCCCGCCGCGTCCGAAACCTCGGTGCCCAGAGCCCCGGTCAGCTTGTAGCGGACATAATCCTTGGGCATCAAAACCTGGGCGATCTTGGCGTAGGTCCTGGGCTCGTGCTTCTTCACCCATAGGATTTTGGGCAGGGTGAAGCCTTCCAGGGCCGGGTTGGAAACCCATTGACGCAGGCGGCTTTCCCCGACTTTCCGGGTGACTTCCACGCATTCCGCGTGGGTCCGGGTGTCGCACCAGAGGAGAGCCGGCCGCAGGACCTTGCCATTTTTGTCGAGGAAAACGGAGGAATGCATCTGGCCCGAAAAACCGAGGGCTTTTACTTCGGCAGAAAAGACGCGGGCCTTCTTCACCGCCCCGGCGATGGCCTCCAAAGCCGCTTTCACCCACATATCCGGGTCCTGTTCCGCCCAACCTGGATAGGGGGTGGCCATGGGATATTCAACGGTAATTTTAGAAAGGATTTTTCCGGCCTCGGAAACAACGATGGCCTTGGTTCCCGAAGTGCCGACGTCACAACCGATCACGTAACTCATCGTAAGCCTCCGTCGTTTGATGCGAAAAATTAATTTTTTACGGGCCATTTTCCCATCACGACAAGTAACTTTTTCTGCCTTATCGTGTCGTACCATGCTTCCCCCTCTGAAAGAGGGGGAGTGAGGGGGTGTTAGCCTTTTTTCCGGATCTAGAAAAAGCGAATACCCCCTTTGTCCCCCTTTTTCAAAGGGGGGAACAACCTACCGTACAGTCCTTTAGGTATTTACGTCTTATGAAGGGACAGTTACCTTTTTACAAGTATATCCGGCCGACGGTAGTCCTTGCCGCCGTGGCGGACATTCGCCATGGGCCAGTTCGGCGTGGGGGTTAAAACCTCCAAGCCTTTCTTCGTCAATAGGACCGTATCCTCGCTTTTGGTGCCCGTGATGGAAGGATTCCAGGCGATCGCCTGGTTTTCGACTAGCCGATTTTCGCAGGAAGGCGTCGCCAGGTAGTCGCGTGTGTCATAACCCGTGGGCCCACCCTGGTGATGTTTCTTCCATTCGCCGGGAAAACCCAGGGCGTTATATTCCGAAACGCAGGCTTCAAATACCCCCGACGCCTTCACACCCACTTTCGTTTTGGCCCACATGGCGCATTCCACTTGAAGACAGGCCTGGTGCCGTAGGCGAAGGTCCATGGGCATGGGGCCGAAATGGACGGTACGGGTCAGGTTGGCGATCAAACCGTAACCCCTCGCGCAGATGACCATCATGACCGTTTGTTCGATCTTCTTGGAAGTCGGGATCGGATGGCGGTAGCGTTTCAAGCGCTCGTCGGACCCGATGAGGACCACTGTTGCTTCCAGGCCCCGTCCCACCAGTTCCTTGGAAAGTTCGGCGGCCACCTGGTTTTCCCGCCAGCCTTTCCGGAGCCGTTTCCCCACCGCTTCCATAGCCTCGCCGGAAAGTTTTCCAACTTCGCGATAACGCTGGACTTCCTCTGGCGTCAAGGACCATCGCAGCTGGGTGACTTCCTCCCCCAAGGACGGCAACCCGTAAGCCCCATCGTCGGAGGCGGCTTTCTTGAACTTGGGTTTCAGACCCTCATACCAGGGGTAAGCGCGGTAAATAAATGGCAGACCCCGCGTTTCCTCCTCGTGGAACCTTTTTTCCTCGATGGAATTGCACCAAAGTTCCGCGCCCTTTGGGGTCACCCAAAGGGAGGCGACGCCTTTTTCCGAGTCCGAGCGCACGTGGTTGGACCGCCCGCCGGTGAGCCACGAAAAATTGGCGCGGGTGGAAAGCAGGACGCCCCCAAGCCGTCGGGCCTTTAAGAAGACCCGGAGGCGCCGGAGTTTTTCGGATAACTCATTGTTTTTGTTCATTTGTTTTATGCGTCATTGCGAGGAGCGAATTTCGCGACGCGGCAACCTCAGTCCATGGGTGGTTTAGGCTTTTGGTTAAAGGCTTATTTAAACTGCCCCCATTCACATTATCCATTTCGGGCTGCGCCCGATGAAGGTAATGAGGGCGATACAGTTTTCTTTAAGGGGCCTATGGCCCCATTTAACAATGAAAAACTGCATGGGGTTGCTTCGTCGCTACCGGGCCGCTACTCGCGGCCCGCTCCTCGCAATGACAGCAATTTTATTTCGGAACTATGCACTTGGCACAACTTGGATGTTAAGCCTTTGCTTTTCCCCCTCTCCCTTGAGGGGAGAGGGCCGGGGTGAGGGTGATTTTCGGGAACGGAACTATGCACTTGGCGTCAGTTCGCAGTTGATTTGACGTCTATCCCCTCTCCCTCGAGGGGAGAGGGCCGGGGTGAGGGTGATTTTCGGGAATTTAAGCCCCCCTCACCCTACCCTCTCCCGCAAGGGGCGAGGGTTTTTGGTAAGTTATGCCAAGTGCATAGTTCCGTTTTATTTTTTATTATTGAAATACTTCTGGTTGATTTGCTGGGTCACCTGGGGGATGACCTCCACCGGCGTCTTGGTGCCGAGCCAGCATGGGTCCAAGGCCGGGGTCAGGACCCCGAAAAAGATCTCGTTCCAGTCGGCCATGAAGGGCTGGTAATGGGAATACTGGGGCATTTCCAGCAGGATGGCCTTGTGGTCCGCGCCGGGCGCCTTCAGGAACACGTCCGAGTCCGCCAGGCTCATAAGGGCGGGCTGGATCATGCCGGTCCCGGCCAGCTGGGACACCGAGGTCGCGCTGGTCATTTCCTTGATGACCAGCCAGGCCAGGTCCTTGTTCCTCGAGCTCTTGGACATGGCGTAACCGGACCCGCCCGTCCCCCATCCCTTGCCGCCGTGGGGGCCGTGGGGGAATTCCACCACGTCGAAATCCAAATCCTTCTTCTCCAGGAACCGCGGGGTCTGCCAGATGCCGGAGCAAAGCATGGCCACCTGGCCGTTCAAGAACATGTCCATTTGGCCGTTGGCCAGGCTGGCCGTCTGGATCTGGGAGGGGTCGGGCGAGACGTGGTAGGCCTGGATCAGGGCCCAGCGGAAAGTGATGGCCTCCAGGGCGGCGGGCGTGTCGAGGGTCAGGCGGGTGGGGTGGTCGGTATTGTCCACGTAGTCGGCGCCGTTGCCGAAAACGAAATTCTCATACTGGGTCGAATAGGCGTCGGCGAAGGCCCAGCGGGTGATTTGCCCCTTGGCGTCCTTTTGGGTGAGTTTCTGGCAAATGGAGAGGAAGGGTTCGGGCCATGTCCAGTCGTCCTTGGGGTAGGGCAGGCCCGCGTCGCGGAAGAATTTCCGGTTGTAGTAAATAAGCCCCGAGGGCGCCGTGTCCTGCGGTATGGCGTAGATCTTCCCGCCGGGGCTGAAGCGGTGCGCGACCCCATCGTAATAGCCCTTCAGGTCCATCCCGTCCCTCTGGCAATAGGGAGTGAGGTCCTCCAGGGCGTCCCGCAGGTAAAGGTCCACGAAGTTGTTGACCTCCACGAAGATCACGTCCGGCGCGTTGCCCCCCGCCAGCTGGGTGGTGAGCTTTTGCTGGTATTCGTTGTAGGGGATGTTGTCCACCTGGATGTGGAGCCCGGGGTGGCGCTTCTCGATGTCCGCCACCACGTTGTCGAGCTTGGAGATGAGGATGGGGTCGGTGAGGAACTGGGCCAGGTGGATGGTATCGGAATGCTTCGCGCAGCCCTCTCCAAGCGCCAGGAAGCCCAGGAGACAAAGCAACAGGGTCGGTTTACGTTTCGTCATCCAATTCGCCTCCTTGCGGGTAGCTCACAGTTGGCTGTCAGCCGTGAGCTGTCAACTGTGAGCTGCCTTTAAGCCGATTCCCTTACCACCAGGCTGGCCTTGAGCTGGAGCACCGACCGGTTTTTCTCCTCGCCCGTCACCAGCCGCACCAGTTTGTGGATGGCTTGCCGGCCCAACTCGTGCAGGTCGTAACTAACCGTGGTCAGTGCGGGGCTGACCAGGGAGGCCATTTCGATGTCGTCAAAACCAACGACATCCATGGTTCCCACCTTTTTACGGTTGTGAAGGACCTTCAGGACGCCCACGGCCATTGCGTCGTTGGCGGCGAAGACCGCCGTGGGAGGGTGGGACATGGCCAGGAATTGCTCGCCCGCCTCCTCGCCCGATTTCACCATGTAATGGCCGGGAAGCACCAGGGAAGGGTCCACGGCCAGGCCCGCTTCGGCCAGGGCGCGCTTGTAACCCTCGAAGCGCTCGGTGGAATCGCTCAGGTCCGGCCGGCCCATGACGAAGCCGATGCGCTTGTGGCCCTTTTGGATCAGGTACTGGGTGGCCTGCTTGGCCCCGTCGAAGTTGTCGATGACCACCGAGGAGGCCAGGTGCTCGAAGCGCCTTTCGCAGCACACCACCAGGGGGAATTTCTTGCGGATGAGGTTCCGGATCAAGTTTTCGGATTGCTCGGTAGGGAGGAAAAAGAGCAGTCCGTCCACCACCGGTGGTTCGGTGATCGTGTGCACCACTTCCCGTTCCTCGTCGGCCTTGGCCTCGAAGGGGATGACCCCCAGGGTAAGAAGTTTGCCGAACTTCCGGGCCTCCTGCTCCATGCCCGTCATGATGGCGGCAACGAAGGGGTTCAAGGAAGGCGTCAATACGCCCAAAAACCCCGTTTGGCGGTTGGCCAGCCCCCGGGCGAAGCGGTGGGGCCTGTATTGGAGCTTTTCCATCATGGCCTTGACCTTTTGCTCGGTCTCGTATTTCACCGCCAGGCCGTTCAGGACGCGGGAAACCGTGGCCTTGGAGACGCCCGTTTTATCGGCGATTTCTTGGATCGTCACGCCCATTTTCTTCTCCGAAGAGTTGTAAGTTCGAAGTGAGGAGTTAGGAGTTTTAAGGCTTTAACTCCTAACTTCTAACTCCTAATTCCTAACTGTTTACGCCGCTCCTCACTCGCTTGCGAGAAATTTCCTATCCAACAACACCCATGAGGATTTCCTGCAAGCGTTGGTCCAGTTCCTCGTAGGGAAGCCGCTTTTTCGAGAGGGCCAGGGGGTCGAAACCCTGTCCCTTGATTTTTTCAGCCCCCTCCGGCGTATAGCGGCCCATGAGGAGCTCCAGGCCGGGGTCGCTGTTGTGCAGGCTCTTGAGGATCTGCCGGATTTTCTTGTCGGCGTTGAACCGCTTCACCTTGTCCCAGAGGATGAGGTAGGTTTTCATGCTGCCTTCCACGAAATCCCACACGCCCCGCCCGTCCTCGCTGCGGTAGGGGTGCTCGTCGAAGTTGCGGGTGCCGGCCCACTGGTGGTCCTCCAGCAGCTTCACCACGAAGAAGGTTTCCTTGAGGTCCTCGCTCCCGAACCTCAGGTCCTGGTCGAAGCGGTTGGGCTTTTGCGCGCCCAGGTCCACGTGGTAGAGCTTGCCCGCCTCCATGCATTGGGCGAAATCGTGGTAGGTGTTGAGGCCCGCCATCCGCGAGTGCTCGATCTCCGGGTTGACGCCCACCCTCGCCGGGTCGTCCAGGGTCTCGATGAAGGCCAGCACGTGGCCCGCCGTGGCCAGGAAGATGTCCCCCCGCGGCTCGTTGGGCTTGGGCTCGATGGCGAACCTGAACCCGTAGCCTTGGCTCCGGGCGTGGGCGCAGAGGAAGTTCATGCACTCCCGGTAGCGCTCGATGGCTTCCCCGGGCGTCTTGGCCGCGTCCACTTCCGCGCCTTCCCGTCCCCCCCAGAAGACGTAGGTCTTGGCGCCCAACTCGGCGCCCAGTTCCATGTTCTTCATCACCTTTTGCAGCGCGTAGGCCCGCACCCGCGGGTCGTGGCTGGTGAAGGCGCCGTCCTTGAAGACCCGGTGGTAAAAGAGGTTGGTGGTGGCCATGGAACAGGCGATGGCGTAATCCCTCATAATTTTCTTGGTTTCCTTGATGATCTTGTTGCGCTGTTGCAGGGAAGCGCCGAAGGGGATCAAGTCGTCGTCATGGAAGTTGAAGCCGTAAACGTTGCGCTTGCCCAGTTCCTTGATGTTGGTCAGGGGGTCCAAGCGGTCGCGGGTTTCCTCGCCGAAAGGGTCCCGGCCCCGGTTGGCGGTGCACCACAGGCCGAAGGAAAAGCGATGTTCCTTTTTAGGTTGGTAGGAACTCATAAAGGCCCCCCTTGAAACTTTCTTGGAATTTTACGAAACCGGTTTAATATGTTTGATTTTAAGGCCTTTTTCAACATAAAAATTGGTTTTCTATCAATGGTTTTAGGGGAAATAGTCTTTCTTTAGAATTACCCTGGGGCTCCCGAAGGGCTAGCGGTCAATTTTTGATGTTGGTGGAAATATGTTTTATCGTAAGGAGGACCCATGAAGCTGGATCCCAAGAAAACCGCGGTTTTAAGCCTGGATATCCAGGAAGGCGTGCTGGGTTTTGTGCCAGGAGCGGAGGGGGCCCTGCCCCGGGCGGCAACGGTGGTGGAGGCCGCGCGGAAGAGAGGATTCTTTTTAGCCCACGTGGGAGTGGGCTTCGAGCCCGGTTACCCGGAGATCAGCCCCCAGCACCCGCGATTTTCCATGATCAAGGAGCGGGGTGTGCTGATCAAGGGATCGGACACGGCCAGGATTCATTCCTCCATCTACAAACCCGGCGACCTGGTCATTTACAAACACCGCGTCAGCGCCTTCGCGGAGAACGCCCTCCATATGATCCTGCGCGCCCAAGGCGTCCAAAACCTGGTGCTTTTCGGTTTCGCCACCAGCGGCGTGGTCCTCTCCACCCTGCGCCAGGCCAGCGACCTGGATTACCTCTGCACGGTGGTCAAGGACGCCTGTTTCGACCGGGACGAGGAGGTGCACCGGGTCCTGACGGAGAAGGTTTTCGCGGCCCAAGCCACGGTGGTCACGGCGAAAGTCTTCGAGGGTGAATACGCGCAATAAGTTCATGGGCCGGATAAATCCTATTTTTTTCGCCCACAAGGCTATCGTTCCATCCCCTTGAGCGTCTAAACTTGAATCCGCCTTATCCTTCCATGAAACGTTAAAGGCTTTTATGAAAAAATCCGTTGTCACCCTTCTCCTCCTTTGGGCGGCGGCCCCTTTGCTTTGGGCCGACCAGGATGATGATTATTTCCAGATGGGCAAGGATTTGTACGACCACGGCAACTACCACGACAGCGCGGTGATCCTGGAGGGGGTGGTGAAGCACAACCCCGGTTACTGGGCGGCCTTTGATATTTTGGGCCACGATTACGTGGACCTGGGGGACTACCCCAAGGCCATAGCGGACTGCCAAAAAAGCCTGGACCTTCACCCCGACAACCCTACCCTGCAGGCCTTTTTAAACAACTTGAAGACCCTTCCGCCCCCCACCCCCACGCCCGTGGGGTGGGTGCCCAATTCGGCTTCCACGGCCGGGGGACAACCGCCCAAGGCCCAGGCCGCGGCGGGCCGTCCTTTGGGCTACTTTTACCTGGGGTTGGCCGGGGGCGGGGATATCCCCGCTAAGGGCTGGCAGGCCGCCTATACGGCCGCGCCCGGGGGAAGCCTCCAACTGGGAATGCGGCTGGACGGGGAATGGGACGTGAGGCTGGACCTGGCGGGTTTTGGCTTTTCCGGAACCAATTATTCCGGCCCCATCTCGGACGTGGAGTTGTACGCCCTTCCCACGGTCCTCTACCATTTCGGCGGCCCCTACCTCCTGCTTTCGGCGGGCGGCGAGGGGGAGATTCTATCCGGCAACACGGGCCCGCCGGTCCTGGATTTCGACCTGGCCCTGGGCGCGGGTTATGAGGCGGACCTGGGCGGCCGCGCCTGGCTGTTCGTGGAGGGAAAATACAACTTCATCCTTTCCCCGCTGGCCATCGGCAACGACGCGCCGGTGGTGGCCGGGGTGCGCATGGGCCTGTAAGGAGGGCCAAATATGAAAAAATGCTTCTCCACGGTTTTCCTTCTGGGCGCCCTGGCGCTCCTGGCCCTGCCCGCCTGCAACAACAACACCAGCCTGCCCTCGAGCCCCTTCGCTTCCGGCAACCCCACACCGACCTTCACGCCCGCTTTTTACCCGACTTTGACCCCCACCAACACCCTGGCGACCCCCTTTGCCGACACCGTCATGACGGAAACGCCCAATCCGGCGCTGGTCCACCTGTCCCCCACCATTACGCTTACGGCCACGCCCACGGGCACGCTCACACCCACGTTAACCCCCACTCCCTCAGGGCTTGCTCCCACGCCCACCCCCACGCCCCTCAGTTCCACCTGGACCCTCTACGCCGTCCTGGGCCAACCGGGCAGCAGTTCCACTTACGGGGCCAATGGATATTTCGGGGAACCGGAGGGAATTGCCATCGGCAACGGTTTCATCGCGGTGAGCGACAACGCGGTCACGAACATCCAAGTCTTCAACGCCGACGGCCAGTACCTTTACAGCATCACCCCCAC
>JASHNQ010000051.1 GCA_030041545.1 candidate division FCPU426 bacterium | reverse complement strand
GAGGTGTTGATGGTCACGCCCCGCTCCCTCTCTTCCGGCGCGTTGTCGATATCCGCGTAGCCCTTGGCCTGCGCCAGGCCTTTTTTGGACAGCACCGTCGTGATGGCCGCCGTCAAGGTCGTCTTCCCGTGGTCCACGTGCCCAATCGTCCCGATGTTCACGTGCGTCTTGGACCTTACAAATTTCTCTTTCGACATTTTTCCCTCCAACAAGTTCTTAAAACGAGGTTGGCCCGCTTATTTCAGCCAGGGCATCTGAATATCTCCTGACACGACCAGGAGAATTACCTTCGCCCGATTGAAACATTTTGAATGGATCGAAGGTGGAGCCCAAGACCGGGATTGAACCGGTGACCTCTTCCTTACCAAGGAAGTGCTCTACCAACTGAGCTACTTGGGCGGGGTTCGTACAAGAGTAAGGTATTTTACGTTTGAAAGAACCCCTGTCAAGGAGAATTGGCCCTTTTTCGGCCTATTTTCGCCGCTTTTCGACTTCCGGCGTTGGAAGCCTATTTTTGGGAAACTATTTCCGCCGGAGGATCCTGCCGTGGGGGTCCACGATCTTATCGAGCTGGACGGTTTTGTCGTATTGCTCCTCCGTCAGGAACTTTTTTTCCAAGACAACTTGACGGACGGTCTTGCGTTCCTTCAGGGCCGACTTTACAACCTCGGCCGCCCTCTCGTATCCGATCACTGGGTTCAAGGCCGTGGCCACTTGGGTGCTTTGGTCGGCGTAGCCGCGGCATCGTTCCTCGTCCGCCTTCACGCCGGATACGCATTTCTCCTCAAAGGCATTGAGCATATTGGTAAAAATCGTGATTTCCTGGTTAAGATTGTAGGCCAGGACCGGCATCATGACGTTGAGTTCCATTTGTCCGGCCTGAGCGGCCATGGCCACGGTGGCGTCATGGCCCATGACTTGGAAGCACACCATGTTCAGGCACTCCGCCATGACCGGATTCACCTTTCCCGGCATGATGGAGGAGCCCGGCTGCATGACCGGTAGCAGGATTTCCCCGAAACCCGTCGCGGGGCCGCTGGTCATCAGCCTGAAATCGTTGGCGATCCGGGTTAGGTCCAAGGCCAGGTTGCGGTAGGCGTTGGAAAGCGAAACCAAAGGACCCATGCTTTGCATGGCCTCGAACAGATCCGGATGAGGTTGGAGCTGGAGCCCCGTCTGTTCCGAAAGCAGTTTGGCCATCTCCCGGCAGTAGTCCTTGTGGGTGTTCAGGCCGGTTCCGACGGCCGATCCCCCTATCCCTAATTCACGGCAGTCTTCGGAAGCTCCTTCAATTCGCCTCCCGTGGCGCTCCATGTTTTCGCCGTAGGCGTTGAATTCCTGACCCAAGGTCATGAGAGCCGCGTCCTGCAAATGGGTGCGTCCTGATTTATAAACCTTGGCAAATCCAACCCCCTTTTTACGGAAAGCGGAGGCCAGTTTTTTTAAAACCGGTAGGAAATCCCGTGTCAAAAGGAGGCCGGAAAGCCGGATGGCCGTAGGGATCACGTCATTGGTGGATTGGCCCATGTTGACGTGGTCATTGGGGTGCACTAGCTTGTAATCGCCCCGCTTGCCCCCCAGGATTTCGATGGCCCGGTTGGCCAGGACTTCGTTGGTGTTCATGTTGTGGCTGGTTCCAGCCCCGGCCTGGTACACATCCACCACGAAATGGTCCAGCCACTGGCCCTTTTTCAGGATCTCATCCGCGGCTTTCACGATGGCCCCAGCCTTTTTCTTATCGAGCATGCCCACATTGGCGTGGAAGCGCGCCGCGGCCTTTTTGACGTGCACGGTTGCCTGGATGAATATCTTGTGGGGTTTGATGCCGCTGATGGGGAAATTCTGGACGGCCCTTTGGGCCTGGACGCCCCAAAGGGCCTCCTCCGGGACTTTCAGTTCGCCGATGGAATCATGCTCAATGCGGTAGCCCAAAACACACCTCCTTAAAAATGAGGTTAACGGTCGCCGCCAACGGTTTACGGCAACGGATTAAAAACAAGCGCAGCCTGACTGTCGGCTGTGGACTGCCAACTGTGGGCTGATGTTAAAGGTTTTTGGTGATGAACTGGAAAAGCGACTGGGCCGCTTCCTCGGGCCCCTTGGTTTCATAGCCAGAGATGCCAAGGCGGGTGCGAAGTTGCCCGACTTTTTTACCGTTTTTGGCCAAGGCTCCGACGAATTTTTCCGCCAAGGCTTCGTGCTGTTGTTTCTTTTGTGGGGCGCCGAAGGGGTTGGCGAAATAAGTATGCACCAAGCCCTTTTCATCGGTCGTTCCCTTGGCAAGCCGGGCCCCGTTGGAAAAAACTTCCAAAACTTGCTTCATATCGCCCATGACTTCCAACGGTGGATGTTCGTCGTCCACATTGTCGTAGTTATTGGCATAAAGGAACAGATCCACGGGATAACCGGCCACCACGTGGCGGTATTCGGTGATGGGCATCACGAGCCGGGCGTTGCCCATATGGGGGTTCATAAAGACCGAACGGTCGATTTCGGTGTAGGCATAGCCAGGGTGGAGGTCGTCCAGGCGTACAAAAGCCCCGATTTCGGTCCCGAAACCGACCACCTGGCCTTCGGGCGTCATGTTGAGCGAACCCATATCGTCGAAAATGACAGTCAACTGTCGGATGTACTTGTCCGCCAATACACGGAAAGCCTCCAAGGATTCGGATTTTCCCGCTCCCGAGTCTCCCACGATAACCACGTGCGCGCTCTTTCCAGACTTTAAATCGATCTTGGCCATGGCGCCATGGATGGGCAGGTTGCCCCGTTCGATCATGATGAGGTTGTGAATCGTCAAGGCGGTCTTCTTAAAGTAGCCGAAGTAATCCACTTCGGGAAGTTGATAGGCCACCGCGCCCACCACCATGTGGTTGGCCTTGTCCTCAAAATAACCCACCAGCTGGTTGTCCATCAAGGCCGGGTCGATGCCGAAGAGCATGATGCCGTCCGGCTTGCGGCCGGCGATTTCCTGGGCACTGGCTAGTTCGAAGAGATTCGAAAGCCCCGCGGCGTGGGAAACAAAGTCCTTGTGGAAATAAATGAAGACCAAGAGGGTGCCGATCTTGGCCGGGAAACAGAGCCAGCGGGATGAGTCCAATTTGACCGAATCCATGGGGTTTTTGGAGAGGGGGTTGAATTTGCCCTTACGCTTGTTGCTCTTGGTGTAATAAATAAGCGGCGGATAAATGAGGGACAGGCGGATGAAGGGGATATTTTTCAGCTTCTGGTAGGTCTCCGCCGGAAACTTCCAATTGATTTTCTCGGCCAAGAGGCCCACGCCCACGCCCGCCGGCATTTGCCGGTAGACCTTGAACCAGTCGCCGGTCACATGGGCCGAAATATAACGGTAGGTTCCCAACACCAGGCTTTTAAATTCCTCGTTGGCGCGGATGAAGATGGGATGGTACTCCTTCAGGTCGATGCCGCCGTCCTCCACGTCCCGGTCGAAGATCACGAACCGTTCCCTGCGGCGCCAGTAGCTGTAAAGTTCCTCGATAAAGTCCTTCAAAAGGACCAAATCCATATTAGCGTAGGCCGTCTCATGGATATCCTTGGTCAGGAGGTCCTTAAAAAAATCAGCCAATTTTCGGGTATCGTAATCGCCGCCCCTCTTGAAAGGGGCCAGGCAATTCAAAAGCGGGGAATCATGGGCCGTCATTTTCTTGAGGAAATGCTGGAGGACCAGTTGGAAGCCGTCGCTGGAAAGAAGCTCCTCGGAGGTGCGGCATAAACCCGGGTGCCCGTAAAGGATCACCCGGTCATCCATGAATCCGGTCATTTCCGTGACCGGGTTCGGGTTGCCGGGAATATCGGTTTCAAATTTTTCTTTTTCGGAAAGCACGGGTTATTCCTTAAAAGTAACCGGCCAAAGCGCCGTGGAGCGTCGGTTGGAATGGCTTTGCCACGCATTCAATTGAAAAGATGGCCCGCCATTCCCCCTTCGTTAAAACTTCGGGGGCAGGCCTCCACTTTACGCCACCTGTCAGCCGAAGCCTTGGCGTAGGTTGAAGGCTTCGGTGGACATCCTTCGCTTGCTTAAAATCATGTCCAAGGAAGCCAAGGATGGAGCGGGAGACCGGATTCGAACCGGCGACGTCCACCTTGGAAGGGTGGCATTCTACCACTGAATTACTCCCGCGCCGAATTTCCTAAGTATCCCAGTTTTCCACCATGGAGTAAAGATAAGCACTTCTTAAACTTAAAAAGAATGGCAGCCATTCCCCTTTCGTTAAAACTTCGGGGGACAGGCCTCCGCTTTCCGCCACCTGTCAGCCGAAGCCCTAGCGTAGGCTGAAGGCTTCGGTGGACATCCTCCGCTTGCTTAAAATCATGTTCAAGGAAGCGAAGGATGGTGGACAGGGCAGGATTCGAACCTGCGTAGGCCGGTCGGCCGGCAGATTTACAGTCTGCTCCCATTGACCACTCGGGCACCTGTCCACATTAACATCAATTTTAAGTTTTTAGTTCGAGGTTCTAAGTAAAGGTAATTTTTCGATCTTTATCCAGATCGAAAAGTTGTCAAAAACTCAAAACCGTCCTTAAAAAATGGAGCTGGCGACCGGGGTCGAACCGGTGACCTGCCGCTTACAAGGCGGCTGCTCTACCAGCTGAGCTACGCCAGCCCGAAGCTCACCGTCCACTCGGAAAGGAGGGGAATTATAAAAAATGGAGCTTTATTTTACCACTTAAAACCGCCGCCTTTGTTGTTGCCCGGCGGGTCTGGAGGGTTATCGTCGAGGTTATCGGAGGGGCTTATATCGATCCTCTGAGCAAGGCCCTCGCCGGATTCGACAGCCTCACCGCTGGCTGGCGGGCCGGAGCCGGGTGCCGGACGAAAAAAGTCTTTTTCGGGGGAAAGACCCAGGCCATAAGAGGAAACGGGTGGTTCCTTGGTGGCCGGGCCCAACCCCCATTTCCGCTGCCGCGTCACTTCGAACAGGACCAGTCCCGCCGCCACCGAGGCGTTGAGCGAGGACATTTGGCCCGCCATGGGGATTTTGACCAGCTCATCGCAGTTCTCTTTCACCAGCCGCCGCAAGCCCTGGCCTTCGTTGCCGATGACGAGCGCCACGGGCTGTCGGTAATCATAGTCGTAAAAATTCTTGGGAGCCTCGTCGTCGGTGCCCACAACCCAAACATTGGCTTCCTTGAGCCTTTTGATGGTCTCGTTCAGGTTGGTGATCTTGACCGTGGCCACGTGCTCGGCAGCGCCGGCCGAGGCTTTGATGACCGTGGCGTTCACCTCGGCCGCCCGGTGCTTGGGGATCACGACGCCATGCACGCCCGCCGCCTCGGCCGAACGCAAAATGGCCCCCAGGTTCTGGGGATCCTCGATTTCATCGAGCAAGAGGACGAAGGCGGGTTCGTTCTTCTTCCGGGCGATGTCCAGCAAGTCCTCAAGGTCGGCGTACTGGAATCCCTCCACCACCGCGATGACACCTTGGTGTTTTTCCGTGGCGGCCAGGGTGTCCATGCGGTGCCGCGTTTCCAGGTGGATGGGAATGCCCTTGGCCTTGGCGTGGGCCTCGATCTGGTTCAAAACCCCGTCGCGCGACCCCTGCATCAGGTAAAGCCTCGTCATGGCGCGGGACCCTGACCGGATAGCTTCCAGGACTGGCTTGCGGCCGTAAATTTTTTCACTCATGGAAAACCAGCTCGCAGTCCACAGTTCACAGTCCGCTGTAAAGTCCTTTAAAGCCCTGCGGCCAACGGTGAACTGTCAGTCATCGAATGCCTTTTATTTTTTGGGTAAGATTCGAAATTGTCCGTCCTTCACATCCTCAATTGTAAACCCCAAGGCGAGGACTTTGGCCCGGATTTCGTCGGCTTCCTTGAATTTCCTTTCCGTCTTGAGTCGGGCGCGGGTTTGCGCCAATTCCTCCACTTCCTTGGGAATCGAAACCCTTTGTTTGGAGGTAATCCCCAAAAGACCACCGAGTTTGTTCAACTTTTCCAAGGCCTCGGCTAAAAGGCTTTTGGCGCCGGTTGTGGGCCTGTCGGATTGGCTCAAAACCCGCCTTGTTTCCCGGGCCAGGTCAAAAAGGGCAGCCATGGCCTTGGGCGTATTGAAATCATCATCCATGGCTTCCTTAAACTCGTTTTCCACTTCATCAATAGCCAGCCGAAGTTCTAAAAGGTCCATGGGGCCATTTCCGTCGGGACCGGCCAAGGAGTCCTCGATGCGCTGGAAAGTAAGGTTGAACTCTTCCCATCCCCGCCTGGCCGCCTCCAGGATGTCGCGGTCGTAATTGAGGGGGCTGCGGTAATGGGCGCTGAGGATAAAGTAGCGCAGGACTTCGGCCCTGAATTCGGCCAGCGCGTCCTTGGCCTTCCAGATGTTGCCCCTGGACTTGCTCATCTTTTGGCCAGCCATCTCGATAAAACCGTTATGGAGCCAGTAGCGCACGTAGGGTTTTTCGGTAAAGGCCTCACACTGGGCGATTTCGTTTTCGTGGTGTGGGAAAATCAGGTCCACCCCGCCGCCGTGGATGTCGATGGTGTCCCCCAAGAGCTTTCGCACCATGGCGGAGCATTCGATATGCCATCCGGGCCGCCCTTTTCCCCAAGGCGAGTCCCACATAGGCTCGCCGGGCTTGGAGGCTTTCCACAGGACGAAATCGGTTGGGTTCCTTTTTGATTCATTTTTCTCGACGCGGGCCCCTTCTATCAATTCTTCCAGGTTTTTCCCCGAGAGCTTGCCGTAGGGCCGGAAAGACTTGGAATCGTAGAGGACATCTTTTCCAAATTCCGTTGAGGGGACTTCGTAGGCGTGGCCTTTTTCCACTAAACCTGAAACCAGCCCGACCATTTCCTGGAGGTATTCGGTCGCCTTGGGATGGACATCGGCCTTTTGAACACCCAGTTTCTCCATAACCTCAAAAAAGGCCCGAGTGTAGGTTTCGGCCACTTCCTTGGCGTCCCTTTTTTCTTCGATAGCTATCTTGATGATCTTATCGTCAATATCAGTGATGTTGACCACGCAGGTTACTTGGTAGCCGGAATAAACAAGGTATTTCCGGATCACGTCGAAATTCACTTCTTTACGGGCGTTTCCGATGTGGATGTCGCCATAAACCGTCGGGCCGCAGACGTACATCTTCACTTGGGGAGGGTTCAGGGGCTGGAAGGTTTCCTTCTCGCCGGTGAGGGTGTTCGTGACTTTCAACATTTAGCGCCTTTCAAACCAACATCCAACACGAAGCCACTAAGAGACTCTAACAAAACCCTGTTTTTAAGGAATATCTCCCTCTCCCTTGAGGGGAGAGGGATGGGGTGAGGGTGGCAACTGCAGGGTTTTCCACACCCCTCACCCTACCCTCTCCCGCAAGGGGCGAGGGTCTGCGGCGGTTTTGTTAGAGTCTCTAAGTCTCAAAGGAAGAGATTTTGGGATTATATTAACTCGGAGGCTTCGTGTTGGATGTTGGTTTTATTTTTTCTTTTTCGTGCGGGGGGCATAGGAACCGGCGTGGCGGGCGAGGTCGCGTTCCAGGTGTTCCAGGCGGCGCATGACGGGATCGGGCAAGTGGATGTGGTCCAGGGCCTCAAACCGTTTGCCCCTTAGCACCACGACCCGGCCCGGAACCCCTACGACCGTTGAATGGGGGGGGACATTCCTCACAACCACGGCGTTCGCCCCCACTTTGGAGTACTCACCGATGGTAATGGCGCCGAGGACTTTGGCCCCCGCGGCCACTACGACATGGTCCCGCAGGGTCGGATGCCGCTTCCCTTTTTCCTTTCCCGTCCCGCCCAAGGTCACGCCTTGGAAAAGGGTGACATAATGGCCGATCTCGCAGGTTTCGCCGATAACGACCCCCATGCCGTGGTCGATGAAAAAGCTCTTGCCGATCCGGGCTCCGGGGTGGATCTCAATTCCCGTCAGGAACCTGGAAACTTGGGAGATAAGCCGGGGGATGAAAGGGACCTTGAGGTTCCAGAGCGCGTGGGCGACCCGGTGCGAAAGCACGGCGTAGACGCTGGGATAGAGGGGAAGCTCCCACCACTTCGCCGCCGGATCCCGTTCCAAAATGGCCTTGATGGAATTAAACATGCCTCAACCTATCTTTTCACTTGGTCCGTTGTCCATATCGCCAGCCGTTGGATGACTTCCTCTTTGCCTAACAAAGGCCCCACTTTCACCAGTTCCGGGCCGTCTTCCCGTCCGGTCAGGGCCAGGCGCAGGGGATGGTATAAAGCCTTCCCTTTTATAGTCATCCGCTTGCCCACTTCATTCACCGCTTTCAGGAAGTTGTCCCCGGTAAAATCGCTTATCTCCGAAAAGACCTTGCCGAAGTCTTCCAGCAGGGCTTTCTGGCTCCTCATTTCCTCGGTTTGTTCATAGGTATAGCTCAATTCATCCGAGAAGAAAAAGAAAGTTTCTCGCACGATATCCGAAAAGCACCCCAGGCTTTTTCGGACGGTATCCACCACTCCCTTGAGCCAATCAAATTTCGAACGAGCCTGGTCCCGGTCAATGTATTGCGCTTCCGCCAAGTAAGGCAGGAGGACGCGGGTTAATTCGTCCAGCGGAAGCTTGGCGATGTATTTCTGGCCCATCCAGTGAAGTTTCACCGGGTCGAAAATGGCGCCGCTCTTTCCGACGTGCGACAGGTCGAACTCCAAGGCCATCTGTTCCAGCGAAAGGATTTCCCCGCTCTTAGGCGACCAGCCCAGGAGGGCCAGGTAATTGAGGAAAGCCTCCGGCAGATAGCCCTTGGCCTTGTAGGCTTCCACGCTGGTTTCGCCGTGGCGCTTGGAAAGTTTTTGGCCGTCCGATCCTTTAATAATGGAAAGGTGGGCGAACTTGGGGGGCGTGTAGTCCAAGGCCCGGTACAGAAGAATCTGTTTGGGAGTATTAGACAGGTGGTCCTCGCCCCGGATGACGTGGCTGATCTTCATGAGGGCGTCGTCCACCACCACGGTGAAGTTATACGTGGGACTTCCGTTGGAGCGGGTTAGGACGAAATCGCCGATCTGGTCGTCGGGAAACCGCACCTCGCCTCGCACCTCGTCATGGACCACGATCTCGCCCGGCGGCACGATGAACCTTAACACCGAGGGCTTGTCCTCGGCGTCCAGTTTTTTCCTCTCCTCCGACGTCAGTTTCTTACACTTGCCGCTGTACTTGGGCATATGTCCCCGGCCCAATTGGCGCTTCCGCTCGAGTTCCAGTTCCTCCTCGGTGCAATAACAGGGATAAGCCAGGTTCTTGGCTTTTAACTTGGCCAAATGTTCCTCATAAATCGCCGTGCGCTCGGACTGTTTATAGGAAGCATAAGGCCCCCCAATACGCGGGCCCTCGTCCCATTTCAGTCCCAGCCAGGTAAGGATGTCCATCAACTCCTCGCAATGGGCCTCGGAGGAGCGCTCCTTATCCGTGTCCTCCACGCGCAGGATGAACACGCCCTTGGTATGCCGGGCATAAAGCCAGTTGTAAAGGGCGGTCCGCACGTTTCCAAGGTGTAAAGACCCCGTTGGGCTCGGGGCAAAGCGAACTCGAACTATATCTGACATATCCATAATCCTTAAGTTTTGGTTCTCAATTCCTAATTATCTTTTTTCAGCAATACGACCGCTTGTACCGCAAGCCCTTCTTCCCTTCCTTCAAATCCCATGCCCTCCGTGGTTTTGGCCTTCACGTTCACTTGATCGGCGCCAACTTCCAGGTTCTCCTCAATCCTCCTCGACATGGAAACCAGGTAGGGGGCTAGTTTAGGCCTTTGACAGATAAGGGTGGCGTCTACGTTGCCGATCCGCCACCCCTTGGCCTTGGCCATTCGGGCGCACTCCTTGAGCATTGCCAGGCTGTCCGCGTTCTTCCATTGGGGGTCGATATCCGGGAAGTACCTTCCCATGTCCCCCAAAGTGGCCGCGCCCAGGATGGCGTCCGAAACGGCGTGGCAAAGCGCGTCCGCGTCCGAGTGGCCCAGGAGCCCTTTGTCATGGGGCACTGTGACCCCTCCCAATATCAGCGGCCGTCCTTCCGCGAACTGATGGGCGTCGTAGCCGATGCCAATTCGAAAATCCACAAATATCTCCTAATAAAACTTAACTGCTGTCATTGCGACGAGTAATCGCCGAATAGGCGACTGATAACGAGGAAGCAACCCCAGTTTAAATACGCCTTTTCCCCACTGGGTCAACGGAACACCATCCATGAACTGAGGTTGCTTCGTCACGAACCTCGTTCCTCGCAATAACAGCGGTTATTGGCGTCCGATGGCCGCCTTAATGTTGAAATTCCCTTCCTTTTTCCCACCAAACCATGTCTTTCACGTGCCTCAAATCGTCGGGCGTGGTCACTTTGAAATTCAAAAGATCCCCTTGCACCACACGCACCCGAGTTCCGGCCGCCTCCACCACCGCGGCGTCGTCCGTCAGATGGGAGGCCTTGCGCCCCAATTTCTTGAAAGCCTTCCGCAACAAGGCCAGTTTAAAGCCCTGGGGGGTTTGGACCGCGCCGATCTTGGAACGGTCCAGGGTCTTCACGACCTTACCGGCTGAAACCACCTTGAGGGTGTCCTTCACGGGAATAACGGGAATCACGGCCCCAAAACGGGACGCCCCCTCTAAAACCCGATGGATGAGTCCCGGGCTTACCAAGGGCCTCGCCGCGTCATGGATCAGGACATACTGGACACCCGGCGGGACTACCTCTAAGCCTTTTTGGACCGAATCTTCCCTTTCCGCTCCGCCTTTGGTCACGATTCCGGCCAATTTCCAGCGGTAAATGGCCTGGATGGCCTGTTCTAAGTATTCGTGCCGGGTGACAATGATGACGTAGGCCAGCCCAGGCACCTGCCGGAAGGATTCCAGGCACATATCCAGCATCGTGCGGCGGTGATCGATATAAAGGAATGGTTTGGGCGTAGGGCTTTTGAGCCGCTTGGATTTTCCCGCCGCTACGATCAAAGCCGCCCAAGGCTTGATTTTCGAGTGTTTTTCTTTCGCCATAAGGTCGCACAGTCTAACAAAAGGGATGGGATGTTTCCAGGAAAGCCATAAAAGGGTAGTGTCTCAGTTTGAATGGCCTAATCCAACTTCACCCTCACCCCTCAAGGGAGAGGGGGAAATACCCGCAAAAACCCTCGCCCCTTGGGGGAGATGGTAGGGTGAGGGGTGTCTGGGATTTTTGTTGAAACGAAACTGATGCACTACCCATAAAAGGGTGGTGTCTTAGTTTGGATGCCGGGTGGTTATTGCGCGGTCCAGCCCAATCGTTCCCCCCTGAACGCCGAGGCCAAACAGGGGTGCCGAAGGTGTTCACCTGGTTAACACCTAAGGCCGGGCAGGGGCGCCGGGGACCCGTCGAACATCTTGGCCCAACGGGGTCAGTGCCGGCTTTATCGGGCCACAAGAATGCCGATGGCTTCCGCCAGGGTTTTCACTGCAAGAACTTCCATGGGCGCGTCAGGCAGGAGGGAAACGGCCTTCAGGTTCCCATGGGGGATAACGGCCTGCTTGAAACCCAGCCGGGCCGCTTCGGCCAAACGGGGGCCGATTTGGGAAACCGCCCGGACTTCCCCGGATAAGCCCAGTTCGCCCAGCACCAGCGTGTCGCTGGAGACCGCCACCTCCCGGAAAGAGGACGCCACGGATACCGCCACGCTCAAGTCGATGGAGGGCTCCACCACCTTGATGCCGCCCGCGATATTCAGGAAGACGTCCTGGGAGGAAATGGCCATGCCCAGGCGCTTTTCCAGGATGGCCAGGATCAGGGCCAGGCGGTTGGGGTCGATGCCCGAGGACCTGCGCTGCGGCATGCCGAAGTTGGTGGGGCTGACCAGGGCCTGGACTTCCAAAAGGAGGGGCCGGGTTCCCTCCAGGCTGGCGGTGATGACCGCCCCGGAGCTGTTCGCGGTGTGGGCGTCCAGGAAGGCGCGGGAAACGTCGGCCACTTCCGAAAGCCCGTCCTCGCGCATCTCGAAAATGCCGATTTCCTGCGTGCTGCCGAAACGGTTCTTGACCGCCCTTAAAAGCCGGTAATGCCGCTGGAGGTCGCCCTCGAAATAAAGCACGGCGTCCACCATATGCTCCAAAACCATGGGGCCGGCGATGCTGCCTTCCTTGGTAACGTGGCCGATGAGGAACATGGGCAGTTTCTCGCGCTTGGCCAGGTAAGTCAGCCGCGCCGCCGATTCCCGCACCTGGGAAACGCTTCCGGGCGCCGAGGCGATGTCGGCCAGGAAAAGGGTTTGGATGGAATCAATGACGGTCAAGACGGGCTTGGTTTTCTCGACCTGCTCCAGGATGGCCGAGACGTCGGTTTCGGG
>JASHNQ010000007.1 GCA_030041545.1 candidate division FCPU426 bacterium | reverse complement strand
TTTCCAGTGAAGTACCGGGAAAAGATATTCCGGCAAAAGGACCGTGAGCAGACACTGGTTCAAATATGTGGGGAAATCGAAAAGCGATATGAGTATGAATTTGAGCAGATCGGTTTGGATGGGAACCATGTGCATTACCTGTTGAGTGCTGCCCCGAAGTATGCGCCGAGCGAGATA
This sequence comes from candidate division FCPU426 bacterium, assembly GCA_030041545.1. GTDB lineage: Bacteria > Oederibacteriota > Muellerivitia > Muellerivitales > Muellerivitaceae > JAJPJW01. The sequence goes on along the minus strand of JASHNQ010000007.1, from coordinate 73,466 downwards.
GCTAGGGTGGTAAAGAGTTTAACCGCAAGGGAGATGTTTGCGAGGCACCCGGATTTGCGAGAGGAACTGTGGGGCGGGGAACTGTGGACGGATGGTTTTTTCGTAGCAACAGTGGGAGAAGGCGGAAACGTGAATGTTATCCGTGAATACGTGAGAAAACAGGGGCAGCACGACCAAGTGAAGCAGCTAAAGCTTTTCGATTTTCGTCGTTAAGATACCCCGCGGCTTGCCGCGGGGAGAGTCATTAACTCAAAACTCATAACTTATTTCTGGAGGGCTTCCTGTAGAAGGTCAGAGAGGGCGCTGCAACAGCAGTCGAAGAACATCTTTTGTTTTCCCGGACCCGAGTCTTCCGAAAATTTCAGGCGGGGGCTTTCATGGTGGACCGGACAGGTGAGGCCCGCGATCTTTTGTTGGACGGCCTTCACCGTGGCTTCCAGGACATCCTTTTGGATTTGATCCTTAAAATTGTCCAAAGCCAACCTCCCCTCACCGGATTCCTATTTTAATTCCAACTTCCCCTGGAAACCCATTAGAAAAGCGGCATACTGGTAGCTCCCTCAAGACTTGGAAGATTCCATAACAAAGGGTGGTTCATGTCCCAAAGGTGGCTGGCTTTGACGATTATAGGTTTGGGATTATGGGGTGCGGGAAAATCCCGGGCGGAGGACGGTTACCGCTTGTGGCTGCGTTACGCGCCGGTGGAGGACCCCGCGCTCCGGGAAGCCTACGACAAGGCCTTTTCCTCCATTGTCCTTCCAGGAGACGCTCCCACGGACCGGGCCGCGCTCAAGGAGCTCCAGGACGGCTTGAAGGGCTACTTGGGAAAACCCGTCCCCCGGCTGGAGGAGGCCCAGGAAGGCTCCCTGATCGTTGGAACCCCGCAATCCTGTCCCCTGATCGCCCGGCTGGGATGGGAGAAGGACTTGGAGCCTTTGGGAGAAGAGGGTTACCTCTTGCGGTCGGCCCTTCTGGACGGCCGGCACGTCACGGTCATCGCCTCGGAAAACTCCTTAGGATGCCTTTACGGCGTCTTTCACCTCGTGAGGCTTCTGGGCACCCGCCAACCCGTGGCCGGCCTGAGCCTTTCCGAAAAACCTAAAATCAAGCGAAGGATTTTGGACCACTGGGACAACTTGGATGGGAGCATCGAACGCGGCTACGCTGGCAAATCCCTTTGGAAATGGGATGAACTGCCTGGAAAGGGGGATGAACGGGTTACTGATTACGCCCGGGCCTGCGCCTCCGTGGGGATCAACGGCGCGGTGCTGAACAACGTCAACGCCGACCCCTTGATCCTCACCACTCCCTACCTCCCAAAAGTCGCCGCCTTAGCCGACGCCTTTCGGCCTTACGGGGTGCGGGTCTACCTCTCGGCCAATTTCGGTGCTCCCAAGGCCCTGGGTGCGCTTGCCACCGCCGATCCCCTCAACCCCTCTGTGGCCAAGTGGTGGAGGGAAAAAGTGAACGAGATTTACCGTCTGATCCCGGACTTCGGAGGGTTCCTGGTCAAGGCCAACAGCGAGGGTCAGCCCGGGCCGCAGGATTACGGCCGCACCCACGCCGAAGGCGCCAACATGTTGGCGAAAGCCTTAGCGCCCCACGGCGGCGTCGTGATGTGGCGGGCCTTTGTCTATAACGATTCCGTGGATAAGGACCGCATTAAGCGCGCTTACAAGGAATTCACGCCGCTGGACGGCCAGTTCGACCCCAACGTCTTCGTGCAGGTCAAGAACGGTCCCTTGGATTTCCAGCCCCGGGAGCCTTTCAGCCCTTTATTCGGCGCCATGCCCAAGACGCCACTGGCCGCCGAGTGGGAGGTGACCCAGGAGTATTTGGGCCAATCCACGCACCTGGTTTACCTGGCGCCCCTTTGGCGGGAATTCCTGGATTCGGACACCTATGCCAAGGGTTCGGACTCCACGGTGGAAAAGGTCGTGACCGGCGAATTGGACGGCCATGAAGACAGCTTGGTGGCGGGCGTGGCCAACACCGGCGACGACCGTAATTGGTGCGGCCATCCCTTTGCCCAGGCCAACTGGTACGCCTTCGGTCGGCTGGCCTGGGATCCCGCCTTGAGCGCCGAAACCATCGCCGAGGAATGGGCGCGGCTGACCTGGGGCAACAATCCCCAGGCGGTCTCGACCATCGTTTCCATGATGATGGTCTCCCGGGAGGCCTTCGTGGACTACACTTGCCCATTGGGATTAGCCGGTGTTTTTGAGAAGGACCTCCACTATGCCCCGGATCCCGGCATGGTGGATCCTCGCCGGGAGGACTGGTCGGCGGCCTACTACGTGCGGGCCGATGAGAAGGGGCTGGGTTTCGACCGCACCCGCCAAGGCAGTGACGCCGTGGACCAATACCATGCGCCGTTACCGGACCAATTCAACGGCCTTTCGACCTGCCCGGAAAAATACCTTCTATGGTTCCACCACGTGGCTTGGGATGACAAGATGGAATCGGGGAAAACTCTATGGGATGAACTCTGCGGCCGTTACAGCCGGGGGGTGACTGAAGCCGACCAGATCAAAAGCCAATGGGAATCGCTCAAGGGCAAAGTGGACGATGAGCGCTGGCAGGAGGTCGAGGCTAAACTGGACCAGCAGGTGAAGGATGCGGCGGCTTGGCGAGAAAAATGTTTAGGATATTTTCAAAAATTCATCAAAAAGCTGGTATTCTCCGAAAAAACTATTTTATGAATGCTTTAAAAAATTTTTGAAAGTAGAAATTTGTGAAAAATAGTAACCTATTTTTTGTAGTAAACCTTTTATTTTTATCTTTTTTTCCTGGAAAAGGGCAATGCCAGATGGCAAGCACTGGTCAAGAAGTACTCCCCAAGAGACCCCATTGGTGTTCTACCGGCAACGATGAAAATTTGCCAACTTATAGGCACTTTACCAAATGGGAAACTAATGGAAACTATGAGCCGGTGCGTCTTGAGTATATTCAACGCCCAACGGATAAAAGTCCCATCTTGTTTTACAAGCACTGTAGAGATATAGATTTTGCCTTGGGGAACCAAAATTGCTTGATCCTGATCAATGATTCTGAGGCTGTAGATGATAATCAGGTAGTAATCTATGATTTAAAAAAAAGAAAAAAATATCGGATTGACCAAGAAGTTTTAACCCAGTATCAAAAAATATTTCCCAACAATGGTTCTTTCAGTGGTTTCATCTTTGCCACTGCTTTAGCTTTTTCACCCAATGATAAGCAGGTTTTTATCCGTTTGGAAATGGATAACCAATCTGTTCAAAATAAGGTCTGGTACAGGAAACACCCACAGTGGTCTTACGTGGTCGATTCGGCAAATGGAAAAATCCTTAAAATTTACAAAACAGAAGAAAACATTCCCATCAATTGGTGGGTTTCTAACTAATAAATTTGTTAACTGGATTAATTCCCCGTCGGCTTGCCGCACGGAGCGTCATTGTCTAAGCCTTTTGGTTTATGGGACCAACACGACCTTGCCGAAAGCCCCGGACTGCATTATCAGCCGGTGCGCCTCGGCGGCCTGGTCCAGGGGAAGCTCCTTGCCGATGACGGGTTTCATTGTCTTGGCCTTCAGCCCCTTGATAAGGTCCTCGTGGATTTTGGCCTTTTCCGCCGGCGTCACGTTGAAAAGCGTCATTCCCAGGATGGAGGCGTCCCGTCCCATTAGATCGCGGGCGTTGATCTCCACCGGCCCGCGCGAACCGATGACCACCACCCGCCCGTGGGGTGCCAGGAGGGGAAGGTCGCGTCCCAAGTTCACGTGGGCGGCCATCTCCAGGGTGATGTCCACGCCTTTGCCGCCCGTGATTTCCTTCAGCCCTTCCAGGTAAGCCGGATCCTTGTGATTGAGCACATGGTGGGCGCCTTGCTCCTTGACCAGCTGCAGCCCCTGACCGCTGCCGGCGGTGCCGATGACCTTGAGTTTGGCGGCCAGGGCCAGTTGCACGGCCGCGATGCCGACGCCTCCCGAGGCCCCATGCACTAGGACGGTCTCCCCCTTTTGGGCCTTGGCCTTCCCGAAAAGGGCTTGGTGGGCCGTGGCGTAGGGGACCCCCAAGGCTGCGCCCTGGGCGAAGGTGACGTTGGCGGGCAGGGGATGGACATGGGAGGCGTCCACCAGGCAGAAGCGGGCGAAGGTGCCCGTGGCCGCGCTTTCCACGTAAACGCGGGTGTCTTTTTTCACTTTCTTAACGCCCAGTCCCAGGGCCGCCACCACGCCGGCGCCGTCCCTGCCCGGCGTATAAGGGAGTATGGGTTTGGGGGTATAGTTCCCCGAGTATATATAGGTGTCCACGGGATTGACGCCCGCGGCCTCCACGCGCACCAGCACCTGGTGGCGGCCCGGGATCAGGTCGGGCACTTCCTCCAGCCTTAGGACTTCCGGACCGCCGAATTCCTTGACGGTAATGGCTTTCATCAAAACCTCCAAAGGCAGTTCACAGTCCGCCGCAAATGCAAAAAAATCTGCGGAAAACAAAAAAGCCCGCCCCCGGTTGGGAACGGGCTTTGGAAAAGCCTTAAATCAGAAATAATCCAAAGGCAGCGTTTCCCGTGGCTTGGAATGGGGTACGTACTTGGGAGTCTTCATGGCCAAGTCCCTCGCGTGCGACACTTCCTCGCTGGACAATCCCTTTTGGATCAGGAAATCCTGCTTGGGATAGATCAGGTCCGGATCCTGGATGCTGTCGCGGTTGGCCTTGAAGATCAGGGGCCATTGGAAATTATCACTATAAATATCGGATTTCCCGGCGATGCCCCAAAGCGTGTCATGGTCGACCACCGTGTAATGCTGCGAAGGGGTCTCCGCAACCGGAGCGGCGGTGGGTACGGCCTTCGGCACTTCCGTGGTTTGGACATTCTTGGTTCCGCAACCGAAAGCCACGGCTGCTACCGCAATGAGTGCCAGGACAAAGTGACGCTGCTTCATAATCTTTCTCCTTCAGCTTGGTAGTCCCAACAAGGTTATTTTGCTTATAACCCTTGGGTGAATCAAGGGGTTTGTGTATTGTTTAGGAAGCCCATTTTATCCACATATCCCCAATGGACAAGGAATCCGGCAAAAAACGGGTTTTTCCAGCACCTTCCCGGGCTTAGTTCCCTTTTTTTGCTTCCTAAACCCTCCAGATGAGGTCACTCTTTCTAACCCGTCCCCCAACCGGCAAGTTGGGTTGGCCAAGGGCGTTCAACGGTAAAACGACCTTCCCGTTTTGAAATGTTTTTTTCTAGAGGCGGCCGAGGAAAGGGTGTTAATTTTAAACATGAAGAAAATTTAAAATCAAGCGCGAAAGGGCAGGGTCCCCCGGAAGATTTAGTTTCATAAAACAAGCGGAGAAAAAAACAATTTTAGGGTGTCCTTGAAAGCTTCCCTCCAAGCCCCGATATTTTTGAAAACCCAATAAAAAAACAAAACTTACCCTACCGCTTGAAATACGGTTCCCACTTCATTCCCCCGGAGGAAAGCATGAACCTCATTCAAGTAAAAGCCGTTCCGGAAGGCCTCAAGGACTCTATCCCATCCCTCATCCGTGAGTTCAAGGCCGCCCTCAGTTACGTTTCTTTTTATTCCAGCGATAGCCCCTTCGTCATCCAGGCCGTGGCCAAGTGTCACCGGACCCTCCAGCGGTTCCTGCAGGCCTGCGGACCCCTGGCCCTGGAGGCAGGCCAGGGAAAGGCCCTTTTAAACGGCGCGGATGTTTCCGAGATCGGCGAGCTTCCCAAAATCTTCCAAGACAAGGATATACGGGGCGTGCGGTTCCTGGATGGCTTCACCGCCTTGGAGCTGACATCCTGGATGAAGCAAATCACCCTGCCCACCGGTAATCCGAATGCGCTTTCCGAAGAGTTTCCCCATCTCCAAGCCTTGCCCCGGGACGCCCAGGTCGTGGTTTTAGGGGAACCAATCCTTCCCCGTACCGTGGAAGCCCCTCCCCCGCCGGTTCCCGCCGGATCTCCCGATGAAACCATGAGAGACGGGAATTTCGTTTTGCCGATGGCTTTGACCGATCCCGCTTCGGGCGGGCCCGCCACCCAGGAAACCCTCTTAAGCTTCGTAGCCGAGGCTTGGCAGCATGCCCAGTTGCAAAAGAAAAACATCGGCGCCTCTCCCGAAATGGCCAACCTATCCGAGTCCTTCGACCGGCTCTTCGACCGGTTGCTGGACCGGATGGAAAAAACCTCCCACCAATTTTCCGATATCCGCCAGTGGTTCAACGCCCCGCACGGCACCTTTTTGGAAAACCAGGTGACGGCCTCCATGGTTCCCCTTTTGGAAGCGGCGGTCCAAAACGGCTGGATGGCGGTGCTCTTCGACCCGGCCACGGAGGGCCTGGTGGGGGAATGCCTGGCTCTGTGGGGCGCCAACGGCAGGGAAGATATGGTGGAAAAAACCGTGGGATGCCTGGCCGAGAGGCTGGTGGGGGATCCCTTCGAAAAACAGATGGCGCTGGCCCATTTAATGGACGCCCGCCCTTGGGCGCGCAACGCGGCCCTGCTGCGCAAAGTCCTGGACCGCCTGAACCGGCTTTTGGCCCAGGAAACCTCGCCCGGCTTTTACCAAACAGCCCTCCTTTTAGGGTGGGATCTCCTGGAGCCGGCCCTGGCCGGGGGCGGCGAGGAAGAGGCGTTGAACCTTCTATCCACCCTTCATTTCCACGCCGACGAGGAGAACCCCGCCTTCCCCGAACGCTCGCGGATCGCCCACCATTGGCTTTTTGAGAGATCCACTCCCGACCTCATCCGCCACCTGGTTTATTTCGCCGCCAAGGCCGCGCGGCTAAACCAGTATCCGCTCCTGGGGGAAATGGCGGCGCCCCTCTTAATGGAGGGCTTCTTGGGCGGCCCCGCCACCGACAGGAGCGGATACCTGAGGATTTTCGCCGAAATGAAGGAGCCCCTCCGCAGCGAACTTTCCAAGCACCTGGCCGAGGCCGCGGGAGAGGACGAGGTGCGGAAACTGATGCCGGTCTTAAGGGTCTGCGGCATGGACCCGGCCCTTTCCCTGCAGCTGTCGGCCTGGGTTTCCAGGGGAAGCCGCGAGCTGAAGCTGGACCTCTTGGGCCTCATCGAGGAAGTGGGCGACCCCGGGGGCGGGCCGGCCCTGAGGCTGGCCCTTTTCGACGACTCGGAGGAAATCGCGGCCTTGGCCGCGCGGGTGATCGGCAAGATCCGCTTCCTGCCGGGGCTGCCCGTGTTGTTGAAGGCGGCCAAGATCCGGGAGAAGCGCTACACCCGCAACGATGAGTTCCTGGTCTCCACCTGCCGCAGCCTGGGGGATCTGGGCGCCGACGAGGGCGTGCCGTTCTTGGAGGACATCGCCCGGAAAAAGCCCCTCCTCCTACGGGGCCGGAATTATCCCCTGCCATTGCGGCTGGAGGCCGTCCAGGCCCTGGCCCGGGTGAACCAGCCCAAGGTTTGGAGTTTCCTGGGGTCCTTGATGGAGGAAAAAAACCAGCCGCTGCAGGAGACCCTGGACCGGATCATCCATGAGAAAATGCAGACGCTTTAATTACGGTAGTCAGTAATTGCGGTTACATGTCAAATTCATTTTCTTAAGCACGATTGTTGACAGTCGTAGGACACTCAGCATCGGCGATTAGCACTTTCACGAAACTGAACGATTGGTTGGTTAAGCGGTAAGAAGTAGATGTTGCTTTGCGGGCAACTATGAAATAAGGTAACTGTTCAGGTCATTTTGAAAAACGTTGTGAAAAACATTGTTTTAAAAGGCTTTTTGACTTTCAAATGTTTTTGAAAGTCCTGACACTAAAAATTCAAAAACTGTTTAAAACAATCCCCTTTAACAAGAACGTTACCAAGTGACCTGAACAGTTACAAAATTTCATTAAACTGATTTCCTAACAGATTGCTTGATGTTTCTCAAACACCACCCCGGCTTCCTCAAAGGCGGATACCACGGCCCATTCCACGTCGATGCGGCTTAAGGGGGGTAGGGACTTGTCGTCGTTCAGGCCGGCCATGGATCCCTCCGCCTCCCCCGGGAAAAGGGATTTCCAACCTCCGGCCACGGAAAGCAGGAGGACGCCTTGTTGCAGGAAAACCCCTCCCTCCCGGGCCTGGGCGCCTCCCGCCACCTTTTTCCCATGAAGGATGAGTTCGGCGAAGGAGGGTGCGGAAAAGCAATGCCCCGCTTCCAATCCCGCGTGCCTTTCCTCTGAAAGCCTTACTTCCCGGTCCAATCCGCGCAAGGCATAAGCCAGAAGACCGCTGATTTTGCGGTAGCTTTCCAATAGTTCCCCGCCTACTAAGGGATCGTTGGTGGCGGCAACTATGGAATAACAGAGATCCCCCTCGCCGTGCAGAACCGCCCGGCCGCCCGTGGGGCGGATTTCGTAAGGGTAAGGCAGGGCGGCCAGGTTCTGCATGCGGGCTTCCAGGCGCCCCAAGGTCAAGGTCGGCTTTTCAAAAAAGAAAAACCGCAGGATAGGCGGGTGGCCAGCCTGGAAACGCTTGAACAGCTCCGCGTCATAGGCCATCTGGCCGGGGCTGGGAACGCAGGTCGAGGGAATCAGGCGCCACTGCCACCGCTTCGCGGTGGAATTTTGAATTATGAATTTTGAATTGTGAATTGGAATGATTAAATCCCCCCGAGGAACAGCATCATCCATGTCTTCACCGGTTCAAACCTCGGCCGGAATTCCTGCCTGGCCGTCCACCTTTTTGCCGTGGACGAAGAGCAATCCTACGAGGGGCCGGCCTTTTTTGCCATGCTGGCCCTCGGGCAGGTTGCCGGAAAAGGAACCGGGGCTGAAGAAATAATGGGGGCCGATTTGCCGGGCTGTGGGTTCGAAGTTGCGGCCATACACGATAACCCGCACCGGGTCGTCCTCGAACTGTTGGAGGAGCCATCCCTTCAGGCCATGGGGCTTGCCATAGCCGTGGATGAGTCCCATCGTGACAGGTCCCACCTTCCAGGCCTGCCGCGCGTAAAGCTCGGATCTTACGATGGAGTTTTCCGCGTTGCCGCAGACCGCCCGGGTGGGCGCGAGTTTGGAAAGCTGTTCCAGCACCCTTAAGTCCCCCACGGGCCCCGCGTGCAGGATGTGGTCCACCCCCTTAAAGGCTTTCTTGAGCGCCAAGAGTTGCGCCGCCGTCAAGGGTGAGTGGGTGTCCGCCAAAACCCCGAAGATCAAACAGGACTCCTTTTTGACTTAACCCGGATTTGTCCCTAAACTAGGCCACATTATTCACCACACGGACACAGAGGTTACAGGGTAAAAACCAAAGACTTCTCCTTAAACCCAAGGCCGTTCTTTGTGTCCTCCGTGTCCTCTGTGGTTCAAAAGGGTTTTTCATGAAAATCGCCGTTTGCCAGATCAACACGACCGTGGGCGATTTCGACGGCAACGTGGAAAAAATCAGCCTTTCCCTGGAAAAGGCCCGCCAGACCGGCTGCCACATGGCCCTTTTCCCCGAATTGGCCATCACCGGCTACCCCCCGCGGGATCTCTTAGACCGCTTTTCCTTTTTCGAGAAGTCCCGCAAGGCCTTGGAAAAGGTGGCCCAATCGGCCAATGGAATCCTGGCCGTGGTGGGCACCGTCCTGGAGAACCGCGACCCGGGGAACCCCTTATTTAACGCCGCCGTGACGGTGGCCGACGGCTCCATCCTGCATGTTTATAAGAAGGTCCTGCTGCCTAATTATGACGTTTTCGACGAGGCCCGTTATTTCGCGCCCGCCCCCCATCCGGAGCCTCCCTTTCCCTACAAGGGGTTGAAGGTGGCCGTCACCATCTGCGAGGACATCTGGAACGTGGAAGGCGTCTTCACCCACCGTCTTTACGCCAAGGACCCGGTGGAGGAACTGGGCAAGGCCAAGCCCGACGTGGTCCTGAACCTCTCGGCCTCCCCCTTCCATTACGCCAAGCTCTCCGTTCGCCAGACCCTCTTGAGGGAAGTCAGCCGCAAGATCAAGGCGCCCGTGCTTTATTGCAACCTCGTGGGTGGCAACGACGAGCTCATCTTCGACGGCTGCAGCATGGCGATGGACGCCGCCGGGAACCTCTTCCAACTGGGTAAGGCCTTCGAGGAGGATTTCTTTGTTTACGACACCGAAAGTCCCTCGCTGCAATCCCCCTCACCGCCTCCCGGCGAAACCGAAACCCTTTACCGGGCCCTGGTGTTGGGCACGCGGGACTACGTCCGCAAATGCGGTTTCGGAAAGGTGTTGGTGGGGCTTTCCGGCGGCATTGATTCATCCCTGGTGGCGGCCATCGCCTCCGAATCCCTGGGACCCCAAAACGTCATGGGCGTCACCATGCCCTCGCCCTTTTCCTCCAAGGGCTCCATCGAGGATTCCCGCCAATTGGCCCAGGCCCTGGGCATCCAATTCATGGAAATCCCCATCACCCCCCTTTACGAAGCGGCCCTGAGGACCCTGGAGCCGGCTTTCAAGGACCTCCCCCGGGACATCACGGAGGAAAACATCCAGGCCCGACTTCGGGGCCTCTTCCTCATGGCCCTTTCCAACAAATTCAACCGGCTGGTTCTTTCCACGGGCAACAAGAGCGAATTGGCCGTGGGTTATTGCACGCTGTATGGGGACATGTGCGGAGGCCTGGCGGTGATTTCGGACCTGCCCAAGGGGCTCGTGTACCGGCTCTCCCGCTACGTGAACCGTGAAAAGCCCGTGATCCCCGAGGCGGTCTTCACCAAGCCGCCCTCGGCGGAGCTTCGGCCCAACCAGACCGACCAGGATTCCCTTCCGCCCTACGACGTGCTCGATGGAATCCTTCGGCTGTATATCGAGGAAAACCAGCCGCCCTTCAAGATCGTGAAGGCCGGTTTTGAGCCCCAGCTGGTGGCGGAGATCCTCTCAAAGATCAACCACAATGAGTACAAGCGCCGCCAGATGGCGCCAGGCCTGAAGGTGACCACCAAGGCTTTCGGCATGGGTCGCCGGGTGCCGATCGCGCAGAAGTTCAAGGAAGATCAAAATTCTTAACGCAAAGGCGTCATGCCGACCTTCCATAAAGAACTTAAAGAGATCGGCATGGCGTCTTTGCGGTGAAAGGATTCATTCTTATGCCTAAAGCTTACGCTGAAATATCAAAGGAAATCACCTTCGAGGCGGCCCATTACCTGCACAACCCCAAGTGGGACCGGGCCAGGAACCTGGAGGTCTTCCGGAAATGCGCGGGCTACCGGAAGGACGACCCCAGGGCCGTCTTTTATCCCCACGGCCATTCCTACCGGCTGAAGGTCATGGTCAGGGGGCCCGTGGATCCAGCCACCGGCTTCGTCATGGACTTCCGGGGCCTCAAGGAACTTTTAAAGAGGGAAGTTTATGGCCATTTTGACCACCGCTTTATTAATAAGGAAGTGGAGCCCTTTAAAAACGACCCTGGCTTCCAGCCCACCGCCGAAAACATGGCTCAAGTGATTTGGAAAAGGTTGGAACCGTTCTTGAGGAAGGAAAAAGTGAACTTGGTTGAAGTAGCCCTTTGGGAAACGCCTGAAAGTTCCGCGGTCTTCCGGGGCGGCAAAAAATAAAGGCATATCCGCCACAAGCGCTTTCGACGCCGCAAAGCACACAAAGAAAGGCTTAGCTTTTTTAAAAAATTTATCGCTCTCCTTCTTGTCCTTTGTGGGTTGCGAAGCAACCTTGTGGTGAGAGAAGCTTTTCAGAACTCGAAGGCCAGGGTCTCCGGCTCGTTGGAGGGTTCGATGCATTTCTCGTCGTCGTGGATGACATTGTTCACCCAGGCGCCCACCTGGTAGGCTTCCATTTCCTCCGCCGGATAGGGGCGGAAAAGTTTTTGGATCTCCCTGAAATCCCGGACGTCGTCCGAGTTCAGCCACAAGTCGAAGTGTTTCGGGTGCAGGATGACCGGCATCCGGTCGTGCACCACGCGCACCACCTCGTTGGGGGTGGTGGTGAGGATGGCGCAAACTTCCAATGTCTTGTCCTCGAGCTCTTGGGGGGCCCAGAGACCCGCCAGGGCGAAGGGCTTCTTATCCTTCCTTCGGATGTAATAAGGACGGGTTTCCTTGGCCTGGTGGCGCCATTCGTAAAAGCCGTCCACGGGGATGAGGCACCGCCACTTCTCGAAGGATTCCTCGAGGATCGGTTTCTCGCCGATGTTCTCGCTCTGCACGTTGACCAAAAGCCGGCCGCCCTGGGACCAGGAAGCCACGAACCCCCACCGCAAGAGCCTCATCTCGGGCTTTTTGCTTTCCAATGTACGGGTGACGGCGGGGATTCTTTGGGACGGAGCCACGTTGTAACGGGGCTTCCAATCCACGGCTTTTTCCAGCTTGAACAGCTTAGCGATGGCCTTGGACGGGCTTTGGAGGACGAACCGGGAACACATGCGGGGATTATAACCCATCCCCGCAAGAACAGGGGATCAGGGGAGAGGTGAACAGGTGAAAAAATAAAAACAACAAAAAAAGCTTACTTTTTATCCATCCCGCTAATAAGTCCGGAGATCATTTTCACGATGATCTCCATTTCATTTTTTAATGACCTTGTGCGAACTTATCCGTATAACCCGTAATTTCTTCGGCTAAATCCACAGATCGTTGATAACCCCCAAGATTCTCAAACATAAAGGACATTTATTCACTCCGAAAACCGAACAGGCGGGCAGGACGGCTTCAGGTTTTGATCACCCGCTCACCTTTCTCCTGCTCGCCTGTTCTTTACACGTGGTGGACGTTGCTGGGCATTGAACCTCGCTTCGCTCTCACAGGGGAAAACACCCCTGTGTACCCCTCAGCAACATGGGGAAGCCTCTTCCCCATTGCCTTTCCTGGTTCAAGCCCGTCAATATCCTCACTATAAAAAAGCCCATTCCCTCATGGGAACGGGCTTTTGCAAGTGGTGGACGTTGCTGGACTTGAACCAGCGACCTTCGCGATGTGAACGCGACGCTCTAACCAGCTGAGCTAAACGTCCGATGTCAAAAAATACCGGCCGAAGGCCAGTTCGAAACAAAATCGGCGCTTGACCATCAGGGTGAAACCCTTACGGGTGAACATTCAAGGAACCACTTGTAAGAAAAAAGAGAAGGTAGTTTATTAAGGTAAGTTGGTTATTTCAAGAAACATTCAGGCCGGTTAACACCCAGATTTGCCGTGGCTTCATCACCTGCTCACCTTTCACCTGCTCTGCCTTTAAAACGCCACGTCGAACTGCAGGTAGTGGTTGTAGCTCTGGGTCAGGGTGTCTACCGCGAAGGCGTATTGGATGCCCAAGGGAAGCCCCAGGCCCCCGCAAAGGTTGTCGTTGGTCACGCCCCCCCGCAGCTGCAGGATTCCCCACAGGTTGTAGTTGAACCCGAAATCGACGTGGGAAAAGGCGTCCAACCCCTCGTAGTAGGACGTGTCGCCGAGCAAGTCGTCGATGTCGGCGTTGACGGTCAATTCCCGGATGGGTTTATAGGACGCCCCGATGCGCACATCCGTGGGCGCGGGATCGGTCACCATCCCGTAAAGGGGGTCGCCGGGGGAAGTGTTGAGCGTGGCCGTGGAGTGGAGTAAATCGGTGGCGCTGGCCCCGACCGAGACCTGGGGATCATCAAAATCGTACAAAACCCCCAGGTCCAGCCCCCAACGCCAAGTATTTTGTTTGATGTCGTTCTCGAGGTCGTTCTTGAGATTGTTTCCGATATCGCTTGCAGAGGTGAGGTTTTGACCATCCAAATATTCGGAATCAACGGAGGCGATATGGCGATTAACGGCTTTGAGGTTTACTCCGATAGAAAACGCCTTATCGTCTTCCAGGGGACGGGTGCAATAGGTTCCCATCAAGACCGTATCGGAGAATGTCAGCACCTCGATGGGGGCGATATCGTTGAAAAGGACTTGTTCGCCCGCCTGTTTGGCTACGCTGGTCAGGACGCTGCTGACGGTGCTGGCGAACTGGCTCACGCTGGCGTCGGAGGGGGTGGTGTTTTCAAGGGTTGAAACGGCGTTGCTTAAGGTCGTAATTTGCGAGGAGGTCAGGAACGAATTGATAAGCGGCTGGGCGTTGTTGTAAAAGGAAACAGCCGCGGCTTGGGCATTCTGGGCGGTGATACCCGAGAGGTTGGGGAGGGTGAGGTTCTGAAGGTCCGTAATTAAACTCCCCCGCCCCACCTGCACGGCTACCTGGGTCGTGTTATAGGCCTGGAAGCCGAAATGGTCGTCGATCTTGAAGGCCACATTGAGGCCGGCTCCCACTTGAATGGTTTTATTGGCGGCCTCATTCAGGGCCTGGTTGATGTTGTTGACGGCATTTTGGATGGAAACGGCACTGTTGTTGAATTCTTGGGTGATGGCGGAAGCGTTCGTCGAGCCCGCGCCGATCATGCTAATGGCGCCCTGCATATTCGAAACCGCTGCGTTAACCCCCTGGATTGAGTTTTGAAGGTTTTTGATGTTGTTGGTGTTGAGATCGCTGAAATTGAAATTGTTGTAATTGAACAAGTAATCGGCCATGCCGAAGATGTCGTTCCCCAGGTTGAACCCCAGGTGCATTTCAAAGGTATCGGCGTTATTGGCCAAGAGGGCGGGGTTATAGGCCGTGGCGTTGAAGAGACTTCCATCCGCCACTACCGCGTTCCCCATGCCTTCGGCCTCAACAACAATGGGTTGGGAGGGAAAGCCGATGGTGAAGGGGAGGGAAAGTGCCCCCACGCCCGAGGCCGTGGCCCTCCCGGCGAAAGCCAGCCACGTCAAGCCCAGGAGGTAACGCGGAAAATTCCCTTTAACTTTTTTCATGACCGCCTCAGTGATCGGAGGCGTTGGAGTGGGAATTGAGGGCTTGGAGGAACACGAACCCTTCCCCGGCTTTGGCCACGTAGGTGGGCATGCCCATGTTGTCCTGCGGGTCCTTCAGCCAATCCTGTGCTAACACAACCAATTGATAAGAAGAATGGCTGATGAGGAGGTCGTAAACCTGGTCGGCGATGTCGTTGCCCTTATTGACCTCGCCCAGCTTGGTGCCCTCGTAATCCACCTTGATATCCCGGAAGTCCACGGCCACCTGGATAAAGTCACCCACCTTGGTGTCACTTCCCGATTGCTCGTAAACCGTGCCGGTCAGGACCAACGACGGCTTCTTCGGGCCGGCGTAGGCCACCCCATTCAACTCAAAGCGGATATAGGCGTTTTCCCGGTCGCTGTCGGAGCCGGAAGTGACGCGCCCGAGCCAAAGGAAAATGGAATGGTCGTGTCGCCCTATCGAATAACTCATGGTACGGGCGGCAACGGCGGCGGCCTTCCGCAAATCCCCCGGCGCGCCAACCCTATCGTAAAGGCGGGGATTTTCCGAGAAAACCTTCGGCGCGGACGAAGCCGTGGGCGTGGAGGTGGGGGGGGTGGTCGCCTTAGGCGTTACTGTGGGAGACGCCGTGGGCGAGGCCGTGGCCTGGACGGTCGCCTGGGGAGTGGGTGTCGGCGTTCCTTTTTTCTTCTTATGGGTTTTGCCGGTAGGGGTTGTCGAGGGAGTCGTGGAAACCGTAGGGGTGGAACTCTGCGCCAAAACCCTTTGGCTTGCCAAAAGAAGGGTTATCACGCTAAAAGCCGAAACCAAGGCCAAAAACTTTTTCATACATCCTCCTAGGAGTTGGGCCGACACAACTGAATCGAATTATATCCGTTTAACCTTGATAATTGTTGATTATTTTATGTCTTTATTTTTCGAAGCGAACTTTATAGGGATAGGGGCCTAAATTCAGAGTGTTGAAAAACCCATCTTCGATGGACTTTTCAACGGCGCCTTCAGGGACTTTTTCAACGGTCTCAAATGGGTTTTTTAGGGGAAAGTTTTTGCGACCGACGGAATGAACTAAAAAAAGGCCCGGGCCGTTAGACCCGGGCCTCATAAAACCTTTTTTTGACAGGCTTAATAAGTTTGGGAATCGGAAATCGTGAGGTTAAGGCTTGGCGATGTGCTAGTGGACACGTTCGTTTGCCAAACGTAAGGGTCGCCAGGCTGGATATTGCAGCAGCTTGATCCCGGGACCACGTAAAACGCCAACACGTTCATGGTTTGGGTAGCACAAGGACTGCTTCCACCGTTTCCTCCCACCATGTTAAAACTTCCTCCGTTCGTGTTGATTTCGGAACTTTGGTTATTGCTCGTGTTGGTGACTCCGCTGGAGCCGTAGAGCGTCGTGCTGGTCGGGTAAGTTAAAACCGCAATCTGGTGGCATCCGTCCACCCGCCCCATACTGCCGCTGTAAGTGACAGTCCCACCGTAACCGGAGAGTTGGTTCGAGTCTCCGAAGGAGAGGGTATAACCGGTCAGGTTTCCAGTAACAGTGACTTGCGACGCTGAACTCGTATTACAAGTAGTCGTGCCGTAAAGCTCCGCGGAGGAGCCGACCGCTGGGGGCCAATTGAAGCCGGTAACCGAAGAATTATAGACCGCAACCAGCAGATAAGCGGAGCCGGATGAAAGCCCTTGGATGGTATAGGAACCGCCGTTAGAGGTAACCAAGTAGTAATTGCCGCCATTTCCTGACCCCTGTTGAAAAGCGACAACCTCAATGGGATTCGTGCCGCTCACCGTGCCGCTCTCGCCTGTGTAATCGACGGTCCCGGAAATGGAATAACCGTTGGCGCCGGGGGTCGGCGTGAAGCTTTGGGTGGGACAAAGGGTCGATGTATTGGTCGGCGCGGCCGGAGTGTAGGTGAAGGTACAGGTATGGCCCGACCCATCCATGCACACCGTGTTGGTGGCCGTGGAGGTCGCCGTAAAGGTTGAAGTGAAGGTGTTGGTGGGAGTCGAAGTGCTGGTATAGGTATAAGTAAACGTGGGGGTGTAGGAAAGGGTGGAAGTGTAAGTGGGCGTGAAGGAGGATGGCGTTGAGGTAAACCCACCGGCATTGGTGGCCGTGGGCGTGAAAGAAGCGGTGGGAGTGTAGGAAGGCGTGGAAGTAAAGCCGTTCTGGTTCGTGGGTGTGGAGGTCGGGGTGTTGGTGTCCGCGGGCGCCGCGGGCGAGGAAGGGCTGTTCTTGCCCGGACAGCCGATGATCAACAGGGAAGAACTCGCAAGAAGCAAAAATATTCCGGCTATCCTTAATTTCATGGCCATCTCCTTAAAAAAACCTGAATGATTGAGAAAAGGTGTTGGATTTGAGATGAAAAAAAACACCTCAAATGAGGTTTAATGTTAATCCGGGATTGCCGTTTTCCCAAGGAAAAAAACGATTAAATTCCCTTTAATTTATAAGCTTATTTAAGATTTAACATTTTGAGACTGTTGGAAAAGTCCCTGGAACAAAGTTCCGGGGATAAAAAGCGACCCGCAACAGTCTCAAGAAGGAACTATGGCTTTGACATTGAGAACTTAAGCACAGGCAAATGCGTGGAACGAACTAGCCAAAATCAGGCCGTGGCGCCGCCGCAGCTGGAACCCGCCCCCGCCGTGCAGCCGAAGCAATGGGAGGCAAAAAGAATACGGCGGGCCATCAGTTTTTGAAAATTAAAGTTGAAAACCGTCCAGGGGCCACGGCCCCCGATTCCCATTTCCAGCATTTGGTTGAAATCGCAGTCGTAAAGCCTGCCGTCCCAGCCCACGCTTAAAAGGCTCCGGCACATGACGCCCTGGGCCGCGGCGGGGTTGAAGGCGTTCACCAATTTTTCCATATAATCCCCATAACCGTGGAGCTGTTGAAGCTGCGTCTTGAAGCGGTGGATGGGCATGTTGGTGAGGGTGTAAAGCCGGTTGAAGACCAAGCCGTATTTCGCTTTTAACTCCTGCTTGAACTGCCTTTCCAGGTCCGCCTGGGGCGCGGGCAGGAAGGCCCCCACCGGGTTGTACACCAGGTTGAGGATAAGCCCGCTTCCCTCCACGCCGTATCCCATCCGGTTCAACCGTCCTATGCTCTCCAGGCTCTTTTGGAAAACACCCTTGCCCCTTTGCTTGTCCGTGAAATATTCCTGGAAATAGGGAAGGGAGGAGATCACCTCGACTTGGTTTTCCGCGAAAAATTCCGGCAGGTATTCCTTGGATTCGCCGGTTTGGGGGTTGCCGTCCAAGGTCACGGTCAGGTTGTGGCGGACCATCACGTACTTGCCCCTCTTGCGGGCTTCTTTGACGAAATAGTCGAAATAGGGATTGAGCTCCGGCGCGCCGCCCGTGAGGTCCAGCTTCTGGATGGCGGGATTTTGCTCGAGGATTTCCAGGCACTTTTCCACCGTGGCCTTGTCCATCTGTTCGGTGCGCCTCGGGGAGGCGTCCACGTGGCAGTGATGGCAGGCCTGGTTGCACAGTTTGGTGACGTTCACCTGCAAGGTCTCGATGGAAAGGGGCTGGAGGTCCAGGTGGTATTTATCCAGGACCGCTTGGAAATCGTAATCGGACGCCACTTCAAAAGCCTCCCGGGAAACAACTCAAAACTTAGGGTCTCAGGCCCCTGTCCGCTCCATCACGTTGTGCATCTGCACGCCGTGCACCAGGGTCATGCCCGCCTCCAGGGCCCCGGCCACGTGCAGGGCCTCGGTCATCTCGTCCGGGTTGGAGCCGTTCTCCAGGCACTGGGTGGTGTACTGGTCGATGCAATAGGGGCACTGCTTGGCGTGGGCCAGGGCCAGGCCAATGAGGGCCTTTTCCCGCTTGGTCAGGGCCCCGTCCTTGCCCGTGGCGGCGGCGTAATAATCGAAGAATTTCTCCGCCAGTTCGGGCTTGAACTTGCCGATGCCCGCGAATTTTCCCAGGTCCTTGGATTCGTAATAGTTCATGGGTTTTCCTTTCGAAGGTGTTTTACCGGAGCTTAACCGCACCTGCGGGGGATTCCAACCCTATCACGGCGCTTTCCCGGCAAAGGTTTCCCGGCTTTTTTAGCCGCCCGGGAGGGTCTTGACCCTAGAGTATGCTCTAGACTGTAACATTCCCTGCCAGGAGGAGCCATGGAACCCAAGGGCGTGGCGCTTCAAATCGGCCAAGTGGCCAGGAAAAGCAAGGCTTCTATCCACACGATCCGCTATTACGAAAAAATAGGCCTGCTGAAAAAACCGGCCCGCACCACCGGGGGTTTCCGGCTTTATCCCCCCGAAACTGTGGAAAGGCTCCTTTTCATCCAAAAGGCCCAGGAAATGGGACTGACATTGAAGGAAATCGGAGAGATCACCTATTGTGGGGATAAAGGCTTGGGGCCTTGCTGCGACCTGGCCACGAACCTCTTCAGCCGGAAGGTCCAAGAATTGGAATCCAAGATCAAGGAACTTGAAAAAATGAAAAGCCGGCTGAAGGAAATCCTGGGCGGCTGGGCGAAAAGGAAATCGAAAAAATAGGAGGTGGAGTATGGCGCAAAGAGTCCTTATTCTCTGTACGAAAAATTCCTGCCGTTCCCAAATGGCCGAAGGTTTCCTGCGCCATTATGGCTCGGGAATATATGATGTCTTTAGCGCGGGAACCCGGGCTTCCCGCGTCAACCCTAACGCCATTCGGGTGATGAAGGAAATCGGAATCGATATTTCCCATCACACTTCCAAAAGCCTTGAAATGTTCCTCAACCAGCCTTTTGACTACGTCATCACGGTCTGCGACAACGCCAACGAAACCTGTCCGGTATTCCCCGGCGCCAAAAACCGCCTTCATTGGTCCTTCCCCGAACCGCCCCAGACCGAGGAACCGAAGGAGGAATATTTGAAGGAATTCCGCAAGGTGCGGGACATGATCCACGAAAAATTCAGGAAAGCGGCGCGGGAGGGTATCCGAAAGTGAATATGTTAAAAAAATCCATTGCGGAAGCCGTCGGCACATTCACCCTCGTCTTCGCTGGCTGCGGAAGCCTCATGGTGGCAGACCGCTTCCCCGGAACCATCCCGCCATCGGTCATCCCTGTTGTTTTCGGCCTGTCCGTGGCCGTGATGATCTACGCCGTGGGGCATATTTCGGGCGCCCATTTCAATCCCGCCGTCACCCTGGCCTTCGCCGTGGGACGGCACTTCCCTCTCCGCCAAATCCCCTTTTATTGGACCGCCCAATTCGGCGGGGCCATCGCGGCCAGCGGGCTCTTGACGATCCTCCTTCCCGCCGGCCGGGCCTACGGGGCCACCTTTTCTTCGGTGGTCCCCCTGAAGGGCCTGGCCTGGGAAGGGGTCCTGACCTTCTTCCTCATGTTCGTCATCATGGCGGTCGCCACCGACACGCGGGCCGAAGGCACCATGGCGGGCGCCGCCATTGGCGGAACCGTCATGCTGGCGGCCTTCGTGGGCGGGCCGGTCACCGGAGCTTCCCTTAACCCAGCCCGTTCCCTGGCTCCGGCCCTGTTCCAGGGGCAGCTGGGGCAAATGTGGCTTTACACCTTGGGGCCGACCTTGGGCGCGGTTTTAGCCACGTTTCTTTACAATTACCTGCGCAAGGATTCGGGCCGGAAATAAGCGTTTTTTCCCGGCCCTTCTGCCCTTATCCTTGTGCCCATGGATTCTTCCATCCCCCTCCATTTGGCACAAGCTTATGCGGCCTGCCAAAAACAAGCTTTCGGCCATTACGAGAACTTCCCCGTGGCGTCCTGGCTGCTGCCCAAGGGCTCCCGCCCCTATGTGGCGGCCCTTTACGCCTTTGCCCGCGCCGCCGACGACTTCGCGGACGAGGACCGTTACGAGGGAAAACGGCTCACTCTCCTTTCCCGATGGGGAAGAGACTTAAAAGCCGCGCTCCAAGGCAAAAAAGCGCCGCCGATTCACCAGGCCTTCGCCCATACCCTCCAAGTTATCCACATATCCCCAACCCTTCCTTTCCAACTTTTAAGGGCCTTCCGCATGGACGTTTCCCGCCACCGCTATTCGACCTGGAATGCCCTGCTTGATTATTGCCGCCACAGCGCCAATCCCGTGGGCCGCATGGTCCTTTTCATTTCGGGAATCCGGAATGAAAAGCTCCACCGCTATTCGGATTACCTCTGCACCGGCCTTCAGCTCATCAATTTCTGGCAGGACACGGCCATTGACCTGAAACGGAACCGGATTTATTACCCTCTTGTGGAATTGAAAAAAACCGGAGTGAAGCAAAAGGACCTGTTGGCCTTAAAGGATTCACCCCAGGTCCGCCGCCTGGTGAAAAACGCCGTGGATTTCACTGAAGGTTACTTCCGCAAGGGCCTCCCCTTGCTGGATGCCGTTTCCGGGCGCCTGAAGTTGGAATTGAAAGCCACCTGCCTGGGAGGGTTGGGAATCCTCAAGAAAATCCGGGGGATGGACTACAATGTGCTGCAACACCGTCCGGTTTGGAGCACCGGGGACAAGGCGGCCCTGGCTTGGAAAGCCCTCTTCCTTCCCTCCCCGAAATAATAATGGAGGTTTTCTTGGATTCGCGAAAAGGGTCGCTCGAAAACAAAACCAGTTTCTATTACCCGCTCTTGCTCCTGCCCCGCGCAAAACGGGAAGCCATGGAAGCACTTTACCGTTTCTGCTGGGAAGCGGATGAGATCGCCGACGGCCCCGGTTCCCCCGCCGAAAAACGCGGGAACCTTTCCCGGCTCCGTCGGCATCTCAAGCTCGCCTTCCAAAACCGGGCGAAGGATCCCCTCTTTCAAAGGCTCCAAACCCTCACGCCCGCCTTCCGCCTGTCCCGGGAACCCTTGGAGCGGGTCCTTCAGGGCGTGGAGCGGGACTTAAAACCCATCCGCTTCAAGACCTTCTCCGAACTCCATCAATATGCCCTGAAGGTAGCGGGCGGCCCCGGCCTGGCCTGCATGGATATTTTCGGCTTCAAGGACAAGGCCCACAGGGACTACGCGGAAAACCTGGGGGTTTTTCTCCAATTAGTGAATGTCGTTCGGGACTTCCAAGAAGATAAGGCCTTGGGCCGCCAATATCTCCCCATGGAGGATTTCAAGCGGTTCCACCTTAACCCCGTCCAGTTGGATGAAACGAACTCCCAATGGAAACTCTTCGTGGAATTCCAACTGGACCGGGCTTGGTCCTTCCTGGAAAAGGCGCGGAAATCCTTGAGCCTTTCCCAGCGTTCCCAACTGGCCACCGCCGAGGCCATTGGGTCGGTTTACGTCAAGCTGTACCAGAAGCTTCGGGCCAATCCCACCCGCATCCTGAAAGGGCGGACGGGCCTTTCCAAGGCGGACAAGCTCATTTCAGTCCTGGGCGCGGTCGGGCGCTGTTGGCTTTGGAAATGGGCGAAATAAGCCGATTTCAAAGATGTCATTGCATATGCGGGGGACGGAAAAGCCTTAAACCCACGGAGGGATGGTTGGAACTTTTAGTCTTGGGGGGCGGAACCGGGCAGGAGCTTCCGGCGTAACCAACGGTTCACGGGCAGCTCGAAAAAATGGTAGGAAAGGGCCGCGCAAGCCGTGGTCAGGGCCGTCCAAAGCACAAAGGCCCAAAAAGTGTGGAGCCGCACCAGGAGGAAATGGGTGAGGCAAAGCAGGGGAATGTGGAAAAGGTAGCATCCATAACAATATTTTCCCGGCCAGCTCAGCCACGTCAGGTAGGGTGAATCGAAAAAGGCCAAGTGGCGCCCTCCCAGGAGGAAAAGGAACAGCCCCAAGGCCAAAAACGTCGGGGCGTAAACCCGGTCTAGGCCCTCCACGATGAAGGTGCCGAAATAGGCTCCGGCCGATAAGAGGAAACCCCCGGAACACAACAGCCCGCAAACCGGCGGATGCTGGGCCAGCCAAGGGTCCCACCGCTGGGCCAGGCAGTAGAGGAGGATGCCGAACCCGATCTGGTCGGCGACCCCGAAAGTGAAATGGAGTTGGGCGCCGAAATCCGCCCCGCCGTAAAGGTAGACTCCCAGCCGCCAAAGGAAACTCAGGAGGATTAGGAACGCGCAAAATCGGATCAAGTGGCCCGGGTTCCCCAGTTTGGAAAGGACGAAGGGGTAAAAAAGGTAGAATTGCTCCTCCAGGGAAACAGACCATAAGACGCCGAAGTAAAAGGCGATGGGCACCTTGGCCCAATGGGCTTGGAACCAGTTGAAGGTGAAGGAAAAAAGGGAAAGCCAAAACCAAGGGTCCCAAAACATGCGGATATCGCCGAAACAATAGGTAAAGATCTTGGAGGTACCCTGCACGGTAAAAAAAACCAGGGCGCCCGCGAGGATGGTGAAAAAATACAGGGGAAAAATGCGCCCGGCCCTTTGGGAATAAAACGTCTTGAAGCCTGGTTTGAAAAGGCTGGGCGACCGCGAATCCAGGATGCGCGTGATCAGGTAGCCCGAAACCCCGAAAAAAAGAAGAACACCGAGGGCGCCGTTGCGCTGGAAACGGTCCCAGGCGAACCGGAACCAGGGTTCCTTGGAGAGGAATAGGGTCGGCTTGAGGTGCAGGGCCATCACCGTCAGGATCGCCAGGGTGCGGACCAAATCAACGATTTGGAGCCTGTCGGAGGCTGGTTTGAGGGCCAAAGGCCTTCCCCCTGTTAAGGAATTTGAAAACGGATTATATCGTCAAAAGCCGAAGAAAGGTCTGCCTTGCCCAAAGTCATCGTGGTCGGGGGAGGTTACGCGGGTATGGCGGCCTCCACGGCCCTGGCCGAGGCCGGGATTGCCGTGGACCTCTTGGAATCCCGGGGCTCACTGGGCGGCCGGGCCTATTCCATCCCGCCTTCGGGACCTTTCCCCGTTCCCGTGGACAATGGCCCCCATCTTTTCATGGGCTGTTACGCTGAAACGCTCCGAATGCTCCACCGCATCGGCGCAACGGACGCCTTCCATTGGATTGATCCCCTGGCCCTTACCTGGCGCACCCCTGGTGGGAAAAAAGTTTCCTTAAAATGCGCCCCCCTTCCCGCGCCCTTCCACCTGGCCTGGGGCCTGTTCACCTCCAACGCCTTTCCCTTCAAGGAAAAAACGTCCATGGCCCGGGCCCTCTCGGCTTTCTCGAAAAAACCGTTCCGGCTCTCCCCGGGCGTTCAGACGGTGGCGCAATTCCTGGACGCCACCGCCCAAGGCCCCCTCTCCCGTGAGAGGTTTTGGGTTCCCCTTTGCGGCAGCGTCATGAACGTTTCCCCGGCGGTGGCGCCCATAGGGGGTTTGGGAGAAGTCCTTCATCGTGTCTTTTTCGGGAATCGCCGGGACAGCGCCATGGGCGTGGCCCGGCTTCCCTTGGGAGACCTGGTTTCGGAAAAGGCCCGCCGTTACTTGGAAGAAAAAGGAAGCCGGGTGCTCTTGCACGAGGGGGTCCAGGAACTCACTTTGAACGAAAAAACCTTCGGGGTCAAAACCCGCTCCGGCGCGGTATGGACCGGCGACGCCCTGGTCCTGGCCATACCGCCTTCCTCCCTTTCCGCGCTTTGGCCGAGGGACGGCTGGGAAGCCGCCGCCCATTTCTCCCAAATGGGCAAATCCTCCATCGTGTCGGTCCACGTCATCCTCTCCAAGCCGGTGATGGGGGAACATCTCCTGGGCCTCTCCGGCGCCAGGTTTGAGTGGGTCTTCAACCGCAACGCCAATTGGGCATGGAATGGAAAGGGACTTTTTAAAAACACCGGCACCCCTCACCCTGACCCTCTCCCACAAGGGGAGAGGGAAGCAAGATTCAATGCGTCTTCAACCCCCTCTCCCTTAAGGGGAGAGGGATGGGGTGAGGGTGATGGCAAGGATTTCCAATACCTTTCCTTCACCGCCAGCGCGGCCGACGACTTGGCCCGCCAGAAGGACCCCGAACTGCTTTCCCTGGCCCGGAGGGAACTGACCGACCGCTGCCCCGCCGCGAAAGACGCCCAGGTCCTCCACTCCAAGGTCACGCGCGAAATGGCCGCCACCTTCGTTTGGAGCGGGGAAACGGAGCGTCTCCGCCCGCCTTGCCAGACGCCTTATCCCAACGTCTTCCTGGCCGGGGACTGGACCAACACGGGCCTTCCCGCCACCCTGGAGGGCGCCTGCCTCTCCGGCCGCCGTGCCGCGGAGAAAGTTCGGGCTTATCTCTCCTAACCCTCTAAAATAAACCCATGTCCCGATTTTCCACCGGCCCCGGGCCTTCCTTCCCGCGTTCCCCCTGGGTTTATTTTTTTGTTTTCCTGGCCGCCAATCTCCTTCTTTCCTACGTCCCCTTGCCATTCGGGGTGAAGCTGGGTATTGGCTTGCTGGGCTTGCTTTTGCCTTTTGTTTTGTTCCTCCGCTTGAAACCAGGGGATTCCGGATCCCCTGCGGCTTTCATGGATGAGCAATCCTTTCCCCCGATGCCAGGGTGGGCCTGGCTCTTATTCCTCCTGGCGGCCTTATTCGCCCGTTTTTACCAATTAACGACCCTTTCCACCTGGCCGCTGGTGGATGAGGGAATCGCGGGGTTTTTCGCCACGGAACTGAGCGAGGGCGAGAAGTTGCATTTTTTTTATTCCTACGCCCAATGGCCGCCGTTCTTCGTCTGGAGCCTGGGGGCATTTTTCAAGCTCTTCGGGCCTTCCCTCGCCTCCCTCTGGCTCTACCCAGCCCTGTTATCGTCCTTGGCCTTGCCCCTGGCTTACATGGCGGCCCGTGCTTTTTTCCCGAAATCTTTCGCTTGGGTTTTCGCCTTTCTTTGGGCCTTTAACTTCACGCCCCTTTACTTGGGCCGGTTGTGCCAGGGCCAGTCGCTGGAAATCCTCTGGCAGTTCGGCGCCTTCGCCCTACTGGGGCTTTTCCTGCGTCCAAGGGAAAATCGCGGCGGGAAAACCGGGACCGCGCTCTTGGGTTTATGGACCGGCCTGGGTTTCTACACCCTTCACC
This sequence comes from candidate division FCPU426 bacterium, assembly GCA_030041545.1. GTDB lineage: Bacteria > Oederibacteriota > Muellerivitia > Muellerivitales > Muellerivitaceae > JAJPJW01. Next base: position 47,851 of record JASHNQ010000007.1, on the reverse strand, counting down.
ATTGGCCGGTTATGGCGCTTTTCGTCCTTCTGGCCGTGGCCGCCTTCGCCTCGCGGGACCTTCCCCAGCGGGGAGGAGCCGGGTTGGTTTTTATCGGCGCGCTCCTCCTGGCGGCCCTTCCCTATCTGGGCTTCTTCTTTTGGGGGAACCAAGGGGCCTACTTGAAATCGGTTTTCGCCGTCCATCCCGGGTTTTCCCTTCCGGACCAGTTGCGGATGGCCGGGGACTATGCCTTGGGGCTCTTCTGGGGCGTTGAGACCCAACGCTACGCTTATAAACCTTTGTGGGGGGGCTTCTTGAATCCCCTAATCTCTTCCCTTTTCCTGGTCGGATTGGGCTCCCTGGTCCGGGCGAGGCAAAACGGCCTGCGGCTATGGCTTCTCCTAGCCTTGGGACTCTTCTCCCTGCCGGCCCTCTTGTCCTCGGATTTGGAATTGCTGCGCTGGCTCCTAATCTTCGCGCCCCTCCTGGCGGTGGGCGTTATCGGCCTTTTCCGCCTGGTTCCCCGCAAGGGAAAACCCTGGCTTCGCCGGGCGGTGGTCTTGGGCCTTTTGCTGGGGTCCTCCCTGTTGGATCTCCTCCATCTTTGGGGGCCCTATCGGGGGTTTTGGCGCTCCGATGTCCAAGCCGAGGTCCTGGGGGTCAAGTCCTTGGAGAGGCTCCGGGCCTACCGTATCCTCGGTTCCATGTCCCGGTTCCAGGGCCCGGGCCTCATCTTCACCGAATTGGGGCCCACCCCCTTTGACCAAACTTTCACGGTCGCGGTTTATCCCATGAATGCGGCCCGCAACCCCCGCCTCCCGCCTTCTCAGGCCCGCTGGGCGGCCTTGCTGGCCGATATCGATTACGCGCCTTTCCTCTCGAAGCGGTATCCGCAAGCCCGGTGGTTTCCATTGGCCCCTGAAACCGCCGTCCCGCAGGGAAACCTGGTACTGGGTGTCATTCCCCTTACCGCTTCGAACCGGGGGGATTTTTCCCTCTGGTTAAAGGCCGAAAGGGACCTGCGCGGCGTTACCTCCCTGTTTTTCCGCATGCCCCTCGGCCAAACGCCGAGCGGGGCTTTGCAAAAACTGCTTCAATTGGAACCGGAGGTCCGGAAGGATCCTTTTCTGGAGTCCTGCGTGGCGGAGAGGATCTTTTTCTGCGCCATGAGCTGTTCCGATCCCCAACCGGCCCTGGAGGCGCTGCGGCGCGCTATTACCAAGGGTTACCCCTCGGCCAACCTCCTGAACGACCTGGGCGTGCTGTGGTGGACGCTGGGGGATGGGGGAAAAGCCCGCGAGGCTTTTAAGGCGGCATTGCGATCACCGGTCGATCACACACCGGCGGCCGAGAATTTACAAAGAGCCCATTAAAAAGGGCTCCTGGGCGGATTTCCCCCCCGTGATCGCCTTTGGAGATGGGGGGCTTGGAAAAAATTACCGCGCCCCGGTCACCCGGAACACCGCGATGCCGTCCTTCTCTTCCACTTGGTTGAATTGGTACTTGGAAGCCAGGAAGGACAAGAGCGTGGGCTCAAGGTTGGACAGCAGGTGCTGGCTGGAATCCGGGTATTCGTAATAAACTTCGGTTTGGCTGAAGTCCTTCGAAAGGTAAATGCAGTCCCCGGGCTTCAGTTTTGGGTCAAAGGCAAGAAGCCTTGCGCGGATGGCCGGGCAGATATCGGCTTCGAAGACGTTGTTATAGGGATAAACCTTCACTCTTCCGCAATACATGGAAACTTCCAGGCCCTTATAGTCCCCGAAGAAATAAACCAATTCCTTCTTTGTCCCCGAGTATTTCGACATGAGGGATTCCGCGGTTTGGGCAAAGGAATTTTGCCGGCCCTCGTCCCAGGGTCGATGGACGATGTTGTCCCACAAATCGGGAAGGGAGGCCTTTTTATATTGGATCTTTTGAAGCGCCCGGGGGACAAACAAGGGAAGATAGATCCCGATCGCGAGGACGCCCAGGGCAAAGGCGCCCTTTTTTAAGATCGGCGGGGCCGAAGGGAGGTCGTACCTTCTCAAAAAAAACAGCCAATAAAGGAAAAGCAGGAGGCTGGGCATGGAAACGGCCAGTAAATTGAATCCGACGGCCCGCCCCACGTAGTAATAAAACTGGGTGATGCCGTAAAAAGTCAGGAGCACAACGGCATTGAAGTTCGGGAACCTATCCACGCGGTCCGGGGCCCGGAAGACGGCGCCTAATACGGCGAAAAAGGAAAAATACAAGACAGCCAGGACGGACCACCAACAGCCTGACGCCGGCATCCACCGAAGGAAAAAACCGCCCAAGTGGAGGGCGTTATAGTCGAAATAAAGGGACCATTGGGGTGGTTTCCCGTTCCGGCGGATCACGTCCAGGTAAAAAAAGGCCAGGAGGAGGGCGGCAAAAACCAGTAACCCCGAAACCCTATTCCGGAAACCTAGGGCCTCGAAGCGGAGGCGGCCGCGCCGGGCTTCCAGTGACTCGTAGGCGGCCAAGCCGAGGTAGGCGGGAAGGATAAAAAGGCAAACCTCAAAACTCCAAAGAAACGCCGTGGCGGCCACGGCCGCTTCCAGCCTTAAAAAGAGGCTTCGGCGGCGGGGATGGCGGTTCCGCAGGACCACCAAAGCCATGAGCAAGTAAATAAAACCGAACCGAAGGGGGCCGATGGAGGGATACCAGGTGGCCTGGCCTTCGGGTGCGAAATAGTTCAGGAGAAGAAGGGCCGCCAACGCGAAAAAGGACAGGAATTCGGACCAGAACAGTTTCCGGGCGGTAAAATAAAACAAAAAATACTGGAGGATATAGGCCGCCGTCAGCAGGAGGCAAAGGGAGGTATACCCCAAGGGAAGGAAAAGGAAAAAGAAACGCAGGAAGTAATAAACCAGGATCCCGTATTGGGCGCTGACGTTGAACAAGAGGGTTTTCCCGGCGCACATATCGCTCAAGGGTCCCAGGTAGGAGGCGTAATGGTAGGGGTCATAGGTAAAACCAGGTTCAACGACCATGACCAAGATGAAAATAAACCCCAAGGCGTGAAAAAACAGGTTTGAGAAAAATCCCGGTTTGCCTCCGTCCGGATCCTTTCCCCAGGCGGAACCGTCCCCATACAACGCCGCCACGATTCCAACAAGGGCCAATCCACGGGCGAGGGTCCAATGACCCATGTCTTGGGACAGGAAGGTTTGGGTTTTAAAAAACCATAATCCAAAGGAAAGGAACATTAAAAGATAGGGTATCCCGCGCCATTTCCCCCGGGGGTTCGGAAAAAACCGTTCGAGGATTTGGATCGTCGCAAGGGCCAGGATTTGGAGAAGTAAAAAACAGCTGGCCAGGACCCATCCGGGGAGGGCCCATTGGGCCGGATGCAGGGCAAAAAGCGCGAACGTAAAATTCAGGAAAAGGAGGACCGGATAGAAATAGGGGTTTTGCGGCCGCCATCGGTCGCGCAGATCGTCGATGAAATTTCCGGACAACAGGCCGAGGGCCGGGAAAAACAGCCAGCCCAATAGGTACAATTTGAAATCATCGTTCTTGGTTCTTCCCGCGGCCAGGTAAAAACCCAGGAAGATCCTGAAAAATGAAAGGCCGTTGATGGCGCTTAAAAAATAATACTCGAACCCCTTTGGATTTTTCCACGCGCGCCCCGCGGGATTCCCCAAAAGGAAGGAGGGCGAGGCCAGGAGGCGGTCGCGCCATTTTCTCAATGTCAGCCTTGGGCTGCGGAACATTTAAATCATTCTATAGGCTCCCCTTTTTTTGAAAATGCCATTCTTTTCAAAAACCGATAAAATGACCCATGGTTCGACCCGTTGGGAAATCCCATGCTTTTTGTCCCGCGCCATGGGCTTATTTCCTGGTGTTCCTGGTTTCCAACATCCTCCTTTCCTATTTTCCCCTTTCCCCCGGAGCCAAGCTAGGGGTCGGCTTTTTGGGAATCCTCTTTCCTTTCCTTCTGGCCCTGCGTTTCCTTCCCGCGCCCGAACCCGCCGTGCTATTTCAAAAGGAATTCCTGCCACCCCTTCCCGCCTGGGTTTGGGTCCTACTGGGGGCTTGCGCGGTTTTCGTCCGGTTTTACAAACTCACCGCCTTGTCGGTCTGGCCTTTTTACGACGACGGGCTTTGGGGTTGGCTGGCGGTGCGTTTCAACCAACAGGGCTTGGGATTGTTCCCGGAAGGGGCGAATTTTCCCGCCGGCTACGCGTGGGGCCTGGCCTTTTTGTTCCGATGGCTCAAGCCTTCCCTTTTCTGTCTCTGGTTCTATCCGGCCCTTTTGTCCGCCTTGACCGTGGCCGCGGCGGCATGGTGTTCCCAGATGTTTTTCTCAAGGTCCCTTTCCCTCTTAACCACCTGGCTGGCGGCCTTCAGCTTCTGGCCCCTCTACGTGGGGCGCGTCGGCGACCAGATGGTCTTGGTGCTTTTGGCGGAATTCCTCACCTTCGGCCTTTTGGGTTTTTACCTTAAATCCCCTTCTTCCTCCTCCCGCAACTGGAGGGCGCTGGCCTTGGGCGCGGCGGCGGGAACCGGCTTTTACGTTTTTATTTCCTGGGCCACGGTGGCGTTCCTGTCGGGCGCCGCGGTCCTGGTGGACTGCCTGCGCCGAAAACCCCGCTCCTGGACACCTTTGGCGATTTGGGCTGCGGGGGGGGTTTTGCTCTTGGCCCCCCTTTGGAGGGCTGGCCTTGGGGACGCAGTGCGAAGCTACGGCTCGCAAGTGGGGTTTTGGTCCCAAAGGGGGGATATGGGGCGTCAATGGGACGTTTCCCTTTCCTACCTATCGGCGATTTTTGGGGGCCTGGACCCGTCGTTCCACACCTACCAGCCCGTGTGGGGCGGCTTCCTGGATCCCCTGCTGGATTCCTTCTTGCTTCTGGGATTCCTGGAACTTTTAAAAAGCGGCCGGTGGGCGGGCTGGGGGTGGCTGGCGGCGGCCCTGTTGTTTCTCCTTCCCGGTATGGCGACTTCCACGCGGGAGCCGCTGCGGGTGCTGCCCGTCCTGCCGGTGCTGCTTTTCGCGTGTGGATTGGGATGGCGCAGACTGTTGGCCGGCCTCACCCCCTTGCGCTTGGTGTTCATGCTTTGGGGCCTGGGTTTGGCCTTCGCCGGGCTGGATTTCTACCATTTGGCGGTCAAATATCAGGGTATCTGGGATTCGCCCGCGTCCTGGATCGGCTACGGGAAGTCGATGGAGCGTTACCGGGCCCATGCCCTGCTCCAAAAGATGGACTCCGAACAAGGCCCCGGCCTGATATTCGACGGTTTCGTTCCGGGCCTCTGTGACCAGAGCCTTTTCGTGTTGGAATATCCCATCAACGCCGCCCAAAATCCATCTCTTTCCCTGGAAAAAGCCTCCTGGGCCGCGGTCCTGGCCAACGTGAACTACAAACCCTTCCTCCAAAAACGCTTCCCCCAAGCGCGGGCCTTCGCGCTTTCCGGGGGCCTGAACCGGCCCGACGGCGGCTGGATGCTTTGGGTGGCCCCGGTAACCCCGGCCACCCGGCCGGATTTTGAGAAATGGCGGGCGGCCTCCCATGCCTACGAAGGCTGTCCCTACAAGGACCCCTGGGTGCTTTTGCCCCTGCTTCAAAAGGCGGAGCCCGCTTTTGAGGGCGATCCCTTCCTTCAATCTTGTTATTGGGAAAAGCTGTCGGATCTCTCCTTCCGGGTCTCCGGGTTCAAGGACAGCGTGGATTCCTTAAAATACCTTAAAACGGCAATCCAAAAAGGGTACCCGGCGGCCAACCTCTTTTGGCGGCTGGGGTCCTTTTACGCGCAAACCGGCGATGGGGAGGATGCCCGGTGGGCGTTTGGGAAGGCCCTCCACGCCCCGATGGATTTGACGGACGCCCCCAGGGACCTGGCCTCACTGGAAACGGCCGCCGGAAGGAATCGCCCATGAGCGGGTCAAAATCTTGGTTTTTCCTTTTCCTCCTTTTCCTCGCCTCCAACAGCCTGCTTTCCTATTCAAAACTCCCCTGGGGGGCCAAACTGGCGGTCGGCCTTTTGGGAATTCTTTTTCCCTTTCTATTGGCCCTGCGTTTCCTGCCCACTCCCCAAACCAATGGACGGTTTCAAAAGGAATTCCTTCCATCCTTTCCCGCCTGGGTTTGGGCCCTACCGGTAGCGGTCCTGGGGGCGGCTGGGGTCCGTTTCTTTGGGTTGAATTCCTTCCCCGGCTTTCCCTTGTATGATGAAGCGGTCAATGGCTTTTACGCCATGGACCTGGCGGAACACTGGAATTGGAGGTTTTTTCAATCGGCTACCCAATTGCCGCCTCTTTTCAACTGGGCCCTGGCGCTTGGGTTCAAGGCTTTCGGGCCGTCCTTGGCCGCCATGCGCCTGTTGAGCGCCTTGATTTCCACCGCCTGCGCCTTCCTTTCCTACGCGGCCTCCCGGAATTTTTTCGCCAAGGGTTTTTCCTTCTGGTTGTTCCTTTTCGTCTCTTTGGGCTTTTGGCCGGTTCTTGCCGGGCGCTTCGCGCACCAGGGCCTTTTGATGCTCCTTTGGGAATGGGTCGGCCTGTGGCTCTTAGGGTGGCTTCGCCGGGCATCCACTCCGAAAAGCCGCTGGGCCTTCCTGGTCCTTTTGGGGCTTTGCGTGGGATCGGGTTTTTACACCTATTTTTCGTGGATCTTGGTGGCCCTTTTTATAGGAGGAGCCTGCTGGAAAATCCTGGAGCCGGTGAAAAAACCCCGGAAGGCCGTCGGCATGGGAGTTTTCGTCCTCACCGCCGTTTTGACTGCCCTTCCACTGGGAATTGCGGCGGTTCAAACGGGCTTCGGGGGCTATCTGTGGGGCTTGTTCGCCCTGAACCCCCAAGCCCAAAACGGTGGGGCCGCAGAGTGGCCCCTTTCGGCTTTGGAGAATGTTGGAGCGGTTTTTTGGATGGGATGGAAGGGTTACTTTTCCTACGGCCCTGCTTGGGGAGGCTTATTGAACCCCGTGACCGGCGGCTTCTTCTTCACGGGTCTCCTTGCCCTTTTCCGCCATCGCCGGCATCCGGCGGCCGGGCCTATGGGCTGGGCGGTCCTAATCGGCTTTGTGCCGATCCTCTTTTCGGGGATGTTTAATGTTTTCCACTTAGTCCATCTGGTCCCGCTGGTATACGGCGTCGTGGTGCTGGGCTTCCTTCAATTGGCCGAGTCCTTACCTAAGGGAAAGGTGAAACTCCTCCTCGGCGGCCTCCTGATGCTTTCCATGGGACTGGATGGAATGAATCTTCACTACACTTCCTTGGACATCGACACGGTCAATCCCGCCCAAAAACCCGCAGTCGACGTGAAAGCGTGGGAAATCCTGCGTGGAATCGCCGAAAAGGAAGGGCCGGGGCTTTTTTTCTCGTCCTTTAATGTGGATCCGTCTCGGCCCCCTTTCCTGGAAGTTGCTTGCGCCGCCTTTGATGGACTTTACAACCCGCGGATTCCCGAAGGGAAATGCGCCTGGGCCGCCTTAATCGAAAACGTGAATTACCAGCCTTGCTTGAGCCGGCAGTTCCCGGGCGGACGGTTTTTCTGGCTTTCCAAGGACCACCCTCCCTCCGATGGGGGCATGATGTTGTGGGTCCATCCCTTAGAACCGGCTCCTGCGCAAGCCTTTGACAAGTGGAAGCAGGCGGCTTGGGCCTTGGTTCCCTTCCAGGAGGACAATGTCATGAAAAACGACGGGGCGGGCGGTAGAATCCTGTTGGCCGACCTTGACCGGGCTTATCCCGCTTTTCAAGGCGACCCGCTTTTAGAGTCGTTCTATTGGGAAAAGGTTTCGGACATTCGTTTTCAATCCCTGTTGTTGGCTTCCTACTTTAAAACCACGGGGCGAAGGTTGTCGGAGATGCCCAGCGGCCGCCTCTTTCCGGGGGAAGTGCCCCAACCGGAATGGAAGGCGCCCATCGAAAACCTCCTTTCCGCATTGGACAAAGGCTGCCCGGCCGCCAACCTTTATTTCCACTTGGGCGTGCTTTATTCCTTGGCTGGCGAAAAAGCCCAAGCCCGGCGGGCTTTCGAGGGGGCCCTGCGGTCGCCCTTGGACTTCACCGATTCCCGGCGGTTCCTGGCCCGGCTTTCTCCGGTGGATGACTTGAAATAGGGGGGGCGTTCCATGAAATCCCGATTTTTCCCCGTGACCTCTCCCTGGGTTTTTTTCGGCGTTTTTCTTTGCGCCAACACCATGCTTTCCTACTTCCCTTTCTCCCTGGAAGCGAAGCTTTGGATCGGCTTCTTCGGAATCCTTCTTCCCTTCCTATGGGCCTTGTGGCGCCCGCTGAAGAGGCAGGCCGGCCCCTTCTTCCAAAAGGAATTCCTCCCCCCCCTTCCCGCCTGGGTTTGGGCCCTGCTGGGGGCCTGCGTGGTTTTCCTACGCTTCTACCAACTCACCACCCTTTCGGTATGGCCCCATTATGACGAGGGCGTCTATGGCTATTACGCCCTCCAACTGGACAAGCAGTGGAGTTGGAGGCTCTTTTACGGGGACAGCTGCGCACCACCGCTTTACGTGTGGCTTTTAAGCCTTTTCTTCAAGATATTCGGGGTTTCCTTGACGACCCTTTGGGCCTTGCCGGCCCTTATTTCGGTAGCGGTGGTGCCGGCCTCTTACGCGGCGGCCCGGCGGTTCTTTTCCGGCTCCTTTTCCTTCCTTTGCGCCTGCCTTATGGCCTTTAGTTTTTGGCCCCTGTTTTTGGGCCGCTTTTCCTTCATGACCGGCTTGGTGCTCCTGGGCGAATGCGCGGTCCTGTGTCTTTTGGGCTGGTTCCTGCGCGCCCCTTCCCTCCTTTCGAAGAAAAAGGCGGCGGCGGCCCTGGGTTTGATGATGGGGCTGGGATTCCTCATCCACATCCATTGGCCCGTGATTGTCGCGGCGGTTTTGGGGACCCTACTGGCGGACCTGAAAATTTCTGGGAAGGCCTCCCAGCAGGTCGCTTTTTTTTGGATGGTTCCCCTTTTGGCCCTTTCCCTCCCCCTCTTGGTCCTGGAGTGGACACAGGGCTATGGGGCTTACTTGGCTTACCTCGCGCCCTTCCACCTGACCCATTCCCTCGGGAACCAATGGAACGTTTCCCGAGCCTATCTCTCGTCGCTTTTTTGGGGCGCGGACCCTGCCTTTCACACCTACCAGCCCGTTTGGGGTGGGTTTTTGAACCCTCTCCTGGATTCCTTTTTTTTCGTGGGATTGCTGGAATTGCTCCGCGGGGAAAAATCCCCCATTTCCCTGTGGCTGCTGGTGGCCTTCGTCGTTTTCCTTCTTCCCGGCCTTTTGACAAGTGAACCCGAATTTTTCCGCATGGTCCCACTCATCCCGGTTCTTCTCGTGGTGACGGCTTTGGGAGGTTGCCGGCTGGCCGCCGGCCTCTGCCCTCCCCGGGCCGCTTTAGGGGCCGCCCTTTGCCTAGCGGTGTCCATAGGCCTGGACGGTTTCCACTTATTCGGAGCGTACCACCGCCTTTGGGATTCCTCCGGCGCCTGGAGGGGTTACGCGAAATCCATGGAGCGGTACCGCGCCTATGAGCTGCTGGAACAATGGGCAAGGGAAAAAGGGCCGGGCCTCATTTTCAGCGACTTTGTCCCGGGCCTGCCGGACCAAACCTTGAAGGTCGCCACTTACAGTTTCAACGCGGCCCAAAACCCCTCACTGGACCCCCAGAAGGCGCGATGGGCGGCCGTCCTCGCCAATGCCAACGAACAGCCTTTTCTCGCCCGGCGGTTCCCAGACGGGAAATACGCCTGGCTTTCCAAGGGCGAGGGTATTCCCGACGGCGGCTACATGCTGTGGGTGATGCCCCTGGAAGCCTCCCGGGACCCGGTCCTGGAACTTTGGAGAAAGGCCGACTCGGCGCTGGGGCCCTTTCTTGATGAAGCCATCAGCTATTACCCGGACAAGTCCTTGGCCGAAATCCGCTGGGTTCTGGAGGATGTTTCCGCGGATTTCCAGGCCGATCCTTTCCTGGCCAGCTGTTTCTGGGAAAAAGAGGCCGAAATGCTGTTCAAGGAATACTCCTCCGTCCCGGACCCCCAGACCCTGGGCCGGGCCGAAAAAGCCCTGCAGGAAGCCCTGCGCCAAGGCTATCCTTCCGCCCATTTGTTCCTGCGCCTCGGTGTTTTTTACCTGCTCAGCGGCGACCCCGTCCAAGCCCGCCGGGCCTTCGAGGAAGCCCTGGGGGCGCCAGGGAATCGCACGGACGCAGCTAGCTACTTGAAGGGCGTTTCTCCGCAGGCCGGAAACCCGAAACCATGAAAAAAAAAGCGCCCTCCCTCAAGCTTTGGACGGTGTTGGGCCTTCCCTCCAAAATCTTCCTTGGTTTTTTCATGAGCCTTTTGCATAATTCTTTTTCGGAATCATCCGTTTGGCAAACCCACAGTAGCTCAATAAAGGAAGCCCGCTTGGCTTCATCGGATTTTTTAAGCGTTGATTTGCCCGCCCTTTGTGGTGACCTGGCGGGCGAGATCAACAAAACCTACCAGAACCTGCCTTGGGCCCTCAAGCACGAGGCCATCTCGCGCCTGAAGCGCCAAGTCCACGAGCTTTCCCAGGCCGTGCAAAAGGCCAAGGATTCCGGGAGCCCGGCCCGCACTGGAAGGTTCCTGGAGCAAGCCCTGTCCTTGACCCACGAGTGCGTGCCCTTGATGAGCCTCTGCCGGAGAAAGAACCTCCTTTCCCCTGAGTTGGAAGAACGCTGGGCCAAGCGGCTCAATGAGGTCGACCGGAACTTGGAACAGTGGCTGAAAGCATGCTAGGCCCGATCCCTTGAAGGCGGTGCCCGTCGACCTTTAAAAACCCGGCTGGGACCCCGCTTCCCTGAAAAGGTAGTAGTCGGGCGGAAGGCATGGGATTTTCACCTGCGCAAAATGGGACAAAAGGTACGCGCAAAAAACCGGGTTGGTGTTCTGGAACCGCAAGTCGTTCCTCCCGTCGACCGCCTCATTATCGAGGAAGGCCCAGTGGACATGGACTTTTTGGATGTCCCGGATCATTTGCCCCTGTTCTTCCTTGGATTCAGGCAAAAGGTTGTAAATCTCCCAGGTGGGGGACTTCAAGCCGCAGGCGGCGTAAAGTCCGGGCAAATGGGGATAGGCTAAAAAAGTTTCCCCGGGCGGGAGCCGGACCTTCACCGCCTGGGCGAGGTCCATGAGAACAGCTTGTGGGGGCATGGACTGGATGACGTCCCGGTCCAGGGTCACCGTAACGGGCCAGTAGGCCTTTGCGTCCCAATAAAAGTAGAAACCCGATTCGACGCAGGCGGAAGCCAGGGTGACCACCAAGGCCAGGGTCGCCGCCAAAAGGCGGGTGCGGGGCCTGGAGCCCCATTGGGAGAAAGCCGCGATCCAGAAGGGACCCATCGCCGCGCCCAAATGTTCGTAATCCGCCCGTGAAAAATAATAATGGAGGTAAGGCAGGCCGGTGAAAGCGCAAGCCGCTAACAGGGGATTAAACCCGCCCCTTCCCAGCCGCCGGAAAGATTGGACAGCCCAGTACAAGAGGGCCAAGGGCACGCCAATGGTGAAAAAAACCAAGGCGGTATCGGCCCAATCCATGGGATTCAGCCCACCCTGGAAATGGATCCAAGGCCAGGGGATGGGGAGGGAGAGGTTCGTTTGGCCCGACCGGAGAATGGGGAGGGTGGACCGGAGCCAGCCTTCCCGGAAACCCGGACTTGCCCCAACCATTCCAGCCAGGGGCAGGGCTCCACAAAGCAGGCCCGTCAAATAAAGCCCGCCTTTCCTGCCGGAAAATCCATCCCGGAGTGAAAGGGCCAGGAATAAAAAGCTGAAGGCGATCAACAGGTAAAGACCGTGGTTGCGGCCTAAAAAAGACGCCAAACCCGCCGCCGCCCCGGCGGCCCAGCAACTCCATCCGTCGGCCTTCTCCAGAAGTCTCAACCCCGCGTAAACGGCGGCGCAGGGAATAGCGAAGTCAAAATATTTATAGTCCGGGTCCATCCAGAGTGCGAGCACAACCCCCAGGGCGGCCAGTTCCAGGCGCGAGGAGGTGGCCCGCTGGGCCGCCAGGAGCCCCAGAAAAAGCCCTAGCCATTGGAAAAGGGATTCGGAGAACCGGAGCGATACCAGGCCCGGTCCGAAAAACCTGAAGCAAAGGGCGGCCCAGTAATAGCGCCCCGGATCGTAGGACCTAAAATCCCGAAACGGCATTTCCCCTGAAAAAGTCCGCTGGACCCCGTACCAAAGAAAGCCCCCATCTCTCAGGTCGAAGCCGACGTTGCGCTTCAACGCAAAAAGCCCAAGGGCGATGATTCCGGAAAGCAAGAACGGGAAAAGGGCGCATGAGGAGGAAATTCCCGCCGGGAGGGTTTTTCCCAGTTGTTGGGAGTCGCGGGAGGGTGTCATATTGGGTGAAAAGCCCCTTTCTGGGAAGGAGGTCCAGCTACCATCATATCCGAAAAAAAACCGGAATGACCTTTCAAGGAGCCGGGGTGTTGGGGGCTTACGGGCGTGGGCTTCCCTGTTTTAAAATAAACGCCCATGGCCCCTTCGGAATTCTGGAATGTGGACTTTCCCGCCCTTTGCGGCGACCTAGCCGGGGAGATGAACAAGACCTTTCTGGAATCCTGCGACTTGGAAAAATGGATCGATTGGGGGGAAAAAAGTCCGCCGTACGGCGGTGAAACGATCGAACGGTTGGGGGAACAAATCCGGATTTGCGGGTCGGATCCCGATCTAAAATGACGGGAGGGAAATTTCTTGGAAATGCTGGCCAAGCACTATCAGAAGTTTAAAACGACGACCTCCAGGCTGTTCAAGCCTTTGACCACGCCCTCCAAACGGGCTACGAATCGCCCAATATCTACAAGCGGGTGGCCCAGTTGGAGATGGAACGGAAAAACTACCGGCGGGCCCTCTGGGCGGTCCAACAGGCTCGGAAATTGGACCCGCAATCCCCTCCGCCGCTGGCCATGATCCAATGGCTTGAGCGCCAAACCGCGCTTCAGGGGTTATCCGCGGGGTCCGGAAGGAAAGGCGCGGTCCCATGAAAAGCGAAAATGGCAGCTTCCAGGGCCTCTCCGGGGCATGGGTTCTTTTCCTTCTTTTCGTGGCCTCGAACGCGGCGCTTTCCTATGGACATCTGCTGTTGGCCTCAAAGCTTTGGATCATCCTGGGGGGCATCTTGCTTCCCCTCGGGTTGGCCGCTTTCCTCAAGGCCGAATCCTTCCCAGCCGGAGGTGGCAAACCCGGGCTGCCTTTCGGTTTCAAACCCTGGATCTGGATCCTCGGGGGTGCTTTGGCGGTGGGGGTAAGGCTTTATCGCCTCGTTTCCCTTCCAGTCTGGCCCATGTGGGACGACGCCTACAGTGCTTATGACGCCCTGAACCAGATGCAGCATTGGTCGTTTCAAATGGTTTATTCTCAGGAAAAAATCCCTTTCCCTTTTTACTGGCTCCTGGCCCTTTGGTTTAAAATTTTTCAACCCTCCCTGGTATCGTTGTGGCTTTTCCCAGCGGTACTCTCCATCTTGATATTGCCTTTGGGCTACTGGGCCTGCCGGCAGTATTTTCCCAGTTCTTTTTCACTTATTTTCCTCGGAATTCTGGCGTTTAGTTTCTGGCCCGTTTATTTGGGGCGGTTCTGCCTGGGGACCGGTCTTTGGTTGGTTTGGGAATTGACGGCCTTGGGCTTCCTGGGACGGTTCCTGCATTCTCTTCACCAGGCTCCCTCGCGGTTGGCGGCACTGGCCTTGGGTTTTTGCTTGGGATTGGGGTTTTACACCTCGGTCATGGCCTTCCCTGCCATCGGTTGGATGACCTTCCTGGCCCTGGGGCTTCTCTGGAGCGGGAAAAACCGGTTCCCGGCCTTGTTCCTTTCGATCCTCCTTTTAGCGCCGCTGGGGTTGCTTGCGGCGCCTTTGGCTCCCCTTTGGATGGACAGCCTCCAGGCGGGACATCTCCACGATTACATGGCTTACGGCCACCGGGTTCCCTGGGACCGGCAGCTTTCCACCTCCCTTTCCTATTTCACGGTCTTTTTATGGGGATCCTTGAACCATTCCTATTTCGATTTTGGGCCCCTTTGGGGAGGGTTTCTCAATCCCATTTTGGGTTCAGCCTTTTTAGTGGGCGGGGTCCACCTTTACCAAGGAACGCCGTGTTTAAGTGGAGTCGAAGCGCCGCCCTTCACCGGCTTTCCCAAACGCGCCCTTTTCTGGGCCTCCTTGGCCTTCTTCCTGGCTTACCTGGTACCCTCGGCCCTCACGAACACGGCGGAGTTCATGCGGCTCGTGGAACTTCTGCCCTTCTGCCTTTTTGTAACCGCCTGGGGGACCCAAGAACTCCTTCGAAGATGTCCGGGCCGGTGGAAGGGGGCCGTCCTGGCCCTCTTTGGTCTCGCCTCCTTTTCACTCGACGCCCATCATTTGCTGGGTCCTTACCACCAGTGGGCCATCCCCGGCCTCCATTCCCAGGACTCCAAATCGGCCAAGCGGTACCGCGCCTTTCAAATATTGAACCAGGTCCAGGCCCAGGAAGGCCCCGGGATCGTCCTCACGGAATTCATACCGGACATTTTCGACCAGTCCCTTGGAGTGGCCGCTTATCCCTTCAACGCGGCCCGGAATCCGACGCTGGACCCGAACAAAGCCCGTTGGGCGGGCGTCTTGTTGGACGATTCCTTTCGCCCCTACCTATCCCGCTGTTTTCCCCGTTCCCAAAGCTACCCGCTTTCCGGGGGCCTGCCGAACCTGGAGGGTAACCTTACCTTGTACCTCCTGCCATTGGATGGATCCTCCGGCCCTGTCGTCCAAAAATGGCTGGAAGCACACCGCCAAATCCAGGGCCTTTTCGGCCTGATGCCCTATCATAGCGACCATCCCGATGAAGGCCCTGCCATCCGGTGGCTGAAACCCAAAGCGCCCTACTTCCAGGGCGATTCCTTCTTGGAATCCTGCTTTTGGGAAAAGCTGGCCGACCTGGAGGACAAGGATTCCCGGTATGGACAGGACGCCATCCAGTGCCTGGAACGGGAAATCCGGATATGCGGTTCCATCCCCGAACTGCGCTGGAGGGAGGGTTATTTTTGGGAAAGACTGGGGGAGGATGACCAGGATTTCCGGCGGGACGACCGGCGGGCGGTGCAAGCCTTCCACCTTGCCCTCCAAACGGGCTATGAATCGCCCAAGCTTTACAAACAGTTGCTGCTGTCGGAGGCGCGCTTAAGGAATTTCAGCCAGGCCCTTTGGGCCGCCCAACAGGCTGGGCGGCTGACCCCCGAGGATCCCGCCCCTCCCGAATTGGTCCAATGGCTTCAAACCCAAGCGGCCTCCACCGGAGGCCGGCCCACGCCGGGCCCCAAGCCATGAAAAACGTTTCTTTCCGGCTCCGGCGCTGGATCTGGTTTTCCCTTTTTGCTTCTTCCAACGCCTTGCTTTCCTATGCTCCCTGGCCCCTGGTGGGGAAGCTTTGGATCGGTCTTTTCGGTATCCTCCTGCCCTTGGGTCTCGGCTTTTATCGCCCGGACCTTTTCGCCGATGCCCCGCCGGCCATCCTGGGGGTGGAAGGGTTGCCGTCCCCCTTCCCCTGGCTGTGGCTGCTCCTGGGCGCGGGCATGCTGGCCTTGCGGTCTTTCCAGCCCCTTACTTTCATCCCTTGGCCCCTCAATGATGAGGCCATCAACGGCTATTACGCCATGAGGCTGGACCAGCATTGGTCCTGGGTCCCTTTTTTCCACTGGAGCCACCTTCCCCCTTTTTTCATTTGGCTTCTTTTCTTCTTATACAAGGGCCTCGGTTCTTTCCTGGCCGCGATCCGCCTGGAGCCCATCTTCCTTTCTTTTCTAACCCTCCCCGCCGCCTATGCCGCCGCGCGGGCTTTCTTCTCCAAGTCCTTTTCCCTTCTTTACCTTCTTTTGGTGGGATTTTCCTTTTGGGCTCTTTTCTTCGCGAGAATCTCCCACCAGGGGGGCCTGTTGGTGCTTTGGGAATACCTGGCCCTGGGGGCCCTGGGCATGGCCTTGAAAGCTCCGGCCCAGGCCCGCCAAAGCTCCTGGGCCCTCCTCGGCCTGGTGTTGGGTACGGGGTTTTACACCTATTTCGCCTGGCCCCTCGTGGCCCTTTGGATTTCACTTATCGCGATAGCCTCCCTCCTGAAGGCGAAGGAAAGGCCCCTGCCTTCCCTTTTGTCCCTCTTCGTTCCGGTGATGATCTCCGGGATTCCCTTGGGGCTACGCTTCCCGCTCCAGGATTATGGAAGCTACTTCCAAACACTGCTGAGCCTGAGAAAAGGGAACGACTGGCTGCTCCAGGCCCAAAATACCTCCCGCGAACTGGCGTCCTTCCTTTGGGGCTGCGGCGCCAGGGATTTTTACTACGGCCCCGTTTGGGGAGGATTTTTCAACCCCCTGATGGGGGCGGCCTTTTTAGTGGGAGTCCTGGAACTTTTCCGCGCGAGGCAAAAGCCCGAGGCCCGCGCCTTTTTCCTGGGCCTCCCGTTGTTTTTCCTGCCGGCCTTCCTGACCAACAACCTCACGGATGTCCGGGAAATCCAGGTCTTGCCCCTCTTGACCTTCGCGGCCGCCCTGGGATGCGCGAGCCTGGTGGAGCGTTGGAAGCCCCGCCCCACCGTGGTTTTCCTGGGCCTCTTCCTGGCCCTTTCCACGGCCCTGGATGTCACCCATCTCATGCGTTTCCATGGTTTCATGGCGGACCTTTTAGGGAAACAGAAGACGGCTGAAAACGCCCAGGCCTTCCAAATCCTCAACCAGGTCCAGCGCCAAAGCGGGCCGGGTTTGGTTTTGACTTCCTTCAGCAACGACCTTTACACCTTCGACCGATCGCTGGAGGTCGCCAGCTATCCCTTCAACGCGGCGGAAAACCCGCGCCTGTCCAAGGCGGATGCCGGTTGGCTGGCGGTGGTGGCCAACGCGCATTACGAGCCTTTCCTGGCCAGGCGCTATCCGGAGGCGAAATTTGTCTGGCTTTCCAACGTGGCGTCCGCAGCGCGGGACGACTTCAACGGGGGATTGATGCTGATGGTGGTTCCCTTGGCGCTCGGAAACCGGCCGGCCCTCGCCGCTTGGGTGGAAACGGACCGGCGCCTCAATGAAATAGTCGCGCCCGTCATGGGCCTGCCCTTGGCGCGGGGAAGGGTGGAGGCCCTTTCCCTTTTGTCGCGGGAGCTTCCCGCGCTTCCCCAGGACCCCTTCCTGCGTTCCTGTTATTGGGACCTGGTTTATTCGGGCCTCAGTTGGGAAAACCGCTACGACCAGGAGGACGCGAAGGCCCACTTGCCCGGGGCTGTCGAGGCGCTCCAGCGGGCGTTGAAGGAGGGTTACCCCACCGCTTATTTCTACAACGAGCTGGGGTCCTGTTACGCGCTCACCGGGGACTACGCCAAGGCCCGCTGGGCCTTCGAGGAGGCCGTCCATTCCCCCCTGAACCTGACCCCCGCGGCGGAAAACCTGAAAATCCTTCAGTCCATGAGGAAATCCGACCGTCCTGGAAAGGAGCCCGGTTCATGAGCCTGAAGAAGGATTTCCCCGGCATCCCCTATCCCGCCCGGGCTTGGGTTTATTTCGCGGTCTTCACCGGCGCCAACGCCCTTCTTTTCTATGGTCCCTTGGGCCTAACGGTGAAACTTTGGGTTTTCCTTTTGGGCGTTTTGCTACCCATGCTATTAGCCTTATTTTTCACGGAGCCTGCCGGACCCAAGGAAAAGGCTCTTTTCCGGACGGAGATCCTCCCCCCTCCCCCCCCTTGGCTGGGGCCGGCCGTCGTGGGTTTGGGGGCGGCGATTGGCCTGGGACTCATGGCGGTGCCGGGGAACTGGCCCACCTGGGACGACAGCCTGGACGCTTATCATTCGGTGGAGCTCCTGAACCGGTGGCGCTGGATTTTTCTCTTCCCCCCCTCCCAACACCCGCCCCTCTTCAATTGGATTATGGCGTTTTATGACCGCTTGGTTCCCCCTTCCCTGACCGCCCTCTGGCTTTACCCGAAACTCCTTTCCATCGCCGCTCTCGTCCTGGCCTGGGTCACCGCCCGGCGCCTCTTTTCCACCTCCTTCGCCTTCCTGGGGGTCTTCCTGGCGGCCGTTAACTTTTGGTCCCTTTACGTCAGCCGGTTTTGCCAGTACCTGGTCCTACTGGTTTTTTGGGAATACTTGACTTTGGCCTTCCTGGCGGTTTGGGCGAAACGGCCCTCCAGCCCGCCGCCGGGCTGGGTGCCCTTGGTGGTGGGCACCTGCGTGGCCGTGGGTTTTTGGGCGGCCATTTCCTGGCCCGTGGTGGCCCTGGCGGTGAGCGGCGCCGTGATTTTCCTCCTCTTGCCAAAAAAAAGACCGGCCGGTTCCTCCCTCGCCCTTTACCTGGCGCCCGTGGCGGCTTCCTGTTTTTTGTTCGTCTGGGTTTGGATCCACTACCACAACGGCGTGCATATCCGCCAGTTATGGGCTTTCAGCGGGAAAGTGGACGTCCTGCGCCAATGTACGGATTCCCTTTCCAATTTCACCGTTCTTTTTTGGGGCTGCGACCTCCAGAACGGCTACGGCCCGGTGTCGGGCGGGGTCCTGAACCCCCTGGAGGGGGCCTGTTTCTTCTTGGGGGTCCTGGAGGCTTGGCGCCACCGGAAGAAGGCCTGGGCCGTCCTGCTGGCCGGCGCGTTTTTCCTGTTGATGGCGCCGGGGTGGACGACGAGGGGTTTCGACCTTTTTCGCGACATCCAGGTCCTTCCACTTCTCTTGCTGGTGACGGCCCTGGGCGCCGCACGGCTGCTTCTTGGCTTTCCGGCGCCGAAGAGAGCCTGGGCCCTGGCCGTCGCGCTGCCTTGCCTGCTGTTGTTCGACCTCCATCAAACCCTTCGGACCTATCAGCCCTCCACCAGTGCTTTCGCCAAGGGCTTTCCCATCCTTCGCGCCCAGGCCCTCCAGGAGGGGCCGGGCGATTTGTTGTTTGAGCTGCGGCCCCATATCTCGGATCTGACGCTGGCCGTGGCGACCTATACATTTAATCCCACCGTCAACCCCCATTTGGACAGGGGCCGGGTCCGGTGGATGGCGGTGGTGGTGGATGCCCATGACCGGCCTTTTTTGGAGCGGCGGTTTCCGGGGTCCGGATGGTTTGACCTTTACGACCGGCAAAATCCCGACCTGCAGGGTGCCAACCTGGTCCTGGGCATCATTCCCCTGGATCAGGAACGGGAGAAAACCCTCGAAGCTTGGCGGCGTGCCGACCAGGCCTTGAGGGACATCACTTGGGCGGCGGCGAACCTGCCGGAGAACGGCGACCGGTCGTCGGTTTTTACCCAATTGGATCGGGTGTACCCGTTATTTGAAGGAGACCTTTTCCTTGAATCCATTTATTGGGAATGGGTCTTTAACTTCCAGGGATGGGAAATGGCTTATGGGGACAAGAATACGGCCTTGCATTACCCCAGGGCCCTGCATGCCGTGCAAGAGGAGTTAAAGCAAGGTTATCCCACGGCCCTTTTTTATAACGAACTGGGGGCGCTTCAACTCATGGGCGGGGATGTCCGGGACGCCCGGGACGCCTTTGAGAAGGCTGTCCAGTGCCCGGTCAACCTCACCCGTGCCGCCGACAACCTGGAAATCCTGGAGGCCTTGGGGAAAGCTTCCCCGCCGCTGAAGAAATAGGGTTCGGTTTTAGGGCCGGGCCAGCCTTTGTTCCAGGCTCCCGCCCTTGAGCGCCAACAGGAGAAAGGGGCCTCGGGAGGGATTTTGGGGGAAGGGCCGGTAGTTTTCGCGGACCCAAAGAAGGACCGGGTGCCTTTGGTACAAGTCCCCCGACAGGTAATAAGCCGTGTTGAGGACGACGATCTCCGGCCTCGCTTTTTCCAGGTCCTTCACGGCGCGCTGGGAAAGTTCTAAGGCCAGGGGATTGTTCAGTAGGGGATAGCTGTAAAACACGCCGCTGGGGGGAGAGCGGTGGCTGGCGAAATAAAGTTCGGTTTCGTTGCCCCATTCGTAGAAGGTCTCGCCGGGCT
Source organism: candidate division FCPU426 bacterium (assembly GCA_030041545.1). Classification (GTDB taxonomy): domain Bacteria; phylum Oederibacteriota; class Muellerivitia; order Muellerivitales; family Muellerivitaceae; genus JAJPJW01. The sequence goes on along the minus strand of JASHNQ010000007.1, from coordinate 27,955 downwards.
TCAGCATCCCATCCAACTCGTGGCCTAATTGGGTGGCTTCCGCGAAAACCGGCCCGTCCGCGTATTTCCGGTCGGCCCATTGCTCGGGCGTTAGGCGGTAAAAAGGCGCCTCGTGGAAGATCAGGAAGGCCAATAAGGCGGCACCCGGCAAGCAACTCCATCTCTTGTTGCCCATCCTTTCGCTCACGGCAGTGACACCCCAAGCGGCCCCCAGGATGAGTGGAGGCATCAGCAGTTGGTCGTAATGGGCGAAGAACCGTCCCGTGCTGACAACTTCCAATTCCGCGGCGATCAGGAATGCGCCCCACAACAACCAAGGGTTTCTCGCTTCCTTGTTCCCCCGCGCAAGGAAGGCGCCGACGCATCCCAGGATTAAGAGAAGTATAAGCCAGGCCAAGGTGGATATCCCCAGGGCTTGGGCGCCGATGTCCCGGAAGAACCCCCAAAAGGAAGCTCCCTGGTAGCCGCTGTAATAAAAGTTGTAGTTAACAACAGCGTTCCAAAAATCGTCCAAGTTCCCCTTCCCATAAAACCATCCCAAACACAAGGCCCAGGCGGCCCAAAGGCAGGCGAGAACGGTGCCGAATTGTTTTAAAGCCGTGCGGCTTTGGGAAGAATTGACGCTGAGAAGAAGGCAGGCGCCCCCGAGGAGCAGAATCTCCAAACCCGAGAAGGGTTTATAGAGGAAAGCGGCGGCGGCCAGAATGCCGATCCATACCCATCGTCGGAGTTTTGGGTTTTTCGCGCCGGCGGAAAGCCACAGCGCGAAGATCCAGGTTTGAAAGGCGTTGAGGAATAATTCCACGTTGGGCTGGTTGGCTTGGAGGAAGAGGTCTCCGGAGACCACCGCCCAGGTCACCGCCGCCCAAAGGCCTCCGGCCCGGCCGCCCAGGTTTTTTCCGCACTGATAGAGCCCCGCCAGGACCGCCAAAGCCGCGAGGATATTCAGCAGGAAGACGGCGAGGGGGCCTTCCCCAACCAGCGCCTCGGCGGCGGCGAAAGTGAAATGGATGGCGGGCGGCTTGTGGTCCCAGAGGTCGGAGTACAGGGCACGGCCCTTCAACAGTTCCTCCCCGATGACCCCGTAGGTGGTGATGTCCCTTTCCAGGGGTTCGGAATAGGTGTGGCCGCGCTCCAATACGATCAGACTGGCCGCCAGGGCCAGGACTGTCACGGTGAGCCAGCGACCGCTTGGGATTGGCTGGGTCAACTTAGGTCCTTCGAAACCCGGAACGCCCCGGCCCCTGGCGGCGCCCGGCGGAGGAAGTTTCGAGCTGGAGGGTGGCGTGGTGGATGCCGCATTCCTTTTCTAAATCCCTCACCGCCCGTTCCAGGATTTCCTGGGCCCGGCTTAAGGGCTGGTTCTCCACCACTAAATGGGCGGTCAGGTGGATTTCCCCCGATCCCACTTCCCAAAGGTGCACGTGGTGGACTTCCTTGACCTGGGGGATGTGGGAGGTCAGGCAGGTGCTGATCCTCTCGGTCGTCAGCCCGATCGGGGCAGATTCCAAGAGGATATGCAGGGCCTTCCAAAAGAGATTGAAGGCGCTTAAGGCGATCAGGAAGGCGATTCCCAGGCTGATAGCCGGGTCCACCCAGGCCCAGCCGGTCCGGGCGATGACCGCCACGCCCACCAGCACCCCCGCCGAGGAGGCCAGGTCCCCCAGGACGTGGATCCAGGCGCTCTTCATGTTCAGGTCTTCCTCGTGCGCCCCGTGGAGGAACCAGGCGGAAAAGGCGTTGGCCAGGAGGCCGACGGCGGCGATCACGCCCATGGTTTTCCAGTCGGGCAGGCGGGGCGCGGCCAGGCGCTGGAAGGCCTCCCACCCCACGGCCGCCACCATCCCGAAAAAAGTCAGGGCGTTACCGAAGGCGGCCAGCACCTCCAGCCGCGCGAAGCCGTAGGTATGGCGGTCGCTGACCGGCCTCTCGGCCATGGCCATGGCGGCCAGGGAGATCAGGAGCGCGGCCAGGTCGGTGAGCATGTGGCCCGCGTCGGACAAGAGGGCCAGGGAGTGGGAGAGGAACCCCCCGATCACTTCCAAGACCAGGATGGAGGCGGTGATTCCGATGGCCCAGAGCATCGGACCGCGTCGGTTGGGTCCGTGGGAATGCCCGTGGTCATGCGATAGGCCGGCATGGCTGTGGGAATGGCCGTGGGGGTGCAGGGGCGAAGCACTCATGTCCCTATTCTACCTTTGATCATTTTTCCCTCCGGAATAAATTTAATTGGAAAAATATCGTCCCTTTTCAATAATGGCGTATGGTCCTTTCGCAAGGGGGGCCGGCGCCCGGCGCACCGGCTCTGGGAAGAAAAGGAAAAGATGAAAAATTTTTTTCAGGCCGATCTGACCCGCTTCTACCATCCCTGGCCCTACTTCCTGGTTTTTCTTCCTGTCCAATTTCTCCTTTCCTCGTCGGGCCTTTCCACGACCCATCGCCTCTTCCTTTCTCTATTCGGCCTGGTCTTGCCCTTGGGGTTAGCCTTCTCCTCGCTTCGGAAGCAGCCTTCGGCGCCCGGAAAGAAAGAGGAACTTTTCCGCGGCTCCCTTCCCTGGCCCGCCTGGGCCGCCCTGGGAGTGGCGGCCCTTCTGCTGCGGTTTTGGGGCCTGGGCGGTTCCGGCTGGTGGCCTGGTGGGGATCAAGCCATCTACGGCATGGGAGCCATCGCCTTGCTGCGGCATTGGAATTGGAGCCTTTTTGAGACTTTCAGCCAGGTCCCCACCACTCAAAGCCGGTTATGCTGGCTGTTGTTGCGATGGACCCACAACCCCCTTTTCAGCATCCAATTTTTAGCCGCCTCTCTTTCTTGGATGGCCATCCCGATGGGGTACCTGGCCTGTCGGCAGTATTTTTCCCGCCCTTTTTCCGTCTTGGCGACCTTCTTGTTGGCCTACAATTTTTGGGCTTTGCAAATGGCCCGCACCGGTTACCCCGTGGGACTTTTCCCCCTCTGGGAACTGGCGGTTTTTTATGCCCTGGGCCGGTTTCTCGCGGCGGAGGATTCGCCAAGGACGAAGGGAAGGGCGCTTTTCCTCGGCTTTATAACGGGGTTGGGGCCTTATATCCTGACCCCTTGGCCGGTGGTGTCCCTTTTCGCGGTCCTAGTTTTGGTTTGGAAAGCCCACCGTTCCCCCTGGGCCCCGGGAGCTTTCCTTGCTTCCCTGGTGGCTACTCTTGGCCCTTTTTTATATTTCCTCTGGGAAGGTGGATACGGAGGCCATATCCGGGCCATTTCGGTGTGGAACCATTTTTCCCCGCAGGGCCTGGTGGACACGGTCACAGGTTATCTTTCAGGACTTTTTTGGGACAGCCGTTCGGAAACCGCCTTGCCGGGGGCCGGCGGGTTATTGAACGTGTTCCTCGGCGCTTGCTTTTTTCTAGGAATCCTTGAACTTTACCGTATCGGAAAGAAAGGACCGGCCCTGGCCTTGGGGCTCGCGCTTGCCCTTTTCTTACTGCCGGGGTTCTTGAGTTACGGTTACGAACCCATTCGAATCCTTTCCACCCTTCCCATCCTGCTGGTGGTCGCCGCCTTCGGGATCCAAGCCTTGGTTTCAGCCCTGCCGTCTTCCCGGCGGATGGCGGGCCTGGCCTTGATTTTGGCGGTAATCGCCGGGATGGACGTCCTTCGGATCCCCCTTCCCGGTGCCCGGTTTTGGCCCTTCAGCGCCACTTCCCAGGGCACCCAGGGTGAAGGAAATGAAGCCTTTGAACTCCTGCAGCCTTATTTCTCCCAACAGGGGCCCTGTTACCTATTTTCGGAATTGATCCCTGAAACCGATGACCCTTCCCTGGATTACGCCTCTTATTTCATGAACGCCGCCTGGAATACCGGCTTGCCGCGGACGGGCATCTCCTGGGCCGCGGTCTTGACGGATTATCATTACCAGCCTTTCTTAAGCCGCCGGTTTCCGGGTTCACGCTGGGTTTCCCTTCTCTCCCCCCGGCCGGGTTTGCCCGGGCGCCACATTTTGGGGATCCTCCCCGTAACCGGCGAAACATCGCCGGTGTTCCGGCAATGGTCCGGCTTTTACGGACCGCTCCAAGATATCAATTGGAAGATCCTGGACCTCTCCAACGGCCTACCCCGCTCGGGAATCCTGAAAGACCTCCTGGCTTTTTACCCTTCCGTCCCCCAGGACCCCTTCCTGCAGTCCTGTTTTTTCGAGAAGCTGGCCTTCAATTACACTTGCGAAAAGACCTTCCACCCCGAAGACAGCCAGGCGCAGTGGGCCCATTATTCCGCGATCTTCCACGCCTGCTTCGCCCAAAGCTACCAGGATCCCGCGCTTTGCGAAAAATTTGGAAGGCTGTTGGCCTCAGAAGGACAACAAGCTGAGGCGCGGGAAATTTTCAAGGAGGCGTTAAAACAATCGCCCGGCAACTCGTGGCTCCTGGTTGAAATGAGGGAATTGGGATTGGAGGATTAAATGGTGATGTCGTCGCGGGGAAGGACCTCCCATCCTTTCACTTTTTCTAAATGACCGAGCCGCACGACCCGTTTGCTTTTGGGGCCTGAGCAAATTTAAGTGGAAAAACCCCCGCGCCCTCCAATAATGGCCTATGGCTTTTTCCAATGACCGGGCCCGGGGCTCAAGGGTCCCGGGGGTTTGGCTGTGGTCTTTCATCCTCCTGGCCTTGAACGCGGCCCTGGCCTGGGGCCCCTGGACGGTCTGGCGGAAGCTCTGGCTTTTCCCCCTGGGACTGGCGCTGCAGATTTTTTTTGTTTTCTTTTTTTTTCGCCGGGCGCCGTTCCAACCCAAGGAGGCGCCGCTTCCCCTGAATCCGGCCGGCCCCGCCTGGTTCCTGGGGCTGGGCGCCCTGGCCCTGGGCCTCCGGCTTTACGGCCTAGTTTCGGTCCCGGTGTGGCCGACCTGGGACGACGCCAATTACAGTTACTTCGCCATCGGCCTTTCGGAAAAGGGGGGCTGGCCCCTTTTCATAGGCCACGAGAAAACCATGCCCTTGTTCACCTGGCTGCAGGGAGGTTTCTTCCGGCTTTTCCCGCCCTCGCTTTTTTCCATGTGGCTTTACCCCGCCCTGCTTTCGCTCTTGGCTGTGCCTTTGGGCTGGTGGACCGCCCGCCGGTTTCTGCCGCCTTCCCTTTCCGGCTTTTTTGCCGCCCTGTTGGCTTTGGGCTTTTGGCCCCTTTATTACGGGCGGTTCGACGCCTACCTGGGCGCTCTGCAATGGGTGGTGGAGTTCCTGCTTCTCCTCTTGCTGGGTTTTTTCCTCCACGCCCCGCCGAAACGGGCCCCCTGGATAGCCTTGGCCTTAGGGCTAGGCGTGGGATTTTCGTTTTATGCCTCCATGATGTTCGTGATCCCGGCGGCCCTCCTCACGGCGGGGGTGTTCCTCTTTTGCCGGAACAAGCCGGGACTGGGTGCCGGGACGTTTCTAGCCTATCTCCTGCCCGCCGTGGTGGTGTCCGCCCCCATGCACGCGGGCTTCCTTCAAAACCTCGCCGACGGTCACGTCTTCACCTATTCGCTTTTCAGCCGCCAGGCAATCCCCTGGGATCGCCGTTACGCCACTTTGCTGTCCTATTTCACGTCGATTTTCTGGGGGCCCGCGGATTCCTCGTATTGGAGCTTCGCCCCCCTTTGGGGCGGGTTCCTGAACCCCCTTGGGGATGCCTTGTTTTTTATCGGACTGGCGACCTGGGACCGATTCCTGGGGCCCCTGTTCCGGACCTGGTGGTGGGCGGCCTTGGGGCTCCTGCTCCTTCCTGTGCTTTTCTTCAACACCCTGGAATGTTTCCGCATCGACCTCGTGATGCCCCTTTGCCTTGTGCCCGTGGCCGCGGGCTTGGCCGCCTTATTGGTGGAGCTCGCGCCGGTCGCCCGGAGGGACATCCTGGTCCTCGCCTTGGCCTTCTCGTTGGGAATGGACGGCTACCACCTGTTCGGCGTCTTCCACCAATGGTCCGTGAACATAATCCCCGGCATCCAGATTAAATCGCCGGAGCGGTACCAAGCCTTTCAACTGCTGGAGGAAACGGAAAAGAACCAGGGCCCGGGACAGGTCTTCACCGACTTCGTTTCGAACGCCTACGACCAATCCCTTTTAACCGCCACCTATCCTTTCAACGCCGGCCGAAACCCGCGGCTTTCCCCGGCTTCGGCCCGGTGGGCCGCCATCCTCGCGGACCTGCATTACGCCCCCATCCTCCAAAAGCGTTTCCCCGGAACCCGCATCGATGTTTTATCCGATGCCGGCGCCTCCGGCTCCATCCTTTGCCTGGCCCTGGTTCCGGTGGATTCACCCGGGGTGGCGGAAACTTTCCTGGAGTGGATGCAGGTGCACCAGGCCCTCCAGGACCTTTACGGCGCCATGCCCTATGTGGTGGAAAACCCGGATTTCAATCCCGTGCTGGGAAAACTCTGGTCCATTTATTCCGGCTGCGGGGCGGACCCTCTTCTGAGGGCCTGGGTGCTGGAAAAAGGGCTGGATATCCTTCTAGTAGGTTCGGACATGACCCCGGCCCTGTGGCTTCTGGAGAAGCCAGTGGAAGCCACCCGTTCCTATCCCTTCCTGGACAAGAAGTTCGCGGGCGTCTATTTCCGGTTGGGGATCGCCCTTTTGAAAAGCGGGGATAAGGGGAGGGCCGGGGAATGCTTTATCCGGGCCTCGAAGTTCGATCCGGCCTTTGACCTGAAGAAATGGATGGCCTTGGCCAGATGAAACTTATGTTGCTGTCATTGCGAGGGCTTGGTCCCCGAATAGGGGACCGGTTCTGCCCAAAGCAACCCCAGTTTAAATAAGCCTTTTCCCAAGGAAGTTGTTTTGGAACTGAGGTTGCTTCGCCTCAAAATTCGAATCTCGCAATGAATTCTTAACACTCGACAGTTTCTACTTTTTGGTGCTGGAGGAAATAAAGGTGGGCTTCCTTGACTTTGTGGCGGGTCGATTCTTCCAGTAGCTTCCGGTAATAACCGATTTGTTGCCGGTATTTTTCCTTCAGTTTTTCCGGGTCTTTATCTGTTTTGTAATCCACGATCACCCATTCGCTTTGATCCAGGAATGCCAAATCGAGCACGGCGTTCAAGTAGGTTCCATCCTTGTTCTTGACCGTTAATGGAAGTTCCCGGAACGCCTTCTTCGAATCCCTCGCCCGCTGGAGGATAGGGCTTTGCAGGGCTGGAAGGGCCATTCGGACGGCTTCCTCGGCGCCTTCTTTTCCAATCCCCGCTTTTTCCGCGTAGAGCAAGGCCGCTTTGCGAAGGGTCGCCTCGTCCCAATCCCAGCCTTTTTCCAGTAGCAAGTGGACCACGGACCCTAGGTCTTTCCCGCCCCAGGGCGAGGTTGTTTCAGGTTCCTCGAAGACCTGTCCTTCCCTTTCTTGTTTGTCCGTATCCACGGCGAGGACCGAAGTGACCGACTTGAACTGTTTCTCGCCCCTCAAGGATTGTATATTTTTGGCCCGGGCTTCCTGTTCCGCCTTCAATTTTTCTTTTTCTTGTTCCAGAGCCTTGCCCGGCTTTTCGTCCAGGGGCACCACCCAGGCCGGCGGATCGCCCAAGGGTTCAACCCCCTCCTTGGTTTCGGCCCAATGGACTATGGAGTCCTTTTCTTCCAGGGCCTTCAAAAGTGGACCCGCGAAGAGGTTTTCGTTCTGGAATTTTCCCTCAGCGGGGAACTCAAAATGGGGCAGGAGCAGGCAATCCCGGGCCCGGGTAGCCGCCACGTAAAGCAGCCGGGTATCCTCGGCCTTGCGCTGCAGGTCCTCCTCGCCTTTCACCTCATCGTAGTTGAGGGTCTTCAAACCCAGTTCCGCCGCGCCGACCTTGAAGGCCCCGGCCAAATGCTTGCGGTCCACTAAGCTGCCCGAGTCCTTAGGTTCGGCGGCCCAGGCGGAGACGAACACGATGGGGAATTCCAGCCCCTTGGCCTTGTGGATGGTCATGAGGGTGATGCGGTCCTCGGAGGAATCGGGCCCCGGGGCCTCACCCTCCAGGGTGCCTTCCTCCTGCTGGGTGGTGAGCCATTGGGTGAAGGCCCGGTAGGTGAAATGCTGGGAGGTTTCCAGCTCCCGGGCCTGGTCCAGCACCTTCATCAGGTTCGCCACGCGCTGTTCCCCGTGGGGCTGGCCGGCCGTGACGGCCAAAAGGTTCGTGCGCCGGTAAAACTCGGCCAGGGTGTCCGAAACCCCGAGGTTGCGGGTGGCTTGGTGCCATTCCCTCAAGTATGCGAAAGCTGATTTAATATTTCCCCTCTCCCCTTGCGGGAGAGGGTTAGGGTGAGGGGTGTTTGAGATTGAGGGATTTAAAAATTGAAAATTCCCTCCTCTTGCCCGGTGAAGGAACAACTCCTCGTCGCTGAAGCCAAAAAGCGGGCTCCTCAACACCGCCACGGCGGCGGCCTCGTCGGCGGGCGAGGAGAGGCAGGTCAGGAGCGTGGAAAGGGCCACGATCTCGGGCCGGTTGTAGAAGCGCTTGCCACCCACGATCTGGTAGGACAAGTCCCGCCGGCGCAGGGAATCTTCCCAAGCCTCCTCGATATCGTTGGAAAGGTCCCGGAACAAGATGGCGATGTCGCCCTTGCGCGCCAGGCGTTTCTCATGGGTTTTGGGGTCGGATACCGTGAAGACTCCATTCAGGACATGGTCCTTGAGGAATGCTGCCACCCATTCCGCCTCCCATTGGCGCCAGAAGGTTTTAGAAGGCTTTTCCTCGGTGAGCTTGGGAATCTTCAGCCCCCAAAGGATGGGAAGCGTGCCTTCAGTCTTCCCCGCTTTCCGGTTTGGGCTCAAGGGATAGTATTGGATGCCCGTGCCCTCGAACTGGGAGGGAAACCGACCGTTGACCCATTCCACCAGCCCGCCCACGGTTCGGAAATTTTCGGTCAGGACCTCGACCTTGCCCCCATTGGCCAGGATTCTTTTCTTGGTTTCCTCATAGATGGCCACGTCCGCCCGGCGGAAACGGTAGATGCTTTGTTTCGGGTCACCGACCAGAAAGAGTTTGCCAGGCTCAAGTACAATTTTTTTCCAATCTGTGACTTGAGCCTGCCTCCCGGAGCCTTGGCGTAGGGAGGCGGATCGCTCACACAAAAAGAAAACAATCTCAACCTGGAGCGGGTCCGTGTCCTGGAACTCGTCCACGAAAAGGTAATCAAAGCGGTCCTTCAACTCTTCCCGCACTTCGGGATGGTTCAAAAGGAGGTCCCGGGTCTTCAACAGCAGGTCGTCGAAATCAAGGAACCCACCCTTCCGTTTTTGCTCTTCCCATTCCCGGAAGTAGTCCCAAATCCAATGGACCAGGTTGAGGAGCACTGCGTCCTTGAAGGGGGCAAAGGCTGTTTGGTGGTCCTCGGCCAGCCGCAGGAACCTTTCCCGAACCCCGGCCAATGTGGCTTTATCCCAGGCCTTTTGGCTGCCCGTTTTCTTGACTTTGGGGACGTCCAGTTTGGCCAATTCAAAGGCCAGGTCATTGGAGTCCATAGATTCCATAGTCTGGCTTTGGGTCCAAAGGACTTCGAGTTCCTCATAAAGCCCGTCCTCATGATTAGAGCAGGCCTTGGCGGCCTTTCGACTCCAAGCCATGAAGTCCTTCCATGAATTCACGAAAGTCGCCACCGAAGGGAGAGGTTGTTTTTCGCGTATCAACAGCAAGGTGTGGTTCTTTTTAATGAACTGCTTAAGCTCGTCAACGTGCTCAAAGGTGCCGCCTAGCCGTTGGAAGTGGAAGAGCGGTTCCACAGGCCGGGACAGGCTTTTCTTGAGCCAATGTTCCCAGGTTTGGGCCTCAAAGGCCCTGGATTGGACCTCGTCCAACAGGGTGAATTGCGGGTCCACCCCGGCTTCCACCGGGTATTCACGCAGCAGCGCCGCACAGAAGGAATGGATGGTGGAAATCGGGGCCCGTTCCATATCCTCTAATGCTTTGCTGATCAAAACCTTCCTTTGGTTTTGATCACCCTGAGCGAGCGAAGCGAGTCGAACGGGCTGAAGGGTCTCCTCCAGTTTGGAGCGGAGCCGCTCCGCCAATTCGGCGGCGGCTTTTTCGGTGAAGGTGATGGCCGCGATGTGGCTTAAAGGGGCCTGCTTTTCCAGGAGAAGCGCGATGAGCCGGGACACCAGGAGCGTGGTCTTGCCCGTCCCCGCCCCCGCGTCCACCGCGAAGAGGGTTTCATGGCCATGTGTGACCTGGTCTCTAATAACTTGATCGGAGATCATCTAAATAAAAACCTCAATCATGATGTGTTGTTGTGAAGTCGGCTTTAACAAAGTGGAAGGTTCAAGCTGATTCGAGTTTTTCAAACTTTGATAGGATTTCCATGGAGTCTTTCCTGCTTAAGAGGGATTCCCGCCGGAGTTTTTTTCTCAACCATTTGCGGCGATGACTCGGTCGGCTGGTAATGTATGTTTTATTGGGTTTACGTGTTCGCATTGAATTCTTTTTCACCAAATCACTTTGATGCCCTTGAAACCCTGGATTCGCTCGTCTTTGCTAATCAGGGGACATCCATGGTCGGCGGCGGTGGCCACGAGAATCCGGTCCACTGGGTCTCCGTGGAATCCTTCCGCTAACAAGGTGCTTTTTACGGCTATACGGGGCGTCAGGGGGATCAACTGGGCCTTGGGGAATTTCAGGGCCTGATCCACCCACACCTCAACATCCCGGTCCAAGACCAACCGCTTTTTCGCCACCAACATTCCGACTTCCCAACAGCTGATGGCGCAAATCCCTACCGTTTCCTCGGCCTTAATGGCCTTTAACGCCTTGGGTGAAATCTTGGTGGAGCCTGTGCACCACCAAATCCAGGCATGGGTGTCCAAAAGGATCACTTTTCGGCTTCCCAGGCTTCATCGATCGGATGGATAAGGTCTTTCTCGGCCAAAACACTCCCGCGAAGGGAAGCGTGGCGGCCACCTTTTTCTTTAAGGACTGGAGCCACCTTCGCCACAGGAACACCACGTTTGGTGATCACAATGGTTTCATGGGCGCGGCTAACCTCATCCAATAATGAGAGACACTTGGCCTTGAATTCGCCCGCGGCGATGGTTTTCATTGTTCCTCCTTATGACTATATATTATGGTCATAATCTCATAAGGCCCCGGAAAAATCCAGTAGGTCCCAGCACAACGATGCGGCTTAAGGGTGCCTGCTTTTCCAGGAGAAGCGCGATGAGCCGGGAAACCAGAAGTGTGGTCTTGCCCGTTCCCGCCCCCGCGTCCACCGCGAAGAGGGTCTCATGGTCATGGATGACCTGATCACGAACTGCTTGGTCGGAAATCATTTAGACTCCGACAATTTAGAACTATTTCTTTTTGCTAAGATTTTGTATCCATCAAATAAAACTAAAGCAATAGATAACAAAGTAAAAATGAGTAAAGCGCCTAATGTTCCGGCGTAAGTAGAGCCGGAAATTGTGGAAACTGGAAAAACTAATATCATCAAAAAGAATTCCTTATAGTCATCCAAAGATTTCATGGTCGTAAATCCGCCTCCAGAAACGCTTCCGTCCGTCATGCATCCTAAAGGTCCCAATATCCAAATTCCCATTACCAACAACGGAGCTATTAATATCTTTTCATTTTGTGAATATTTTTTTCTAAACCAAAAGAGAGGAATACAAGCTGATAAAAATGGAGAAATAAATATTAAAAAAAAGTAAGCTTTGAAAATTCGCCTTGCCCTGTGATAGTCCACCCCACAAAACTCGGAACCCAGAAGCTAAAAAAACCGATTAAAAAAATTAATAGCCTCATAAAAAAATTTTTCATTAATTTCCCCCGATCAAAAGCGATTTAAGTTTCAGGTTTACGATAATTGTTCCAAATCAAAGTATTTTTTGATCTTTGCGTCTTCCTTCTTCCATTTGCCCCGCTTTTCCGCTCCAGGCCCGCAAAGGATTCGATAATCGCAGTTCTTGCAAGCCTTGGCGACCGCCGGGAACAATCCCTGCTCCACCGCTTCGGCCGCGGTGGTCAAAAGAACTTTCAAGGGCTCCTCGACCTTCTTCCAATCCTCGGCGTCGAAGGTCGTTTCCCCATAGCCGCCCTTGGCGGTCAGGAATTCATAAACCGCCTGTTCGGGCACTGCATCGGGGTAAAGGATGCGGCAGGCCCAGAGGTAGAGGGGCATTTGGATTTTGGTGCCTTCCTTCACGCTGTCGTTCTTGAAGCCTTCCTTGCTTCCCGACTTATAATCCACGACCCGTAATTTCTTTCCGTCGGCGGAAAGGTCTACCCGGTCCATGAAGCCTTCCAAGCGGAAGATGCCCGCCGGGGTTTGGAAGGAAACCTCGGGCTGGTCTTCACGGCCAAAAGCCTTCTCAAAATCCACCGGAGTCCAATCCCGCTCCTCCAGCACCTTCTTCAGTTCCCGTTGAAGATCCTTGCGGACGATGAACTGGCTCCATTGCCAAAGGGCGGGCGTGCCGGGCACCCCTTCCTTCTCCAGCTTTTCAAAGGCCTTTTGGGTCTCTTCTTCCAGGGCTTTCCCGGCCCTTTGTCCATCCCGGGCCTTGAGCCAGCCTTCCGCCGACCCCTTCGACAGGGTCTCTTCCAGGATTGAGTGCATCAGGTTGCCCTTTTCCGCCGGGTCCAACTGGAAGACCCGCTCGGGTTCGGGGTGTACCTTCAGGCCTAGCACATAGCGGTAGAAGTAGCGCAGGGGGCAGGCGGCGTAGGTTTCTAAGCGGGAGGCGGAAAGGGTCTTGTCCTTCAAGGAATAGCCTTGCCTCAATTTCTCGATGGCTTCCCCGTTCTCAAAGATGCCGTCGTAGGAGGTGAACTTGCGGCTTCCCTGGCGTTCCTTCAGGAGCTTCCGGGCCTCGTCAAAGAAGGGTTTCCGCGCCGCATAGGCCTGGGCGGGCAGGGGGTTACCCTTGCGGGCTTCCTGGAACCGGCTTAAGACCTCTTCCAGGTCGTCCACCCGCGCCTCGCCCTGGTCGCGCACCCAATCGGATACCGTGACCTTCCGGACATAGGGAGAGCCCCCGTCCCATGTTGTTTGTCGCTCGCCCGTGACCGCCCTTAAGGCTTCGTGAAGGTAGCTGGAGGGGATGCGGGGCGCCCCGGTGCCGGGGTGCAGGTGGGACGCGGTCAGGATGAGGCATTTTTGGGCGCTTCGTGCCGCCAAAAGGAAAAGCAGTTTTTCCTCCAGGCGTCCCTCAGCTTTCTCCGGCACCTTGGCCTGACCCGGATAGCGCCCGTTGAGGATTCGCCTCTCCTCATCCAGGAGCAGCGGGTCGGGCCGGGGCGCCCGGGGGAAACCCTGCTCCACCAGCCCGGGCAGGACCACCACGTCAAAGGGAACGCCGCGCGCCTGCATGAGGTCCGACACCTCCACACCGCCCGGTTCGGGGACGTCCCAGGGGATCTTCGCCTCTTCCATCAGGTCCGAAAAAAGGGAGTTCAGGTCGTCGCCTTCCACTTGCGAAAGGTCCTTGGAAAGGATGCCTATCCCTCGGCGCAGAGTTTCCAATTCTTTCTTGGCCTTGGAGGGGATAAAGACCTTCCCGGCCAGGTCGAAGAGGACCTGGGCCTTGGCTGCCCAATGTTTTTCCTTTTCGAACCGCCGGGCATGGTCGAAAAGTTTTTGCAGGACCTGGGCGCGGAAAGCCGATAAAGACCGCGATTCCTCGTCGGTGATGGCCTCCTCTTCCTTGGGGCGCAGGTCCGAGCGCAGATGCTGATAGGCCTGGAGCCGGTCCAGCCAGGCTTCCTTGCCCTCCACCACCGCGGCTTCCTTGGAGGCCTGGTCCCAAAGGTGGGGGTTCCAATCCCCCTCGTCCACCCCGAAACCCTCGGGGGAAAGGTTGGGGCTGGCCAGGAAGTCCATCAGGGTTTCCCGGGGGAAGTCCCCTTGGAAACATTCGAGTAAAAGCAGGAAGGCCTTGGCCTCGGGCGTTTCCATCAGGAAGACCGGGGGGTTCTTGGCCAGGGGCACCCCTTGACCCTGGAAGGCGGGCGCGATCATGCGACGGTAGCTTTCCAATTGTCGCAGCAAGAGGCCGCATTGGGGGAATTGGGTCTTTTGCCTTTCGGCCTCTTCAGTGACAACCCGCACTACTTCCCGCACTTCCCGGGGTTCGCCGGGGCAAAGAATTATTTTCACGTCCGATTCGGCAAATCTTAAATTGCTGTCATTGCGAGGAGCCTCGGCCGAATCGGCCGATGCTTGCGACGAAGCAACCTCAGTTTCAAATAAATGATTTTGTAGTCTTCCTAACGCTGTTCCCTTCTCACTTTTCCACCTATCCACCTTTTCCATTTTTCCAAGCTTTTTCGCCCACTCCACGAAGGGCTTAGCGTATTCAAATGCGGGATGTTCCTCATAGGGGATAAACCAGCTGGATTCCTTCGCCCCGCAAAGATGCTGGAGGACCTTCTGCTGGAGGGTCGAAGCGTCATAAAAACCGTAAGTCCAAAGATGCGTGGCGGGCGGGGTAAGGGATAGCGCGTCCTCGTAAAGGTCTTCCCGGTCTTTCCAATGGTTCTTCTCTTTCCATTTCCGGTTCTCGGCCATGAGGCCGGCGAATTCGACCAATTTCAGTGAAAGCCGCTTGCGGCTTTTATCCCTCCCTAGGGCCTTCGCCGATTCCGAAAGTTCCACCGGGGTGAACCCTCCCTGGCGCAGTTCGGACAGGGTGGCCTGGAGGGTTTTATGGAATCCGGGCGTCTTTTCAACGGCATTAAAGGGGCCACCCTTGGAGTTTGCCCGCCGGGCGTTTTCCCGCAATACCCAAGGCACCAGGGATTCCGGCAACAACCGGAATCCCTTTTTAATCCATTCCTCTTCCGTGAACTCCACGAGGTATTGGTGAAGGGTCAGCACCCGGACGTTGATCACCGAGCCATTTTTCCGGGCCAGGGTCTCCCTCAAATGGCGCACTAGGGCGCGGTTGGGGACCAAAACTGCTAAAGGCGACAAGGAATCGGACTGGCGGAGAGTTTGGACGGCATTTGCTAACTCGTCCTCGAGAAAGGGCTGGTAGGGGCCTAAATACAAGGAAACGGGCATGTTGGAGTCCTTGTCGGATTCGGGGGGATTCTTTCCGTGACGGCCATTATATATAATCCACTGCGCAGCAGTTAGGAGTTCGAAGTTAAAAACCCCTAATTCATCCGAAGGATGGAAGATGCCTAGGGAAATCCAAATCGCCAACGCCGCCGGGTTCTGCTTCGGCGTGAAGAAAGCCATCCAGAAGGCCGAGACCATGGACCGCGCCTTCATCTTCGGCTCTCTCATCCACAACCCCCAGGAGGTGGCCCGCCTGGCCTCCCTCAATAAGAAGATCGTGCATTCGCTGGAGGACGTGGAGGACAACCGGGTGGTCATCACGGCCCACGGCCTGGACATCAACGTGATCGGGCGGATGAAGGAGCGGAACCTGGAGATCATCGACACCACCTGCCCGCTGGTCACCAAGATCTACAACGAGGGGCAAAAACTGGAGGCCCTGGGCCTGCGCATCGTCATCATCGGCGACCCTCAGCACGTGGAGGTCAAGGGCATCGCCAGCCGCATGAAAGACCCCGTCATCGTGTACCACGAGGAGGATATCCAAAACATCCCGGAGGGTTCCAAGATCGGCGTGGTGTGCCAAAGCACGCTGTTGATGGAGAAGTTCGACCGCTTCGTGGGGATGATGAAGGCCCGCTGCGCCGAGGTGGTGCCGGTCAACACCATCTGCAAACCCACCAAGGACCGCCAGAGCGCCGCCGCCGCCCTTTCCAAGACCATGGATATCATGATCGTCATCGGCGGCCGCAACTCCTCCAACACCCACAAGCTGGCCGACACCTGCAAGATGAACCTGCCCAACGACACCTACCACATCGAGACGGCAGGGGAGTTGGAATCCAAGTGGTTCGAGGGCAAGAATAAGGTGGGCATCACCGCCGGCGCTTCCACGCCGGACTACTTGATCGAGGAAGTCATCGCCAAGATCCGTTCTTACGACGCTCTCATTCCGGCTTGACCCTGCCAGATTGATTTAAGACCAGCTCCAAGGGCGGTCGAAAAGCCCGCGGATTTCCCTGATGGCCTCCCCCGCGTCCTCCCCTTCGGAAATAACCTCCAGCTCCGTTCCTTGGCCCGCCTCCAGGTTCAAGATGCCCAGGATGCTTTGGGCGTTGGCCTGTGCCGGCCCCTTCCTCAGCGTCACGTGGCTTTTGAATCGGCGGCTGACCAGCACCAATTTCACGGCGGCCCGCAAGTGCAGGCCGTGGGGCTGCTTCACAACGACTTTTTCGGTGCAAGTCATGGGAACTCCTTGGGTTTTGTTCTTCCCCAAGCCGGCGGACCGGTGGGATTTTAAGTTCAGACGGGACGCCTAGCCGGAAGGGGGCGGCAATGAGTGGGTCCAAACGGAGAATGGGGGCCCGAAAGCGGCGCTTGGCGGGTCAGAACGCGATGTCCAACCCGCCGTCAAAGGTGTTGAGGTCCTCGGTGCCGCTCAAGTGGCCCTGGTAATTGGCGAAAAGGTTGAACTGCGTCCCGAAGACCAGCTGGGCCCCCACCTCCACGCCCACCGTGGTGGCCGAGGGCGTGATGCCCGTCACCGTGAAAGGGTTGGCCGGATCGCCGTTTAAGGTGGTTTGGAAGCTGGACGCCACGTCCATCAGCTCCTGGCTGGCCGAAAGGTCCACGCAGGGAATCAGCCCCAAATCTTGGTCCAGTTTGAGGTACTGGGTTCCCTCCACCCCCAGGTAGGGCCTGAGAGATTCGAAGAATTGGGCCGGTATCGCCAGGGCCAGGCTGTCCGATCCGCTCTCCGTGAAGCGGCCCTCGTTGAACTGGGAATACTGCACTCCCGCCAGGGGCTTCACCGTGAAGCCCTTGACGTCCAGGGCGTAGGCCGCCTGCAGGGCGGCCTGAACCTGGCTTCCGCTGAAGGCCGCCGAAAGATTGGTCACGTCGCTCCCGATGGAAACGCTGCGGTTGGCCGTGAATTGGTTCAGGCTGAAGCCCAGCAGTCCCCCGACCTCGAAACAGTCGAAACGCCGGCTCCCATAAGCCCCGAACTGGACGCTGTCCACCCCGGCCGTGGCGCCCGTGTAGGTTCCCGTGACGTCGGTATGCACATAGCCGCCCATGAGCCCGCCGGTCAGGTCCGGTAACAGCTCCGCGTCATAGCCCGCCAGGAACCCGTAGTTGGACTTGTTAAAGCCCTCCACGTTGCCGTCGCTGTTGACCGAACCCGCGCTGTCGGTGTTTTCCACCCAAAGGCCCCGGACGTTGGGGCTGGCCAGCCCCGCGGCGTTGCCCGCCGGGCCCGAAACTTCCGCCGAGATCAAGTCGTGCGCCAAGCTCGCCTGGGCGCCGCCTATGGCCGTGCCCACCCCGCCGCCCTGCGGTGAGCTTGTCGAACCCGTCAGCCGGTCGAAAAGCAGGCTGTCCTCGAACTGCTGGTTGTCGATGAGGATATCGGGCAGGGCCGTGTAGATGTCGCCCGTCATTTGCCCCAGGGCCAGGGTTTGGCTCGAGGGAGCCAGGTAAAGCTCGTTGAGCTTATTGGCCAGGCTGCCGTTGCCCATGGAAACCGCCGCGTTCAGGGTTTCAGCCACGGCGGTCTCATTGGCGCCCACGGCCGTAGGGGTGAAATCCACGTTGGTGCGGAAAAGGGCGAAGGTGACAGCGTTGGAGCCGTAAACCAAGGAGGAGTCCCAGGTGGGAATCAGGTAATCATTTTCCGTCGCGAAAGTTCCGGTAATCGACCCCGCCGATAAGAGCGTATAGCGGTAGCTGATGCCGTTATAGGCACCCGCGATCTGGCTGACGCTTAAACTGCCGCCGAGGGTCGCCGCGCCGCTCACGCTCAGGAGGCTGGCCTGGGTGGGGGATAAGTTGGTTTGCAGGAGCCCGGTGGCGGTTTGGGTGTAGCTTCCAACGGTCAGGGTTCCGATCGAAGAGGTCGTCCCACCCTGCACTGTTCCGTTATTGGTGACGGCGCCCAGGATGGATCCAGTCCCATTCAGGGAAGCGAGATCGGACAAGGTGACGGGCCCGGCGATTTGGGCCCCGGTTGCGAGATTGAGAATCCCGGAGGAAACCGTCGTCGGACCTAAATAAGTGTTGACCGCATTAAAGATGTACGATCCATCGCCCGTCAATTGCAGGCCGCCCGGCCCCGAAAGGACCCCGTTGAACGTAATTTGATCGCCGGGCGTCATCTCACTAACGATTCCGCCGTTGGCCATGAGGCTGATGTCCTTCGATGTCGTATAATTGCCCACCTGCAGGATCCCGCCGTCAAAAGTAAGGTTGCCTGTCCCCAGGTTCGAGTCGCTGTTGACCATCAGCGCCCCGCTCAAAAGCGTGGTGCCGCCGCTGTAGGTGTTGGTACCCGTCAATGTCACGTTGCCGGAGACTTCGAGGCCTTCCACGCCCTCGACTGTGCCCGAAAAATCCCCTCCTGACAGGTCCAGGGTCAAGGGACCCGAACCGCCCAGGCTGACGGTCCCTGACCCTTGCAGGTTATAAATATCCACGTTCACGCCGCTGCCGGAACCGTTGACGGAAGTTCCCGTGCCCCCCGCGCCGCCCACGGCCTCCCAAAGGGACCCTGAGGCGAGCGTCAAAGCGTCCGATGTCACTTGCACTGCGCCGCCATTGCCCCCGGTGACGGCTCCCGACCCGCCCGCGCCGCCCGCAGCGATGAAGGTGGCGCCCGAATCCAGGGTTTGGGAGGTAGCGATGAAGTTCAGGCTTCCCCCGGAATTGTTCCCACCACTCGTGCCGCCGTCGACGGTGAAGTTGGTACCCGTCCCCTCAAAGGCCGATCCCACCGTGACCAGGGCGCTGCCGCCAGTTTGCCCATTGATTCCCTGTCCTCCCTCACCGGCCGTCACGCCCAGGGAACCGCCGTTGGTCAGGGCAAGGGCGCCCAAGTAAACCGTCACGCTGCCGCCCGTGCCCCCCTGTCCGGGGCTTCCGGTATAAACGCCGCCGCCCGCCCCGCCGGTGACGCTCAAGAGGGCCTGCGAATCCACGGTGACCGAGGACGTCGTCAACAGGATACCACCCCCGTTCCCCGCGTCCGCCGGGCCGGGCAGGCCGGGAGGACTGGTGCTTCCACCCGTGCCGCCCGTGAGGGTCAGCTGGGTGTCGGTACCCGTCAGGGAAACCGAATTGGCGGTCAAAACCGCGCCGCCGCCATTGCCCAGCGCACCCGTCCCGGTCCCCGCGTTACCGCCCGTAAGGGCCAATTGGGCCGCCGTGTCCAGGCTAAGGGAGCCGACCGAAAGCGTGGCCGATCCGCCGTTGCCGTTTTGTGAGGAGCTGCTTCCCCCTTCTCCGCCGGCGATGGTCCCCGCGGCCCCGGAAAGGGAAATGGATGCGGCTGAGACCGCGGCGGCCCCGCCGTC
Source organism: candidate division FCPU426 bacterium (assembly GCA_030041545.1). Classification (GTDB taxonomy): domain Bacteria; phylum Oederibacteriota; class Muellerivitia; order Muellerivitales; family Muellerivitaceae; genus JAJPJW01. The sequence goes on along the minus strand of JASHNQ010000007.1, from coordinate 8,630 downwards.
GCTTCCGTTGCCGCTGCCCGCGCCGCCTTGGATGGTAAAAGTGGCCCCAGACGCGGCCGAGGCCGTACCCAGAGTGACGTAAGCCCCGCCCCCACCCGACGTGGATACCCCGCCCGTTAGGGAGAAGGCCGAATCGGACGAAAGGTTGAAAGAGGCAGCGGTCAGGGCCGCATCCAGCCCGGAGGAGAGGGCTCCGTTGTTGGTGAAAGTGAGGGAGGCGGAGACGTCCAGCGTGAAGCCCTGCTCAAAGAGGAATTGCGCCTGGCTGTCTTCCTGTCCGATGACCTGCGCGCCCGTGCCCTGGAAGGTCACGTTTTGGGAAACCGAGGGCAGGGGCTGGGTGAGAGTGATAGGGCCCACGTTTTCGATGCTGATGGCCCCGGCCCCCGTGTTGTTGAGCGTGGTGACGGCCCATCCCAGGGAGCCGGTGCTTTCATCCCCCGCGTCGGTGATGACGTCGGTCTGGGCGGAGGCGGGAAGGCAGGTACCCCAAAAGAACGTTAGGAACACGGGGAGAAGCCGACTTGAGATCTGTTGGATGGTCATTGAATATCCTGGAAATTGTATCCGGCAAAAAAGGCTCGGGAGGGAGCCTCCCAAGCCTCTTAAAGAATACCAACTTCCAGGTTTCTTGGGGCATGCCGAAGGATATTTTTTTCCAACACCATCCTTTTCCCCGGTTCCGGCCCTTTCTCCGACACCCGGTTTCTAGGGGATTATTCCAAAGGTAAATTTCCCGGCTCGAACGTTTCAAGATACCCAAATTCCACAGGAATTTGGGTATAGCAAGCTGCATCAAAAGTGATTATTTTCGTTTTTCAGTGGCCTGCTAGAATGATACAGGAAAAACTTAAGGAGCGTCCCTTGACAGCGCCCAGCCAGGATTTTTTGCGTTACCGGTTCTTGATGAGCACCATGTCCCTCAATGCGCTCAAGGCCATGGTCCGCCAAATCTGCGTCCCCGAGGATGCCGCCAACCTGACGGCCATCACCCGCGCCTGGCGCATCGCCTCCGAGAAAATGGCCGACCTCTCCCAATCCGAAGCCGGGCTAGCCGACGGCATTTCCCTCGCCGACCCCCCGGCCTCGGTCCTTCCCCGACTGGAGGAACTGCGGCAAGGCCATTTATTCCGCGAGACCTTTTCGGCGGTGCCCGCGGTTTTCAAGGTCGTGGAAATCGACAAGCTGATCGCGCCCCAGCGGGAGGTCCACCTGGACTACGTGGACGATCTGCGCAAGCGGATTCCCGGCAAAAAGGTCGAGGACCTGCTGGAGTTTTGCCTCGCGCCCGCCACCGAAACGGCGGAAGTCAAGACGCTCCAATCCGGTCCCAACCAGGTGACCTTCTGCAGCCGCAGCCCCGACCTCCGCTTCCTGGGCGGGGTATCCAAGCCGTTATCCGAGGCTGACCTAGCGGTTTCCCCCTCGGGCCAGCCGGTCGAGACCATGACCCTCTTTGTCGGCTTCGGCGCCGCCCCCTTGAACGCCTATATGGCCGGAAACCGGGTGGTCCTGGCCAATGGCTTCCACCGGGTGGCGGCCCTTCGCGGGGAAGGCGTCACCCACGTCCCCATGGTCGTCCAAAAAGCCGTGAAAGTGGAGTTGGATTTCCCCGAACAGATCATGGCCCAGCCCCGCGCTTACCTGCTGCAAAGCCCCCGGCCAGTCTTGATCAAGGATTTCTTCGACGACGACCTTACCGTGGAACTGCGCTTGAAGCCGCGCAAGAAGGCCGTCAAGGTCGTGTGGAGGGTGGAGGAGACCTTCATCCCCGAATAACCAGACTTTTTGAACCACCAAGGCACAAAGGGCACTACAACAAAAAAGGGAGAGGAATTTTGAGTCTCAAAAATCTCAGTCTTTCTTGGTGCCCTTTGTGGTTCCATTTGCGTTTCAAGTTCCGTATTTACGGAGGGAATCGGTTTCCAGAGCGTCCAGTCTCTTCACCCAGGCGGGAAGGCGGTAGCCTTGGATTTCCCGCTTGGTATAGGGTTTGACATCCAGCACCGGCGTTCCCTCCCAGACATCCAGCCCTTCCACCCAAAGGACATTTCCCTTCCGCTTCAACAGCGTCATGACCATCACGCAGATAAATCTTCCACCCAAAGGATGTGCTTGGAAAACGGGCTGTTGGATAGGTTGTTGTAAAGCCGCCGGTCGGCGGTCACCACTTGGCAATCCAAGCGCAGGGCCAGTTCGAGATAAAGGCCGTCATACAGGCTGCATCCCGCCTCACGGGCGGCAAGATAGGCCGCTTTAAGCAGGAAATCGAAAGGATGATATTGGACGGGTAAACCTTGAAGGGATGACCGGGCTTCCTCCGCCTGTGAAGCTGTCATTTCCTTGCGGCGCTCCTTTTTGAGAAGGGCGTTATGGATTTCCAAAATGAAAAAATCCGGCGCATGAAGGTGATGGGGCGGCAAAAAAGCGGCCTCAGCTGCCTCCGCCAGGGGTTCCCTCATGAAAACCTTCATGGCGACGCTTGCATCCATCACCAAGGTGCTCAACGGTCGCGGTCTTCCCGTATTAATTCCGCGCTATCCGAGGTCTGGGGACTCAATTTGCCCCGGAAACTACGGGCCCATTCCAAGAAATCTTCCGGATACACTTTTGCGGCTTCCTCTAAAATGGCTTTGACCTCCGCCTGGAGGGATTTTCCATCCGCCTCGGCGCGTTTCTTAAGCCGATTCATTAATTTCTTGTCTAAATCCCGAACTAGAAATTGAGCCATAGGGGCCTCCCCGAATTCAATCACTTGATATCATTATGATATCAAGTTCGGGAGCTTGTCAACGTACCCTAAACTCCAGGTCCTTCACCAACATGCGCCCCGCGCCCTGGTTGCCGGGGATATAAAACTCCACGCCGGCCAGGGCCTGCAGGTCCAGGATATTGTTCCCATGCTGGTTGCCCCATTCCTTGCGGCGCTCCAGTTCCGACAGGTCCACGCGGTAGTCTTCCCACTTTCCCGTGCCCTCAAAAGGGGGGAAAGCGTAGGATTCGCCGTCCGCACCGTTGACGCCGTCGTATCGGGCCATGCCCGGCTCGGCGGCCCCTGAATCGTCCATATAAACCGTGAAGGTGACATCCTTGGGCACGTAGGCCTTGAAGTCGAAATAGTTGTAACCGCGCAAATCCACCACGCCCGGCGCCACCAGGGGCGGGACGTTGGAGGGTACCGAGGCCCCACAGCCCCAGCCCGTGCCCGTTTGGAAGTCCAATACGATGGCGCCCGTGGTGGTGTCGGCCACGGCCTTGCCCCCCTCCGCGCCGTCGCCCCAGGTGTCCACATGGGCGGTCTTGTCGACCCGTAGGTAGGCCCTTTGGGGCGGCACCACCGCTCCGGGCTCGGCCCGGCGGTAGTCCGGCCCCCCCTGTTCCTTGAAACTTTGGGGCAGGGGAACCTGCGATTTTTCGTGCAGGGAAGCCGCGATGAGGTTCATCTTAGCCTGGGCTTGGGCGAGAAGCCTGTACTCGTGGTCGTGGATGTCCACCAAGCCGTAGTCGCAGTCCTCTCCGTCAAACCGCCCCTGGGGGGACTCGTCCGCCCACTCGAACCAGTGCAGCCCCACAATATAGGGCAGGCTTAGGGCCTCGTGGGTGTAGCGGTTAAAATGCTCCACGCGGTCCTTTTGGGTGGGAACCGCGACGTCGGCTCCGTGGGTGTTGGGATCGCCGCTCTGGTTTTCCATGGCGCTGAAGGAATATTCAGTGATGAGCACGGGTTTCTGGGTCTTGGCGTAGACGTTGTCGAGGAAACTCTGGTCGATGTCGCCGGATTTCGCGTAATGGTTCACCGACACCACGTCGCAATAGCGGCCGCAGGCCGACACCACGTCCCAGGGGGTCTCCCCCGCGAAGCGCGCGCCCAGGATGAGATGGTTGGGGTCCACGGCGCGGAGGGCCTGGGTAGTCACGGCGAAATAACGCTCCGCCACCACGCCCGCCCAGGCCTCCGCCTCGGCTTTCTGCTTGCGGGTGCGCACCGCCAGGGTCACGGGTCCCTCCATCTCCTCGAAGGATTTCAGGTTTTGGCCCCAGGCCTTATTGAAGTCGTCGATGTCGTTGTTGTACCGGTCCTCGAAGAATTTCTCCAGGGCGGCCTTGTTCGGATTGTCCACGCCGATCAGGGCGTATTTTTCCAGCAGGGTTTTCTGGCCCGGCGCGTTCCACCCGTGGTCCCCCCACCAGGGCAGTTCGTTGTCCAGGAAGTAGCCGACCAGGTAGGGATCGTCCTTGGTTTTCGCCGCCTGGCGGGCGTTTTCCCTCACGCGCGCCTCAAAATCGTCCGTGAAGACTGAAAGAAGCACGTCATCCCATTGGCTCCCCCGGGCGATATACAGCATGGGCGTGTAGGGGTATTTTTGGGTCGTCAGGTCCCCGTCCGACCAACTGCCGATAGTGTTGAAATGCCACTTCTTGAGGCGGATGAAGACGCCCTTCATCCAGGCTTTCTTGTTTCCGTCGTACTGGTTCTTCACCGGGTTGTAGTAATCGTCGTTGGGCGCGCGGTAGGACTGGTCGCCGATGGCGTTGACGCCCATGGAGAGGAAGGGGCGGTGGAAGGGGGAACGGAACCAAGCCTTGCCGTCCTTCCAAAAAACCGTAAAGAAATCGGAGGAAGCCCCTGGGGCCGGTGGAACCGAAGGGAAAAACAGGAAAAGAAAAAGCAGGGTTAAAGATTTACGCATGGGATTCCTCCAAGGTAATCCATGAACTGGAATGAAAACACTACAACGTCCCGCCAAAAGGAGCAAGCCCGTTGGTTGGATTAGCGGCGTTGACCCCGCGGGAGGGGGAATGGATAATGTGCCGATTCTCATAAGAGAATTTTGGATTAAATCGGTGCCGTTCCAGCTTCCTTAAAACTCGAAGGAAGACCGGCATAATGTCTTTCTCCGGCGCCCTTGGGTTTTGGAACTTCGCTCCATAAACGGCTCCGGAAATCACGAAAGGGAGAAAATTTTATGAAGAAACTTTCCTCTGTTGTTGGAATGGTGTTTTTGTTCGCCACGCCCTTAATGGCCCAAGACCAGACGGCCGCGCCGGCGAATGCCGCAGACCAAGCCGCGGCGCCGGCGGACCAATCCGCTGCCGCGGCGCCGGCCTCTCCGAAGGCCAAGGCCCCCAAGGGCGACGAGGACGGCATCAAAAAGGCCTTTGAGGAAGTCTCCGAGGCCTGGGCCGCGGGCGACGCCAAGGCCGTGGCCTCCCACTTCACACCCGATTCCTCCGTCATCAACCCTATGGGCATGGAAGGCAAAGGCCGGAGGGGAGTGGAAAAAGTGGCCGAAGCCGACCTGTCCGGCCCCCTCAAGGGAACCCAGCAGGCCTTCGATGATTTCAACATCCGATTCTATCCCATGCCCAACATCGCCCTGGTGGACTGCACCTCCACGGTGACGGGCATGAAAAAGCCCGATGGCACCGACGCCGACCCCATGAAGCTGCACCTGTTCGCCGTCATGGTGAACCGCACGGGCAAAAAATGGGAGGCCCTGCTGGTGAGGCCCTACGCCTTCCTGCAGCCTCCAGCGGGTTCCGCCGCACCGGCCGCTTCCACCGACGCCTCCACGGCGCCTGCCGCCTCGGACGCTTCCGCCGCTCCCGCCACCGCTACGACCCCCGTAGCCGGATCGATCACCCCTGCCAATGCCGGTACCGGGACGAACCCTTAAGCCATCTCCTTCGTTAGCCGTTCCAAGCCTTCCTCCGCCCGGGGGAAGGCTTTTTTATTTTGTCGTCCCTTGGGGAGGGCTTCCCTAAGGGATGGTGGTTATAATGACTGCTTTCTTCAATACGGTTGTTCAAGGAATACCCTTGGCTCATCGCGTCATCATCGTGGGGGGGGGCGTGATCGGACTTTCCATCGCCGAGCACTGCCTGCGCCGGGGCTTAACGCCCGTGGTGCTGGACCAAGGCCCCTTCGCGCGCGAAGCCTCCTGGGCCGGCGCCGGTTACCTGGACCTTCGCGGCGCCTCGGGAGTGGGCGGCGCCTTTTTCAGCCTCTGCAAGAAATCCTACGAATTATTTCCCGAATGGACCGCGCGGCTCAAGAAGGAAAGCGGCGTGGACCCCCAACTGCTGGGTTCGGGAAGCCTGGACCTGGCCTTCACCGAGGAGGAGGAAACCGCCATCCGCCGCATGGAAGGTAACCTAAAGACCTTCGGTCACTCCGGGGAATGGCTGACCCCTTCCCAAACCGTCCAAAAGGAGCCGGGACTTTCGTCCCGCATCCGGTCGGCCTTTTATCTCAAGGAAACCCGGCAGGTGCGCCCGCCCCGCCTGACCCGGGCCCTACTCCAAGTGCTTCAAAAAGGTCAAGCGGAGCTGGGGGAGTTGGAACCTGTGGAGGATTTCGTCCTCAAGGGACGCCAAGTGACGGGGGTGCGGACCCCCCGGGGCCTTCGGGAAGGGGACGCGGTGGTGGTGGCGGCCGGGGCCTGGTCCGGCTCTTTGGCGGAAAAGCTGGGCCTGCGTCTGGCGGCTAAACCCTTCCGGGGACAGGTGGTCATGTACCGGGCGGCGCCAGGAACCCTTCGCCACATCCTTTTCACCGGCCTCCAAAAAGCCTTTACCTACCTGGTGCCGCGCGTGGACGGCCATATCTACGTTGGAAGCACCTTGGAAGACGCGGGTTTTGAGAAGGCCACCACGTCCCAAGGCATGGAAAAGCTGAAATCCGGCGCGGCCAAGGTGCTGCCGGGCCTTTCCCAACAGCTCATCGAGGATACCTGGGCCGGCTTGCGGCCCGGCTCAATGGACGGCTGGCCCTACTTAGGCCGGGTGCCGGGAAGGGAGGGCCTGTTTTGGGCCACGGGGCATTTCACGCACGGCATCCTGCTTTCGGCCATCACGGGTCTTCTCATGTCCCAGTTGGTTCTAGGCGAAAGGCCCGCCCTGGATTTGTCCCCCTTTGCCCTGGACCGTTCGCCCCATTCCCAACCCCAATTTTGAATTATGAATGGTGGAAATTTTCAGCCGAATACCGGCTGAAAAATAACCTTCATTCAAAATTCATAATGTTCTTCCTCTGTGCAATAATATGCCCTTTCCGTTCCAAGGAGGTCCCGGATGAAAAAATGGATTTTGGCTTTCCTGGTGGCTGGCATGGCTTTTTTCCCCGTTTTTTCATCCTCCACGGCCTGGGCCCGGTCCAAGCACACCGCGGAAAGCGGTAAAAAGGGGAAAAAAGGGCATAAGGGCTCGCGCAAAGGGAAAAAGTCCAAGGGTGGGAAATCCAAATCGGACAATGTCAGCGTCGGCACTATCGGGAAAAGCGACGTGGAGTTCGATACCAAATCCTCAAAATAAAGGAATCTGAATGACTTTGCTTTTAACCGGCGCCTACGGCTTTATCGGCGCCCGCCTGGCCCATACCCTCCTGGAGAAAGGGCAAAAAAACTTCCTTCTTTCCGACAAGCCCGATTACCGCGATACCCGTTCCTGCGTGAAGGGGCTGGACTCGATTCCTTTCATCGACCGCGAGAAATTATTGGCGGAACTTCCCCGTCTTCAAGCCGTCACGGCGGTCCTCCACCTGGGCGCCTGCACCGACACGGGCAACCACGACCAGGCCTATATGTGGAAAATGAACACCGACTACACCAAGGCCGTCTGGCGGTGGTGCGCCGAAAAGAAGATTCCCCTCATTTACGCCTCCAGCGGCGCCACTTACGGCAAGGGCGAGGAGGGCTATTCGGACGACCATAAGGACATCCCCAAGTACAAACCCCTGAACGTTTACGGCAGGAGCAAGCACGAGTTCGACCTTTGGGCCCTGGGGCAAAAAGCCGCGCCGCCCCGCTGGTACGGCCTGAAATTCTTCAATGTTTACGGCATGGACGAGAACCACAAGGGCCGAATGGCCTCGCCGATCTTCCACGGCTTCCACGAAATTTTAAAAACGGGCAAGCAGACCCTCTTCCGCTCCCACAAGGAAGGGACCAAGGACGGCGAGCAGAAACGGGACTTCATCTTCGTGGACGACATCGTCAAATTGTGCCTCTTCTGCCTGGAAAAAAACCCTCCCCCGGGTATCTACAACTGCGGCACGGGGAGCGCCCGCACCTTCCTGGATGTTTCCAAGGCGCTTTTCAAGGCCCTTGGGCTAGAGCAAAAAATCGAGTGGGTGGACACGCCGGAGAAGTTCCGCGCGGGTTACCAGTATTTCACACAAGCGGATATGGGGAAGATGCGTCAAGCAGGTTATCAAGAAACATTTTTGCCGATTGAGGAAGGCATTAAAAAGTATGTGGATTGGCTTCAGAAAAGAAAAAACACTTAAATTTTTACGGAACTATGCACTTAACAAACCCACTGCGAAGTTGGCGGTTAAAAAATACCTCCCCCTCTGAAAGAGGGGGATTAAGGGGAAGTTAGCCTTTCGCGGATGGTTTCACGACGGCTAATACCCCCCTGCCCCCCTTTTTCAAAGGGATTTATATACTTAAATCCCTCGGTTTAAAAAGAAATTGATTGTTTAATAACGGTTATGTTCAGTCGTCATTGCGAGCCTCGAATTTTGAGGCGAAGCAACCTCAGTTCGTGGGCGGTTTTAGCCTTGGATGGTGGATTCACTGGAACAATGTATTTAAACTGAGGTTGCTTCGTCATCAACGAGCCCCTAT
>JASHNQ010000050.1 GCA_030041545.1 candidate division FCPU426 bacterium | reverse complement strand
GGAAGGCTTGTCCGGCCACCCCTTCATGAAATGAGGGGTTGACGTTATCCATAGATAGGGTGAGGGGTGTCTGGGATTTTTGTTGAAACGAAACTGATGCACTACCTAAAAATGGGGGGCCGGGCGTTATGGCCGTCGTTTCGCCCATCCACTTAAGGATTGGATCCCCTTTGGTTCCGGCTCGTCCGGGTCAGGGGTTCCCGGGAGTCTGTCCATATGGTTCCAAGCACACGGTTCTTAATCTGGATGACCACAGTGGGTCTTCCCCTATTCTTAATGGCGGGCATGGACAAGCCTATGGCTCCCCTTTGGATGGCGGCCATCGGGTTATTCTTCCTCGTGATCCTCCTCGACCTGGCGGCTTCCTTGGGCGCCTTGGACGGTTTGAAGGTCGAATGCCCCGAAATCCAACGCTTGATCCAGGATAAGGACGGGTTTTTGGAATTATTCATCCATAATTCCTCCCAAAGGAGCAGGCAAATCCGGATGGGGTGGGCTTTCCCCGGCGCCTTCGAAACTCCCTCCCCGGACCTCCCCCTCCAACTTCCACGCGATACCGTGAAATCCCGCTTTTTATGGCCGGTCCAACCCAAGGAACGGGGACAGTATTTCTTGCATCAAAGCCATTTGGAAACTCCCTCCAAGCTGGGTTTTTGGGACTTGCGCAAGACGGTTCCCTCCCGGGTGGAAATGCGCGTGTATCCCAACCTTTCCAACGAACGGAGGGGATTGGCCGCCCTATTCCTGAACCGGGGAAGTTTCGGCGTGCACGCCCAAAGGCAGGTGGGCAAGGGCCGGGAGTTCGACAAATTGCGGGAATACCTGCATGGCGACTGCTATTCCGACATCCAGTGGAAGGCCACGGCCCGGCGCAATCATCCCATCACCAAAGTGTTCCAAATCGAAAGAACACAGGAAGTTTACGTAGCGGTGGATGCCTCGCGGCTGAGCGGCCGCTGGGCGGGCGGGAAGGCGGGACTTCCCCCGGGCGCCGGGGTTTCCATGCTGGAGAGGTTCCTGACCGCCTCTTTGGTGCTGCGGGTGGCGGCTGAAAAGCAGGGCGACCTTTTCGGCTTGCTGACCTTCAGCGACAAGGTGCATGGGTTCCTACGGGCCAAGAATGGGAGGGCCCATTACAACGCCTGCCGGGAGATGCTTTATACCTTAAAGCCCCGGAGGGTCACCCCGGATTTCGAAGAGCTTTTCACCACGATCCGCCTCCAATTGCGCCGCCGGGCCCTGATTTTTTTCCTGACCAGCCTGGATGACCCTGTATTGGCGGAGTCCTTTGCGGACAACGCGACCCTCATTTCGCGCCAGCACTTGGCGCTGGTGGGCATGATCGCTCCCGAAGGCGCACAACCGCTTTTTGGGGGCGATGAAGCGGGGCCCGATAGGGACCTTTATTCCCGATTGGGGGGGCATTTGCTTTGGCACCGATTGAGGGAATTGGAAAAGGTTTTGAAGTCCAGGGGCGTCACCTTCTCTTTGCTGGGAAAGGAGAATTTTTCCGCCGAATTGGTAACCCAATACCTCAACCTGAAGCAAAGGCAGATCTTATGATCATCGACCTTCCCGGCTTTATCCAACGCGAGAAGAAATATTGGGATGAACTGGAGAACCGCCTCCAATACCTGGAAGAAGAACCCTTCGCCGCCCTGGATTTGCAGCAGGTGGAAAGGTTTCACTACCTTTACGAGAGGGCTTCAGCCGACCTCGGGCGGTTGGGAACCCTGGCCTCGGAGCCCGAAACCCAGCGTTACCTGGAAGCCCTGGTGGCCAGGGCTTACGGAGAAATCCACGAGATCCGGGGAAATTCCCACCGGTTCCATCCCTTGGAGTGGCTTTTCAAGATTTTTCCGCAAACCTTCCGCAGGCATATCGCCGCCTTCTGGCTGACGGTGGCCATCACCCTTTTAGGGTGCGCTTTCGGGGGCTTAGCCTTGGCCTTGGACCCGGAGGCCAAGGCCGTCCTCATGCCTCCACAACTGCTTCAAAGCCCCCAGGTGAGGGTGAAGGAAGAGGAATCCGCGGTCCACGACCGGTTGGCCGGCGTGAAAGGCGCCTTTTCCGCCTTCCTGATGTCGCACAACATCCAAGTTTCCATCGAGGCTTTCGCCCTGGGCGCGACCTGGGGAATAGGAACCCTGGTTATTCTTTTCCAAAACGGCCTGATGTTGGGGGCGGTGGTCGTGGATTATGTCCTGGCCCACGAAACCCCTTTCCTGGTGGGGTGGCTGCTGCCCCATGGTTCTTTTGAGATTCCCGCTATTCTCATCGCGTCGCAAGCCGGCCTGGTTTTGGCGGGCGCCTTGATCGGCTGGCGCAAGCCCCTTTCCCTGCGGGACCGGCTTCAAGCCATTTTAGTTGACTTGGTGACGCTCCTCGCGGGGGCGGCTTTGATGCTGGTCTGGGCCGGTTTTGTGGAATCTTTCTTATCCCAGTACCATGAGCCGGCCTTGCCTTATCCCTTGAAGATCGCTTTTGGCTGCGTGGAATTGGTGTTATTAATTTGTTTCCTCGGCTTTTCAGGGCGCCGGGAGGGGAAAAACCAGTTCCCATGAACCAGGAAAAAACCAACCACTTGGAGATTCAGACGCCGGAAGGAATCACCTTTTCCCTGCTTTTGGCCGGACCGATCACACGGTTCATGGCTTGGCTTATCGATTTGGCCTGTATTAGCACCATTCTTACCGCATTGGGAACCATTGTGGCCCTCCTGCGGCTGATCAGCGCGGACGCGGCGTTTGCGGCATTGATCTTCGGCAACTTTGTCATCGCCATTGGATACGGGATCCTCTGCGAATGGGGATGGCGCGGGCAGACCTTGGGTAAGCGGCTTTTTCGATTGCGCGTCGTGGATGAGCAGGGACTTAAACTACACTTCAGTCAGGTGGTCATCCGCAATCTTTTCCGGGTTGTGGATTCCCTGCCGATTTTTTACATGGTGGGAGGAGTCGTTTCCCTGTCCAGCCGCAAGGCCCAGAGACTGGGCGATTTGGTGGCGAATACGGTGGTCATCCGTTACGCCCCGGTTTTTGAGCCGGATTTCCGCCAACTCATGGCTGGTAAGTACAATTCCTTCCGCAAATATCCCCATCTTTGCGCCAAACTCCGGAAAAACATCTCGCCGGTGCAGGCGAGAATAGTGCTCCAGGCCCTCTTGAAGCGCAACGATCTTTTATCCGAACCGCGCGTGGAATTGTTCAAAACCATCGCCGATCACCTAAGGCCCTTAGCGAAGTTTCCCGAGGAAGCCGTGGAAGGTCTTTCGGATGAGCAGTATGTGCGCAATACGGTGGATGTCCTTTACAACAGGGGCCCTTTAAAATAATTCCCGCGTTTTGACGTCATCCTTGCCAGGTGGAAGGGCATCTCCTATAATTACCCATCCCAAGTGGCCGAAGTTCCTTGAGCTTCGGCACAACGCGGGCCAACTCGCGGTTGGCCGCATTGAGATTGAGATGAATTGGATCACTTTTTAGAACCCGCCAAGTTAGCGCCGGTCCTCAAAAACCTTCAAAACCAAGGTCAGAAAGTAGTCTTCACCAACGGGGTCTTCGACCTCCTCCACCTGGGCCATGTCACTTATCTTCAGGAAGCCCGCAAACAAGGGGATTTATTGGTGGTGGGCCTCAATAGCGACGCCTCCGTCCGGCGCATCAAAGGCCCCTTGAAACCCCTCCTTCCCTTGGAGGAACGGGCCGAAATGCTCCTGGCCCTTTCCTGCGTGGATTACGCGACCTTTTTTGAAGAAGACAATCCGCATCACCTGATCCGAATTTTGCGCCCTGACGTCCTCATCAAGGGCGGCGACTGGGCCGTGGACAAGATCATCGGAAGCGACTTGGTTCAGTCCTGGGGCGGCAAGGTCCTGAACATTCCCGTGGTGGAGGGCCGTTCGACGACCAACCTGATCCAAATGGTGGTTCAGAGATTCGGAAAATCAAATTTTAAAATCTAGGATTCGAAGGGCGAAACAAGTGGCGGGCAAAGAAAAGGTTATTGGCGTTATTCCTTCGAGATATGGCGCGCAGAGATTCCCCGGAAAGCCCCTCGCGTTGATTGCGGGCGTGCCCATGATCGTCCGGGTCGTCCGCCGGGCCCAAAAAGCCAAAAGATTGAGCGAAGTCTGGGTCGCCACGGACGACCGGCGGATCGCCGACGCGGTGGAAAAGGCCGGGGCCAAGGCGGTCATGACCCCTTCTTCCCTGAAGTCCGGCACGGACCGGATCGCCTTCGCCGTACGGAATCAAAAGGCCGATATCATCGTGAACATCCAGGGCGACGAGCCGGTCATGGCTCCGGCGGCCGTGGACGCGGTCGTGGAAGTGCTTCAAAAGGACCCGAGGGTTTTGATGTCCACCGTGGTGATTCCCCTGGCGGACAAGAGGGAATGGCTGGACCCCAACGTGGTCAAGGCGGTTTTGGGCCCCAAGGGGGGCGTGCTTTATTTCTCGCGGGCGCCTATTCCTTACCCTCGCGACGGTTCGACCCCTTCGACAAGTTCAGGGCAGGCAGGCTCACCGCGGGGCAGATCAGGGCGGGCTAGGCTCACCGCGGGCGGCGGTATGCCTAAAGCCTATAAACACATGGGACTGTACGGCTACCGGCCCGCCTGGCTTCAACTGATGGCGACCTTGAAACCCACGCCCCTGGAATTAACCGAAAAACTGGAACAATTGCGGGCCATGGAGAACGGGGTGGTGATCCGCGCGGCCATTCGGAAGGTCGAATCCATCGCAGTGGATGTCCCGGCGGACGTGAGAAAGGTTGAAAAGTACCTGAGGAGAAAAAAGTTTTGAGTTGTGGGTGTTTTCGGATTCATCCGTGAATCCGAAAATTTCATTAAGAGACTCTAACAAAACCTCCCAAGACCCTCGCCCCTTGCGGGAGAGGGTAGGGTGAGGGGTGTGGAAAACCCTGCAGTTGCCACCCTCACCCCGTCCCTCTCCCCTCAAGGGAGAGGGGGATATTTCTTAAAAACAGGGTTTTGTTAGAGTCTCTGACTCAAAACTCAACACTCGAAACTCACAACTATTGGACGCGACGGGTATCGATACTCAATGGGAGGAAGTGAATGACCAAGTACATTTTTGTGACAGGGGGCGTGGTTTCATCCCTGGGAAAGGGAATCGCCTCGGCTTCCATCGGGCAGCTTTTGGAATCGAGGGGGCTTAAGGTCACCATCGCCAAGTTCGACCCCTACCTCAACGTGGACCCCGGCACCATGAGCCCCTACCAGCACGGGGAGGTCTTTGTGCTGGACGACGGGGCCGAAACCGACCTGGACCTGGGCCATTACGAACGGTTCCTTTCCGTCAAGCTCTCCCGGGCCAACAACGTCACCAGCGGCAAGATCTACAACGCGGTCATTTCCAAGGAGCGCAAGGGCGATTACCTGGGCAAGACCGTGCAGGTGGTGCCGCACATCACCAATGAGATCAAGGAAGCCATCCTCAAGATTTCCCAGGAACACAAGGTGGACGTCTGCATGGTGGAGGTGGGCGGCACCATCGGGGACATCGAAAGCATGCCATTTATGGAAGCCATCCGCCAGTTCCGCTTCGACGTCGGCAGTGAGAACGTGGTGAACATCCACCTCACCCTCCTCCCCTATATCGGGGCCTCGGGGGAACTGAAGACCAAGCCCACCCAAAAGACGGTGGCGGAATTGCGGGGCATCGGGATCCAGCCCGACGTCATCCTTTGCCGTACCGAGGTGCCCTTGAACGACGAGGTGAAATCCAAGATTTCCCTCTTTTGCAACGTGCCGACCCAGGCGGTGTTCGAGGCCCTGGACGCGAAATCCATTTACGAGGTGCCCCTGCTATTCCATTTGCAGGGTTTGGATGAGTTCCTTATTAAAAGGCTGAAACTCAAATCTTCCGCGTCGGACATGCTCCAGTGGGCTAAGTTCGTGCACCAGATCTACCACCCCAAGAAGGAAGTGGAGATCGCCATCGCGGGCAAGTACGTGGAACTGCACGACGCCTACAAGTCCATCATTGAGTCCTTCATCCACGCGGGCGTGGCCAACCAGGCGTGGGTCAAGCTGCGCTGGGTGGATTCGGAGGAAGTGGAAAAAAAGGGCGCGGCGTCGCTGTTGAAGGGCGTTTCAGGGGTGTTGGTCCCAGGCGGTTTCGGGGACCGTGGCATCGAGGGCAAAATAGAAGTGGTTCGTTACGTCCGCGAAAGGAAGATCCCCTTCTTCGGCATCTGCCTTGGGATGCAATGCGCGGTCATCGAATTCGCCAGGGACGTGTTGGGCCTCAACCAGGCCAATAGCGGGGAATTCAATCCCAAGACGCCGGACGAGGTCATTTCCATGATGGAAGACCAGTTGAAAATCCAAGGATTGGGCGGCACTATGCGGCTGGGGTCCTACCCCTGCAAGGTCGAAAAAGGGACCAAAGCTTATCACGCCTACAAGCAGACCCTCATCCAGGAGCGGCACCGCCACCGGTATGAGTTCAACAACGCCTACCGCGACCGGATGAAGGCCAAGGGCATGAAGCTTTGCGGGCTGTCGCCCGACGGCAACCTGGTGGAAATGATTGAACTGCCCAGCCACCCCTGGTTCGTGGGGGTGCAGTTCCACCCCGAGCTCAAGAGCCGGCCCTTGAGCCCCCATCCGCTTTTCCGGGAGTTCGTCAAAGCGGCGGTTAAATATGGAAGCAAGAAGATAAACAAATGATGAACCGCGAAGGCGCGAAGTTCGCGAAGAAAAGCAAAAAAATTTTGTTTTGAAAAACATCATTTTTCCTTTTTAAATCTTCCTTCGCGGTTTTCGTGTCTTCGCGGTGATAAGGGGTTTTATGATCGACGTAAAACAGTTAGGCAAAAACGGCAAGTTCTTCGTGATCGCGGGGCCCTGCGTGATCGAGGGCACGGATTTTCTTTTAAAGACCGCCAGGACCATCAAGGGTATCGCGGACGAGTTCGGCGTGCCCCTGGTCTTCAAATCCTCCTACGACAAGGCCAACCGCACTTCGATGAAGGGTTTCCGGGGGCCCGGACTCAAGAAGGGCCTGGCCGACCTGGCTTTAGTGAAAAAGAAATTCAACATCCCCGTTTTAACGGATATCCACGAGATCGGCGAGGTGAAGGCGGCCGCCAAGGTGGCTGACGTACTCCAAATCCCCGCTTTTCTTTCCCGCCAAACCAGCCTTTTAAGGGAGGCGGCCCGGCATGGGGAAGTGGTCAACGTGAAAAAGGCGCAATTCATGGCTCCCTTGGAAATGATCCATGTGATCGGCAAGATGATGGAAGTGGGCCAGAAGAACATCTGGCTTACCGAACGGGGAACTTCCTTCGGCTACAACAACCTGGTGGTGGATTTCCGGGGCATCCCGGAAATGAAAAAGACCGGCTGCCCGGTTATATTCGACGGCACCCACAGCGTGCAGCAGCCCGCGGCCAAGGGGACTTCCAGCGGCGGAACCCGCGAGCACGCGCCGGACCTCATGCGGGCGGCGGTGGCCGTGGGAGTGGACGGCCTTTTCATGGAGGTGCACCCGGACCCGCCCAAAGCCAAGTCCGACGCCGCCACCCAAATCACCTTCGAGACCTTCCGTCAGGTCCTCAGGGATAGTCTTGCTATCCAAAAAATTCTTTTAAAAAATAGATAACCTTAATAATTTGTAATCGGATTACTACAATTTGATAATGAATGTTTAACATTTTATTGATTCACTGGAGTCCAATTGCTAACTCCCAAAGAATTGAAAAAACTTCTTAAGAGCGATGAACAAGATCGAGTTGAAAAAACCATTTCAACTGAGGATATAGATAAATTTTGTGAAGCTATATGTTCATTTTCAAATGACTTGCCGAACCACGGATTACCCGGATATTTGCTTATTGGTGTGAATCCAGATGGAACCGCATCTGGATTAAAAGTTACTGAACTATTATTGGAACAACTTGGAAGTTTAAGATCCGATGCAAATATCCAACCATTTCCAATCATGAGTGTATATAAACTTGAACATCCAATGAGAACTGGAGAAATTGCAATTGTTGAGGTGCTTCCATCGGAATTAACTCCGGTTCGGTACAAAGGCAGGACGTGTATTCGCGTTGGTCCAAGGAGAGGTTTTGCAACCTTACAAGAAGAGCGAAGATTAACTGAGAAAAATACCGATTCTGCAAAAACACTTGATGCTCGTCCATGTGTTGGCTCATCAATCACTGATTTATCTCAAGAGCTGTTTGTGGTTGGATATCGAGAAACTGCGGTTGCTTCTGATGTGCTCGCTGAAAATCATCGTTCCGTAGATTTACAGTTGGCTTCTTTGCGTTTTTTTAACCTCTCAAAATCTTGCCCCACAAATGCTGGAATGCTTCTATTTGGTAAAAACCCACTAAACTGGTTTCCTGGCGCCTATGTTGAGTTTGTCCGTTTTAATGGGAAAAAACTTTCTGATGACGTATTGGATAACAAAAGATTTTCTGGGGATTTGTTGACGGTTCTAAAAGATTTAAATTCTTTTGTTTCAATTCAAATTACTAAGTCTGTTGTTAGGGAAGATGCTCTACGAGATAAAGATATAAAAGATTATCCCGAAATAGCGATACGAGAAATACTTATGAACGGGATGATGCACAGAGATTATGAGGCTACCGCCCCTGTTCGATTTTATTGGTTCGAAGATAGAATAGAAATTCAAAGTCCAGGTGGCTTGTACGGGGAAGCCACTCCCAAAAATTTTCCGAAACAAACCGCCTACAGGAATCCGATAATTGCGGAAGCCATGAATAATCTGGGTTATGTTAACAAGTTTGGCCGTGGGGTTGAGAGAGCACAAGAGTCATTGATAAAGAACGGAAATCCAGTAGCTGATTTTTCTTTTGAAGATACTTATGTTCTAGCAATCTTGAGAGGGAAAAAATGAAAACCATTGCATTCTTTAACAACAAGGGAGGTGTCGGAAAAACTTCTTTGGTATATCACTTGGCTTGGATGTACACCGAATTGGGTTTGAATGTGATAGCGGCAGATTTGGATCCCCAAGCAAATTTGACATCCATGTTTTTGGCAGAAAATCGGTTGGAAGAATTGTGGCCAGATGGCCCTCACTATTTGAGCATTCAAGGTGCGGTAAATCCGATTCAAAAGGGGACGGGTGATATAGGTGATCCCAACGTTGAGAGAATCAATAAACATTTAGGGATCATACCTGGTGACCTAGAATTGTCGAATTTTGAAGCGAAATTGTCAGATGCTTGGCCGCGTTGTATGGATGGAGACGAAGCATCCTTTAGAGCAGTTTCCGCTTTTTATAGAATTTTGTTAAAAGCATCGAATGAAAATAAAGCGGATTTAGTATTGGTTGATGTTGGGCCAAATCTTGGTGCTATAAACAGATCGGCTCTTATTTCTGCAGAATTTGTTGTTATCCCATTGGCTCCCGATTTGTTTTCGCTTCAAGGGTTGAGAAATTTGGGCCCTACACTAGTCAATTGGCGTGAAGAATGGGCAAGCCGTCAAAAAGTAAAAAATCAAAAGAAAATATCAAAAGACTTATTAATACCGAAAGGTACGATGAAGCCTATTGGTTATGTTGTAATGCAACATGCGATTCGTCAGGATCGTCCAGTTAAAGCTTATGACAGATGGATAAAAAAAGTTCCAATGTACTATCGAAGTTATATTTTGGAACAAAGCGAAAATTCTGCCCCCGCCACCGACAATGATCCGTATCGTTTTTCTACTATTAAACATTATCGAAGCTTGATGCCAATGGCAATGGAAGCTCGTAAGCCGATGTTTTTTTTAAAACCTGCTGATGGTGCAATAGGTGCTCATGTTAGTGCTGTTAAAGATTGTTACGAAGATTTTAAGAAATTAGCTAAAAATATCCTAAAAGCGACTGAATAAAGACTTCATTTATCAAATCCACCCCAAGGCCGGACCCGGATTGAAATCCGGGAATACCGAGGCCTGCCTTTGAATCCCCAAATGACCGGCGAGCACCTCGGAGAGCACCTGCCTAAAGTCGGTGGTCACCTTCAGGTCGCGGCCATCCTCCAGGTTTTCCGTCTCCAAGCCCGGCCATTTCCCGTAAACCTTGCCGCCCTTGACCGGGCCGCCCATCAGGAACATCACTCCGCCCCTCCCGTGGTCCGTGCCCCGGGCGCCGTTTTCCGCCAGGGTCCTGCCGAATTCGGTCATGGAAACCATCACCACGCCGGAAGCCTTGTCGCCCAAGTCCCTCCAAAAGGCCGCCAACCCCTTCGACCATTCCCTTAACAAGTAGTCGAGCCGGTAACCTTCCTCGTTATGGTGGTCCCAGCCGCCGATATCCAGGAAAGCGGCCTTGACGCCCGCCCCGGATTTGAGGATCCGGGCCAGGTCCGAAAGCCTGTGGTTGAAGTCGCCATAGCCGTAACCCGCGGATTCGGGGGCGGCCGGGCTTGATTTCAGGATGTCCCGCACGCGGCTCACGGTATCAAAGGTTTGGCGCCCAGCTTTGGAAAGCAGGGAACCGGAAGCATCCCCGTACATCCTTTGCAGCGCGTCCAGGTCCATGGGGCCGTGGGTGAAGCCGTAGTTTTCCAGGTTGTCAATGGACGCCACCGGAAACCCTCCCTGCAAGATACGGGGCTGGCGGGCGGAAAAGGCGATGGCGCAAAGGGGGTCGGTGCCCGCCGAGGGCAGGCAAGTGAGGCTTCGGTTGAGCCATCCGTCGGAAGTCCCCTTGTTGAAGGGAGTCCCGGATTCCATGTTGTCTTGGGCGTCGAAATGGGACCGGGTGGGGTTGGGGGATCCGGCGGCATGGACAAAGGCCAGCTGGCCGGATTTCCAAAGCGGCAAAAGCGGGGCAAGGGAAGGGTGAAGCCCGAAAGAACCATCCAGATCCAGCACCCCTCCCCCGGCATAGGCCAAACCCAGGGTGGGCCGGGCCTTTTGGTAGAGGGGGTCCTTGAAGGGCACCAGGATATTCAACCCGTCGGCCGCGCCCCTTTGGAAGAGCACCACCAGGGTTTTGGACTTGCTTGCCGAAAGGCTGGCCGCAGCGTGGAGCCAGGGGGGCATGGACCAATAGGCCAGGCCCGCCATGGCCGCGCCGCTGAGCTTGAGGAAATCCCTACGGGATAGGTTGGGTGTTTTACTTTCCATGGCTACCTCCTTTGGAAATCGGGCGAGGCCAAAACCAAGGCCCCGGCTTTTTGGGGGTCCAGCGAAGAAACGTCGCCGGCCGCCAGTGCCTTCCGGGTGGAATCGAAAACCTGGTCCTCCAAAAGAAAGCCAAAAGCCCGGTCCAGGCTGTTTTCCGGCCCTTTGGGCTTGAAAGGCTCCAGGTTGAAGCGCTGCGAACCCTTGTCCGGGTAGGCGAAGAGCCGGGTGGCGAAGTTGGCGCGGGCCAGGACCGCCGAGGAACTCACCCAGAGGGAGGCCACTTGGGGATAACCCGTGGGAGGCTCGCAGCGGTAAAGGGGTTCGCCCATGGCTTCCAGGTTCTGGTTCACCCAGCCCCAGTCCGTGGATTGGGCGCCGACGGCCCTCAGGGCGCTGGCCGCGTACTCGAGAGGCGTCTTGACCTTGGCCCGGTAATACCGGGGATCCAGGAACTCGGGCGACTCCAAAAGGGCCCTCAAGGTCTCCCGGATATCCCCGCCGGTTTCCAGGAATTTTTCCGCGACCTTCCGGACCAGGGCGGGCGGCGGGTCGTCGGCCACGAACCGCTGACAGAGCTTTTTGGCGATGAATCGGGCCGTGGCGGGCTCGAGGCTGAGCATGGCCAGGAGCTCCTCGCCCTCCTTGACGCCGTCATCCGGCCCGAAGCTGTGGCCCAGGACGGTTTTCAGGTTCGTGTCATGGTGCCAAGGCTTGAATTCAAAGGCGATGGGCACCGGCGCGGTGTCGGTATTGAGGCCCCTGACCCCCCATCCGGTCAAGACCCGGGCGGCCTCGATCACGTCCTTCTGCGTGTAGCCGCCGTCCACGCCCAGGGTGTGAAGCTCCATCAGCTCCCGCGCGTAGTTCTCGTTCAGGCGCATGCCCTTCCCGGGGGGGCTTTGCATCATCATGCCGCCCGAGCCCCCAGGTCCGCCGGGCGCCGGCTGCGGTTTGAACTTCGGATCGGCCAAACTGGTGTTGTTGTCCAGGTAGATGAGCATGGCGGGGCTTTTAGCCACGGCGGTCAGGAGGTCCAGGAACTTGCCCATGGCATAGGGGCGGATGGCTTCCTTCTCATAGGAAGGCACGAGCCATTGGACGCCGTCCTTGTCGAAATCCACGTTGAAATGGTTGTACCAAAAATCCACCATCACCTCGTAAAGCTGGCGCTTGCTCTCCACCGCGCGGGTCAGCTTGGCCGCGGCTAGTTGGGAAGCGATCCCGTTGATATGCTCATAGCCCATGCTTTCTTCCGAGGGCGTGTAGACCTTGTTCCTCAGGTCGGGGCGGAAAAGGCGGATGGCGGGGTGCGGGTATTCCAGGTAAAGGGCGAGGATGGAATCCCGAAGCACGGGAAAACGCGCCAGGTCCTTTTCGCAGGCGGAATCGTCGATCTTTTCCGGGGCCAACTGCTCTTCGATAAAGGCCTGGACGCCCATTCGCCTCACCCTGTCCAGGTCGCCGGGTTGGGGACCGAAGGTGATGCGGTTGAGGGCCTGGAGGCATTGCTGGTCTTCGGTCAGGGGGGGAAGGGAGGTTTGGGAGTGGGAAGGCGAGGCAGCCCCCCACAGGACGATTCCGAAGGCCAGGAACAGGGCGGACCAAGGTCGGTTGGACATGGAACAAGGATAGACCCATCCCACGGATGTCCTCAAGGCTTTCGCTGCTGAAATCGGGGTGGGGTTGGGCCATAATGGGCCCACCTTTTGCGGAGGCTTTATGCGCTTTTTCAAGACGGCCTTGCCATTGTTTTTTTTCATGTCCGGTTTGGCGGTTTGGGCCCAAACGGACGACTCATTCCAGGGCTGGACCGAGGACCAGTTGAAATATGAAATCCTGCGCCTCCGGCGCGAAAACCAGGAACTGCGCGACAAACTGCAAGCCTCCCTTGCCCCCCTGGTAAAGAAGGAAGGCAAGGAAGTGAAATATCCCGCTGGCACATGGGTTATCGACGATTTCGAAACCCAGGACCGGAATTGGTGGCTGGGCTGCGACCAGAACAACATGGGCACCACCGTCACGCCTTCCTCCTACCAGCGACTGGAAGGCGGGTCGCCCGCCACCCCGGGCTATTGCGCCGGTTTCAAGGGCTACCTAGGGCCTAATGAAGACCCCTATACCTGGGTCGCCCTCCTGACTTCCCTGGCCAGCCAGGGCGGGGTCACGGATTTAAGCTCTTACGGCGCCCTGATGTTCTACGCCAAGGGAGACGGAAAAGCCTATGCCGTGCGCTTGGAGCGCCAAGCCGTGAAGGATTACGCCCAGTTCCAGGCGGATTTTACCGCTCCCAAGGATTGGGGGCTCATCAAGATCCCCTTGAGCGATTTCAACCAGCCCAACTGGGGATCCCACCTGGACCGCGATTGGAAGGATGTGACCAACCTGGCCTTCGCGCCCGAATTACACGAAGCCAACTTCGACCTGCGGGTGGACGACATCGTTTTTTTGAAATAAAAGACTGTAACAACACCTTTAAACTCTCACCACCAAGTTCACGAAGTACACAAAGTTTAAAGAAGTAGAACATTTGGGAAAAAGTAAAGGTTTAAACTTCGTGTCCGTTGTGTACTTTGTGGTAAGAGGGATTTTGTTTAGGGGTTTAAGGCCATGAGCTACCAGATCTACAGCGACGGCGCTTCGCGGGGGAACCCGGGCCCGGCGGGCATCGGGGCGGTGATCCTGAAGGATGGCCAGGTCGTCCATGAGATCGCGAGGTATATCGGAACCACCACCAACAACGTGGCGGAATACGAGGCGCTGTTGGAGGCCCTCGACTATTGCGTGAAGAAGAAGCTCTCGCCGGTGGAGATCCTGGCCGACAGCCAGCTCATGATCAAGCAATTGTCCGGGGAATACCGGGTGAAACACGAGAACATCAAGCCCCTCTACCAAAGGGCCCGGGAGTACCTGGTCCACCTGAAGATTACGGGTTACAAACATGTGCCCCGCGAATTGAACAAACACGCGGACAAGTTGGCCAACCGGGGCATCGATGGGCACTTTGAGAAAGCCTGAAAATCCTCCCGTTTCCATCCGGCTCATGAGGGCGGGCGACTACCCGCAGGCCTTCGACCTCTGGCGGAAATCCAAAGGGATCGGACTGTGGGGGGACAGTCGGGCCAACCTGGCCCGTTACCTCAAGCGCAATCCCGGTCTCAGCCTGGTGGCGGTATCGGGCCGTAAGGTGGTGGGAACCATCCTGGGGGGGCACGATGGAAGGCGCGGGTTCATCTTTCACTTGGCCGTGGCAAGGGCTTTCCGCCGCCGTGGTTTGGGAAGGAGGCTGACTTCGATTTGCCTCCAAAAACTCGAAAGGTCTGGTGTTTTGCGCACCCATCTCATGGTTTTCAAAAACAACGCGGAAGGCCGGCGGTTTTGGAAACGGATGGGCTGGGTCGAACGGTCCGACCTCCAACTGTTTTCCAGTCCTCTTCCGCGCAAGCCCAAATCCAAAGCCTGAAAGGGGTTTGGGTGGTGTATCAGTTTCATTTCAGCACAAACATCTAGACACCCCTCACCGGTTTCGACTCCCTTCGGTGGTTCGACTTTGCTCACCACGAGTCGCTCACCGCAAGCCTACCCTCCTGCCCTGAGGCCCTCGAAGGGCTCCCTCAAGGGGCGAGGGTTTTGTGTGTATTTCCACCTCTCCCTTGAGGGGAGAGGGCGGGGTGAGGGTGAAGCTGGATTGGTTCATTCAAACTGAACCACTACCGCGGGTTTGCCAAGCTGGATTTCAGCCGGATTTACCCCTATTATGCCCTTGGAAGCAGGTCCGTGATCGCGCTCCCGGCCTTTTGGGCCCGGGGGTGAGGAAAGTCCGAACTCCGCAGGACAGGATGCCGGGTAACGCCCGGTCGGCCCAGCCTTCCTCTAACCTTTGGTGATGAGGACTGGGTTGAAGGAAAGTGCCACAGAAAACAAACCGCCCGTTGGCGAGACCAGAGCAGGTTCCCTAAAGGGGCCCGCCCTGAGCGAGGCCGTAAGGCCGAGTCGAAGGGTAAGGGTGAAAAGGTGGGGTAAGAGCCCACCGCGCCCCCACGCAAGTGGGGCGGCATGGCAAACCCCATCCGGAGCAAGATCAAATAGGGAGGCTTTGGGGCGGTCCGTCCCATCCCTTTCCTTCACGGGAAGGGGAGGCCTTCGGGTAAGATCGCATCGACGGGGCCGGCAACGGACCCCGCGAGAGAAATGATCACACTTAACAGAATTCGGCTTATGACCTGCTTCTTTTTTTATTTTCAAAGGCATTGAACCACAAAGGCACCAAGGGCACCAAGAAAGTCGAAAATTTTCTAAACATTGAAAGGCCGTCTTAGGACGGCTTTTTTAGTTTTAACTCAAAATCGTTTTGGATTTACTTTGTGCCCTTAGTGCCTTTGTGGTTCCATTTGATTTTGGGGGTTTTCATGCAAAAGATTTCCGTCAAGGGCGGTAAGACCCTCCGGGGCACGGTTGAGATCAGCGGCTCCAAGAACGCCACCCTGCCCGTCATGACCGCCGCCCTTTTGGGCGAGTCTCCCTCGGTCATCCATAACGTGCCCTACTTGAACGACATCAAGACCATGGGTGAGGTGCTGCGCAAGCTGGGCGCTTCCGCCGTCCTGGAAGACCACCGGCTGCATATCGACCCCAAAGGGTTCAATAAGTTCGAGGCGCCTTACGAGCTGGTCAAGACCATGCGGGCCTCCATTTACTCATTGGGCGCCTGCCTGGCCCGCCTGGGGGAAGCGAAGGTTTCCCTGCCCGGGGGCTGTGCCATCGGCGCAAGGCCCATTGACCTTCACCTGAAGGGCGTGGAGCAGTTGGGCGCCAAGGTGACCATCGAGCACGGCTACATCCACGCCAAGGCTTCCAAACTCAAGGGGACCACCATTTACCTGGCCGGCCCGCACGGCCCCAGCGTGGGCGCTACGGTGAACGTGCTTATGGCCGCCACGGCCGCCGAGGGAACCACGGTCATCGAATCCGCCGCCACCGAACCCGAAGTGGGGGATTTGGTCAATTTCCTTAAGGCCATGGGAGCCCATATCGAGGGCGGGGGAACCTCCCGCCTGGTCATCGACGGAAAAAAGACCCTGAAGGGCACCGATTATTCGATGATCCCCGACCGGGTGGAAGCGGGAACCTTCATGGCGGCCGCCGCCATCACCCGGGGCGACGTCCTGCTCAAGAAAGCCGATTCAACCCACTTAACGGCGGTTACCGACAAGTTGAAGCAGATCGGAGTAACGGTCGAAGGGACCGCCGAGGGCCTAAGGGTAAAGGGCGGGGGAGACTACAAACCGGCGGATGTCTGGATCCTTCCTTATCCCGGTTTCCCCACGGACATGCAGGCCCAGATCATGGCGCTTTTGGCCGTGGTGCCGGGTATCAGCGTCATCACCGAAACCATCTGGGAGAACCGCTTCATGCATGTCTTCGAACTGAACCGCATGGGCGCGGACATCAATATCGACCGCAGCCACGCGGTGGTGAAAGGCGTGAAACAATTGACCGGCGCGCCGGTCATGGCCTCGGACCTTCGGGCCAGCGCGGCCCTGATCCTGGCGGGACTGGTGGCGGAAGGGGAAACCCTGGTGCAGCGCATTTACCACTTGGACCGGGGATATGAGAAAATCGAACAGAAGCTTTTGGTTTTGGGCGCGGATATTCAAAGGATAAACTGAAATTTTGAATTATGAATTTTGAATTTTAAATTGTGGAAGTTTTCGATCTTTGATCGAAAACCACCAATATTTAAAATTTAAAACTAAAAATTCAAAATTGGCGAAGAGGTTGTGATGCGAATCTTGAACTATTCGAAGAATAAAGACCGCTTTTTGGTCGAAAAGCTTATTAAGCGTGAACCCATCTTCGCCTTAAAGGGCGCGGGCAGCCGGGCGTCCTTGACCAAGAAGGTCTTCGGGCGGGAGCTGACACCTGAACAGGCCGTGGAGCGCATCGTGGAAGACGTGAAGGAGAAAGGCGACACGGCCCTCTTCAGCTATACCCGTAAACTGGACGGCTTCGCCGCCAACGCCAAAAACATCCGCGTCACCCAAGCTGAAATCCAGCAGGCACTCAATCATCTTGAAGTTCCCGTGGAATTCGCCATTCGCACGGCCATCCGCAACGTCCGCTTTTTCCATGCCAAGGAAAAACCATCCCGGTGGTTCCACAACGGCCCGCAGGTGGCCCTAGGCCAGCGCTGGACGCCCCTGGACCGGGTTGGACTTTATGTGCCGGGCGGCCTGGCCGCCTATCCTTCTTCGGTCATCATGAATGTCATTCCGGCCAAGGTGGCGGGGGTTAAGGAAGTGGTGGTGGTCACGCCGGTCAAGAAAGATGGCAAGGTGAACCCCATTGTGCTGGCCGCTGCCTATTTCGCGGGAGCCGATACCATTCTCAAGATCGGTGGAGCCCAGGCCGTCGCGGCCCTGGCTTATGGTACCAAGTCAGTCCCGGCCGTGGACAAGATTACGGGACCAGGCAACCTCTTCGTGGCCTTGGCCAAGCGCAAGGTTTTCGGACAAGTTGGAATCGACGGTTTTCCGGGGCCCAGCGAGGTGCTGATCCTGGCCGACGGCACAGTGCCGGCCTCCTGGGCGGCGGCGGACCTTCTGGCCCAAGCGGAACACGACGAAATGGCCATGCCCCTTTTGGCGACCACTTCCGCCCCTTACGCCAAGGAAGTGGCCAAGGAAGTGGAATTGCAGTTGGAACTCCTGGAACGGGAGCAAATCGCGGCCGATTCCATCAAGAGCCGTGGGGCCATCCTCGTGGTGAAGAACCGGAGGCAAGCCATCGAGTTCGCCAACCGTTTCGCGCCCGAACATCTCGAAATATTGGCCAAAGACGCCCGTGCCTGGCTGCCGGACATCAAGCACGCGGGCGCGCTCTTCATCGGCCCCCACAGCGCCGAGGCCTTCGGCGACTACACGGCGGGCACCAACCATGTCCTGCCCACGGGCGGCACGGCCCGCTATTCATCGGGGCTTTCGGTGTTCGACTTCCTCAAACGCACCAACCTGCTGGAGATCAAGAAACCCGGCGTGAAGGCGCTGGGCAAGGCCACGGTGGATTTTGCCAACGAAGAGGGTTTGGGCGCCCACGCCCAAAGCGTGTTGTTTAGGATGGGTAAGAAAGATAATTTTGAATCGTGAATTTTGAATTTTAAATTGTGGATGGTTTTCCGCTACGCGTAAAACATTGCCCTTTTAAGTCGTTTTTTTGAAGGCCTTCGCGACGAAAGAGATTTATGAACTTAGAAAACTGGTTCAGGCCGGCTGTTTTAAAAATGAAGGGTTATGTTCCGGGTGAACAACCCAAAGACACGACCACTGTCAAACTCAATACCAACGAAAATCCATATCCACCCTCCCCTGAAGTCCTCAAGGCGGTCCGCGACCAGGCTGACCAGCGCCTGCGCCTTTATCCCGAACCGGCCGCCGACACCCTCCGGAAGCGCCTGTCCCAGGTTTACCGCTGGCCGGTGGAGGGAATCCTGGTGGGGAATGGGTCGGACGAAATCCTTTCCATCCTTTTTCACGCCTCAGTGGGGAAGGACGACCTCGTCCAATATCCGGACATCACTTACAGCCTTTACCCGGTTTTGGCCCGACTCCGTGAAGCCAAAATCAAAGAGGTGAAGTTAAAGCCCGACTGGGGCCTGGACTTTAAAAAGTTTTCCCCCGCCGCCCGGCTGACCCTTTGGGGTTACCCGAATCCGCCGGTTGGAAATTGCTTTCCCCAAACCGACATAAAGGCTTTTTGCCGGAAAGCCAAAGGGCTCGTGCTGATCGACGAGGCCTACGTGGATTTCGCCAAGGACCACTGCCTGGACATCGCCAAGGCCTGTCCGAATGTGCTGGTTCTTCGCACCCTATCCAAGTCCTTCTCATTGGCCGGAGCCCGGTTGGGTTTTGTTTTTGGCCATCCTTGGGTCATCGCTGAACTGATGAAAGTGAAGGATTCCTACAATGTGAACCGGATAACCCAAGCCGTAGGGCTTGCGGCCCTTTCGCCCGCCGGATTGGCGGACATGCGAAAGAACGTCCGCAGGATCCGGCTCGACCGCAACAGCCTCACCAAGGAACTGCGCAATCTCGGCTTCACCGTCCCCGACAGCCAGTCCAACTTCATCCTTGCCACCCGCCGTGGAAGCCCTTCATCGGAAGGACTTTACAAAAATCTCAAAAAAAAGCGCGTTTTGGTAAGATACTTCCCCCATCCGAGGCTCAAGGATTCCTTGAGGATTACAGTGGGAACACCGGCCCAAAACCACCGGTTTTTAAAAGCATTAAAGGAAGTTATGAGTTGGGAGTTAGAAGTGAGGAGTGAAATCCGTAAACTCCTAACTCCTCATTCCTAACCCCTAACTTAAGGAAGTTTCCTTTGTCACACCGCATCGGAAAAATCAGCCGAAAAACAAAAGAGACCCAGATAGACCTTGTGCTGGATTTGGACGGGACCGGCGCCCACCAGGTCAAGTCGCCCGTGCCCTTCCTCAACCACATGCTGGAGGCCTTCAGCAAACACAGCGGGTTCGACCTGAAAGTCGCGGCCAAGGGCGACACCCATATCGATGACCACCACACGGTGGAGGACATCGGCATCTGCCTGGGGATGGCCTTGGAAAAGGCCTTGGGGGACAAGGCCGGCATTTCCCGGTTCGGTTTCTTTTACGTGCCCCTGGACGAGGCCCTGGTGCGGGCCGTGGTGGACCTGGGTGGCCGCAACTACATCAACTTCGCCCTGGACCTGGCGGTCAAGAAACGCATCGGCCACTTCGACGCCGAACTGGTGGAGGATTTCTTCCGGGCGGTGGCGGACAACGGCAAGTTCAACCTGCACCTGGAGAAGATACACGGCCGCAACAGCCATCATATTGTGGAAGCGGCCTTCAAGAGTTTCGCCCGGGCATTCAAGATGGCGGTGGCGCACGACGCCAAGGTGAAGGGAATCCCTTCCACCAAAGGCAACTTGTAACAATTAATAACTCTCACCACAAAGTACACTAAGAGACTCTAACAAAACCGCCGCAGACCCTCGCCCCTTGCGGGAGAGGGTAGGGTGAGAGGTGTGGAAAACCCTGCAGTTGCCACCCTCACCCCATCCCTCTCCCCTCAAGGGAGAGGGAGATATTCCTTAAAAACAGGGTTTTGTTAGAGTCTCTAAGTCCACGAAGTAAAACATAAAGGTTTTTCATTCTTTACTTTGTGTACTTCGTCTACTTTGTGGTAAGAGATGGGGTTTTTAATGATAACTGTCGTGGATTACGGCGTGGGCAACCTGCACAGCGTGGCCAAGGCCCTGGAAAAGGTTGGGGCCAAGACCCATGTGACGTCCGACTGGAGGGACGTGGAAAAATCCGACGGCGTGGTTTTGCCCGGCGTGGGGGCCTTCAAGGATTCCATGGACGCCATGAACCGGTCAGACCTGGCTAAGGCTATCAAGTCTTATATCGCTTCGGGAAAGCCTTTCTTGGGGGTTTGCGTGGGGCTGCAGATGCTTTTCGCCGAAAGCGAGGAATTCGGCTTATCGAAGGGCCTGGGCGTCTTTCCAGGCAGGGTCGTAAAGTTTGCCCAGGGCCAAAAAGTACCTCATATGGGTTGGAACCAAATCCAGGTCAAGAAAAACGGGAATCCCCTGCTAAAAGGGGTTAAAGACGGCGATTTCCTTTATTTCGTTCACTCTTATTACGTGGTTCCGGAAAACCCATCCATTGTCGCCGCCCAATGCTCCTATGGAGTGGATTTCACCTGCATGGTTTGGGAAAAGAACGTGTTCGGCACCCAGTTCCACCCCGAAAAGAGCCAAACGGTCGGGCTCAAGATTTACGAAAACTTCAAAACCTTAGTCGAAATAAATTAACCGCGAAAGCGCGAAGCACGCGAAAAAGGCAAAAAGTGGTTAAAAATAAAACTTTTAGTCGTTCTTTGCGTACTTCGTGTCTTCGGGGTAAAAGAGGTTTTTGATGTATGTAATCCCGGCTATAGATATCCGCAAGGGCCGCTGCGTGCGGCTGGTCCAAGGGGACCTGAGGGACGAAACCGTTTATTCCCAAGAGCCTGTTTCCGTCGCCAAACTGTGGAAACTCAAGGGCGCCAAGCGCCTGCATGTCATCGACCTGGATGGCGCTTTTTCCGGCAAGCTAGCGAACCTGGATTACGTGAAGGACATCATCAAGGCCACCGACCTGAAGGTGCAGGTGGGCGGAGGCATCCGGGACCTGAAAACCATCGAGAAAGTCCTTTCAATCGGGGTGGATTTCGTCATCCTGGGTACCTCGGCGGTGCAGAACAAGGACTTCGTCAGGGACGCGGTCAAGGAATACGGAAAGTCCATCATCGCGGGGATCGACGCCAAGAAAGGAATGGTGGCCATCAAGGGTTGGAAGCAGGTCACCAAGGTGAACGCCATCGACCTGGCCAAGGAAATGGTGGATCTTGGCGTGGGCCAGATCATCTTTACCGACATACAAAGGGATGGAATGCTGGAAGGGCCCAATTTCAAAAGTACCAAGGAACTGGCCGTGGCGGTTAAAGTGCCGGTCATCGCCTCCGGCGGCATGTCCAGCTACAAAGACATCGAGCACGCCAAGCGGCTGGAAAAATACGGGATCACTTCCGTCATCATCGGCAAGGCCCTTTACACGGGCAAGATCGACCTCAAGCAGGCCATCAAGATCGCCAAGGAACCCCTTGCGCCACGGACCAAAAAGAAAAAGAAATAATTCATATGTACCCCACGTATCTGTGGCTAAATTGCCGGAGGTTTTTTGATGTTGGCGAAAAGGATTATTCCTTGTTTGGATGTTAAAGAAGGCCGGGTGGTCAAGGGCGTCAAATTTGAGAACCTCCGCGACGCGGGCGACCCGGTGGAGATCGCCAAGCAATACGACGCCGAGGGCGCCGACGAGCTGGTTTTCCTCGATATCACCGCCTCGTACGAGAAACGGAATATCCTCCTGGACGTGGTCACCCGAACGGCGGAAGCGGTCTTTATGCCCTTGACCGTGGGTGGGGGAGTGCGCACCACCGATGACATCCGAACCCTCTTGAAATCCGGCGCCGACAAGGTTTCCCTGAATACCCGCGCTGTTGAAAACCCCCAGGTACTCAAAGAAGGCGCGGAAAAATTTGGGGCCCAATGTATTGTTTTAGCGATCGATGCCAAGCGCAGGAACGCCAACGACCCCTCGAAGGGGTGGGAGGTTTACACCCATGGAGGCCGCACCGCGACGGGTAAGGACGCGCTGGAATGGACCCAACAGGGGGCTGCCTTGGGAGCGGGGGAAATCCTTTTGACCAGCATGGACCGGGACGGCACCAAAAACGGCTATGATTTGGAGCTGACCCGGGCCATCTCCGAGGCGGTTTCGGTGCCGGTCATCGCCTCGGGAGGCGTAGGGAATTTGGAGCACCTGGCTGAGGGAAT
This sequence comes from candidate division FCPU426 bacterium, assembly GCA_030041545.1. Taxonomy (GTDB): domain Bacteria; phylum Oederibacteriota; class Muellerivitia; order Muellerivitales; family Muellerivitaceae; genus JAJPJW01. Next base: position 66,224 of record JASHNQ010000050.1, on the reverse strand, counting down.
CCTCCAGGGAAGGGCGGACGCCGTTTTGGCCGCTTCCATCTTCCATTACCGGGAATATTCGGTGAAACAGGCCAAGGAATATTTACAGAAAAAGGGGATACCGGTTAGGATTTAACCTGTAGCCGCACCCCTAGGGTTATTAAGGAGCCTTCATGAGCCTACCCCAACCCGCCCTCCACCAGCTTCAAAAACTCGTCCAAGACAACGTGAACCGGTATTTCGGGCCATTGAAGCCCGCTGAGAAGACCCCCGATAAGGTGAAGTTTTTCGCCCAGAAACAACTTGATTTCTTCATCAACGGCATCGTCAAGGAAATGCCCGAACTGCGGGTGAGATGGGCCCAGGGCCATCCCTATCACGTCCACCTGCGGATGTCGCCCGAAGCCAATAAGTTTGAAATCGAAATAAGCGAAGATGAGAAGTAAGGCGTCATTGTGAGCCAGGGCCCGCCGGAAGGCGCCGGGTGATTTGAACCAGAAAAAATCACCCTCATCCCATCCTTCTCCCCTCAAGGGAGAAGGGGTACTCGTCACCCTCGCCCCTTGGGGGAGAGGGGGGGATGAGGGGTGCCTGGGGTTGTTTCATAGGGGGCTTTTAGCCCGACGAAGCCATCCAAATCATTCCACCGGCGGCCGTTTTTCGATTGTTTTGGGTCGCCGCGCCGGGTTTTGCGGCCCCCCCCTGCGATGACGAAAAAGGGAAATTATGCCTGAATCCAAGGGGATGCTCACCGAGATCGAAAAACTCATCCGCAAGAACGTCATCCTGTATTTCGCCAACCGCCCTTCCGAGGAAAAGACCCTTGAGAAAGTGGAAGCCTTCGCGCAAAAACAGCTGGATTTCTTCATCGATGGCATGATGAAACAATCGCCGGAGGTGTTCCGGGCCTGGCGGGGAAAGAATCCCTTTATCGCCAAGGCCGCCATCAACAAGGAAACCCTGGAATTTGCGATCCAGATCGTGGAAAAAGAGCCTGGGAAGTATTAAAGTCCAACCTCCTGTAAACTAAGCGGCACTATGAACGACCCCATCCCTACCGCTCCCCAAAAGCGGTTCACCAAATTCAAACTAACCCTCTACCTGCTTGCCCTTGTCGGCCTCGGATGGCTGGGGATCCAGGCCTATTGGGGATTCTTCAAGCTGAGGATATGGTTGGCCGGTTTTGGGACCGGGGCCTTCTGGATTTTAGGGCTGATCGCCGGCTTTATCTATTTTCATTCCGTCCACCGCATCCACGAGCGCATCAAGGAAATACCCCAAGGAACGAAAAGGGTGGGCGCTATGGCCGGTTTTTCGCTTGGGCTGGTGGTCACGAATCCGCTTCCCTGGAGCCTGGCCCTTTGGATTTTTTGCCCGCCCGGCGGCCTTAAGACGGTGGGGCACTGGTTTTTCATCGGATGCTCGGTAGCGACCGGCATTGTGCTGGCGCTGGAGCGATTATTCGGCAAGAAAAAGGCAAAGGTCCCACTGAATCCATGAAAGCGATATGCGTTTATTGCGGCTCCAGTCCGGGAATGAAGCCCTGCTACGCTGAAAAGGCGAAGCAATTGGGGGAAGCCTTGGTGGAACAAGGGCTGTCCTTGGTGTATGGCGGCTCCCGGATCGGCCTCATGGGACAAGTGGCGGACGCGGTTTTGGCCAGGGGCGGGCGGGTGATCGGCGTCCTGCCTGAGGCCTTAAAAACCAATGAAGTGGCCCATCCCGGGTTGAGTGAACTGCATATCGTCAAGGGTATGCACGCGCGAAAAGCCAAAATGGCGGATCTGGCCGACGCCTTCATTGCCTTGCCGGGCGGGTTCGGCACCTTGGATGAGACCATGGAAATGGTCACCTGGAACCAACTGGGTTTCCAGGCCAAGCCCATCGGGTTCCTCAACGTGGAAGGCTTTTACGACCGTCTTTTTCATTTTCTTGCCACCACAGAAGAGGAAGGTTTCGTAAAACCAGGACTGGTGGAGGCCCTAGTTTTGGAGGCGGAACCTAAGAAACTGGTGGAACGACTTTGTAACGATCCTTGGCCTGAATTGGGAGTTTGGCCTCGAGCGAATAAATAACAGGTTTTTAAGTCCTGCGACTCATATGAAAAAAACAACATGGATTGAAACGAAACGGTTGATCCTCAGGGATTTTGCCCCGGGGGAATGGAAGTTTATGCACGAATATGCTTCCGACCCGGAAGTTGTTCGTTACGTTCCCTTTGGCCCCAATACAGTGTCCCAGACCAAGGCCTACGCCAAAAAGGTATTGGCGACCCATCGGCCGAAAACCAGGAAGGATTTTCCAACAGCGATTTTTTTAAAGGGGGAAAACCGGATTATTGGCGCGTGCAGACTTAACTGCCTCAACTCGACGCAAATGGATGCCGGCTTGGGTTACGTTCTCAACCGGCGCTATTGGGGATACGGCTACGCCACCGAAGCGGCCATGGCCTTGATTCATTTTGGCTTTTCCAAACTCAAGCTGCATCGCATTTGGGCCACCTGCGACACCCGGAACAGGGCCTCGGCCCGTGTCCTGGAAAAAGCTGGCATGAAAAGGGAAGGGCTGCTTCGTAAAAATGTTTTTCAAAAAGGCGCATGGCGGGATTCTTATCTTTACGCCATTTTGGAAAGCGATCCCCGAAGCCGCCATTGAATCAATTTGCATCCCATCCTACCTTCGGGTAATATCGCCTCTCCCTAACTTTAACTGGGGTTGCTTCCCCCTTCGCTCTTCGAGCTATGGGGACAAGTCGTCATCCTTATTCCCCCGCCTGGCGTAGCTTTAGCGAAGCCAGGTCGCAATGACAGCGATTTAATTTTTGGAGGAAACTCATGGGCTGGATTGACACCTTGAAATTCCAAGAAGACGGTTTGATCCCCGTCATCGCGCAGGACGCGAAGACCGGCGAGATCCTGATGTTCGCCTTCGCCAACCGAGAGGCCCTCGAGCATACCCTTAAGACCGGCAACGTGACCTATTGGAGCCGCAGCCGCAAAAAGCTGTGGAAAAAGGGCGAGGAATCGGGGAATGTCCAGAAGCTCAAGGCCCTTTATACCGATTGCGATAAGGACGTGATTCTGGTAAAAATAGAGCAAGTCGGGGAAGCCGCCTGCCACACGGGCAAGCGCTCCTGTTTCTTCAATGAATTGTCGGGGGACAACTGGAAGGAAGTGGGGGTCCAGGTGTTTGATCCCGAAAAGGTTTACGGCCACAAATGAAACCTGCTTTGGTTGCGAATTTAAGTCATTGGCGTCGCTTCTCTTGGCTCGCCTGAGAGCCCAGGATAGCCGCCGCCGTCTCGATTTAAATTTCAAACCAAGGGGGTTTCTTCCATGAAAACCGCAATTTCCTCAAACATTGTTCCTTCTTCCATCGATTCTTTCGTCCAACTCGCCGAATCTTACAATCGCGTTCCGGTGTCCATGGTTTTCCAATCGGATTTGGAAACCCCGCTTTCGGTCTATTTGAAACTGGCTCAAGGCGAGAACGGGTTCCTGCTGGAAAGCGTGGAAAAGAACGAGCAGGTCGCCCGGTTCTCCATTGTGGGGTTCGAGCCCACCGCGGTCTATGAGGCCAAGAACGGCATGCTTACCCACCGCCGGGGCAAGAAAAAGTTGTCCCAGAAGGCGGCCAACCCGTTGCAAGTCATTCAAAAAGAGGTCTCGGGCATCCGGCAAGCCCCCCTGGCGGGGACACAAGGGTTCCTGGGAGGGCTGGTCGGTTTCGTCGGCTATGACGCCGTCCGGTATTTCGAGAAACTTCCGTCCCAAAAACCAGATATCCTGGACCTCCCGGACCTTTACCTGATGGTGACCGACCAACTGGCCCTCTTCGACCACCTGAAAAGGACGCTCCGCTTGGTGGTCAATGTGGAAGTCGGCCCTGGGACCAACCGGCTCAAGGCTTACCTGGGCGCCATACGGCGATTGGCCGCCTTGGCCCAAAAAATGGAAAAACCATTAAAAGGAGTGAGGGAAATCCCCGTGACTTCCGCGGTCAAGATGGGCCCTAACGACCTTTTTGGGTTCTCCTCCAACATGACTCCCGAGAATTTCATGCGAATGGTGGATATATCCAAGGAATACATCAAGGCGGGGGACATCATCCAGGTGGTGGGCTCCCAGCGATTCGAAAGGGATGTTTCAGCCGATGCGGTTTCCATTTACCGGGTTTTAAGGAGATTGAATCCATCCCCCTACATGTTCATCCTGAGGATGGGAGGTTTGGAATTGGTGGGCTCCTCGCCCGAGATGATGATCAAGGTGCAGAACGGCGTGGTGGAGACCCGGCCTATCGCCGGGAGCAGGCCCCGGGGAAAGACACCGGAGGAAGATAAACAACTGGAGGAAAACCTCCTAGCCGACGAGAAGGAACTGGCCGAACACGTGATGCTGGTGGACCTGGCCCGCAACGACCTGGGACGAGTCTGCGATTTCGGCACGGTCAAGGTGGGGCATTTCAAGCGCGTCGAGCGTTATTCCCACGTCATGCACATCGTCTCCGACGTGGCGGGGCGGCTGCAAAAAAACAAAACCGCCTATGACGCGTTCCAATCCTGCTTCCCAGCGGGCACCCTTTCGGGGGCGCCTAAGATCCGCGCCATGGAGATCATCGAGGAACTGGAGCCCTCCCGCCGGGGGATTTACGGTGGGGCGGTAGTGGCTTTCGGGTTCGACGGAAACATGGACTCGGCCATCACCATCCGCTCCGTAGTCCTCAAAAAGGCCCATTCGACTCGCTCCGCTCGCTCGGGGCGAACCCGTAAGACGGGTTCGGTAACAACGCAAATAGCCTACGTTCAGGCCGGGGCCGGTCTGGTAGCGGACTCGGTTCCGGAAGCCGAGTATATGGAATCCTGCAATAAGGCCCGAGCGGTGTTGATGGCGGTGGGACAGGCGGAAAAGATAACCTCCAACCACCAAGGCACCAAGGCACTAAGAAAGCCAAAGCTTGGGAAAAACAAAAAAAGAAAAAGGGTTTCTCCCGCGAAAGGAGGACGCAAATGATCCTCGTGATCGATAACTACGACTCCTTCACCTACAACCTGGTGCAATATCTGGGCGAACTTGGCGCGGATATCCAAGTCGCGCGCAACGATGAGATCCCGGTGGAGGAGATCTTAAAGCGCCAGCCGACCCATATCCTCATCTCGCCGGGGCCTTGCTCGCCCAAAGAGGCCGGCATATCGGTGGAAACCATCAAGGAACTAGCCGGTAAAATCCCCATCCTGGGGGTTTGTTTGGGGCACCAGAGCATCGGTTACGCCTTTGGGGGAGACATCGTTCGGGCCCAAAAGCTCATGCACGGCAAGACCAGCCAGATCACCCATGACGGAAAGGGCGTGTTCAAGGGCCTGCCCAATCCCTTCCGCGCGACCCGGTACCATTCCCTGGTCATCCAAAAAAAAACCTTGCCGGAATGCCTGGAGGTCACCGCTACCAGCGAGGACGGGGAAATCATGGGGGTGCGCCACAAAACGCTTCCGGTGGAAGGGGTCCAGTTCCACCCCGAATCCATCCTGACCGAGTCGGGAAAGGCCTTATTGAAGAATTTTTTGGAATCCTCCCTGATCCGTCGTTGACGGTAAAGACCCCTTTTCGACCACTGGACAGCTTGGGGCGTCGGTTTGCGGTTTATTCTCCTTTCCAGGGGCTTAAAATCAGACAATGGTTCAGGTGAAACAAAAGGGATGGCGAAACGTCTATTCCATGGCGGCCTTCACCGTGCTTGCCGTCGTTTTTAGCCTGGTGGGCTGGTATGGGCATCAAAGGGCGCACACGGATTACCATCATCTCGTTTTTTATGAATCGGGGAAGGCTTCCGGGGTTTTGGCCGCCGGTAAGACCGTCGGCGAGGCGCTTTGGGACCAAGGCATCCGCCTGAAACCCCGGGACGTGGTGGCGCCCGATCCCTCGGAGCCGGTCACCGAGGGAATGGAAATTGATTTGGGGATCGTCGAGCGCCACGTGAAAGACGTCAAGAAGACCGTTCCCTTCACGACGCACACGGACTACACGGACACCTTGAACGTGGGGGAGATCATCGACGTGGAGCCGGGCCAGGACGGCCTCGAGGAGCTTCAAACCGAATCCTACACCTTGAACGGCGAGGAGGCCTTTGAAAAAGTCCTCCAATGCACCATATTGGAGCCGGCGCATGACGCCCAAGTGGTGGAAGGAACCGGTTTCCGGCAAAAACTTTATTCCCTGAAGAACAGGGCGAGGGTCCGCAAGGTCGTAACCCTGGAGGCCACGGCTTATTATCCCGGGCCGGAGGATACCTGGCCTTACGCCTCGGGCACCACGGCATCGGGACTCAAGGCGGGTTACGGGGTGGCGGCGGTGGACCCACGGTTTATCCGGCTGAGGACCCCGCTTTACATCGAGGGTTACGGCTACGCCATCGCGGCGGACACGGGCGGGGCCATCAAGGGTGGGAAGATAGATCTGTGCTTCGACACTTACGAACAGGCGGTCCAGTTTGGGCGCAAAAAAGTTAAGGTTTATATTTTGCGTTGAGCTTTTGGCGTTTTCCGCGGCCGGCTGGCTATGGGCGCAGTCCGCGGTCCCGACGCCTACCTTCCCCCCCACGGGCACTCCCACGCCCACCTTCACCGCCGCCGCGCCCAACACTGACACCCCGACGGTTGCCGACACGCCCACCGCGACTCCCACGTCCACCTTCACCGAAAACCCCTTCGCCACCCCCACATGGACTCCGACTTGGGATCCCTTTGCCTCCTTTTACACCGACACCCCCACGCCGGGATCCCCGACCGCCACGCCGACCATCACCTACACCTTCACCCCCACGGTCACGGGGACCATCCCCACGAACACCCCCACCATGACCGACACGCCCAGCATTTCACGGGCGTCCCTGGCCCTTTGGCCCACGGCCTATTCCAACGACTGGCAGCGTTGGGACGGCTTCAATTGGGACATCGCCTTCACTTACCTCATCGGGACCATCGCGGAAAAGGATATCGGCCAGCCGACGAACTACCTGAATCCGTTGAGGCTGTGGCTCTTGACCAGCGACGTGAAATACGCCTGGCTGGACGAGAAGGGGGACACGCCGGCTTTCGCCTCCGGACTCCTCTTATCCATGCTCCTCAACGGGGGCACCCCCAGCTCCTCAGGGTCGGCGGGCAGCAATACTTTCACGTTGACCGGCAGTTCGATGGGCGGCGTCTATACGGTCATGAGCAAGAGCGTGTCGCGGACTTCGGCGGTCCATTTCGGCTATATTTACGGGTTCGGCCAAGCCACGTCCAACAACGATTGGGGATTGGGGCCCAGCATGACCTATTCCCAACTGATCCCCCTGACAACCACCAGCCCGACTTTGTCCAACGTCCAAAACTCGCCGCCCAACATTTTTTACACCGGTTTCAACACAAGGCTTTTGGGTACCAACATGAAATTCGAGATTTGGAAGCCCTTCCCCATGGAATATAACCCGGTCATGTTGGATTCGCAGATTGACGGGCTTTTCGCCTTCAACTTGGGCTATGAGAGGTGGGACAGCGGCTACGCGGTGTTGGGTTACTTCAATTTCCGGTTCACCATCATCCCCGTGCCCCCGCCTTATTAGAGGCCTTAAAAAAATTTCTCACCACGAAGTACACGAAGATCACGAAGTAAAACCGATGATTTTTCCAAAGAATGAGTCTTTACTTTGTGTCCTTTGTGAACTTTGTGGTAAGAGTTTATGGTTTTGTTAAATGTTTTTAATCCGCGCCCAGGGGTTTTCGTGAACCGTCATTCCCGCTACCGCATCGTCCAAGCGCTCGCATCCCGGGGCGAGGGAGGCCGGGAACTGGCCCCCCTCCTGCTGGCCCGGGCCTTGCGGAAAAAGGGACACGAAGTTTCCATTTGGGCCGACCCCGGCTCGTTCCTAGGGAAAAAAGCCCAGGAAGCGGGCCTTTTGACCGAGGCTTTCCACTTCCACGGACATTTCAGCCCTCCCAGCGCACTGGAAATCCTGAAGGCCCTCCGGAAAGAGGCGCCGGACGTGATTCACCTCCACCACACGAAGGATTTGTGGTCGGTGGTTCCCGCCTTGGCCCTCGCGGGCTGGAAGGGGCCTCTCTTCCTCACCAAACACGTGGCTTCCGGCGTCGCTAAAAAGGACTTGCTCCACCGGCGGCTTTACGGACGAGTCGACCTTTTGCTTACCTGTTCCGAATTCATCCGGCAAAACGTCGTTGAAACCTGTCCTGTTGAGCCGGAAAAGGTCCAAACCTCCTTCATGCCGGTGGACCTCCGGGAGTTCCGGCTCAAGGCGGACGCCCGCAAGAGGCTCCGGAAAGCCTGGGGTTGGGGCCCGAACGAGGTGATCGGCATGGTTTCCCGCGTCACACCCGGCAAAGGCCACGAACTCTTGCTGCGTTGCGCCGCCAAGCTGATCGCCCAAAGGCCGAAAGTGCGCTTCAGGGTCATCGGAAAACATACTCTCGACGAAAAATGGTATTTCGACCGGTGCCTGGACCTCCGTAAGAAGCTGGGGATTGAAAAGGCGTTCATCTATGAAGGTTACGTTCAGGATGTGGCCGGTTTCCTTTCCGCGTTGGATTTGGCGGTGCACGCGGCCGAGGCCGAATCCTTCGGCATGGCGGTGGTGGAAGCCATGGCCTGCGGCCGGCCGGTGGTCGCGCGCCGGGGCGGAGGATTGGCGGAGATACTCGAGTCAAAGCCCGGCAAGGCCCAAGGCGGTTTGGTGCTTGACACGGACGATCCCCAGGAATGGGCGAACGCTTTGGAGAAGGTTTTAGGGTCTAAAGCTTTAATGGCGAAATTCCGGCGGGAAACCCGTAAAATAGCGCTGCGTTTCAGCCTGGAACCCTGGGTGGAGCGGCACCTCCAGTGGTATCGGCAACTCCTGGAAGAAAAGAAAGCCGCGCTCCCGTGAATCCGGGGGCAGGTCCCATCCCTGGAAGGCCCGCATGCGCTCTCCCCAACCCCGATCCATCCTGATGGTCGCCGGCGAAGCCTCCGGCGACCTTCACGCGTCCAGGGTCATTCGGGCGCTCCTTGGAAAGAATAAAAAATTAAGGATTTTCGGCTTTGGCGGTCCCCGCATGGCGAAAGCGGGCATGGAAGCGCGGGAAGACCTCACCTCCAAGGCCGTGATGGGTTTCGCGGAGGTCCTCCGGCACCTTCCGGCCAGTTTGAGGCGCCTCAGGGATTGCGAAAACTGGCTGAAGGCCGAAAAACCCGACCTCCTTTTCCTAGTGGATTACCCCGGTTTCAACCTGCGGCTGGCGCAAGCCGCCTACCGGCTCAAGGTGCCCGTTTGCTATTACATCGCGCCCAAGGTCTGGGCCTGGAACGAGGGCCGGGTCAAGGTGATGAAAAAAATCCTGCGGAAGCTCCTTGTCATTTTCCCTTTTGAGACGGCTTATTTCCGCAAGCATGGCATCCAAGCGGTTTACGTGGGAAACCCGTTGGTGGAGGAGATAGACCTTGGGCCCATCCACCGAAAGGCTGTTTTGGAGGAAAAGGGCATTTCCTATTCCCGCTTTCCCGTGGTTTGCGCCATGCCCGGAAGCCGCAAGGACGAGATCGAAAGGCTTTGGCCGCTATTTTTAAAGGCCTCCCGGCTGCTGCGCAAGGCCTGCCCGGACGCGGCCTTTATCGTGCCCAAATCCCATGGGTTGGAGCAGGACGATTTTCACGGCTTGACCCCCGACGACCCTTTTTTTTTCGTGGAGGGGCCGGCCTACGACCTACGCAAGGCCTGCGATGTGGCTTGGGTTAAATCCGGCACTAGCACCCTGGAAACGGCTCTTTTAAAAACGCCCATGGTGGTGGTTTACAAGGTGGCGGCCGTCACGGGTTGGCTGGTGAAGGGGCTTTTGAGGGTAAAAAACGTCTCTTTGGTCAACCTCTTGGCGGGCCAGACGGTGGTCACCGAGCTTCTCCAGGAAAAGGCCACGGCCAAGCGCCTCGTCGAGGAAACCCACCGGCTTTTGGACCAAAAGGCTTTCCGGGACCGCCAAACCAAGGCCTTCCAAAAAATCAAAAAGAGCATTGCCCGCCCGCCCAAAGCCTCTGAAAATGTCGCCCGGGAAATCCTGAAGCTGTTGAAAGGCTAATTTTGAATTTTGAATTCTCAATTTTGAATTATAGTAAGAAGAATTTCGATTCGAATTTGGAAGCGAAACCAACCGCAATTCAAAATTCAAAATTCATAATTCATAATTCGTTTTTGGGAACGATTTCTTGAGAACCCATCGACTATCCCCGATGGACTGGCTGATCGTCCTCCTGGCCACGCCGCTCGTCCACTTGTTGGGTTTGACCTTGAGGATGCAGGAGCAGGGGAGGGCCGACTGGGGCCCCCGGGCCCGGCAGCCTGAGCCGCCCCTTTGGGCCCTCTGGCACGAGACGATCCTGATGAGCGTCTGGCACCACCGGGACCAGGACGTGCACGTGATGATCTCGGCCAGCCGGGACGGCGAGCTGATCACCGCCATCGGCAAATTTTTCGGGTACACGGCCGTCCGGGGCTCCAGCTCCAAAGGGGGACAGGAAGCCACGCGGGAAATGGTGGATGACTTGAAAGCGGGAAAGCGCTGCGCCATCACCCCGGACGGCCCCCGGGGGCCCCGCCGGCGGATGAAAATGGGCGTAGTGCAGATCGCCCGGCTGGCGGGCTGCCCGGTAGTGCCCTTCGGCTTCGCGGCCGAGCGTTGCTGGCGCCTCAAGAGCTGGGACCAATTCATCATCCCCAAGCCTTTTTCCAGGGCGGTTTTCGTCTATGGCGAGCCCATCCGCATCCCGGCCGAGGAAGGGAATGACCAGGAATACTTTCGAAAGATCCAAAACGAAATGGACCGGGTAACCCAAGAAGCGGAGAATTTTTTTAACCGTTAGAACTTTTAAATTAAGGAAGGTTTCTTTAACATGGGTTTGCCCTGGATTTATCGGTGCCTCATGGTTTTCCTTTATTTCCCGGCAAGGCTGGTTTCTTTTTTTAATCGCCAGGATTCTTTCCGGGAACGCTTGGGTTCCTACTCCCCCGAAAGCCGCCAAAAACTAGCCGTGGGTTACAACGTCTGGCTGCACGCGGCCTCGGCCGGGGAAGTGAACGCCATCAGGCCCTTTTGCCAGGCTTTGCGCAAGGCCAAACCGGAAGCCCGCATCGTCCTTACCACCACCTCGGAAACGGGGAAAAAGGTCGCCCTGGAAAAGGAAGTGGCGGACGCCGTTTTTTTGGCGCCCCTGGACATGACCCCCGCTTTGAAAAGGGCCTTCCAAGCCTTCCGGCCGCTAATGGTCTTGGTGGCGGAAACTGAATTTTGGCCCAATTGGTTTCTTCGGACCGGGCAAAACGGCATTCCCCTCCTTTTGGTCAACGGCCGGATATCGGACAGGAGTTTCCCTTCCTACCGCCGCTTGAGGGGACTTTTCGCCCCGGCGTTGAACCGCTTCAACGCCTGCCTGGTGCAAACCCGCCAGGACGCCGACCGCCTCGAATCCTTGGGGGTTTCCCGCGAGCGCATCCAGGTGATGGGCCAAATGAAGTACGACCTCCAGGCCCCGGAGGCCTTGACCGCCCAGAATTTCAAGGAAAAATTGCGGCTGTTGAACCGGGATATCCTTTTTACCTTGGGCAGCTTGCGCGGCGGGGAGGAGGACCCATTGCTTCCCCTTGTGCCTGAAATGTTGCGTTTTTCCCCGGATGTGAAGGTCCTCATCGCGCCCCGCCATTTGAAGAATGTCGAAATTTACCGGCAAAAATTAAAGGCCCTCGGCATCAGCCATGTTTTCCGCGGCGAGCTGGAAAAAGGCCTCGGGCCCGAACGGGTCATTGTGCTGGATACGGTGGGGGAGTTATCTTTAGCTTACGCCCTGTCTCGGGCCGCCTTCGTGGGCGGCACCCTGGTTCCCATCGGAGGGCACAACGTGATGGAGCCGGCCTTGTCCCACGTGCCGGTTTGCTTCGGCCGTTACACGCAAAACGTGGGGGAGGCGGCCCAGGCCTTGATCGAGTCAGGTGGAGGGGTCCTGGTGGATGACGGGCCCGACTTGTTGAAGGCCTTCCAAAAATTCATGGACTCGGACACGGCTAGGGAAGCGGGCAATAGGGCCCATGATTCGGTGGTTTCCATGCGCGGGGCCACGGAACGGACGGTGCAGCAAGTCCTCGCCCACTGGCCGATGGACCATGACTAGAAGCTGTCTCAAAACTAAAACTCTTACCACAAAGGGCACAAAGTACACAAAGTAGGTCGAAAATGTATTGAACAACATTGATTTTACTTCGTGGTCTTCGTGTACTTCGTGGTGAGGGCGGTCTGGAAGTGTGAATGAGCGATTTTGAAACCTCCTACCTTAAATTCCTCCATGACAAACCCCATAAGTTGGGGGACAAGGTCCTGTTCTCGATCTTGAAAGTTTTTTCCTTTATATTCCTGGCGGGCTGGTGGACCAAAAAAACGTCCTATCGCTCGGGCCTTTTACGCCGCAAAAGGCTGACCTGCCCGGTGGTGAGCGTTGGCAATCTCACCACGGGGGGGACGGGAAAGACGCCGGTGGTCATTTCCCTGGCCCGGCATTTCTCCAAGGAAGGCCGGCGAGTCGCGGTTTTAAGCCGGGGTTACCGGCGGCTTCGGAATCGTTCCCCCGTGGTTTGGGTGTCCAACGGCCGAAAGTTGCTGGTGGACGCGAAGGACGGGGGTGACGAACCCCTTTTAATCGCCCAAAGCGTGCCGGAGGCGGCCGTGCTGGTGGCCAAGAATCGGTATGAGGCGGGAAAGGAGGCGATACGGGAATTCAAACCCGACCTTTTTATCCTGGATGACGGCTACCAACGGCGATTCGAACTCCACCGGGATTTGGACATCCTGATCGTGGACGGCATCAACCCCTTCAGCACGGGGTGGGTCCTTCCGGCGGGACTCCTGCGGGAGCCCCTGGGCGCCCTGGCCGAGGCCGACGTGTTCGTCTTGAACAAGGTGAACCTGGCGCGAAGCCCGGAGGATATCCGCACCGTCCTTCACCGGCACAACCCACGGGCCTATGTCGTGGAATCCCGTTACAAACCCATTGTTTTGAAGGATTTTCAAAGCGGGAAGGAAGTGAAACCGTCCTCCCTGGACCGGGCCTCGGTGGGAGCCTTCTCGGGCGTGGCCAACCCCCTGTCCTTTATCCGCTCCCTGGCGGAGTTCAAGGTGCTCATCCGGCATGCCTATACCCTACGCGACCATTACCCCTATACGGAGGAGAAATTAAAGGATATTTTGGGGGACGCTAAACTCCGGGGCCTGCAATACCTTGTCACGACGCAGAAAGACGAAGTGAAACTTCCCCGGGAAATGGAGTTGGAAATCCCCATCCTGGTGCTGGAGATCAAGTGGGAGGTGACCGGAGGGAAGAACCACTGGGAGTCGGTGCTGAAAAATATATCGCTGACCTGCTCAAACACCTGACGAAAAATTTTGAATTCTTAAATTTAAAATTCGAGAGAGGCGATGGTTCCGAAATCCCAAGCCGACAAAACCGTGTCTGCCCCTATTCCCAGAATATTGGTCATGAGGTACTCTTCCCTCGGCGACGTGGCTTTGGCCAACCCAGTCTTGGACGGCCTTTTGGCGGCTTTCCCCCGCGCCCAGGTTTATTTCGCCACTAAAAGGCGGTATGTTCCCGTCCTCCAGAACCATCCGGCCCTGACCCGCGTGATTCCCCTGGAAGGGCCGGGCCCCTTCCGTTTTTGGGAGCATGTCCAGGAAATCCGGCGCATGGACCCCACGCTGGTTTTGGACCTGCACGACTCTTGGAGGAGCCATCTCGTTTCCCTTTTCCTCCGGAAGGCGCGGCTTTGGGTCTATGACAGCGAGGCGGCGCGGCGCAGGCTGCTGGTGAAAAAACGGACGGGCGGCGCGGGGCTCCACACGATCCAAAAATACCTGCGTATCCTGGAACCCTTGGGGGTGAAACCCCACCTGAAGATCAAATTCGAGCTCCCAGTTTCCCGGAAGGACCAGTCTTTTTTAAGGGAGTTCTTGGAACGGCGAAGGATCTCCCCTTCCCAACTGGTTGTCGGATTAGGGCCGGGCGCCAGGTGGAACACCAAGCGCTGGATGCCCGAACGGTACGCGGAGCTAGCCTCCCGCCTGGTGGAGGACTACCGCTGCGCCCTTTTATGGTTCGGAAGCCCGGAGGAAGCCCCCTTGATCGAGTCCATCAAGGCCAAGATGCGCGGCACGCCCTTGGAACGGGGCCTCAACCTGGCCGGAGAATATTCCTTGGAACAGGCCATCACGCTTTTAGGGCGTTGCGACCTTTTCGTCGGCAACGATTCGGGCCTCATCCACCTGGCTTCGGGCCGCGGATGCCGGGTGGTGGTGATTTACGGTTCCACCACCCCTTCATTGGGTTTCGAGCCCTGGGGCCCCCACACGGTGGTGGAGGCCGCCAACCTGCCCTGCCGTCCCTGCGACGCGCACGGTAAAAACAGGTGTCCGTTGGGCCATTTCAAATGCATGATGGACTTGACCGTGGACCTGGTGGAAGGGGCCGTCAAAAGGTCGTTGAGGAGAAGCCGATAAATATTTGGAAAATAGCTATTGATGGGAATGAGCCTCAAAAGAGACGGAGGAAGTTGTAAAAAGGTACAGCTGATTTTGAGTGTCCACGATTGGGACCCGTCGTGGACAGTGTGCCAGGAACAAGGGTGCAGTAGCCAGCAGGTGAGGTTCGATATGGACCAAGTCCTGACGGGGTAACCGCCTGAGGGCCCCGAAGTCAGCCTCCGTGGCAAAGTCGAGAGGCTTTGTCCGAAACGAGGTCATAAACCTTCGAAAGGAAGGGAACAACTCCGCAGTCCGCAACATGAAGTGAATCCTGCCGCGTCGTGAAGAGTCCGCCGAAAGGCTACAGGGGAGGCCGAGCCGCGTGTCCACCGGCGAAGGCAACAATCTCACCCTGAAACAGGATTGGGTGAGGCAAATCCTCCGGCGTATGGGGAGCGGAACGCTGAAAAGGCTCATGCATCAACCTGGGAGATCCTACCCGTTAAAAGAGCGGCTCCTATAAGGGCGACCGAAAGGGAGGCGTGACGGGAGGAAGTCGGAGGGGGAAATAGTACCGCTTAGAGGGGGAGGACAACAAAACCTCTCCCGAGGGAAGGTCCCCTGCTTCAACCACGTGCATTCAAGAAGGGTGGCGCTGGAGAATGCCGGAAACGGCTAACAACTCTGAAGGACAAAAGCGCGTAATCTTCAACAAGAACTATGCCGAGCGGCCAAGAGAAAGCAGAACCCGCAAAGCCGACGGAGGAAAGGTTGTCGGAAAGCCGTATGATCGAAAAGGTCACGTACTGATGAGGGGGCGCTGGAAACATAGCCAAGAAAGCCGGACTGAGGCCCAATCCTAAAGGGTTGGAAAAGCCACCGGATTCTAACGCATATGCGCCAGTGCCCTACTCTACAGGAAAAGTCGTAGAACAGGTAGTTTTCAGGGAGCCAAAATGCCGAGGTTTGAAAAAGGGATGCGGCTTTGCGAGGGATTTTTTCAGGAGGCTGTAAAACCTGTCCTGGAGGGCCAATTCCCGGATTTGGCGTATTCCGCCGGCCGTTTGGATACCGGGTCGGAGGTACTGGGGTTTGATACGCCCCAATCCATGGATCATGGTTGGGGATTACAGGTAATTTTATTTGTTCCCGAAATCCGTTATGCCTGTGGGGGTGAGACCACCGTGACGCCCTACAGTGGCGGGGTTCCGGTGTACCACTACGATTTGAACCAGCAGACCGGGGTGAATTCCGCGGGCGCCACGGTCAGCGGCTGGTTCCTGACCACCGGCCTTTATCACGGCACCCCCGGCGGCGAGAGCCAATAAAAGGGCTCAGCCTCGCTCCTCAAGGCGGGGGAAAAGGGTCGGGCCTGAAAAAAGAAATAAGATAATCCTCTTGGCCCAAAACATCTTTTGCCGTTGATTTCCCATGCGCGATCGGCGGGCCCTCTTCCTGGTTGCATAATGCAACCAAACCCCCGATAATGGCCCTAACTTCCAGGAAAGGAGACGCCATGCCGATCTTACACGTGCGAAACGTCCCTGAGCCACTTTACCGGGACATCAAAAAATTAGCCGAGGAACAAAGCCGTTCCTTCAACTCGGAAGTCGTCCATTTGCTGGGCAACGCCGTGCATGAGGAACAGGCCGTTTACAACCATAAGAAGGCCCTTGATGGAATCCTCAAACGAAGGGCCAAGCGGAAACTGAAACCAGGGGCTCCCACCAGCTTGGACCTTTTGAGGGAAGACAGGGGACGGTGAGCGGCCTCCCGCCCCATCTAGTGGTGGACGCCAGCGTGGGGGCCAAGCTTTTTGTGGCGGAGGAACATTCGCCCCAGGCTAAAACGCTTTTCCAGGCCATTGGGGGGGAACCCCATTTCCAGCCCCATGTTCCCGACCTGTTCTACGCGGAGTGCGCTAATATCCTTTGGAAATATGTCCGCCATTCGGGTTATTCCCCCTCGGACGCCCTCAAGGACATTTCCGCCTTGCGGCAGTTGGGGTTGAAGGCCGTTTCCACCGCCCTGCTGGCGCCCCGGGCCCTGGACCTGGCCCTTGAATGGGAAGTGACGGCCTATGACGCCTGCTACCTGGCCCTGGCCGAGGAACTGAAGGCGCCCCTGGTGACTGCGGACCAAAAACTCCTCAAGCGGCTCAAGGGCGCTCCGGTGGCCCTCAGGTGGATCGGAGATTTTCCGTCCTAGTCCTCTTGCCGGAAAGTAAAATAAGGTTTTCCAGGGCGGTTTCCCGAAACATGGATGTTACCTGAAAACCACCCTCAACGGCGGACCGGAACGCTCAAAATGCGCGCAAACCCCATTCGGTGCTATTTCCTCCAGGAAAGCGGACGCAACACCGAATTTTGGAAAGAAGTCCTTTCCCGGATCAGGGACGAGGACATGGAATTCCCCCACCTCCAAGGCCTGGAGGATGCCCGGCGGGCCATCGGGGAAAGGACCCCCGACGTCATCGCCGTGCACCTGTCCGGGCAGGAAAGCCTCCCCTTTTTCCTGGAAGTCCAAACCTTGGCCCCCGAGTCGCCTTTCATCGCCGTCACGGAAAATGGCGATCCTAAGTTGTCCTTCCACGTCCGACAGGAGGGCGCCGAGGACTGCCTGGTCATGGGGGAAGGGGAGGTGGATTCGCTTGGGCGTAGGCTGGCCCTTTGGGCCCGGCGGCAGGTCCTTTTGAGGCGTTTGTACCGGCTTTACACCCCAGAAGCGAGGCCGGCGGACCCGGCGGCCGCCCGGCAATGGAGGGAGGCCGTATTGGAGGCGGCGAAGGAAACCATGCGGGTGACGCGGCTGGCGGCCCTCGAAGAGAGGGAATCGCGGCTGGCGGCGTCCCCCGACGACGTGAAAGCCCATTTTTACCGGGCGCGACTGCTTAAGGAACTGGGCCGGGACGATGAGGCGCGGCTGGCCTATGGGCGGGTCCTGGAACTTGCGCCTTCCTGGTTGGGAACGACAGGCGATCCCGGCGGGTTTTTCCTGTCGGCCCTCCCCGAGGCGCTGAGGCACCACCCCGGAAACGTCCAGGGACATTTGACCCTGGCCGGCCTGCTGCGGGAAAAAGGAAAGACCGAGGCGGCTCGCGCCCAGTACGCGAAGGTCCTGGAACTTCAGGCCGATTGTCCAGGGGCCCGCCAGGCCCTGGCCCTCCTGCCGCCGCCGGAAGGCGGGCCTCCCGGGGACACGGCGGCCGGGGCCAAGCCCCGGCGCGGCGAACCCCGGCCTTTGCCGGTGCTGTTGTTAACCACGCTCGACGGCAATTGTCCCTTGTACCAAATGCTGGGCGACGGGACCTTCCTCCCCTTGGCGATCGTGACCGAATTTTATGACCCCGACAAGCTTCTCCCCCCGCACCGCCTGGCGGTCAACTGCGTCGGGGACGCGGACCTTTGCGGCCCCTCCCTGCGCGCCGCCCAAGCCATCCTGGCCCGGTCCAAGGCGCCCGTCGTCAACCCGCCCTCCTTGGTGCTGGCCACCAGCCGCGCCGAAAACGCGGTGCGCCTGCGTGGGATTAAGGGCGTCGTCACTGCCGACATCGTCAGCCTGCCCAAGGACCTGTTGGCGAAACCGGACGGTTACGCCGAAGTCGTCCAGAGGGGGTTTTCCTATCCCTTCCTGCTGCGCTCACCGGGCTACCACCTGGGCCGTTATTTCCGCATGGTTTCCAATGAAAGGGACCTGGCCCTGGCGGTGGCGTCCTTTCCCGGAAAGGAGCTGAACGTCCTGCGTTACCTGGACGGCCGGGGCAAGGACGGGAAGACGCGGAAATACCGGGTCATGATGATCGGCGGGGAGCTTTACCCGGCCCACTTGGCCCTCTCCGGGGATTGGAAGGTGCATTATTTCACCGCCGACATGGACGACCACCCTGAAAACCGGGCCGAGGACGAGGCTTTCCTTGGCGACATGAGGTCCGCCATCGGGGAGCGGGCCTTCCAGGCCCTGGAGGCTATCCGGGACCAATTGGCCCTCGATTACGCGGGCGTTGATTTCGGCCTGGACGGGGAAGGCAACCTGCTGCTTTACGAAGCCAATGCCTGCATGACGGTCGCCCCTCCCGAGCCCGACCCCCGGTGGGACTACCGGCGAAAGCCGGTGGCCCGAATCCTGGAAGCCACGCGCCAAATGCTCCATCAAAGGGCGGCCGGCCCATAGGTCGCGGAGTCACCCCTCAAGGCTTGTACTTTCCCAACCCATCAGCGGGTGGCAGGGCCGGCTTTTTGGGAATCCTCCTCCATTTCCCGGAGGGTCCGGGGGTCCTGGGGGTTCAAGGCCGACGCGGCCTTGAGCAAGCCCCGGGCTTCCCCGGGGCGGCCTTGTTGGAGGCGAAGCGTTGCCAAATCCACCAGGCTCTGCGCGGAATGGGCGTCCAGCTCCAGGGCCCGTTGAAAGGCCGTCTCCGCCTCCCCATAGCGCCCCAATGCCAGGTTGCTTTCCCCCATATCGCGGGTAAAATCCGCGTTTTGGGGCTCCAGCCGGACCGCCTCCTTGATCTGGGCCAGGGCTTCCCCATGCCTTCCCAGGTGCTCATAGACCACCCATAGGTTTTGGTAAGCCAGGACGAATTCGGGGTTGAGCGCAAGGGCTTCCTTGAATTCACCGATGGCGTCGTCCAACCTCCCTAAATAAAGAAGAAGGAGGCCATAAGCCTGGTGGGTGACGGCCAGGGGAGGGGGAATGGAAAGGGCCTGCCGCAGCGCCGCCTGGGCTTGCGGCCATTTTTTCTCCCGCGTGTAGGTGACGCCCAAGTAGGTATAGGCCACCGATGACCAGCCGGGATAGGCCCGAACCACGCTTTCCCAAAGGATTTCCGAATTTCTCCAAAGGCTGATTTGGGCCATGGTTGCCAGCCCCAGCGCCAAGGCCAAAAGGGCCGTGAGAAATCCCAGCGCCCACCGGCGCCTGCGCAGCAGGAACGCCACGCCGGCGGAAAAAGGAAGGAAGACGCCCAAACTGGGAAGGTAAGTATAACGGTCCGCCGCCGCCTGGCTTCCGATTTGCAGGAAACCCAAAACAGGCGCCAGGGTCGCCAGGTAGTACAGCCCCGCGGCCGCGGCATAAGGGATTTGCTTTCGGAAACGGTAGAGGACGGCGGCGGTCCCGGCCACCAGCAGTGCGGCCGCGTAGGATTCCCATTGGAACGCGGGGTTGGTCCCGGGGGGGAAGGGGTACAACGGAACCAGGTGGCGGGGCACGGCCATTTTCCACAGATAAAAGACCGGGGCGCGAAAGGCGTTGAACGACCATAGGACCTGGGCCGAGCCGCCGGTGGATACGATCGCGCTTCCGTGGGATTGGATCGCCGCCAGCCCGTCCGCTAGGCCCAAGGCGAAAAAGGGCGCTTTTTCGGCGAGGGGTTTTAAGCCGTCCGTTGAGGGGCGCGCCAGCGGCCAATAATCCAGGATTAAAAAGACCAAGGGAAGGGTGACGGCCATGGGTTTGGACATCAGGGCCAGCGAGTAAAGCCCCAACAAGGCCCAGGGCTTGGGTTTTTTCCAATCCAGTGGGGAGGGGCCCTGGAGATAAAGCCCCATGGCCGCCAGGTAGAAAAAAGCGTAAAGCACATCCTTTCGCTCGGCGGCCCAAGCCACGGACTCCACGTGGATGGGGTGCAACCCGAATAAAAGGGCCGCCAGGAAAGCCGCCGGATAAGCGGGGACTTTGGGGCCGGCATCCTCCTTTTTTCCGTCCACCGCCTGTTCGAGGATTTTCCGGCAAACAAGGAAAACAAGGAGGGTATTAAGGCCGTGGAGGACGACGTTCGTGGCGTGGTAAGCCCGGGGATCCAGCCCGCCCCAGAGGTAATCCATCGCGAAAGAAAGCCAAGTCAGCGGCAGCCAATTCCCCGAGTAGTAGGTCGTCAACATCCATGACAGGTTTTGAATATCCAAGCGGCGGAGGTGGGGGTTGCCCGCGATGCAATCCATGTCGTCCCAGTTGACGAAGGGGTTCCTTAAGACGGGAAGATAAAAGAGGAAAACCGCCGAAACCAAGAGAAAGCAGGCAGCCCCTACCGGCTCCCATGACGGGATGGAAGAAAGGGCGGGGAAGGATGGTTCCCGTTTCGTTTTGAGCCTGTTGAGGATTTCGATGATTTCCGCCTCGCCAAACCCGTCCGGCTGGCCAGTTCCCCCAAAAGTGGAACCCTTACCTGGCTTGGACCCGGCCCAAGCGCCATCCCCAGACGCGGGTGGTTGGCCCCCAAAATGAAGCCGCTTACCCATGTTCGCGTTGTCGAGTTGCACCAAACGCTTTTCCCGATATAGCGTTTGGCAGGTAAACATGGTGATTATCTCCTAAAAATAAGTAAACAAAAAAGACTCAACCGCCGATCAAATCCGATGTCCCACATCTCCCTAAAAGAGTTATTGAGACCGGCCCAACCCGCGATCCCTTTCTTCCCGCTCCAAGGTAAAATGACGTTTTTCCGGGCGGTTTTTCCATTCTCGCCCGTCGAAACATGATTGTTACCTGAAAACCGCCTTTGGCCGGCGGACCGGAGCGGTCCAAATGAACGCAAGCCCCATTCGGTGCTATTTCCTCCAGGAAAGCGGACGCGACGCCGATTTTTGGAAAGAGGTCCTTTCCCGGATCAGGGACGAGGATGTGGAATTCCTCCACCTTCAAGGCCTGGAGGACGTCCGGCGGGCCATCGGGGAAAGGGCCCCCGACTTCATCGCCGTGGACCTGCCCGGGCAGGACAGCCTCCCCTTTTTCCTGGAAGTCCAAACCTTGGCCCCAGGGGCGCCTTCCATCGTCCTCACGGACAAGGATGTCAAGTTGTCCTTCCGCGCCCTGCAGGATGGCGCCGTGGACTGCCTGACCAAGATGGACAGGGACGCGGATTCCCTTGGGCGCAGGCTGGCCTTCGCGGTCAGGCGGCAGGTGCTTTTGGGGCGGTTGCGCCGGCTTTCCAACGTGCAATTAAAGCCCGAGGACCCGGCGGCCGCCCGGCAACGGTTTGAAGCCGTATCGGAGGCGACGAAGGAAATGCTGCGGGTGTCGCGGCTGGCGGCCCTCGAGGAGGCGGACGCACGGCTGAGGGCGTCCCCCGACGACGTGGAAGCCCATTTTTACCGGGCGCGACTGCTTAAGGAACTGGGCCGGGACGATGAAGCGCGGCTGGCCTATGGGCGGGTCCTGGAACTTTCGCCCTCCCTGCCGGGAAAGACGGACGATCCCGATGGGTTTTTCCTGTTGGCCCTCCCCGAGGCGCTGAGGCACCACCCCGGAAACGTCCAGGGACATTTGACCCTGGCCGGCCTGCTGCGGGAAAAAGGAAAGACCGAGGCGGCTCGCGCCCAGTACGCGAAGGTCCTGGAACTTCAGGCCGATTGTCCAGAGGCCCGCCAGGCCCTGTCCCTCCTGCCGCCTCCGGAAGGCGGGCCTCCCGGGGACACGGCGGCCGGGGCCAAGCCCCGGCGCGGCGAACCCCGGCCTTTGCCGGTGCTTCTCTTAACCTCCACGTTCGACAACAACGGTCCCTTCCTCAAAATGATGGACGACGGGACTTTCCTTCCCTCCGTGATTGTGACCGATTTTTACGACCCCACCCAGCCCCTTCCCCCGCACCGCCTGGCGGTCAACTGCGTCGGGGAGGCCGACCTTTGCCGCCCCGCCCTGCGCGCCGTCCAAACCATCCTGGCCCGGTCGAGGGCGCCCGTCGTCAACCCGCCTTCCCGGGTGCTGGCCACGGGCCGCGCCGAAAACGCGGTGCGCCTGCGAGGGATTAAGGGCGTCGTCACCCCCGACATCGTCAACCTGCCCAAGGAGCTGCTGGCGAAACCGGACGGTTACACCGAAGTCGCCAGGAGGGGGTTTTCCTATCCGTTCCTCCTGCGCTCGCCGGGATACCACTTGGGCCGTTATTTCCGCCTGGTTTCCAACGAAAAGGACCTGGCCCTGGCGGTGGCGTCCCTTCCCGGATCAGTGCTGACCGTCCTGCGTTACCTGGACGGCCGGGGCAAGGACGGGAAGACGCGGAAATACCGGGTCATGATGATCGGCGGGGAACTTTACCCGGCCCACTTGGCCCTCTCCGGGGATTGGAAGGTGCATTATTTCACCGCCGACATGGACGACCACCCTGAAAACCGGGCTGAGGACCAGGCATTCCTTGGCGACACGAGGTCCGCCATCGGGGAACGGGCCTTCCGGGCCCTGGAGGCTATCCGGGACCAATTGGCCCTCGATTACGCTGGCGTTGATTTCGGCCTGGACGGGGAAGGCAACCTGCTGCTTTACGAAGCCAATGCCTGCATGAACGTCACCCCGCCCGGCCCCGATCCCCGGTGGGACTACCGGCGAAAGCCGGTGGCCCGCATCCTGGAAGCCACGCGCCAAATGCTCCATAAAAAGGCGGGCGGCCCATAGGTTTTCCAAAAAAGGACGGGGTAAGGCGCAAGAAGGAGGTTGACTATGAGGCTCTATTTAGTCCGTCACGGTACGGCCAAAGACGGTGTGCCCGACGCCAAAAGGCCCTTGAACAAGGCCGGGCGCAAGGAAGTCAAGCTCGTGGGAACATGCCTCCGCGAGTTGGGCTTGGATGGCTTTGAAATCCGGCACAGTCCCTTGAAGAGGGCCGCCCAAACCGCCAAGGGCTTGGCCAAGGCCTTGGGCCGCAAGAAGGCGCTGAGGGAATTCCGCGGGCTGGGGCCGGGCCAATCCACCGGCGCCTTCCGGAAACAGCTCTCGGCCATGGACAAGGACCTGATGCTAGTGGGGCACCAACCCTTCCTGGGGCGCCTGGCCTCGGAACTTCTCTCGGGCGGCGGGGGCGCGGACTTCGTGGATTTTCCCAAGGGAAGCGTGGCCTGCTTGGAAAGGGCGGGGAAGCCGGGCTCGTGGACCCTTCGCTGGCTGTTGGACCCCGACCTGCTGGGTTGAAGGGATCCCCCAAAGGCCAAACCGTCCACAAAAAAAGCGGCTTCTACCATCCGCCTTTTGAACTATCCTTATTTCCAAGGGCCGCTTCCTGGAGCCAAAATGTCGAAATCCTTCGTGAACCCCCAAGCCGACCTGCTTTTTCCCCAACCCCGCCCCGAGTGGGTGAGGGAACAGGTCGCCCTCTTCAACAAGGAACTGTTGCCCATCCGGCGCGAGGAAAAGTTCAAGGAAATGGCCCTTTCGCCCTTCGTGTTCCTGCGCGGCACGGCCCACCTGTTTTGGGCCGACTTCGGCGGCGCCCACCTGGCCAAGGCCTTCGGCGGCAAGAACGGCACGCGCACCTGGCTGTGCGGGGACATGCACTGCGGCAATTTCGGCGCCTTCACCGACGCCAAAGGCCGGCTGGTGTACGACGTGACCGATTTCGACGAATCGGTCATCGCCGATTACCAGTTCGACCTCTGGCGGCTGGTGGTGAGCCTGAACCTGTTGGCGCGGGAAAACCGGATGAAGCCCCACCACCGCAGGGTCCTGGTCAAGGCCTGCGCCAAGGGATACTTCCGGGAGGTGGGACGCCTGGCCAAGGACCCCAAGGGGGCCCGCGAGGCCCTCGACCGCAAAAGCGCCCACGGGGCCCTCAAGCATTTCCTGGAGCACGTCCAATCCAAGCAGGGCCGCGCCCGCATGCTGGAGCGCTGGTGCGTGGAGGCGGGGGACGATTTCGCCTTCAACCGCGGGAAAACCGACCTGGACACGGTGGCGCCGGGCATGGAGCCGGCCCTGCGCGAGGCCCTGGGGGACTACGCGGAGCAGCTCAAGCCCTGGCCCGTCAAACAGATCGGCTTTTTCGAGGTGAAGGACATCGCGCTTCGGCTGCACCAGGGCGTGGGCTCCTATGGGTTCAACCGTTACTACGCGCTGGTGGAGGTGGAGTCGGGCGGCAAGTGGAATTACCGCATCCTGGACGTCAAGTTCCAGCCCAAACCCAGCCCCTGGCCCTACCTTCCCAAGAGGGCCAAGCAAAAGACCAAGGAGGCTTGCGGGGGAAACCACGCCTTGAGGGTGGTGCTGGCCTACCAAGCCCTGGGCCGCGACGCGGACCCCTGGCTGGGATGGCTTAAGCTCAAAGAGGGGGAGTATTGCGTGCGGGAGAGGTCGCCCTACAAGGCCGCCCTGCCCTACCGCAAGGTGGACGCGGGAGTGGCGAGCCAAATGGGCGGGGCGCTGGCCCGGGCCCATTGCCGGGCCCGCGAGCATTTCGCCCGCAAGGCCTGGAAGCGGCTGAAAGGGCGGGAGAGGAAATTCGTTTCCATGCTCCAGGTCATCGCGCACGCCTATGCCGACCAGGTGACCATGGATTACCGCAGTTTCCTGGAATGGCGGAAGAATTAGCGGCCCTGGGGCCGTGGGAAGGGACTTTTTCCATCCGCCTCCGCCCTGGCATCCTCCTTCGCTCTAAACTCTTACCACAAAGTTCACGAAGGACACAAAGTGAAGCATGGAAACGTCGGGAAAACCTAAGGTTTTTAACTTCGTGTCCTTTGCGCCGATTCACCTTGTGGTGAGCATTTTTGGTTAGGGACTCTAAATGCCCATCAAAACGCTTTCATCGCCGGCTTTTGGCCCTTGCGTTTCCCAATTTTTAAGGTAGAATCATGCCCAGTCGACGTCATTTCCAGCGGCTGTCCCCGCTTCTCTTTCCCCCAATTCAATTCAAAATCCAGGTTGAAGCCTCGAGCGCCTTGCGCCGGTTGAACCCACCGGCTTTAGGTCAAATCCCGTATTTTTCCTGGAGGACGAAGATGGAAGATGCTTTCAGTATTGCCCGCCTGGGCCGTATTTTGCGCAAGAACAATATCCTGCAGTCCCTGAAAATGTTCGAGCTGGATGTGTTGGCCAAGTACATGCGGACCCAAAAGGTCCCCAAGGGAAATCCCATCATCCGGCAGGGGGACCCGGCGCTTTCCCTTTACCTGATCGCCTCGGGGCGGGTTTCGGTGTGGGTCAAAAAGGGCTTCCGCACGGCCAAGGTAGCGGAACTTTTCCCCGACCAGTTCTTCGGCGAAATGGCGCTCATTTCCCAAGAACCCCGCAACGCTTCCGTGGTGGCCGAGGAAGACACCGCACTTTTCGTGCTGAACCGGATCCATTTCGAGGAAGTCCTCATGAGGAACTCGGCCGTCGCCCAGGAATTCCGCAAGGTCTTTTTCGAACGCAAGCAGGTCAACCGGTCCGTGGCGCAGAATTAAGGCGTTTCACCGCTTGGGGATCCTTAAAAGCGGGATCTCACCCTCGCCTATTCGGCGGCCAATGCTGATTCCGTCCAGGGGTCCGGCCGGACTTTCCCCCGGGAAAATGAATTCATGGAATCAACGTCATGACGCTCCCTCCAGGCCTTGCCCGTGGGAGCCCCCCCAGCCGGAAAAAGCGCCTGGAAATCCGAAATCGTCCACCCACCGGTGACCCGATAAATAAACCGGCAACGTCTAATCCCACTGAAACGCTTTTTGTTTCAATTTTTGCGGGAAAGGAGTTCTCATGAAAAAGAAATTCGCTTGGGTTTTAACCGCCGCTTTCTTGGCCTCCGGGGCCCTGTTGGTCCGGGCGCAGGACGGGGCCGTGACGGCCTCGGGGGACGACTCCGTGGCGGCTACGCCTTCCACCACGCCAACCCCTAAACATGGCAGGGGACACCACCACCATCACATGGAGACACCCACGCCGACTCCCGCCAACTAAGCCTTCCGTCTGGTTGCGGCTCCCGGGGGTTCCCACCCCCCGGGAACCCTTTTGATTCCCCCTACCTCCACCTCTTTCCTTTTATACCCGCCACCGTTCGACTAAAATCTCCCCGGGCACAAAAGCAGGGCGTCCCTTTCCCGCAATGCCTCCGTTGGTGAAAAATGAGGGATCAATTGAGGCCTCTTATGTCTTTGGAACCCGTCAACCCCCAAGCCTCGCCCGAGGCCCGAAAGCTCCTCGAATATCTTTATTCCATTTCCGGCCAAAAGACCCTGTCGGGCCAGCACAACTACCCCGGCTTCCATTCCGGCTACTCGGAGAAGGCCAGCGGGATCACCGGCCGTTACCCGGCCATTTGGGGGCAGGATTTCGGCTTCACGGCCGGGTTGGAGGACAAGGACGCTGTTTGGAACCGCGAGGCCAATATGGAGGAAGCCATTAAGCGCCACCGGGAGGGGAATATCATCACCCTCATGTGGCACGCGGTGAGGCCCACGGACGAGGAACCTAATGGCTGGAAGGAAAGCGTCCAGAACAAGCTGACCGACCTCGAGTGGAGGGAATTGACCATACCCGGGACGCCGCTCCACAACCGCTGGCTGAGGCATTTGAAAGTGGTGGCGGGTCATCTGACCAAGCTGCGGGACGCCCGCGTCCCCGTCCTTTGGAGGCCCTACCATGAGGGGAACGGTGACTGGTTTTGGTGGGGCGGCCGCCCCGGCCCCCGCGGCGCCCAGGCGCTCTACCGCCTGATGATCGAGGTTTTCACGAAGAAATACGGCTTGAACAACCTGCTGTGGGTATGGAACGCCAACAAGGTGAACGACGAGGGAAACGCGGGCCCCTACCGCGACTACTACCCGGGCCACGCTTACGTGGACATCCTGGCCACGGATGTTTACAAGGGGGACTTCCAGGACCGGCATTACGAGGAACTGCTGGCCGTGGCGGAGGGAAAGCCCGTGGCCTTGGGGGAGATCGGGAAGGTGCCCGCCCCCGGCTTGTTGAAGCGCCAGCCCCGCTGGGCCTGGTTCATGATCTGGTGCGACTACCTGGAAAGGGAGAATACGCCGGAGGAAATCCGAGCTTTTTATGACGATCCCCGGGTCGTGACCCGCGAAGAACTTTCTTAGAGTCCCTAACCAAAAACGCTCACCACAAGGTGAATCGGCACAAAGGACACGAAGTTAAAAACCTTAGGTTTTCCCGACGTTTCCATGCTTCACTTTGTGTCCTTCGTGAACTTTGTGGTAAGCGTTTGTATTTTTGTTAGGGTTCTTAACAAGGAGAGAAAACTTGCCCGAGATCAAGAAAGCCTACGTCACGATTATGGTGGATAACCTGGACCACGCGGTGGATTTTTACACCAACGTCCTGGGACTCTATGAGGACCTGCGCTTCGGGGATAACTGGGCGGAGATGACCGCCCAAGGCATCACCATCGGCCTGCATCCCCAAAGGCAGGGGACCCCATCCGATACCGCGGCCTTAATGGGTTGGGGCGCCTTGACGCCGCGCCAACACGGGCAACCCGGGGGTGGCGCGGCGCCTAGCTCCGGCGCCGGGGCTGGGCACAACCCAAGCCATGCCCAGCCCATCAGTGGCGCCTCCGCAGGCTCCGGCGCCTTGGCTGGGCACAACCAAAGCGAGCCCCCCGGCTTGAGGGCCGGGGGGCAGGTGGCCCCATCGCACCACATCAACTTGTCCATCGGGTTCGAGGTTAAGGATATCCGGGCTACCGCCAAAGAAATGGAAGCCAAGGGCGTGCGGTTCCATTTCCAGGAGAACGAAGTGAACATCCTGGCCTTCTTCAAGGACCCGGACGGCACCCCCCTTTACTTGACCCAGGTACGGTAATACGGGATGGTGAGCCCTTCGAGAGCCTCAGGACGCAGTCAACAAAATCGCATCGAACCACTGACCCAGGTGCGTTGAATGGTAAAAGGCCGTTTCCTTGCTTCGTTCCTTTGAGAGGGCGGTTTGGGCCGCAATCCCCTTTGCTATAATAGGCCTGTTTGAAGGCTGGTCTTCTTGAGGGGACGTATGATCAAGAAATATGTTTGGGTTTTTATGGGCGCCCTAGCCTTGGTTTTCCCGGCGCGGGCGCAGGAAAGCGCCCTGGCCTACCTGGGCCAGGCCAAAAGGCTTTACCAGGTTAAGGACTACGCGGGGGCGGAGCAGGCCCTTCAGGCCGCCCTGGGCTTAGACCCCCAAAATGCCACGGCCCACCAATTGCTAGGCAACGTTTATTTCGTCCAGGGCCGGAAGGCCGAGGCCATGGCCGAGTACCAGCTGTCCCTCTCCCTCCAGCCCAACAATCCCGGTTTGAGGTCCTTTGTCCAATCCCAGCCGCCCTTGCCCACGCCCGTTGCGCCTCCGCCACCACCGGCCCCTCCGCGGGATTCACTTGACCCGGACCGGCCCCACGCCATCCTGGGCCTGTTCGGTGGCCCCGCCTTCTGGGGCGGAATCGCCAACCAAGAGGACGAACTGGAAACCGAGGATTTCAGTACGGGCCTGGGCGGGGGGTTTTTCGTGGGCTGCCAGTTCGACCGCCATTTTTCCGTGGCGCTGGACTTATCCGTGTACAACCTGCCCTACACCTACGTTGACGACGGAATCCCGCAAAACGCCCCCGGCGAATCCACGAGCCTGCAGGAATGGCAGCTTTTGACGGTTTGCCGCTACCTCATGGGCTCCGGTGCGGTGCGGCCCTATATTTCCGTCGGCATGGGGGCCAACCTGACCTTGAGCACGGAATCTGAAGAGGGTTATTCCTACACTTACGCCACGACCGTACCCCTCTTCCGGTTTGGGGCCGGTATGGCCGTTCCCTTGGGGCGCGAATGGGATCTCTTCGCTGAGGTGGATTACGACTGGGCCCTTTACGTGACCGACAACGAGGACGAAAATTTCTCGTTCATCCCGATCAACCTGGGCCTGCAGTACAGCCCCTAACCCGGGCGAGCCGGAACCAAAGGAAGATCCCTCTCCAAGCTTCCCTAACCCCGTTTGTGAAAGACGAACATGAAATCCCGTTTCCTTTCCTTGACCCTCTGCCTCTTCGCCCTCCCGGCCTGGGCCGACGACTTCGACATGGCGTCCTACCTGCAACGCCTGGACCGCTACTATTACTGCTTCTCCCGAGAAGGCCTCAAAAGCTTCCAGGCCAAGGCCACGGTGGCCCTTTCGGGCCAGCTGCCCAAGGGCATGGCCGGCGCCTGGCGGGACTTCGACTGGCAGGAGACCCATCCCCAATTCGATTTTTCCTACGTGGGGTCGGGGATCATGCCCATCCTGAGCTTTTCCTCCAACGGGGGCGATCCCCAGGCCACGCCCGAGAGGGTGCGGCTTTTGAGCAACATGGCCAATTCCCTCCTGGAAATCTGGGGGGGCTTCGTGGCCTCGCCCTTGTTCGTCCCGCCGTCGAAAAAGTTCTCCTACCGCATCACGCGGGACGGGGGCGCGGCCTTCACCATCGTCCAAAAGACGCCCAAAACCACGGTGACTATGGATTTCGATGAAAGGTCCCTGGGCAAGAAGATGGTGATCCAGGTCCTGGGGGAAACCCGGGAACTGCAGCTGGACTTCCTGCCTTCCCCCCAGGGCGCGCTTCCCCAGCACATCGGAATGCAGATACGCATGCCCATGGACAACATCCCCGTGGCGATGGACCTGGTGATCCAATACCAGCCTGTTGAGGGCTACCCACTTCCCGCGTCCCTCACTTTCTACCAGCGCAGCCCGGGCCAGCTCTTCCAGGCCACCTTCACCCTGGCGGATTACGAGGTCCAGCAGGCCGCCGCCCTCATGCCGGGCGGCGACAACGGAGATACCCAGGTGGTTCCGGCCTCTTCCGAAAACCCGGGCGCCCGGCATTTCTTCTGGAAGGTGAGCTCCCCCACGGCCACGGTCTACCTATTGGGCGCCATCCATGTGCGGCCCCATACGCCCCTGCAGGTGCCCGAGATCGTGGAAAGGGCCTTCGAAGCCTCGGATTACGTCGGGTTTGAGTACGACCTCTCCCAACAAGCCGAGGTGCAAAGGGACTATCCCCGGTACGTCCGGGACCATTTTTCCTACCCCCCGGGCGACAGCCTTCCGAACCACCTGACCCTGGGCCAGTGGCAGGCCGTGCAAAAGGCGGCGGCCATGGAAGGGGTGCCCGTTTCCGAAATCCAAAACCTGAAACCTTGCATCGTGAACGACTACCTGGCCCGCCGGGGGAGGCTGGAGGGCCTCAAGCCCCTGAAGCAAAACGGCATTGATTCGATCTTCCTGCGCAAGGCCCTTAAGGCCGGCAAGCCTGTCTTCGGGATGGAATTCTGGTACGAACCCTTCCAGGTCCTGGACAGCCTGCCGGAGCCCGAACAGGTTTATTACCTTTTCGGGTCCTCGGCGGCCTCCCTCAACCAAGTCCGGTTCGTGGACGAGATTTTCGCCGATTGGAAGACAGGCAACACGGTGGACATGGCCTCGCTCATGTACAGCGGCCTGGCGCCGGACGACCGTGCCATCATGGAAAAAATCCTTGTGCAGCGGAACCAGTACTGGATCCCGCAAATGGACCGCATATTGGCGAGCCGGGGCACCTATTTCATCGTCGTGGGAAGCGGCCACTTGGTGGGTTCCTACGGCCTGCCGGCCCTCCTCTCCCAAAAAGGCTACCCGGTGAAGCAGTTGTGAAGGGCGGCTGGCGACTGGCCGTACCAGGAAAAATAGTGACGTAGCCTTTTGTCCCTGGAACCCTGTCCCCGGGACTTTTTCAACAGCCTCAAACGAGTCACTGCCCCCGGTCCTTCGCCCTTCCTTTTTGGGATTCCCGCCCCTATCATGGTCCCGTCCCTCCCGCTTCCGAAGAAAGGAAAGGCGTGAAAAACCTTTTTAGCCGGCTTGGTTCCTTTTCCCGGGCCCTCGGGCTGGCCGCGGCCATTGCGTTTTTCGCCGGCGCCGCCAAGGCCCAGGAGGTTCCCACCATCACGCGCGCCATCAACCTGGACGAGGCCGAGGTGTCCAGCGTTTATTACGTGACCGGTTCCATTGACAACAGCAACGCGGCGGGCACCTTTACCAACCTGCAAGGCGAGGGGCTTATCCATCTGGCCAGGGATTGGGGGCTGGACATCACTTTCCCCGACCTTTTGCTGGAGGAACCCCTGGGCCACGGGCCCGCGGCCTTGGGCCCCTTGGGAGGCGGGCCCCGCTGGGTCTTCGGGCGCTTCCACGATCCGGACGGCGGCGCGGGCGGCGTTTTCTCCCTGGAAGCCCAGGGATTTTATTGGGCGACTCCCGACAGCCGGTTTCCCGGCGTTGGAAGCAGCTACACCTTCCAGGCGCTGGACGCCGTGCGCATGGGAAGGGTTTTCCTCCAGGGGAACTACGGCTATAACGGGGCCTTGGACAACAACTTCACTGCCAACTGGTTCGCCTTCACGGCCCTGGGTTACGCCCTGGGCGCCCATTGGGCCATCCAAGTGGAGGGGGATTGGACCGACAACCTGCTTCCGGACAACGGAGGGACTTCCAGCCAATGGGTGCTGGTGCCCGAGGTGGGCTTCAAAACCGGGGGCTGGCTTTTCGAGGTGGGACTGGGCGTGACGCCCGGCCAGACGGGCACCACCACCGATTTTGTAATAGAAAAAAACCTTTTTTAAGCATTGGTCACGGACGAAGGGCCCAATGCCGGTAAGCTTTCCTTTGGCGGTAGTCGCAAGGCGATTTAATCCCAAAAGGAGGTTTTCATGCATCCGAAACGGAAGCTAGCTGCGGCTTTGACGGGCCTGTTGATCCTTTTCGCCGGGGGCCTCCTGCACTTGGCCTGCGTTGCCCCCTATTATTACGACCATGACGGACACCGGATCTGGCGGGACGGCCATGACGACGACTGGCACCGGGCTCACGGCGACCATTGGGACGAGTACCACCCCAACAACAATAACAATAACCAATAAACCACCTTTTACTCAAAAGCCAGGGAAAATCGCCCCCGGCTTTTTTATAATTTACAGGGCAGTGATCAAAAAAGAAGGTTGCCGGGTGTATACTTCCCTAAACCCCAAAAGGCTGAAACCTCATGCTCTTTACGACCAGTTTCCCGGAAAACGATATCGCCCGTTACGTCAACGAGACGGCCACTTACATCAAAACCCAAAGGGAAGCCTACCTCCCCGATGCCGCGCCCCTTTCCCCCCGGGAGCAGGAAGTTTTCAGGCCCTTTTTTAATGAGGGGATCTTGAGGACCACGCTTTTTTCCCGCAAGCCGGACGGCCCGATGGAAACACCGGCATTCCTCAAAGAATTGAATGACCGTGGCGTGGCCTTTTCGTGGGACCGCCTGGAAGCCATCACCTTTGTGGACATGGTGGTTTTCTACCGGGACCTGGAGCCCAACATCCAATTTCACGAGCTGGTGCACGCGGTGCAGTATCAAAAGTTGGGCTTGAAACAGTTCGCCAACAAGTACGTCCGGGGGCTCCTGTCGCGGGGAAGCTATGAGAAAATCCCCTTGGAAGCCAACGCACGCCTTTTGGAGGAGAAATTCTTTAAGGACCCCACCCAGGCCTTCTCCGTCGAGGCCGAAGTCCAGCGCTGGATCAACGAGAACAAGTTTTAGGCCCTCACGAAACTTCTAGAGGCCCTAAGCCCAATCCTGGGGGTTGTTGAAAAAACGCCGGATTTCCGCCGCCGCTTCCCCGGCGTCCTCCCCTTCGCAGAGGACCTCCAACTCGGTCCCGCGGCCTGCGGCCAGGTTCATCAGGCCCAGGATGCTTTCCGCTGCGGCGGATTCCGCCCCTTTCCTGACCGTGACTCGGCTTTTGAACCGGCGCTTGAGCAAAACGAGCTTGGCGGCGGCCCGCAAGTGCAATCCGAATGGGTGGGCCACCATTACTTTCTCAACAACGGCTGGGGTTGTTCTGTGGGCCGGGGTCATGGGCGTCCTTCCCTGAATCATGGTTATGCCATTAAGACGGGCGCGCCCCGGCAAGGGTGTCGCCGGACCGTCCGGCTTTACCGGCTTCTCAACGCGCGAAAACGCCGTGTTATCAACCCCCTTGCCATCGACCGGGGAAGGGCGTAAAGTTTAACCGTAAGTTCATTTCACCCAAGGTCGGGGAAACCGGCCGGGCGAGGAGACGAAAAGATGCCAGCCACGAAGATCACCCCCCAAAGCACCATGCAGGAGGTCCTGGACAACTACCCCAGCGCCCAGCGCGCCCTTTTCCGCCGCTACCACATCGGCGGCTGCCACAGCTGCGGGTACGAGCCCGACGAAATTTTGGGGGAGGTGGTGGCCCGCCACAATGCCGATGTCAACGAGGTGCTTGCTTTCATCGAGGAAGCCGAGCAGATCGATCAAAAGATCAAGGTCAGCCCCAAGGAAGTGGTGGAGGCCCTGAAGAGCGAAAACGGACAAAAACCACGGCTGATTGACGTGCGCACGCCGGAGGAATACAAACTGGCCCACATCGAGAGCTCCCAACTCATTACCGAGGATTTGGCCCAGGAGATCTACACCTGGCCCAAGGACACTCCCATCGTGTTTTTCTGCCACCACGGCAACCGCAGCATGGACGCGGCCGCCTATTTCGCGGGCCACGGCTTCACCAACGCCAAGTCCATGACCGGGGGAATCGACGCCTGGTCGCAGGACGTGGACAGCAAAGTGCCGCGCTATGAAATCGCCCGCGACATGAATACCGGCAGGCCGACGCTGCGCCCGCTGCGCACGGTGGTTTCCCAGGCCGAGGGTTGCATCAACCCCTAAGAAGGCAGTTATGAGTTTTGAGTTCTGAATTTTGAGTTAAAGTGGGTTTTTGAGCCGTTGGCTTAAAAACCTCCGAATTGATCTATTGAAAGCCGCAATGGTTCATCCCCATCCCCGCGAGAGCGCCCCCCGGCTGGCCCGGTGGTCGTTGTTCGGCTTTATCCTCGCCTTCCTCATCGCGCGGGCGGTGGTGTTCCTCATCATGTCCCATCAGATCCCCAACATGTACCTGTTCATGCGCGGCACCCACGTGCACCACCTGAACTACGGCATCTTCCTGCTGTCGGCGGTGGCGGGCTACGGCATCCTGGGAAGGCCCACGGGCCTGAAAGCCGAGGCCACGGCCTTCGTTTACGGCATCGCCCTGGGGTTGACCTTCGACGAGTTCGGCATGTGGCTCCACCTGGGCGGCAGCTATTGGCAGCGGGCCAGCGTGGACGCGGTCATCGGCGTGGCGGCCCTGATCGGCCTGGTGGCTTATGCCCGCACCATCGAGCGCTTTGAGTCGCGCCACGTTTGGGCCTTTGCGGCCCTGGCCTTGGTGGCGGGCCTTTTCACCTACGCTTTTTTCACGGCGGGGAACCGAATCGGCAACGCCATGGGGCCCCAACTGGAGGAGCTGGAAGCCTCCTCCTCACCCTAAACGTATTTAAACAGTTTCCGGGAGTTTAACCTCTCGATCGGGTAGTGTCTCAGTTTGAATGACCTAATCCAACTTCACCCTCACCCCTCCCTCTCCCCTCAAGGGAGAGGGGGAAATACCCGCAAAAACCCTCGCCCCTTGGGGGAGAGGGTAGGGTGAGGGGTGTCTGAGATTTTTGTTGAAACGAAACTGATGCACTACCCCCCATCGCTTCTTGTCGTATTCCACGCCGAATCCATGTACCATGGCGCTCCCATTACAATCCAACCGCATCCCGGAGGCCGATTCCCATGAAGAAAATTTCCCTGGGCCTAGCCTTGTTGTTGCTGCCTTTTACCCTTTTGGCCCAAACGCCTCCTCCAGCGGGTGGAAAATCCCTTTTCGACAAGCCCGGCTTGGACGCGCTCCGACTGGACAACCAGAAGGACAAGGGAACCTTGGACAGGATGACCGTGAAGGGCCAGGAGGTCGTCCGGTTGACCACCTTGGCCGTTGGCACCAACGCCTGGGACATCCAGGTGGACGCCGTGTGCACCTCACCGGTCAAAGCGGGCGACGTGATCCTTTGCCAGTTCTGGATGCGGGCGGACCAAACCCACGTGGAAAGCGGGGAAGCCAAGAGCGAATTCGACTTCGAGCGCAACGGCGACCCATGGACCAAGGCGTCCACCATCGCCCTTGCGGCAGGCCCCAAGTGGAAACAATACTCCATCGCCTTCACGGCCGTGGAGGACCTGGACGCGGGCCAATCGCACATCTGTTTCCGCATGGGTTACCAGCCCCAGGCCTTCGACCTGGCCGGGCTGACCCTCCTGGACTACGGAACCAGCAAGAAACTCTCGGACATGCCCCAGACCAAGATCGGCTACGAAGGCATGGAGGAGGACGCCCCCTGGCGCAAGGCAGCCCAGGACCGCATCGAGAAGCTCCGCAAGGGCGACCTGACGGTGGTGGTGAAGGACGCATCGGGCCAGCCGGTTTCCGGCGCCACAGTTTCCGTGCGCATGAAGAAGCAGGCTTTCGGCTGGGGGACCGCGGTGGTGGCCCAGAAGCTGGCGACGGCCGGGGACGACAACGACCAGTACCAAAAGGAAGTGGAAAGGCTTTTCAACCGCATCGTCTTCGAGAACGACCTCAAATGGGGCCCCTGGGAAGATGGCGCCTCCAATACCGGCTATTGGCGGCGCCAATACGTGATGGACGCCTTAAGGTGGCTTTCGGACCGGCACTTTGACGTGAGGGGTCACAACATGGTCTGGGGTTCCTGGAAGTGGCTGCCCACCTCCATGAAGCAGCTCCAAGGAGACCCCAAGGCCCTGGAAGCGGCCATTGAAAGCCGTATCGCGGACGTGGGCGGCGCCATGAAAGGGCACGTCATCGAGTGGGACGTGGTCAACGAACCGGTCCCGGAGCACGACTTGACCGACATACTGGGCAAGTCGGCCATGGTGACCTGGTATTGGGCCGCCCGCAAGGCGGATCCCACGGCCCTTCTTTTCGTGAACGACTATCCCAGCCCCGACGATGCCGGTCATTTGGACGGCTACGACCAGGACATCCAGTTCCTACTGGACAACCACGCGCCCCTGCAGGGCGTCGGCCTCCAGGGGCACGTGGGCGGTTCGCCCTGGTCCATCCCTTCCTTATTGTCCGCGCTGGACAAGCTGGGGGCCCACGGTCTTCCGATTGAGATCACCGAATACGACACGGATATCAAGGACGACCAGTTGGATGCCCAGTTTTTCAGGGACTTCCTGACGGCGGTTTTCAGCCATCCCTCGGTCGAGGGTTTCCTCATGTGGGGGTTCTGGGACGGCGCCCATTGGCACCACAAGGCGCCCCTTTTCAACCAGGATTGGACCCCCAAGCCCGCCGAAAAGGTTTACGAGGACCTGGTGCTCCATGACTGGTGGACCAACGCCGACGGCGCCACGGACACCCAGGGTTCCTACTTTGTCCGGGGTTTCTTGGGGGACTACGAGGTGACGGTCACCCAGGGTACCCAAACCGTGACCGTGCCCGTCCAATTGGGTAAGGAAGGGCTGACTCTTCCGGTGACGTTGAAGTAAGTTCCCGGAGGATTCCCGCATAGGTAGTGAAATATGCCCGATGCTCCTGAAAATCTTCGGAGACAGGTTGAAATAAGGCTTTCGCGCAGCCTTTAATGGTGCCCAGGAAAATTAAAAATCAGGGGGAACCCATGGCCCTTAAAGTCCGGCAAGTTCTTTTAGTGGAAGACAATCCAGGCGATGTGCGCTTGGCCGAGGAAGCGTTCAAACTTTATGGGAACGGCGAATTTCAGCTGCTCCATGCTTCCAGCATCCAAGGCGCCCTCGACGAGATGGTTTCGCATCCGGTGGATGCCGTCTTGATGGACCTTTTCCTGCCCGACGTCGAAGGATTGGAGGGTGTTTCCCGGATGGCGAAGGCCCATCCCGGCGTTCCCGTCATCGCCATGAGCTCTTTTTTCGATGAACGATTTGTTTCCTCGGCCCTCCAAATGGGCGCGCGGGCCTTCCTACCGAAAACCGGCTTGAAATGGGAAGATTTGGTGAAGACGGTTCGGCTCCAGGCGAACGGGAAAACGGCCGGTTTGGCCGCGAATTAAACAGGATTCTCCGGCCATGCGCCGGGCAGGGTTGTTTTTTTACATGGGATTTTCTGGCCATTTGTGTTTTGGATACCGCCGCGAGAGTTCCTTTCGGACTTGGGGATAATGATTCCTCCAAAAACCCGCTAGGTCGCTGGTGACCTGCACGGGCCGCTGGGCGGGCGAGAGAAGGTGCAACACGACCGGGACCTCGCCGCCCGCGACCGAAGGCCCTTGTTTTAAACCGAAAAAATCCTGGATGCGGGCCTGGCCCCAGGGGGGTTTCCCCTCTTCGTAGTGGATCGCCATGCGGCGGCCCAAGGGCAGGGCGACCTGGGCGGGCGCTAGTTTTTCCAGCAACGATTGTTCCTTGGGGGAAAGGCGGGACCGCAGGGCCGCCACCAGTCCCGCCGCCTTTAAATCCTCGAAACTCCGGCAACCTTCACAGAGCCCCTTAAAGGTTTCTTCCACCTCGGCTTTAACCATTCCGGGATATTCCTTCACCCTCCCGGCCACGAATTTCACCCGATTCAAAAAATCCTGGAGTTCCTCGGGATCGCAATAGGCCGAAGGGCCGGCCGCCAGGGCTTCCTTGAACAACAAATCCCGCGTTTCGGGGCCGAAGTCCTTGGGCGACAGGGGTTTTTCATCTAGGACCAATTCGCCGTATTTCAGCCGCTTGAAACCCTCCACCCGCTTGGACTTTTCGTTCCACTCCACGGTCACCCCTTCGGCTAGGCGATCCGGGAAAAGGTCCAGGAGCCAATCCATTTCAATGGGGCACAGCGACCGGGCCTTCACCTGGGCTTGGGCTCCCCCACCCATCCGGTCCTTCAGCCCTTGGGTCGATTCCCGGGCCTCCACCACCACGAAATAGTCGTGGGCGCGGGTGAGGGGGCTGTCGGAAGCCACGGCCGAGCCGCCGCCGGAAAGCAGGAGTTCCCTTTTGCGGCCTCCCAGGTTCCGCGAGCCGGTGGATTCGCCGGGCCTCACCTTGGCCACCCGGTCGGGGAAGGCGGAGAGGAGGGCTTTGGCGAGGATGCCAGGGATTTCTCCCTTTCCCGCCGGGGAAGATGGAAATTTCTTAACCACCCAATCCCAAAGTTTTTCCACTAGTTTTTTAGCTTCCGCGTCCGGTCGGTACTTGGCGAGTTCTTCCAGCAAGTCCTCGGATTCGGAACGTTCCTCGCCGACCAGGACCGCCAAACGGCAGGCTTTCTCCACAACGGGATAATTTCCCTTCCCCAGGGTCCTGGCCTCCAGGAGAAACTTGGCCAGGCGGGGCGCCACGGGAAAGCCGGCCATTTCCCGTCCCCGGGCCGTGAGATTTCCGCCGGAAACCGCCCCAAGCCCCTCCAGCAAAGCCAAGGAAGAGAGAAGGGAAGAAGGGGAGGGTTTCAAAAACCAGGGGAAGGCGTCCAGGTCCTCAACGCCCAGGGACATCAGGTCCAGGAGGCTTCGCGACAGGTCGGCGCGAAGGATTTCGGGAAGGTCAAAGGCGGCCCGGTGGTCGAAGTCGAATTGGGTAAAAAGCCGGAAACATAGGCCTTCTTTGAGGCGGCCGGCCCGGCCTGTCCTTTGCGCGGCCGAAGCCTGGCTAGCGGGGACCGTGACCAGGCGGGTGAGGCCCGACCAGGCGGAAACGCGGGCTTGGCGGGTGAGGCCCGAATCCACGACCGCCGTGACGCCGGGCACGGTGAGGGACGTTTCGGCCACGTTGGTGCTCAGGATGACCTTGTTTCCGGCCGTGGGCTTGAGTACGGCCTGTTGTTCGGACACCGGCAGGTCGCCATAAAGAGCATGGATTTCGGCGTGTTCCTTCTCCAAGGCTCTTTGGCATTGCCGGATCTCGGGTAAGCCCGGCAGGAAAACCAGGGTGGTTTCCCTCACGCCTTGGGCTGTTAGGCGGCGGATGGCCGACCGGACCTTGAGGGCCAAATCGGACTCTTGGGGGAAGGGGTGGTATTCCACGGCCACGGGAAAGGCGCGACCCCGGCTTTCGAAAACCGGGCAGTTGGAAAGGTAGGCGGAGAGGGACTGGGCGTCCAAGGTGGCGCTCATCGCCAAGATACGGAGGTCCGGGCGGGGGCCTAGTTGGAGGCGGCGGAGGAAACCCAGGGTAAAGTCCAGCTCCAGGCTACGCTCGTGAAACTCGTCCAGGACCACCGCAGCCACGCGGGAAAGCCCGGAGTCCTCACGCGCCAGGGGCAGCAGCATGCCGTCGGTCATGAACTTTAGCCGGGTTTGGGGGCCCGCCACCTTCTCAAAACGGAACTGGTAGCCCACCCTCTGGCCGATTTCCTCACCCCGTTCCCCGGCCACGCGCAGGGCCGCCAACTTGGCCGCCAGGCGACGGGGCTGGAGGACCCAGATTTCCTTTTCCCCAACAAAAGCAGTGGAAAGAAGGGCGGGAGGCACGCGGGTGGTTTTACCGGCTCCGGGTTCGGCCACCACCACGGCGGCGTTGTTTTTATCCAAGGCCCCCCGGATTTGGGGAAGGAGGGCGTCGATGGGCAGGGAAGCCGGGTTCATGGGAAACCATTATATTATTAGTGTTTTTTCTTGACCTCTTGGACCGTGACTAGGCAGGACACGGACTTGAAAAAGGGTTTTTTCCCCAATTGGGCGTCACCGATGCTGAATTCCAAGACCCGCATATCCACGTCAAAGCCGGGGTAATGGATGATCCGGTAGGGGCCACGGTTGTCCGGCGTTCCGGGTCCCGGAACCAGGGGCCGGGGTTCGAAGTTGTCGTCGGTGCGGAAATCACTGGCGGCGAGTTCCCGCAGGGCAGGGTCATCGGCGTTTTCCTTGGGTGGGAGGAGGTCCTGGCCCGCTTCGTCACTGGAAAAGGCGAACATATAACCCCGGGTGCCGTTGTCGCCCGTTTCGGTCGTGATTTGCAGGTAGAGGCCGTCCCAAACCTTGATGTAAAAACGGGTTTCGTCGCCCGAGGCAAGGGCCGGAAGGCCCTCCGCCTGGTCGCCCTTCAAGGTAAGATAGACCGAAGCCGCGCTCAAGGCGTCCTGGGGCCTGTTTTGGTCGAACTTGGCGATGACGCGGTTGTCGTCATCGGCCAGGACACGGAGCGGAATCCCCAGAGCCAGGATAAAAACCACGGCCATCCACGGACGTATTCTTGCTTTCATGGTTCCCCCTTTTCCAAAAGTTCCTAGCTCTATGTTAAATCCAACCGGGCCGTTAATCAAAGCTTGATGCGGTTTCAGCGGGTGTGGGTGGGGTGGGAAAAGCATTTGAAACGATTCGAGGGAACTCTAGCAGGTTGCTGAAAAAGTCCGTTTTAGGGACTTTTTCAGCAACCTGCTAGGAAAGTCTTTACCCAAATTAAACACTTATTTCACCGGACGGTGGTTCCTTCCGACGGGCCTCGGTGCTAGGTTGAAATCAAGAACTTCATGAAATTTTTTAGGAGGAACTTATGACGACGAATGTAAGGCCCATACCCGAGGGCTATCACAGCGTCACGCCGTACCTGTCCATCGACGGCGCCGCGGAGGCCATTGAGTTTTACAAGAAGGCCTTCGGCGCGAAGGAGTTGTACCGCATGCCCGCCCCGGACGGCAGGATCGGCCATGCCGAGATCCAGATCGGCGACTCTCGGATCATGCTGGCCGATGAGAATCCTGAAATGGGGGGCCGGTCGCCCAAGAGCCTGGGAGGTTCGCCGGTGGGCCTCATGGTTTACGTGGAGGACGTGGACCATCAGTTCCAACAAGCCATGGCGGCCGGGGCCCAGGTGACGCGGCCCCCGAAGGACCAATTTTACGGGGATCGTTCGGGAACCCTGGAGGATCCCTTCGGCCATAAGTGGACCCTGGGGACCCACATCAAGGACATGGCGCCCAACGAGATGGAAAAGCGCATGAGGGAAGCCATGGAAGCGGAAGCGGTGCTGGATTAATCAAAATGCAATTTGAAGTTTTGTTTGGCAAAGCCAAACAAAACTTCAAGGACTTCGCACTTCATCACATTGCGGACTTCGAACTGTTTTTGAGACTTATTTAACGGGAACGGGCGTGGGGGACGACAAGCCGGCGATGGACTTCTCAAAGTCGTCCAACATCCCGGACAGCTGGTCCATCTGGTCCTGGGTGATGCCTTGCTGCTGGTTTTGCTGGAGGAAACCTTTTAAGGCCTGGTGGAAGGCTTTGCGCAACTTCCCAGCGGCGGCTATTTCTTCCTGGGTCCCCCTGCCTTGTTTGCGGGCCGAATCGAAAAGCCGGTCCAGCTGCTTATCGCGGGCTTTCAGGGGATCGGGGGGGAGGAGGGCTGCGGTGGGGCTGGGGGTGGCTGGGTTGTCTTCGGCGGAGGGCGCCGCGGGTACGGGCGTGGGGGTGAAGGTGGGCGGCGGAACAGGGGTGGCTGTGGGCGCCACGGGAGAGGAGGAAACCGAAGCCGTGGAGTCGTCCACGGCCGGTTTCAACCCGGAATTGGGAGAGCGACTGTTCCAATAGGGATGGGTGCTGACCGCGTTGGCGGCGGGCGCCGAATAGGAGCCCGGGGGCGGAAAATCGGAAAAAGATAGGGCGGTGGCGTCCCCCCCTCCGCCTCCCGGCGGGGGGGCTTGGGCGAAAGCGCCGCCCGTTTGTTGGCTGAGCATACGGATGAAGCTGCCGCTGTCCTGGGACATTTGCTGCAGTTCCAGGATTTCATCGGAACTCAAGTCCAGGGCGTTGTTCTGGCCGAAATCCGATATTTCGGCGTCGCGGACGGACTGGATCCGCTGCTTGCCCAAGAGGGATTGGTCCGGCGAGACGTTGCCGGCCTGCACGCTGTTGCGCAGGATGTTTTCCTGGTCCTTGAGGTTGAACTGCAGGACGGTGATGAAGAGCAAGCGGTCGCCCGGGGAATTAAAGTCGTAGTTCCAACTCCCCTCGAAGGCCTGCACCCAGGCGTCCCGGCGTTGCAGGGCGTCGTCGATGGCGGCCGAGTTGCCGTTCAAAAGGGTTTCGAGGAAAGCGGCCTGGTTCCCGCTGAGGTCGTGGGTGGGGCTGGCCACGCGGAATTTCAAGGAAAGGCCGCGCACCAGCTCGTCGTTTTCGGCCAGCCCCACCACCATGGGGGGCTCGAAATCACCGGTCTTTTGGGCCTGCCCGATGCGGGCAAGCTGGGATTCCACTTCCTGCTCGATTTGGTAGGCGTTGGGGCCGATTTCGGCGGGTTCCTGTTGGACCACGGTCTGTTTGACCCCGCAGCCTTGCTGGGCCAAGGCCAAGAGCAAGGCGGAAGCGGCGAGAAGTGGGGGGAAGGTAAGACGCATAAACCAGTTCCTTTAATTAAACAATTTTAATAAGGAACCGTAATATTACCCGAAATCCGGGCGTCCGGTAAGGGGGAAGGATCCTTTTATAGCAGCCTTTTCATCACCCAGCCGAACCTTTTCTTGCCC
Organism: candidate division FCPU426 bacterium; assembly: GCA_030041545.1. Classification (GTDB taxonomy): domain Bacteria; phylum Oederibacteriota; class Muellerivitia; order Muellerivitales; family Muellerivitaceae; genus JAJPJW01. Next base: position 23,670 of record JASHNQ010000050.1, on the reverse strand, counting down.
TGGTCCATGCACTGGTCGAAAACCGCCTTGGTCCTCAGGAAGCTGTACCGCTCGTCGGCGGCCTTGGAGGCGTAGGGCTCCTTGTCCACCACCGCCGAAATGAGGAACCGGGCCTTGGAGGAAGACAGGTGGGCCAGCCATTCCACGTACTCGTTCTCGACGGCGAGGCTCCGGCCGAACCGTCCGGCGTATTCCTCCAGGTGTTCGTCGTTGAGGAGGGCCTGGCATAGGAGCGCCCAAATGAGGTTGCGGGCCCGGCGCAGGTAGGCGTATTTCTTCTCGCCCTTCTCCATGATCTCCCGGATCAGCCGGGTCAGGCGGTAATGGACCTTGTAACAAAGGACGACCTTCTTGAAGTCGGCCCTGAGTCGCTCCGGGCTGAACACCTCGTTGTAGTCCTTCTCCTCCTCGAAGACTTCCTGCAGGCGGGACATCTTGTCCAGCTCCCCGTCGGAGGCCAGGTAGACCTGGGCCAGTTTGAGCAACTCCACGGCCTTTCCTTCCTTGATTTCCATCTCCTCCAGGTCCTCCAGCCGCAGGTTGGAGAAAGCCTTCTCCTGGCGCTCGTAGTAAAGCCCCAGGTCCTCCCGCAGCTTGTCCTGCAGCTCCAACTGGATCATGTCGTTGGCGTGCAGGTTCCAGGGCTTGACCGGGTTCTGGCGGTTGTTGTTGATGGCCACCTCCAGCACGAACTCGTTGCGGGCGTCGGTGATGATCTTGCACATGACCCACAGCTCCCCCAGGGACGCCTCCCGCTCCTTCAAGGCGGGGTCGCCGCCGTGGTCCTTCAGGAAGCGGTCCAAGGTGGTGATGCTTTGGGCGCCGTTCAAGAGGCGGGGTTCGGTAAGGACGAAACGGTCTTTTTCGCGCACGATCTTTTCGGCAAAGAGGGTGACGCCGTTGTGGTGGAAGGCGAAAACCGACGGGTCGGCCTCCCCTTTCAACACCAGCTTCTCGAAGGCCTCGTAGAGGGAACGGTTGGTGGGGGCGTCCTCGGAGAGGCTGGCGCGGATGTTGCGCTCGAAGAAACGGTAGTTCATTTCCTTGAACATGGCGTGCAGGTCCATCAACCGGGCGAAGCTGACCCACATGACCTCGCCAGCCGGCCCGCTGCGCTCCAGGGTCTGGGCCACGTGCAGGTGGTACTGGTGAGTGACCCTCTGGTGGGCGATGGCCCCCAACTTCCCGCCTTCGGCGGACAGGAATTGGAACACCATGGTCAAGGGTCGCCCGAAAAATTGGTCAATAAGGTATTTTTTGCTTTCCAGGTCCTCCCGGAGCTTCTCATAAACCATGCTGCGTTCGGCCTCTTGGGGGTCGCCGTTGAAGACCGGGTGGATGAAGACCCGGTCGATGGCGCCCTGATAGTTGAGCATCTGGTGTTTGAGCTGCAGGAAGAACTGTTCCTCTTGGAGGCCGGGAGGGGCTTGGCCGAAGACCCGGTCCATACCCACCTCCACCAGGCGCTGGAAGGGCACGCGGAAGAGGATGGGGGCCTGCGACCAGCGGAATTGGAACAAGTAAAGGTTTTTCAGCTGGGGGTCGACGTGGAAGGCGTCCACGCCGTATTCGTTGCGGCCCCAGAAGACCTGCCGGGCGGCCTCATCGCGGGGCAGCTTAAATTCCTTCTCCAGGTAAAGGAGGGCGAAGGCGTTGTCGGCGACCACGTCGGGGGTTTCTTGGTAGGTAAGAAGGACGGCGTCAACATCCGTTTGAGCGATAGCGACCATGGCACCTCCGACTCAAAACCATTATAACAAACAAAGGCGGTTCACGGCTCACAGTTCACGGTTTACAGCGAGGAGTTCGAAAGAATCATTGTCTCACTTTCAACCGTGACCTGTCAGCTGTGAGCTGCTTCTAATTTTGCTTGGCGGTTTGTTGGCGCAGTTTTTCGGAGAGAAGGTATTTCATGAGGCGGTCCATGTCCTCGCGGTTCAAGGCCAATATCTTGACGCCCGCGTTGTACATGGTTTTTCCCATCTCAAAGAAGGAATGGGTGCGGGCCACCTCCGCCAAGAGGGTGATGGACACGTTGTATTGTGGAAGCTGGAGGGAAATTTCCACGTGGTCGCCGGGGGAAAAGGGGTGCTCGCCCGAAATGGAAAGGCCACCCTCGGAGATATCGCGGGTGACGGCGTGATAGGCGTGGAATTTTTGGGACAATTGGGGAAGGCGGTCGGCGGTGGTTTGGTTGTAACGGGGCTGCTGGAGGACGCCCTTCTTTTCCTCCGCGTCCAAAACCCTGTAGGAAACCTTCAAGGTCGCGGCAACCCGTTCATGCTTGCGCTGTTCCATCCACCCTTTTTGCATACTCATGACGAAAGTGCCTTTCCCTTCTTTAAGACAAACGATTTTTCATTCGTGGTATAAGTTTACCCTAATGCGGGCCGGAACAAACCCCTTAAAAAGGCCGCATTTGAAGGAAATTTGGCTTGTCGGGGGAATGGTGGAAGGATCAGACTAAGAAAAAAGCGGTTTTGAGTTCTAAGTTTTGAGTTTTGGTTATTTTTGGGATTCGCAAGGCGAATCCAAAAAATTCATAAACTTAAAACTCAACACTTAAAACCCAAAACTCTTTAGGGTGTTTTCCGTGGACAACCTCCGAACCTACGGCCGTCCCCCCTATGCCGTGGCCTTGCTGCACGGCGGCCTGGGTGTCGTTGGCGAAATGGCGCCCGTGGCCCAGGAGCTTTCGGGGAAATGGGGCGTTTTGGAGCCCCTTCAAACCAAGGATTCGGTGAAAGGCCAGGTGGAGGAGTTGAAGCTGGCGCTGGAAGAAATGGCCGCGTTGCCCACCATCGTGGTGGGCTATTCGTGGGGCGCTTGGCTGGGGTTTCTCCTGGCCGCCCGGCATCCGGCCTTGGTCCGAAAGCTGGTCCTGGTTTCCAGCGGCCCATTTGAGGAAAAATACGCCCCCCAAATCCTCAAGACCCGGCTGCAACGCCTCAGCAAAAAGGAAAAGGACGACGTGGAGTTCCTCATGGCCCGTCCGGAAGACCCGCTGGCCTTCGGCCTCTTGGGCGAGCTTTTGGCTAAAGCGGATTTTTACGACCCGCTGCCTATGCGGCCGGAAGGTTTGGAATTGAGGCCGGATATTTATAAGGGCGTCTGGAAGGAAGGCAAGGAATTGAGGAAAACCGGCAAGCTCCTGGAAGCCGCCAAAGCCATCCGCTGCCCCGTGGTGGCCCTTCATGGGGACCGCGACCCGCACCCGGCGGAAGGCGTCCAAAAGCCCTTGGAGAAGGTCCTGAAGGATTTCCGGTTCATACTGCTGGAAAAATGCGGACACATCCCCTGGATGGAAAAACAGGCCCGGGATGAGTTTTTCCGGATTTTAAGCGGGGAATTGGCCTAGGACCTCCCACTAAAACCGAATCTCTTTTCCCAAATGAAATGGGACATAGCCGTCCCTAAAAAACTCCCCTAAAGGGATCCGCGTGGGCCGAGTCCAGCATGACCTTGAAGCCGATCCGGCCCGACATAACCTGCGTCAAGCCCTGCCAGGCGATGAGGTGGTCCATCCCCTCCACGTAAAGGAACCACTGTTTGCCGTCGAAGAGGGGAAAATCCATCCCCGCCCCCGCGTTCATGGAGAATAGGATGTCGAAGGACTTGCCGTAAAAACCCGGATTGGGAACGGGGGGGGGATACTGGTCCACCACCAGATCCATGCCGCCGCCCACGAGGAGGTAGGGTACGGCGTTGAAGCGCTGGTGGATCCGGTCGTATTTCTTGTCCCAGTACCACCGCGCGTTGAGGGTCAAGGCGAAGTCGTCCGTGGGCTGCACGACTTCGTAGCTGACGAAGCCGTTGGCCGTGGTGGGGGCCACGTTCACGGTGACCGGCTGGTTGGGCATGGTGTAATAGTCCAGGCCGAAAAGGCCGTCCCATTGGTCCCCCAGGCTGATGCCGAACCAAAGGCCCCCGCCCGGCGCCGGATTGGCGGCGGAGCCGTTGTTCAAAAAACCCGAAACCTGCCCCAGGCACCCCTCGCCCAATATGCTGAAGTTGAGCGGTTCCTCGGTCTGGGCCGTGGCCTGGGCGCAGAGGAGGAAAAAGAGGAGGAAAAGGGGCTTTCGCATGGCCCAATTATGGATGAAACGCGGGAGGAAGGGAACAACCTCTTGGATTCTCAAAAAAGTATTGAGCCGCCGAGGGATAGGCGGTCTTTAAAACACCTTCCCGCATTTCGAACAAAGGAAGCGGGCGGTGAACCAATGGCCCTCGCCGCGGGCGTAATCCGGGAAAGCCTCCAGGACCATGTCCTGGCCGCAGGCGGGGCAGTGAAAGGTCTTGGCCAAGCCGATGTCGCCTTGGAGCCGGGGGGCGTCCCCGGCCGTTTCTTGGATCCTTAATTGGTAGGAAGGGGCGGGGGCCTTGACCTCCACCTGGTTCATCAGGTTCTTGATCTTGCTCAGGACTTGGCGTGGAGTGTAGAAGCCCTTGACGGTGTAGTCGTTGGCCCCCATTTCCTGGCCCTTTTTTACGTCCTTAGGGTCCCCTAAAACGGAAAAGATAATGACGGGCATTTGGGCGGTGTCGGCGTCCGCCCTTATCCGTTTCAAGACCTCGAACCCGTCGATCTTCGGCAGGCCCAGGTCCAGCAGCACCAGGTGGGGTTTGCGGCTTTTTACCATCTCCAGGCCTTCCTCCCTGTCCTGCGCCTCCCAAACCTCATAGCCTTCTTTTTCCAGCATATCGTGGTAGATGCGCCGGAATCCCGCCTGGTCCTCCACCATTAAAATAGTCCCCTTAGGCATGGCCGCCTCCTTTGGTCAACGGTATATGGACGGTCAAGGAGGTGCCCTTGCCGGGTTCCGAGGCGACGTCAATGCCGCTGTTTTGAAGCTCCATGAAGTGTTTGGCGATAAACAGCCCAAGCCCGGCCCCGGACCGGGAGGCCTCCGAGCCCAGCACCCTTTCCTTGGTGAAGAGCCGTTTGAGGGCCTCCGGGCTCATGCCGATGCCCGTGTCTTTGACCTCAATAACGCCGAAACCGCCTTGGGCGGAGGCCCTGATCGTGATGGAACCCTCGTCCGTGCATTTGATGGCGTTGTCAAGGATGTTGCGGACCGTTTCCACGGTTTTCTCGGCGTCCGCCCGCACCAGAATCTCCCCGGGATCCATTTCCAGGGCCAATCGCAACCCCTTCCTTTGGATGGCGGCCTCGTAGTCCCGGATGGAGGAATCCACGATCTGCCTGAGCGAAACGGGCCTTAAATCCACCATGACCACGCCCCGCTCGATTTTGGACATGTTCAACAGGTCCGAAATCAGGCGGTAGTTCTCCTGGCCGATGTCGCGCATGTCGGCCAAGTATTCCTTCTGGCGGGGCGTCAAATCGCCGGTCAGGCCGTCCAGCATGTTTTCGATGTAACCGTTGATTTCGGCCACGGGGGTTTTCAACTGGTGGGACACCACCGAAACCAGGTCGTTCTTCATTTCCTCTATTTGCTTTCGCTCGGTGATGTCCCGCAGGATGGCGGTGGCGAAAATACCGTCGTCGGTGAACCAGGTATAAAGGGAGAGCTCCAGCGGGAACTCGCGGCCCTGCCTGCTCAAGCCGGCCCATTCGGTGCTGCGGCCCGCCAGGGGGGAAGCGCCGCCGTTGAAGGCCTTCTTGAACTCCTCGGCGAAGCCTTCGCGGCCTTTTTCCGCCATGAGGGTGAGAAAGGGCCGTCCCCCCATTTCCTTGCCGGAGAAGCCGAACAGGCGGCTGGCGGCGGCGTTGGAATAGACGATGAAACCGAAGTTGTCGACCGAAACGATGGCTTCATTGGCGGATTCGGCGACCGCCCGGAACCTTTCCTCACTTTCCTTGAGGGCCCTTTCCGCCTCCTTCTGCTCGGTGATGTCCCTCACGATGGCGGTGAAGAACAAGCCGGCGTCGGTTTTCCACGAAAAGTAGGAGACGGTGGCTGGAAACTCCCGCCCTCCTTTCCGCTTGGCCGTCATCTCCAGGAACCGCCCCGGGAGGGTGGCCTTGCCCGAGGCCAAATAGTTTTGAATCAGGGGGAAATTCGCCTTCCAAGAGGATTCGGACATCAAATAATGGATGGGACGGCCGAGGATTTCGCCGCGGGAATATCCGAAGGCTTTTTCCGCCGCAGGATTGAAGAAAATGACCTGCCCCCGGGAATCGGAGGAAATAATGGCGTCGTTGGCCGACTCGGCAAGGCTCCGGAATTTCCCCTCGCTTTCCCTTAGGGCCATTTCGGATGCCTTATTCTCATTGATGTTCTCGACGATGATCAAGCGGAAAAGGGGTTCGTCCTGGATGTCCCGGACCATTGAGGCGGAAACCTTGCACCAGACGGCGCCGTGGCCGCGGGTGAGGTAGCGGTTCTCGACCTGGTACTTGGGAAGCCGCTTGGTAAAAAGCTTTTCATTTAAGGCCCGGTCCGCGGGGACGTCGTCGGGATGGATGAAGTCGAACACCGGCCGTCCCATCAATTCCTTTTTCGAATAGCCCAGCATGTCCAGGAAGGCCCGGTTGGCGCTCACGAAGGACCCGTCGGAAGCGGTTAGGGCCATGCCGATGGGGCCCTCCTCGAAAAGGTTTCGGAACAATTCCTCGCGTTCCCTCAGGGACTCGTTGAGCTGTTTTTGGCCCGTGACGTCCATGAAGGCGGACACGGCGAACTTGACCCGGCCGTCCCCGTCGAGGATCGGGGAGCCCCAGGCTTCCAGCCGGATCCTTCCACCAGGGCTGTCCATCTCAATGTCATCCACGTGGGACTTGGAGCCGGCCAGGGCCGCCTGCGAGGGAAGTTTTCCGGCCGGGTAGGGCTGGCGGGTGCCGGAGAGGAAAAGCAACTTGGCCCAAGGGGGCTCCTGGGTGGACGGGCCCGGTTTGGCGGCGTCCGGCCCGAACATTTCCCTGGCTTTTTGGTTGGCGAAATAAGGCGCGCCGGTCGGGTCCCGGACCATGACCCCCAGTGGGATGGCGTCCAGGAATTGGAACAACCGGCGCTCGTTTTGGAGGAGCGTCTTGACGAAGTATTTCCTTTCCGTGATATCGCGGACGATGGCGGTGTAAAAAACGCCGTCCCCCGGCGTCCAGCGGGACAAGGACACCTCCAGCGGGAATTCCATCCCCCCCTTTTTGCGGCCGTAAAGCTCCAAGGTCCTGGCGTCCAGGGCCCGGGCCACGAATTCCCCGAAGGAACGGCCACCGAACTCTTCCGTGAACTTCTGGGGCATCAAAAGGGAAAGGGGCCGGCCGACCAACTCCTCCCTGAAATATCCGAAAAGAAACTCGGCGGAGGGGTTGACGTCAGTGATGATTCCCTCGGCGTCCGCCGTGAGGAAACCATCAGCGGCCCCTTGCGCCAGGGATTGGAATTTTTCCTCGCTGGATTTCAAGAGTTTCCGCACCGCCGGCCATTCGTGGATCGGCCGCAACAAAAAGAAAAGCCCGGCGGCGCAGGCCAATAGGGTCGCCGACCCGCCCCACAACAGGTATTGGAGGTGGTTCCAAACCTCCCCGGCCGTGCCCTCAAGCCTTAAGACGCTGATGCCGACCAGGGCGCCCAGGGTCAAGACGCCCAGCGCAAGGGCGCCGAGGACCGACCTTACTTTTCCGCCCCGCATTTGATCCAAGCCCCTGCCGGAAAGCAGGTCCCCAGTTTCATTGGGAACCGGGGGCGGAGGGGTGGGGTTCATGGCCGGTTCCTTTAAAAGGGCTTTTCGCAGGAGGGACAGGCGAAGCGCGCCGCGAACCAATGGCCGTCGGCCCTGGCGTAATCCGGGAAGAAGTCCACCTCCATGTCCGCGTCGCAGGAAGGGCACTTGAACCCTCCTTGGAGGCCTAAGTCATCCCCGAGCCGCAAGGCGCTTTTGCGCTCCTGGTCAAGGACGAGCCGGTAGGAAGTGAGATGGCTTTTATGGGTGGGATCCTTCAAAAGGCCCCGGATTTTGCCCAAGATCTGCCGGGGCGTGTAGAAACCCTTGACGGAATAGTCGTTGGCGCCCATTTCAATGGCCTTTTTCACGTCCCTCGGCTCACCCAGGACGGAAAAAACAATGACCGGAATGTTTTTGGTCTGCTCGCTGCGGCGGATTTTCTCCAATACCTGGAAACCATCCAAAAGAGGCAATCCCAGGTCCAGGAGGACGAGGTCGGGTTTCTGCGTGAGGATGGCTTCCCAGCCTTCCTCGCCGTTGGCGGCTTCCAACACCTGGTATCCGTCCTGTTCCAGGACGTCGCGGTAAACCCGGCGGAAGCCCCGCTGGTCCTCAAGGATCAGGATGAGCCCTTTTTGGATTTTCCTTGCCACGGCCGGAGCGAAGATGGGTGTGGCGCTTTCAATCGTTAATTCCATTTCGAACTCCTTTGGTTTAATGACCTTCCGGTGTTGAAAGGGCAAGGAGGGTGCCAAGAAAAACACGACAAAACATTGGGAAAATCAGGGGATATGGGTTGGAATGAAGCAGAGGGGGTATTTTTTACCCAACTGGGCCGGCGGTAAGGAACCGGTTGGCCTTAGAACCTAACAAAAATACACAAACTAAGCAAACTAAGGGGTCAGGCCTCTAAAATAAACTTAATGCTTTTCGGGCGATTCCGACCCACTATCCAAAGTATTTTCTAGAGGCCTGACCCCTTGGGTCTTGGGTCTGGAATATTGTGGTCTTGTTCAAGGCCTGCTGTCAGGGGAGCTGGCTCAAGATTTTCAGCGCGATAGGGTTCCGGGGAGAGTCCGCTAAGACCCTCTCGGCGCAAAGCCGGGATTCCCCATACCGGCCTGTGTAAAAATAAAGTGATCCAAGGTTTAAATAGAGGTCGAAGTATTTCTTTTCCGTGAGGCGGATGGCCTCGAGCAGGATCGCTTCCGCGGGTTGGGGTTCACCGCTCTCAAAATAAAAAGTCGCCATGTTTAAAAGCCCATCGGGATAGGCTTGGGGACGATAAAAACCCTCCAGCCAATTTTTAAAGGCCGGGGGGTAGGGCGGCCCTAAGAGGATGGGCGCGCCGCCCGGGGCCGGCTTTGGAACACCCTTTTCCTGGAGCAGCCGGCCCTGGTCCAGTTCCCCGACCTGGGGAGCATACCCTTTCCTCAAAAAAATGGCGAAATACTCATCCAGGTAAACCAGGCGCCAATCCGGCATTTTCCTCAACTCTAAAATCCAGAAGGCGGCCGCCTGGGGGTTGAAAAAAAGGATGTCGGGCCGGTATTTCGCGACCAGCTTTTCCAGGCCGTCCGGTTCCAAGGAGTCCTCGTATTCCGTGAAGAAATCCCTTTCCATGACCTCCAACCGCCCATCAATGAAGACCTTTTGAGGGCCTTTCCATACGAGCCACCCTCCCGCGTTCAAGTGGTTCAGGATACGGCCGTCCAGCTGGTTGTCCACCAGGAATTGAGCGGCGTGAACCGGCTGTTTTTCCGTGTCCAGGCCCAGCCCCACCCGGTCCTGGCGCCGGTCGGAGATGTAATAAGCATTCGTCGCCACCCGGAGGCAAAAAAGGAGGGTGAAAAGGGAGAAGGCCCAGGCCGCGGCAGGCCTGGAAAAAACCGCCTGTTGGAGTCGCCTCAGCCGCACCCATTGGAGTTCCTTCCAGTGGGTGGCCGCCAGGGGCGCAACCGCCAGCATGAACAATGAAACGTTCCTGACGGCAGTCATGGAAAGGTAAAAAAAAGCCCCCGCCAAAAGAAGCTCGCGGGTTTTCCAATTCTTAAATGCGGCCAGGACTAGGAATAGGAGGAAAAAGCTGAAGGTTTTATAAACCCCTAAGTAGAGCCCCGGGGTGAAAAGGGAAATGTCACCGGCGCCCATGGACCAGGGGGATTTGAATTCCCCGATGTTTTTCGTGAAGACGTTGGCGCTTGCCAACGTAAGCAAATGGGTGATGGGAAAAAGGAACCCCCGGAGGAAATTGGGATTGATGAGGCAAGCCGCCGCCGAAAAGGCCGAATATTTCAGCAGCTTCCAGTCCCTTTGGGGAGACAAGAAAAATTCCTGGAGGACATAAACTCCCATGAGGACCAAGCCTATGGCGAAAAGCCCCTCCATGTTGGCCCAAAGCAGCTGAAGGAGGGGGAGCAGGAAAAGCAGGTCGCGTTCCCTTTTTTCCCGCCATTCCAGGATCAAGAGAACGAGGGACATAAGCGCCCAGCTTAGGATTTCAGGCCGCACTTGGAAGCGGGTTTCACAGGCCAGGAGGGTCGCCTCCAAAAGGACCACACGCATCCAAAGCGGCGCCCCGGTCAGGCGGAGGCGCAGGTAGGTCAAAATGAAAACAAGGAATATGAGGAGGGTATTGAGGACTGAGAGAACGGCATAGCCGCCCAGTTTAAAAGCGAGGTAAAGGAGGATTTGGTAAAACCAGTGGATGTCCAAGTAATCGTGGTCGGATACGGTGTAGGTATAAACGTCCTTGGTGAAAAAACGGTGGTTCTGGAGCATCCATTGGCCGCCCCGCAGGTGGTAACCCAGGTCGAAATCGGTGATAAAACGGGCTCCCAAAAGGACGGTTAAGAGAAAACAGGAGGCAAGGGCAAAGTTCCAGGGGTTGTCGAGGCGCGGAAAATGAAAGGCGGTTTTGACGGGGTCGTTGGAAGGGAGAATGGGGGCCATGGGAGAAATTATAACAAACCCTATTTTGGATTTTTTTCTGGAACGCTTTCCGATGCTTTCCCTTTGCGTCCCGTGCCGATTTTCCATTCCGTTAATGACCGTGCCAGCCTTGACTTCGCGGGCCCGGCGCTCAATTTCGCGGACCCACCCTTCGGCGGGGCTGTCGCTGGCGCCGTCTAGGCTAGTTACGCCACACGCTTCGGTCCAGGTTGCGATATTGGATGGCCTCCGCCCCATCCCCTTGGGATGGGGCAGCCCAAGCTTGCTCCTCGCCTGGAGGGCTCGTCGCGAGCCGGCCCAAGGGCGTCCAGTGCGGGATCAGTTACGCCACACGCTTCGGTCCAGGTTGCGATATTGGATGGCCTCCGCGATATAAGCCTGCTGGATCGCTTCCATGCCGTCCAGGTCGGCGATGGTGCGGGCGACCTTGAGGATGCGGTCGTAGGCGCGAGCTGAGAGGCCGAATTTCTCCATGGCGTTCTTCAATAACGTCTGGGAAGGTTCGTCCAACACGCAGTATTTCCTCAACTGGGCCGTGGTCATCTGGGCGTTGCAGTGCAGGCCCTGGCCCTCGAAGCGTTGTTGCTGAATTTCCCTCGCACGGCTGATCCGCTCCCGGATGGCGGCGGAGGGCTCGCTGGGTTCGGTGTCCGCGATTTCCTTCCACTTCAGGGCCGGAACCTCGATGTGCAGGTCAATGCGGTCCAACAGCGGTCCTGATATCTTGCCCAGGTATTTTTGGATTTGGTGGGGCGTGCAGGTGCATTCCCTGGACGCGTCGGTGTAATAGCCGCAGGGGCAGGGGTTCATGGCCGCTGCCAGCATGAATTGGGCGGGGAAACTCAAGGTGGATTGGACCCGTGAGATCGTGACCATGCCGTCCTCCAGGGGCTGGCGCAGGACCTCCAAGACGTTTTTGTTGAACTCGGGAAACTCGTCCAGGAACAGCACGCCGTGGTGGGCCAGGCTGACCTCGCCGGGCCTGGGAATGGTGCCGCCGCCGATGAGGCCGGCGTCCGAGACCGTATGATGGGGGGAACGGAAAGGCCGCACCGCGGTCAACGCCTTGCGCCGGCCCAGGGTTCCCGCGATGGAATGGATTTTGGTGGTCTGGATGGCCTCCTCCAAGGAAAGGGAAGGCAGGATGGTGGGCAAGCGCTTGGTGAGCATGGTTTTGCCGGAGCCGGGCGGTCCCACCAGCAGGATGTTATGGCCGCCCGCGGCGCCGATCTCCAAGGCCCTCTTGGCGTTCTCCTGCCCCTTGACGTCGGAAAAATCGACCTTGTAGGCCGAGTGCTGCCTGAACTCCTCCTCAATGTTCACTTTCACCGGCTGGAGCTGCTTGTGGCCGCTCAGGAACTCGAAAGTTTCCCTCAAGTTCTTCACTGCGTAAACGGGAACTTCCCGGACCACGGCCGCTTCCTTGGCATTTTCCGCGGGCACCAAAAGTCCCTTCACATGGGCTTCGCGGGCGGCCAAGGCGATGGAAAGGGCGCCCCGGATGGGCCTTATTTTCCCATCCAGCGCCAATTCACCGACCATCCAATAGCCCTCGACGGCTTTTTGGGGCAGGCGCTCGGAGGCCACCAGGATACCCACCGCCATGGGCAGGTCAAAGGAGGGTCCTTCTTTCTTGGTGTCGGCGGGCGCCAGGTTGACGGTGATGCGTTGGATGGGGAAGTTGAACTGGGAGTTGGTGACCGCGCTTTTGACCCGGTCCTTGGATTCCTTGACGGCGGCGTCGGGAAGCCCTACGGTTTGGAAAGTGGGAAGGCCGGGGGCGATATCCACCTCCACTTCGACGGCGTAGGCGTCGATGCCCAGGAGGGCGGCGCTTTTGATGTTTCCAAGCAATTTGTCTTCCTTCGGAAGAGTTTTGAGTATTGAGTTTTGCCCTCATTTCATTACTTCGGGCGAAGCCCAATTTAAACATGGTGAATGAGGGCATAACTCAATACTCAAAACTCAGAACTAGCTTTTCTGGAGGGCTATATAACAATGGGCCGCCTAATTATCAAGAAATATGCACGGCAAACTTTGCAAAAACGCCGGCCGGACGGCCTTTTGCTTGAAAAAAGGCCTTTTCACGGGTAACATACGGCCCTCTGCTGGCCTAAAAACATTCAAAGGTGTTTCCCCATGAACCAAATGCCCACAGCCGAAAAAGTCAAGGTGACCATCCATGAAAAGGACTTCGAGGTAGAGTTGTTCGAGAAGGACAAAAAATTCTTCGCCAAGAGCCATGTGAATAATTTCGGAGAGGTCATGGTGCCGGATTTCGGGGGCGGAAGGGAAAGGGCCCTGCAAAACATCCAGGCCCGCATCGGCAACATCATGACGGCCATGCAATCGGATGAGGCCCGGGAGGCCCGCCGTAAGCAGTGGGAGGAGGAGAAGGCCAAACAGCAGCAAAATTCTTAACGACAGTTCACGGCTCACAGTTCGCAGTCGACAGCAAGCCGGACTGTGGGGACGTTGAAGTTCTTGCTGCGAACTGTCGACCGTCAGCTGTCAACCGATTTTCGTGCTCCGGCTTCACCGCCGGGCACTGAGGGGATCCCCCCCTCTTGAAGCCTCGGACCCCCATCCGGGGCTTTTTTATTACGGCGGGGATCAGGCGTCAGGGGTCAGGTTTCAGCGAAGGCCTGAACCAGCGCACATTTTTGAGCTTTTACTGAAACCTGGAACCTGAGGCCTGATACCTGCCTTTTACTCGATCCAGAAACTGATGACTTCCAGGTTCTTATTGGCCTGGCGCAGGCGGTTGGAGAGCACCTTGATGATGATGTCCATCAGCTTCAAGGCGGTTTGGGGTTTCTCGCGGCGCAGTTTCTGGTAGCCTTCCAGGGGAACCACGAAAAGCTCACTGTCGCCCGTGGCGCGCACGGCCGCGGAACGGGGAAGCCCGTCCAAGAGGGCCATTTCGCCGAAGAATTCACCGGGGTTCAGGACCGCGATGGTATTTTCCTGGTTCTTGACCTTCTTGAGGATCTTCACGGAGCCGGATTTGATGACGTACATGCTGTCACCCTTGGAATCCTCGTCGAAAACCAGTTCATCCTTCTTGACGGCCTTTTCCTCGCCCACCGAGCCCAAGGATTCCAGGTCGTTGCCGTCAAAGCTTTTGAAAGGCCCATATTTGGCCAGGTAGCTCACGTCGGGCATTAGAAACTCCTTAACGACAGTTCTGAGTTAAGGCGAGCTTTTGAGGCCTGCACTCAAAAACTTCCAAAACTGAAATTGGTTCCATAAATTTTAGAGACATGTCGCAAAGACGCAAGCGAAAAAGGCGGCTCACGGCTGATAGTTGACAGTCCACGGTACGGATTTAAAACCTAAATGAACTATCTTGCTGTCGACCGTGAGCTGTGGGCTGTCAACTGCCGTTAAAAGAAGCCGTGTTGGATGGTGGGCTTTGGGGTTTGAAGGGGCGGCGGGGTGGCGGCCGGGGAAGGGGAAGAAGCTTGCGGGCCGTCGTCCAGCCATTCATCCTCGCCCGCGTGGGAGGAGCGGATGGCTTCCACGGCCTCCAAAACCTGGGCTTCCTGCTCCACGCTTTGGGTGTCCACCTGCACAATGGCGTTCAACACTTCCTCCTCATCCAGGACATAACCGTCGAGGGCGGAAGCGGGCAGGGGCTGGTCGGGATTGTAAACGGGGATGGAAGAAGCCGTTTCTTCCTCGGCTGGGTAAGCGGCGGGAGCCGTTTCCAGGGGGGCCTGTTCAATGAATGGCCCCACGGAAGCCTCCGCATGGGCGGGGGCCGCCGCAGGGGCCGGTGGTTCGGCGAAGTGGGGGACGTTAACGGGTATGGGATGGGAAATCGTGGGGAAATCCGCTGTTTCCGGAGCGGCGAGGCTGGCGACTGGCGGCGGAGCGGGCGCTGCCTTAGGTTCTGAAGGGAGTGGAACTGCGGCGAGGAGGGCGGGACTGGGCACGGGCGGTTTGGCGGAAGCCGGAGGACCCGGGAGGGCGGACGCCACAACCGGTTGAGCGGCCGCAGCTGGCTGGGAAGGTTCGACCGCGCTACCGGGTGAGGGGGTGGCGGAAGCGGCCTGCGGCTTCGCCGTGGACGGACCGGATAGGGCGGCTTGAGCGGCTGCCGCAGGAACTTGGGCTGCCTGTCCGGCGGAGCCTTGCGCGGAGGGGGAAGGCGCCTGCGGTGAGCCCTTCGATGAACTCAGGGCAGGCTCTGTTGAACCCGTCGAAAGGGCCTGCCCTGAGCCATTCGATAAACTCATGGCTTGATTATTTTGCCCTGAGGAACTCGAAGGGCTTGTCGAAGGGTTTTTGGCCGCCTTGGCCTTGGCTAAAACCTGTTTCAGGTATTCCTTGGGGTCGGTCAGTTTGATCCCGCCGGCTTCCTTGGGAACGGCTTCCGCCGGCTTGCCCGGCATGGCTTGGGCGGAGCCGGCGGGCGCGGAAGGGGCCACCGCGGGGGCCTTGGCGGATGCCGCTTCCGCCGTGACCTCCGGCGCATCCTGCTTTTTCGCGTACAGGAGGTTTCCCAATTCCTCCAGGCTGATGTTCTTGACCTTGGCGATGCGGGACTTGGCTTCGTCCACCATGGCGCCGGTTTCGTGGATTCGGACGAACTTCTCGTACTCGGCCACTGCCTTTTCCGCGACTCCCTTGTTTTCGTAAACCTGGCCCAGGATGAAGTGCGCGTTGGCGTAGCTGGGCTCCAACTGGATGGCGACGCGGTATTCCTTGATGGCCTGTTTGTAAAGGCGAAGCTTGTCGTAAATGAGGCCCACGGTGTTGTGGATCTTGGCGCTTTGGGGGTTGAGGGTGATGACCTGGCCGAAGGTCTCCAAGGCCTTCTGCAAATCGCCCTTGCGCTCATAAGCGAAGCCCATGGCCATAAAGGCGGCCTCGAAACGCGGATCCAGGCGGATGGCTTCCTGGAAGGACTTGATGGCCTTGTCGTGCAACTCCTGTTTGGCGTAGAGGGTGCCCATGTCGTAGGCCACCTTGGCCTTGTTCTTGCCGGTCTTGGCGGCTTCCTCCAGGCGTTTCAGGGCCCCGTCCAGGTTGCCGGCGGTGTCCCTGTCGATCCCCAGGCGGTGGTAGGACTCGGCGTAGGAGGGGTCCAACTCCACGGCGGTTTGGAAGACCTGCATGGCCTGCGCGTATTGGCCCTGCTCGTAATAAACGTTCCCGAGGTTGTTGTAGAAAGTGGCGATCTTGGGGTTACGGGCGATGGCGTCCTCGAAGGTCTTGATGGCTTCCTTGTATCTTTCGCAGCGGGCCAAGGTGAGCCCCAGGTTGTTCCAGGCCTCGGGGGAATTGTTGTCGATGGAAATGACCTTGCGGAAGACCTGGATGGCGTCGTCATACTGGCCCATGTCGGAATAAATGAAGCCCATGGACGTGTGGGCTTCCTTGTAGTTGGAATCGATATCGAGGGCCTTCTGGAGTTCCTTCAGGGCCTTGGCCGTATCCCCCTGCTCCACAAGCTTTTGCGCGGAATCGAGCAGTTCCTTTTTTTTGTCGTCCTTGCTGCCGAATAATCCCATGATTTTAGCCGTTTAACCTTGGAGGATTGGGGTTTAGGAGAGATGGCTTATTTTATCGCCGGTTCTTTTCAAAGGCAACGAAAGAGGGAATGCGGTGGCGTCTCAGTTTGAAATCGGGAAACCTAACACCACCCCTCACCGGGTTCGACTCCCTTCGGTCGCTCACCGCAAGCCTACCCTCCGCCCTGAGGCTCTCGAAGGGCTCCCGCAAGGGGCGAGGGTTTTTGCGGGTTTTCCCCCTCTCCCTTGAGGGGAGAGGGGCGGGGTGAGGGTGACGTGGATTTTCCTATCAAACTGATGCACTACCGGGAACGCGGTAGTGACTCATTTGGGTGGAACGAATCTATTTTTCCCCCTCTGAAAGAGGGGGATTAAGGGGGTGTAGCCTTGCCATCAAAGGCTAATACCCCCCCTATCCCCAAAAGCTCTCACAGGGGAAAGCCCCTATGTACAACAACCCTACAGGGAGAGGACCCTGTGTACCCACAAAACCAAAGGCCCGCAAAACCACAGCCCTTTTTCAAAGTGGGGAATTATTCAAAATGAGCCACCACTGGGAACGCGGGAGGCGTGACGCGGGCGGGAAGGACCAACCGCCTTAGGAGATTGCGGCAGCCGGAAAGCGGTGGTTATTTAAATGGAAACGGAGCCGGGCCACCTCCGCCGAAGCCCCGGCCGCCCATGAGGTTTTGCGGGTTTTTGTCCATCCCGCCTTTTTTAACCATCTTGCGCATGAGGTCGTACTGCTTTAAGAGCGTGTTGATTTCATCGGGGCGGGTCCCGCTGCCCGCCGCGATGCGGCGCTTGCGGGAGCCGTCCAACAACTGTGGAAAGCGCCTTTCCTTGGGCGTCATGGAAAGCAGGATGGCCTCCATGCGCTTGATCCTCCTTTCATCGGGCGCGTTGGCCATCATCCGCTGTTTTTGGGCCTGGGCGCCGGGCAGCATGTTGATGATGTCGTTCATGGAGCCCATTTTCTTCAGCTGGCGGATCTGGTCCAGCATGTTGTCCAAGTTGAAGTCATTGCCCTTGGCGGCCTTTTGCTTCTCCAGGGCCGATTGCCGCGCCACTTCCTCGGCTTTCTCGATCAGGGTGAGCATGTCGCCCATTCCCAGGATGCGGGAGGCCATGCGGTCGGGGTAAAAGGGCTCCAGGCCCTCCATCTTTTCGCTGACGCCCACGAACTGGATGGGGACGCCCGTGACCGAAGTGATGGAAAAAACCGCGCCGCCCCGGGCGTCGCCGTCGGCCTTGGTGAGGACAAGGCCGGTCAAGGGCAGGCGGGCATGGAAGGCCTTGGCCACGTTGACGGCGTTCTGGCCCGTCATAGCGTCCACCACCAGCAGGATGTTGGCGGGCTTCAGCTTTTGATGGATTTCGGCGATCTCCGCCATCATCGGCTCGTCGACCTGCAGGCGGCCCGCCGTGTCCAAAACCAGGATGTTGGCGTCGTTCTGGAGGCAGGTCTTGACCGCCCTCGCGCAGGCATCCAGGGCTTTTTCCCCGCCCTCCGGTTTGAAGACGGGAACGCCGATTTCCTTGGCCAGAACGGCCAACTGGTCAACGGCGGCGGGGCGCACCAGGTCCGCTGCCACAAGCCCCGGCTTGCGGCCGTCCTTCTTCAGCCACAGGGCCAGTTTGGCGGCCGTGGTGGTCTTGCCCGTTCCTTGCAGGCCCGCCAGGAGGATCAAGGTCGGGGGGGCGGGCGCGAACCTCAGCTTGACGGCGTTTTTATCCTTGGGGGTGAGGAGCGCGACCAGTTCCTCGTGGACGATCTTGACCATGACCTGGCCAGGGGTGAGGCTTAAGGCCACCTCCTTGCCCAGGGCCTTGGCCTTGACCCTTTCCAGGAACAGCTTGACGGTTTCGAGGTTGACGTCGGCTTCCAAAAGGACCAGGCGGACTTCCCCCAGGGCCTCTTCGATGTTGTCCCCGGTGATCTTGCCCTGGCCGCGCAGGTTCTTGAAGGCCTTTTGGATTTTCTCGGCGAGTTGCTCGAACACGGATTTTCCATCCTTTGGCGTTTAGATCGACAAGGCGTCCATTCAACACGACTTAAAAAACGTCCAACACAAAGACACGAAGACACAAAGAACGAAAAAAAGGGATTTGTATTTCTTTGTGGCTTCGTGTTGGATGTTGGTTTGACAACCTCAACAGTTAAGGAGGCAAGATTCTAGGGTTTTTCTTGAGAAAAGGAAAGTCGGCACCTTTGGCGGTTTTCGCGCTTTTACTTAATGATCGTCTTTAATTGTTTTGGGACATATTTCAAGGCCGGAAAATTTGGGATGGAGTGGAAAAAGCGCGGGGGAGGGCCATAAGATGGGCGAGGAGTAATTCATTTTACCTGCCTTAAGGGGGGGTGTTTTGAAAAAAATAGCCACCATTTTAGCCTTGTTCGGCCTGCTGGTGGGTGTTGCCTTCGCGGACGAAAGCCAGAACTCGGATGGGAAACCGGTCACGGTTCAGGGAATTTTGATCGATACCGACTGTTATTTTAAGGAAGGGCAAACGGGCAACGATCACGACGGCATGACCGGCTGCGGGGCAGCCTGCCTGAATTCGGGCGTCCCGGCGGGAGTTTTGGCGGGGAACAAGGTCTATGTCCTGATTTTTCCCTCCAAAGCTTTCGCGAATATTGTGGGAAAAAAGGTGGAGGTGGAAGGCGAGGGCTACGAGGGCAACCTGATTCATCCCCACAAGGCCGCGATACTGGGGAAGGATGGTAGAAAACCCATCCAGTTGACCGGTTTTGAAATGATGTAGGTTTTACGCCCAGCCGGACCCCGGCGGGAAGCCGGGGTTCCTTTCGGCGGTTTTAAACCAACGTCAAAAATTACTTATTGTCCTGCTGCAACTGGATGACACCACAGGCGATCCGCGCCGGCGAATCGCTGGCGTGGATGACGACCGCCTTTCCGATAATGGAATCGGGCCCGGACAATTGAAGAAGCTTGTCCTTGAAGGTGCGATGGGCCTTTCCTTGGCTGTCGGCGGTCAGTTTGCCCAAATCGGCCACGTCCACCGGTTTGGAGCCGGTTGCGCCGGGCGGGGGCTGGCTTGGCTTAAAATGCCCCCCCGCCGAACTGGCGTCCGGGGCGGAGCAATCGCCATTTTCATGGACGTGGTAGGGGTGCTTGCCAGGGGGCAAACCCGTGATGTTGGCAGTCACCAACAAATAACCGTCTTTCTGGATGAACTTGACTTCGCCCTGGACTGTGTTTCCCTGGGTGGGGCTCATCTCCGCTACCGCCGTGATGGGAGCGGATGCGGATGCCGTTGTGGGCGTGGTGCCGGGAGTGGACATGGACATGCCTGACATGTCATCCGAAACAGCCCATCCCGCCGGCAAAAACAAAGCCAAAGCTAAAAATAATTTTTTCATTCTTTCTTGCCTCCTGGTCGACTTGCGCCAAAATAAAACCGGAATTTCCCGGAAAACCTCGCGTGAACCTCCTGATCAACTGACGGTTGATTATAGGGGCCCCGGCTCGCCTATTTACAACCCCTCCGCCCGCATATTTTTGCCCATGAAAACCGTTCTTTTACGCCCCATCCGAATCCCAGGCGTGGACAACAGCTTTGTTTCCAAAAAGCCAAAGTACCTGAGGCGGTCAGCAGGCCCTTTCCAGTACTAACTAAATGGATATCCGCGGATTCCCCAAATGGGAAATCCGCCGACTCGCCTACTTCTCCAGGCTTTTCTGTTCCTGGGCGATCCAATCCAGCAATTTTTTCCTCTGGACGTCCGTAATGGGCTGGCCCAATCCCAGCTTTGTCCATGTATCGGGCGGCATCCATTTGCCCTGCACTTGTTCTTTCAATTCCTGAAGCTGCTTTGGGGGCGCGGCGCGGTTCGGAAACGGGAAAGCGGGCCCCATCTGGAAGTCGACTTGGGCGTCGTGGAGCTCCCTCAAGGCTTTCGCCATCTCCTGCGGGTCGTCGGGAAGGTCGGGAATCTCCCGCGGCACGTGACAGGGAAAACAGCTTTTTTGAAGCAGGGGCAGGACGGATGGGAAAGCCCCATCCTTCGGCGCGATGAGGGCCGTTGAGTCCGGCGCCGGCGTTTCCCCGCCGGCCCCGCCTGAGGATCCCCAACCCGCGAAGCCGATGACCATAGTCCACACGAAATACCAGACCCTCCTTTTAAGGCCCTGGCCGCCGCCCATGTTGGGTCCTCCTTGGTTCCGACGTCACGCGAAAGGACGGCCGCTTACAAGAGCCGTCCCAGGTCCGATTGCAGTTTCTTCATCTCATCCTCCTGCTGCACGTCGTAATAACCCCGGATAGCCCCGCTGCGATCCACCAGGACCAATCGGGTCGAATGAATGAAATCCGGAACGCCCGCCGTTGAATCGTCCTCGGCGGTGAGTTTGAATCCCTTTTGGGCCAAGAGGTAGATGTCCTTTTTGCCCCCCGTGAGGAAAAACCACCTTTTCAAATCCGCGTCCGTGTCCCGGGCGTATTGGGCGAGGACCGGCAGGGTGTCGTCCTTGGGATCCAGGGTGAAGGAAACCAGGTCGAGGCCTGGATTGCCTTTCCATTTTTTGTCCAATTCGCTCATGAAGGCGGTTTGGAGGGGGCAAGTGGAGTGGCAGCTGCAGTAGAAAAAATCAGCGACCCAGACCTTTCCCACGAGCCGCTGGCTGTCGAAAAAGTGGCCGTCTTCCGCCTGGAAACGGAATGGGGGAATCCGACCCAAAATGGGCAGGGGCTTGGGCGCAAACCTCCACCAACCCACCAAGCCCAGCGTCAATAAAAAGGCGATGATGTAGTATTTGAAAAATGTTTTTATTTTCTTATCTTCGTTGTCCATTCCGAAACCCCTGAAAAGGGGCTCTTCCCTCCGCCGAAAGGGATGTCCGTTTCAACGGATGGGGAAGAGCCGTCCTTGGTTTTCCCTTCCCCGGTTTTACATTCCGCCGGAACCGGTGGAGGCGGTGGGCGTCGAATCCACGGGGACCTCCTCCTTCACCAAGTTCATCCCGCACTTGGGGCATTTGCCATCCTTGGTCTGGGGGCCGCTGTAATCCCCCATGGGGCAGACCCAGACCAACTTGGTGGCGGATTTCTTCTTGGCCTTCTTTTTCTTGGCCGCCGGGGTGGCTTGAACCGTCGGCTGCGAAGTGGCGGGGGTGATCACGGCTAGGGAGGCCGGGCCATCCGCCCAAACGGCGGTGGAAAGGCCCGCCGTGGCCGATAAAACCAAGATTGAAACAAGCGACAAAATGGATTTCATTCCGATTCTCCTTATGGTTTCTCCCCGCCCCATGGACGGGGCGGGGAGAAGATTTTCCAACAAGTCTTATCCTGAAAAAACTCAAAAATTCATATTTAGCGAGAGTCCGCGGGACCCATAGAGACGGGTCCGTTTCAAAACTGGTATCCAAGTCCAAAGCTGAGCAAGTATGGAGCGACTTGCTGGTAGCCATTTTCATCACGGTAGAGAGGTATAAAGATGGAAGCATTGGCCAGCATGTGTGAATCGATCCTATCTTGAAGACCCGGGGTCAAATAAAAGTTGGAGTATCCACTGTCCATATTCCCAAACTGCGCGTCGGCCCCCCCTTGATCATGGTCTCGAAACTGGTAGTGGATCTCGAGGGTGGGAATGATGCTGGTAGCATCCTCAATGCCCTGATATTGGTCTCCGATGGCCGCGTCGATGCTGTCTCCCGGCCGGTATCCCTGGAAAGCGTAAAGGGCGTGTTGCCACATAGCCTGTACATACCAGCTGCTATCGCCTAAATTCCCGACTTGATAACCTCCCAGCAATGTGTCGGTCGTGCCCGTTCCCGGCTGGGTATCCTGGTCCATGATGGGAGTGCCCTCAAAATAACCCCCGGCATCGTTCGGGCCGGTCGGCAGCTTGAGCCCGAATTGTAATCCAGTCGACATGTCCTCGGAAAATCCCATGTATTCACCCATGAGGCGCATATCCGACAATGACCAGGCGTTGGTGGTCGATATATCCGGGGTTACACTTGGCGACTGATCTGCATCGCTTATACCCGGAATCCCATTATTATCAGTGGAGAAAGTTCGATCCCAGACCGGCACCATCGCCATAAATCCCCATTCATGATCGAAGCGATGCTGAAAAAACAAATTAAAGAAGTTCGTCTCTATCTGTTTATCCGGGTTCAAGGCACCCGAAACAAGCCCCGAACCATGTTGAGTCTCATTCTGGTTCATGTAATCGTACTGTAGGGAAAAAGTTGTAGTGTAGTTCGTGTTGGGAAGGCCAGGAACTACCAGGTCGAAAATCCCGCACCCACAGGCGCAGGCGGAAGCCAGATGAGGAATCGCCCCTAGGCCCATGACAATGGCTACAACCCCCAAAAACCGTCTCACTTTTAAATTTAACCGTTTAAATCTGTTCATGACGTCTCCTTTGTGGAAATAAAATGATGGAATGGTCGGCCAACAGGCTTTAAGTCTGTGCTTAACCGAGACCATTCCACCGAGGAGGGGGAGTACGGACCAGGAGAGGGGGTGTTGGAAAGGGGGCATGGAAACTTTCCAAGCCCGCTTGAAGGGCGGGAAAGAAGAGGTCCGGACCAGACGCCGGAAGCCATTTCACCGGGCTTTGGGAAACGGCGTTGGAATGGGAGTCGCCACAGTTGCAATCCCTAAAACCGGGGGAGTCGGGATTTCCCGGAATGGTTTGACGGCCACAGCAACAGCAACAATGGCAAATACCTTGGCACATGGGACAAAAGGAGGCATTTTCCCGGGACGCCGAGGCCGGTTGGGAAAGCCCCACAAAAGGTTCGGCGGCCCAGGAAAAAGCCAATAACAAAAGGAAGAATAGCCTTAATTGCATCGCGATAAATTAATCGGACTTTGTTTGGATTGCAATGCCGCATTTCAATACTTTTGGAAGCCCCCAAAAATTGCCGGAGGAACCCCGCCTTGTTGGAAACTTCATCTTCGCAGATCCCTCCAGGTTCAAGAGAGGACTTGCTTTTCGCGTTTTCTTTAATAAGGTAGGAGCCAAATCGGCTGAAACCGGCATCTTGAAGAGGACCATCTTGGCCAAGAAAAAGAAAACCCCGCCCGAGGGCCCCACCCCGCTGCTGCAAACCATGTCCCAAACCTCGGACGCCCAAAAGGCATCCCGTCAGCTCTCCGAGCTTCCCGACCTCAAGCAGCACCCCGACGCTCCACCCATCCAGGGTTACCTGCTGATCAAACCCCTGGGCCGGGGCGCCTATGCCCAAGTCTGGGAGGGCATCCAGGTGCGCACCCGGAAGTTCGTGGCCGTGAAGGTCTTCACCCGGAAAAGCGGCGTTTACTGGTTTTACCTGCAACGGGAGGTCGACCGCCTGATCCGCCTGGACAAGCACCCCCACATCGTCTCGTTGCTGGACGCGGACTTGACGGGGGAAGTCCCCTACTACGTCATGGACCTGGCCCAGGACGGGTCCCTGGAACGTTTCGTGGAGGGCGACCCGCCCCCGGACCCGGACCACCGCCCCGAGGCGGATAGCATCGCGGACTGGATGGAGGAGGTGGCCCAGGCCTTGAGCTACGTGCACGCCAAGCAGATGGTGCACTGCGACCTGAA
>JASHNQ010000049.1 GCA_030041545.1 candidate division FCPU426 bacterium | reverse complement strand
ATTTGCAGCCCTTTTTCCTATCCCTCAAGGGCGCCTACAGCCAGTTCTACACGGGGATGCAGACGGTGGGTACCTATAGCCTGGTGGACTCCGCCAATGACGCCCTGATGTCCAACCCCAAGCCCCTGGAAGCCCCGGCGGGACAGGCGTCCCTCTCCTATTATCCTTTCACCTTGTATTACACCGCCATCAGCGACACCTACTCGGACCTCAGCAGCACGGCTTACCTGGCGGGGTTCAACCTCAACCGCTACGGCTATTCCTACGCCGCCTCCACTTATCCCGAGTGGTATTACGGCTACGTGGGAATGGTGAACGACATGATCAGCGACCGCCACGGCTGGAGGGCCAACCTGGGCTGGCAGGGCCGGCAGGCCGACTGGATGAAGTCCTGGCCCTCCATCCTCGACGACGTGGTCATCAATTTCGACGTGGCCTCGAACACCGAATACACCGTCATCCCGGACGAGTCCGGCTACAACGTCATTGAGGCCTACCAACTGGTCACGGTTTACTACCCCGACGACACCGGCCTTTGGGGCGGCAGTATCTTCGGCGGGTATGACGGGCCCCATCCGATGGGGACGGCCTACGAGGACAACATCGCCGCCATCCGCAACGACGGGAACACGCCCGGCACCAACGAGTTTTACCTGACGGACATGGGGGTGGATTACCTGCAGCGCATCCCCTTCATCCTCCCCGTTCCCAACGAGCCGGTCCAATACGTCGACGGCCGGCCCGTCACGGTGAGCTCGGGGACCAACACCTACATCCCCCTGGACAACCTCAAGACCTTCAATTACATCACCCTCAAGGCCAAGCTGGAGCTCAACAAGATGCTGGGGATGCCCCAGCCTTTCTACGGCAGCTTCTTTTTCACCGACAACCAGGTTTCCGGCACCACCACCAACCCCGCCCTGGTGAACATGCCCGACCCGAACCGCCCCGGCCAGACACTGGCCAATATCCCGGATATGTTCAACCAGACGGTTTACGACATCGCCGGCCTCTACCAGGTGGCCAAGAAACTGAATTTCCTGGTGGATTACGGCCTGGAGTTCTGGACCTCCAATTACACCTATCCCCCGGTCAACTCGCGCACCGACTCCTACGGCCTGGGGCTGGGCTACGACCTGCCCTGGGGCGGGGGGAAATTCGAGCTGCGGTACAAGCGCCTAAACTACCAGGATTACGCGGTCGTGGCTGACAGCTACCAGGCGAACCAGTTTTATTCCTATTTCCTGTTCCAATTTTAGGAGCGCCACTTGTTAAAAAAGGTGAAAAAGTTAAAAGGAAAGGCGAAAACCAAAGGGCTGGTGTGGGCCGGGCTGTTGTTGGGATTGGCTTGCCCGGCCCTGGCCGACCACGGCCCCTTGACCACCACGGTCAGGGACAGCTGGATCAATGCCAGCGTCCAAGACCTGGTTGCGGCCGGTTGGGCCGCCGATCCGGGCAAGCCCGCCGGCAGCCTGACCAACCTGGAGGTGGCCCAGTTGACCAAGGCCGCCGCCGAAATCCTGCTGGCCCAGCTGCCATCCCCGGAGGAGGGAGGGGACACCGGGACGCCCCTGAAAAGCCTGCAGGAACTGGTGGAGGAATTCAAAACCGAACTGGCCTCCATGGACGTGGACGTGGCCCGGCTGGAGGATCGGCTCTACGACATCCAGCACCGCAACGAGAAGTTCGCGGCCATCCAACAGGAGGAACTCCTGCGTACGGGGACAACCCTTTCGGGTTCCTCCCGCGGCTACTTCGACACCTACCGGGGGTTCGGCCCCAACGCCATCTACGGCCCCCTGGACTACAACGACATCATGATGGGGGACATCGTCCTGACCAGCGTGCCCGTTCCCACCCTCCTTTTCGACACGGACTTCCGGATCACCCGCACCGTGGGGCTTTACTACGCCGACCCCATCCAGCCCGAGTACAGCCTGCGCTGGCTTTCCCTCATCGACGCCAACGATGTGTGCGACCTGACCGCAGGGGATTTCTGGGAGCACTACACGCCCCTGACCCTTTGGGACTCCAATGCCCCGGTCGGCTACACGCTCATCGAACCCACTTCCTACCAGCGCGTCCGGCTGGACATCGAAAACCTGGTTTACCTGGACCACGCCCCGGATTGGCACATGACGGGCTTTGAGCTGGCCTCCGACCAGGACTTGGGGGCCGGGTCGCCCTTGAGTTCCTTCCACGCCCAGGCCATGGGCGGTCAAATGGCCTCCGCCACCCAATACACCTTCGCCAACGAATACGCCGGAAGCGAAGCCGCCCTGGACTTTTTCGGGAACAACCTGGAGTTGAAAGGCGCGGGCCTTTTGCTGTTCGACGACGTGGGCTCCTCCAACGTGCCCTATATCCCCGACCTGGTTTCCACCTTGGCCCACAGCTACCAGATCGGGAGCCTTTCCGCCTCGGCCACCCTTCCCTTGGACAAGGATTTGGACGCCAAGGGTTCCGCGGAGTATGCCGGCAGCCGTTACCAGGACGACGCCCAAAACGACGCAAGCGTCATTCAGGACTGGGCCCTTTTGGCCAAGGGCGACATTGACGCCTACGGCGTCCACCTCACGGTCAAGTACATCAACAACGGGGCCTTTTTCTATTCGCCCGGCGCCCAAACCAACGACTACAACCCGGACATCGTCGGTTACAACATGATCGACGACGGCGCCGACAACTACCCGGCCAGTTTCGTGTTCCAGGGGGTGGGCCGGCCCAGTTTCGCGCCCTACGACCGGATGGACGAGAACATGCTTCCTTACGGGGACGCCACCCCGGACCGGGAGGGGTTCGTTTTCGGCCTCTCCGCTGACATCGGAAAGGATGGGTGGCTCAAGCCCCAGGCCGTTTTCGCCGGCATGCAGGAAATCGAGCCGGATTATGTTTTAACCGCCTCGGGGAATTCGGTGCTGCCCGCGGATTGGGACGCGCCCGTGACTAATACCCGGAAATTCACCGATTATGAGGGCGCCCTGACGATTAATTTCGCCAAGGCCCTGCCGGGCGCCGTCCCCTCCACCTGCGATTTGTCGGTGGATTACAAACGGCAGTCCACGGACCTGGGTTTGGAAGCCTATGGCTTCCAGCCTTTCACGGTGGATACGGTCATTCTCTGCGGGGACATAGGGCCTTTCCCGGGCGTTCCGGTTTTTGATGGATTGATTCTCTCCACGGCCTATGAAAGGGCCAGTTCCTCCGGGTACGAATTCGTCATTCCGGGGACGACCCCAACACTTGCCGCCTATGGTTCTTATTTCGACACCCAGTACCTGGGGGAGTACCTATTCCTGCCGCTGGACGTCGTCCGGGATTCCTGGGCCTTCGGCGTCAAGCTGCCCGTCAGTTCCACCATCGAGGTGCACGGGGATTGCCTCATCAACCAATACACCTGGAGCGAGGACCCCAGCTATGGCCGCCGCGACCTGATTTGGAGGATGACCTATGTCCTTACGTTCTAAAATCCTCCCTGATCTTTTGGCTTTTCACCGTAGAGGCGCGGAGGTGCGGAGAAAAACGTCGTTACTGTTCAGATTGTCATTCCCCCCTTTGAAAAAGGGGGGGAGGGGGGTATTCGACTTTGTCGAAACAAGGATTGGGAGACTAACTTCCCCCTATCCCCCCTCTTTCAGAGGGGGGGATGTGGCACGTCCTACGGTTTTTAGGAATTACCGGCCGCTTCTTCTCGCCCTATTTCTTTTTTTACCCACGGTAGTCTTGGCCGATAACAATACTTCCATTGACCTGTTCTCCATTGTCCCGGCCGCAGACCCCACCTACGCCGAGTTAAAACAACTGGCCCAGGCGGGATGGATTTCCGAAAAGGACCTGGCCCCCACCTTGACGCGCTTCGACGTGGCGCTTTTGATCATGAAAGCCGAACAAAAAAGCGGGGAACTGGTGGTGGCCGACGATGAAATACCGCCACCCCCGGCCGATATGAACGCCGCTCCTTCCGCCAGCCCCGCCCCGGCACAGCCTGCGGCTCCGGCGGGCCCACCCCAAGCCCCGGCCGCCCCGGCGGCTTCTTCCTCCAGCGACATGGAGCTGGCCCCGCCGCCGGACGTGATCGGCCCCAACTCGGCCGCCGAGGTCAACAACGCGCCCTCGGCCCCCACGACCGCGCAGGAAGAGGCCCAAAGGGCCGAGGCCATCAAGAGCCTCCACAGCCTGGAGGAGGCCTATCAATACGAACTGAAGCTGGTGAAGGACAAGGTGCAGGCCCTCAAGGACAAAACCCAGGATCTGGAGAACCAGCAATACGACCTGCGTAAGAGGATCAAGGGCATTTCCCAATATCCCACCATCGCCGTTTACGGCCTGGGCCGGGCTTTTGGGCTGGCGCAGGAATACCTGGGGGACCTTCCGCCTTACCTGACGATGCCCGGGACCCGCCTGACATCGGGTTACCTGGACATCAACCCCACCGGCACCGTTTCCAAGGAGGTCAGCTGGAACACCATCCTCCGGATCGGGTCGGACTTTGAGCCGGACAATCCCGTTTCCATCGTCCTACGGAGGGTGACCATGGACTTCAACCCGCCCTGGTTTTCCGCCCAGGTGGGGGATTTCGACGAATCCTACACGCCGCTTCTGATGTGGAACCGCGACAGCCTAGACCTGGCCTATAAACCTGAGATGTGGGCCCGCCAGGATGATATCGAGAAATACGAAAGCTTCCTCAATGACGAGCCTAATTGGCCCTTGCGGGGTTTGAGGATCGGGTCCGACGTGATGTGGCCCGGCTCGGATATCCTGGAGGAGCTCAAAGGTTCAGTTTTCGCCCACATGATCCGAAACGGCTTCGACGACAACGGCGGCTGGTATATCGGCCCCAATGAGTTCACGGACTGGATCTTTGGGGGCACGGCCGAGGTGAAGTCGCCCAAATGGTGGATGGGTGGAACCTCGGTGCAGGCGGCGGTGGACACCTACGGCCTGATCTACGACGAACCCGTTGGAACCGAGCAACCCGGGTCGCCTTACGGGCCTTATGATCCATCCACTTGGGCGCACCAGTACCTTTTGGAAAGCGTGAAGCCCGACGTCAAGGTGGGATTGGGCGACGACGTCTATGTCGGCGGCGACATGGAATACGCCAATTCCCAGTACCAGGACAACAAGCAAAACCCCGACAGCATCTTCAATGATTTCGCCTTGTTGGGCGGTCCCTATCTCCAATTCGGCAATTCACGGATCACCTTCAATTACCTGAACGTGGGCCCTTATTTTTACTCACCCCTGGCCCAAACCAGGCAGGACGCGGTCACTAACCTCTCCAGCATCGCCTCCTTGCCTTACCTGAACGACTCGCCGGAGCTTTTCGCGCCCGTCCTTCGCAACCAGTATTTCCTGCCCGACCTGCCCAGCGCCGGCGATATTTACAGCTTCTACGACCGCACCCTGGACAATACTTTTCCTTACGGTCTGGCCACCCCCAACCGGGAGGGTTTCGGCGGGGAGTTGGACGTTAAAACCCTTGATAAGGACGCGCTTAAGGTGAAAGGCTCCGTCTACTTTGTCCAGGAAATGGGTGGTAACCTTGTTATAAATAGTTCGGGAACCGGTTTTGTGCCCGTGGACGGCATTGCCGGAACGACGATTGTGCCGATCCGCCAATTCACCTATGTCAACCTGGGGCCTTCCTTCAACCTGGGCCCTTCCCTAGGCTGGGATCGGGACCTGGAAGTGGGGACCAACGTCCGCTATGAGCAGACCCACAGCGACCTGGGTACCTTGACCAGCACTTGGCTGATCGGGGCGCTCAGGGCCCAGGTATTGCCGGTTTGGGGCATGACCGTCGCCTACAGCTGGCAACACGCGGACGGAACGGAGGCGGGATATGACGGAACACTTTGGGCGCGCTACCCTTATTTGTACGACAATTCGGACCTGGGAGACTATTCGCCGGTGAGCGTGAATGGAACGAACCAAAGCCTCCGGCTGTCGCACGTTTTGAAGGCGGACCGGAACTCGACGATTTACCTGGATTACGATTACACGTGGGGAAACCTGCTGACCCTCACCCCCAACCAGGGTAGTTTGACCAACCAGTTCGCCGAGGTGACCTATGAAGTCAAGTTTTAAGAAATTCCCCCCACCCTCTCCCCTTGCGGGAGAGGGTGGGGTGAGGGGTGCGACACAAGGAACAACCACCTCATTCAAGGTTTTTCCAGCGATATCCCTCGCGGTTCTAGGCGCCATGGTTTGGGCGGGCTGCCAGACCCAATATCCCGCCAGCTATCCCAATGTCAGCTCCACCGGCGGGCTGGTGATTAATTTTGAGTCGGGCCTCGCGGTTAATCCGAATTTGGCGGAAGCGGGCACGCCGAATAACCAAGTCCAGACCCCGGGGACGGCGGCCGTGATTTTTGCGGCGAGCTATGCAAGCGGAAGCTACAGCATCGCAAGCCCGGGGGTGGGGGGGTTCAACGACTGCATTCATGTTTCCGGATCGGTGACCGACACGGGCAATGGGGCCTATCCGACGGCCCAGCTTGAAATCCCCATCGAAGGAACAAACAATTTGTACAACGCGAGCCTTTTTACGGGTATCGAGTTTTACTTAAGGGTCCCGAACGACGACACGGCGGGCACCAAGTCGTTCGAGATCCCCGTGGCGCAAACCCAGCCGCCCTCCGCGGGGGGGACTTGTAATTCCAGCGCCACCTCCAACGCGTGCTACAATAACTTCGCGTTCAGCTATTCGGATACCAATGGAAATTGGCTTCTCGTTTCCGAGAACTTTTCGGCCTTCACGCGGGGCAATTACGGGTCCGCCATTACGCCCGCCACCTTGAGCGGCGCGAACCTTCAGCAAGTCCTCATGCTGGACTGGTCGG
Source organism: candidate division FCPU426 bacterium (assembly GCA_030041545.1). Taxonomy (GTDB): domain Bacteria; phylum Oederibacteriota; class Muellerivitia; order Muellerivitales; family Muellerivitaceae; genus JAJPJW01. The sequence continues at coordinate 115,190 of JASHNQ010000049.1, read as the reverse complement.
AGGGGAACAACAACGTGCCGGGAACGGCGAACGTGGATTTTTACGTGACCGGGGTCCAGTTTTATTGACCTGGTCCGCGGCGGTGATTCCAATGAAGATGGTAGGGGAGGCGCCCGATGCGCAAAGCGAATAAACGGAAAGCAAGGTGGTTCCTTTTCGGCGCCTTATTGGCGCTGAGCCTGCCGCCCTTGTCGTGGATGCAAGAGGGGTGCACCGGCAAATACCCGCCCGCATCGGCCATGGTCGCAACGGCCATTCCCACGCCCGCTTACCCGACCTGCACCAATACCTCGACCCCCACCTTGATCTCCGACTTGGAGGACGACAACACCCAACTCCTGTCCAACCAATGCCGCACGGGGTATTGGTATGCCTACAACGACGGATCGGTCGGTGGCATCCAGACCACGGGAGGCGTGGGCCTTCCCTTGCCTCCCGTGGCAACGGCCACGGCCCAACCCACCCCCACAACCGAGTCGTTCACCATGGGAAGCCCTGGTGTGGGATATAACGGGACCGGCACCAGCCTGCACGCCGTCGAGGTTTCCACGAATAACGGATTCAAAAGTTATGACGGTTTTGGGTTCAGCTTTTTGAACGGGAACGGCGTTTATGACGCTTATGGATATAACGGCATCCAGTTTTACGCCAAAAACAGCGGGGGAAACCTTTCGGTCAACTTCGCCATAATTGACGAAAACGTATATGTGACCAACTCGGCTGTGGGCCCGCATACTTTGGCCCTTACTTTTACTTCTTCCTGGCAACTTTACCAGGTCAGCATGGACCAACTGGCCGCGGCGGCCAATTCTTATATTAATTCCGGTTATTCCGCGACGACGTTTAATGACAGCCAGCTCGTCCAGACCGAATGGTCGCTCGCCGCGGGAGTGGCGTCCGATATTTGGATCGATAACGTGAGCTTTTATTGACGATTTCAGCGACAACGGCGGCCTCCATAACACCCCAATGGACTTCCGGGTCGATAACGTCCAGTTCATCCCTTGATTTGAATTGGAACGTAAAAAGTGCTTTTGGACTTTTCTCCTCCATGAAAGCGGGCCTCGCCTCCTTTGGCCCCGGTTTTTCTTCCGCGCCCTACCGCCCATGAATCGAGTTTCGTACTTCAACCGATAGACGTGGGCAATTAAAAACTTGCAAATCAAAGGGTTTTTTTGGTAGAAATGATGCCCCAAAGCTAGTCTGAAACCTTACCGGCGGTTTGCTGCACCCCTTTGAAGAAGTGGCAAAGCGGTCGAAAAACGCCGAAAATGCGGGAATAACTCAGTGGTAGAGTGCAACCTTGCCAAGGTTGAAGTCGCGGGTTCGAATCCCGTTTCCCGCTCCATGTGCGCCCGGACTTCGTCCAGGGCTTTAGATCGGGTGAACAGGAGAATGGGGAGCAGGAGAGGGGGATGGACCCATCGCCTGATCGCCTCTTCACCTGTTCACCTTATCTTTTTGTAAGGGGCGGCATACCCAAGTGGTTAAGGGAGCGGTCTGCAAAACCGCGATTCGGCGGTTCAAATCCGCCTGCCGCCTCCAAATTTTAGAGGCAGGTATCAGGCTTCAGGTATCAGGTATCAGCTCATGGATTTAAAGACTGGAGGTGCGCTGAAACCTCAACCCTGACACCTGAGCCCTGATTTTCAAATGACTTCTTTCCCCTGGACTCCTGAAGACCTGAAACAAATGAAGGCGCTGGGTGTTGACCCTGGCGAGGCTTCCCGCCAACTGGAGCTTTTCCGCAATCCGCCACCGCCCGCCGAGCTGGTTCGTCCCGCCACGGTGGGTGACGGCATCCACCACCTGACATCCGCCCAAAAGAGGCAATCACTGGCCAATTACCGCAAAGCCGCCTTGAAGGGCCGATTCAGCAAGTTCGTTCCCGCCTCGGGCGCGGCCAGCCGCATGTTCCATCTTTTGATGAAGTTTTTCCAAAGGGATCCCTTTTCCGAGGAAGACTTGAAACGGGAGGTGCTGGAGGGCTGGGAGGAAAGCCGGCAATTCCTGCAGTTCATGGATTCCCTCTCCCGTTTCGCCTTCTTCGATGAGTTGGGAAAGGCCCTCTCGAAGCGCGACTTGGATTTGGAAACCCTCCGGCGGGAAGGCCGGTTCCAGGAAATCCTCCGGGCCCTTCTTTTGCCGGAGGGGCTTAACTACTCCCAAAGGCCGAAAGGGCTCATTCAATTCCACGGATATCCCAAGGAGAAGCGCACGCCGCTGGAGGAACACATGGTGGAAGGGGTCCAATACGTCCGGGACCGGTCCAAACGGTGCCGCATCCACTTCACGGTTTCCGAGGAACACGCGGAAGCCTGCCGGAGCCATTTTTTGACGGTTCGAGAGAAATATGAGAAGAAGTACGGGGTTCAATTTGAGTTGGATTTTTCAGCTCAAGGGTCGGATACCAACACCCTGGCGGCGGACAAGGAAAACCAACCGTTCCGTGACGCGGAGGGGAGGCTGGTCTTCCGGCCCGCGGGACACGGCGCCCTTTTGGAGAACTTGAACCGACTTAAGGGCGACTTGGTGTATATCAAGAACATTGACAACGTGACCCTGGAACACCGCCTGGAAACGACCGTCTTTTGGAAGAAAATCCTGGGGGGGCACTTGGCCGCGGTCCAGGAATCGGTTTTTAAGGCCTTGCGGAAGCTGCACGCCAAAAAGGTTTCGCTTAAAACCATCGGCCGGTTGAAGAAATTCGCCGTGGGGGAACTGGGTTTGGGCCCTGGCGCGGATTTCGACGGCCTTTCCACGGCGCGGAAAATCCGGCGGCTCAAAAGGCTTTTAGACCGTCCCCTCCGCGTTTGCGGCGTGGTGCCGGCAACGGGGGAGCCGGGCGGCGGCCCCTATTGGTCGAAGGGCCCCGACGGAGAGGTTTCGCTTCAAATCGTGGAAAAAGCCCAGATGGATTTAGGAATGCCGGGGCAGTTAAAAATTTTCGAGGGTTCCACCTATTTCAACCCGGTGGACCTGGTTTGCGGATTGCGGGACTGGCGTGGAAGGCCTTTCCAGTTGAAAAAGTACCGCGATCCCGGAGCGGTTTTCATTAGTTCCAAGACCCAAGGGGGTAGGGAACTGAAGGCCTTGGAATTGCCGGGCCTCTGGAACGGAGCCATGACGCATTGGATTACGCTTTTCGTGGAAGTGTCGCCGGAGACCTTCAACCCCGTCAAGACCGTTTTCGACCTTTTAAAGCCAGCCCACCAGTAATCCGCCTGCGCTTCAGCCCTTTCTTTTATAATTAACCCATCTATTCCGGATACAAGGCGCTTCATGAAAACCATCGTTGTTACTGGCGGCGCGGGGTTCATCGGCACCAACTTCGTTTATTACCTGCTCTCCCATGCCCCTTCCTGCCACATCATTGTTTTCGACAAGCTGACCTACGCGGGAAACAAATTCAACCTCCAAAAGGCCCTCCGCCGTGGCCGCGCGGTTTTCGTGAAGGGGGATATCGCCTCGCCCTCCCAAGTGCGCCGGCTTTACCTGCGGTTTAAGCCCGATTATGTCTTCAATTTCGCCGCGGAAAGCCACGTGGACAGGTCCATCGAGGGGCCCGAGGCCTTTGTGCGGACCAACGTGGAAGGCACCTTCCAGCTCCTGGAAGCGGCCCGCCTTCATTGGGCGGGGCTTTCGGGGCGGACAAGGGCGGGATTCCGTTTTTTGCACGTTTCCACGGACGAAGTCTATGGGAGCCTTGGGCCCCATGGGTGCTTCTCCGAAACCACTCCTTATGCCCCCAATTCGCCTTACTCGGCCACCAAGGCCGGGGCCGATCACCTGGTTAGGGCCTACCATGAAACCTATGGCCTGCCCGTGGTGATGACCAATTGCTCAAACAATTACGGACCCTACCAGTTTCCGGAAAAGCTGATTCCGCTTATGATCTTAAACGCCCTGGAAGGGAAGCCTTTGCCGGTTTACGGGGACGGCAAGAACGTCAGGGATTGGCTTTACGTGGAAGACCATTGCGACGCCCTTTGGAAGGCCATGACGCAGGGGCGGCCGGGGGAGAAATATAACGTGGGAGGGAACAACGAGAAAACCAATTTGGAGGTGGTGGGCACCCTTTGTCGGCAGCTGCAAAGGGCTTATCCCGCCAAGGACAACCCCGCGCTCTCGAAAAAAGGCCTTCGGGATTACGGCAACCTCGTGGCTTTCGTGAAGGACCGGCCGGGCCATGACCGGCGCTACGCCATCGACGCCTCCAAGATCCGGCGAGAATTGGGCTGGAAACCGCGGCATTCCTTCGACACCGGCATCGCGGCCACCGTGAAATGGTACTTGGACAACCGGGATTGGTGCCGGAGGGTCCAGGAAGGGAATTACGGGCGGCAAAGGCTGGGGTTGCTTAAAAAATAACGGAACTAGGTACTTCACATACGTTTTCGAAAGAAGGCTTTCGGGTGTTTTTTATCCCTTCTCCCTTGAGGGGAGAAGGTTAGGATGAGGGTGGTTTTCATAAGGAAAAGGCACCCCTCACCCTACCCTCTCCCCCAAGGGGCGAGGGTTCTAGTGTTTGTATGTCATGTGCATAGTTCCGAAAAATAATTTTGAGTTGAAGGCAAAAGGCTTCTGCATTTATGCCTTTCTTCGCGGCGTTTGCGTTTTCACGGTGAGATTTTAGGGTTATGAATGAAAGGGCAAAAATGAAAGGTATCGTTTTGGCGGGGGGATCGGGCACGCGCCTTTACCCCATTACGAAGGCGGTCAGCAAGCAGCTGTTGCCCGTTTACAACAAACCCATGGTTTACTATCCCCTTTCGGTTTTGATGCTGGCGGGCATCCGCGAAATCCTGGTCATTTCAACACCGCACGACCTTCCTCATTTTGAGAAACTTTTGGGCGACGGCCGCTCCCTGGGGCTACGCCTGGAGTACGCGGTTCAAAAGCGCCCTGCTGGGATCGCCCAGGCCTTCCTGATCGGGAAAAAATTCATCGGCAAAGATCCGGTGGCCCTGGTGCTGGGCGACAACATTTTTTACGGTTACGGCTTGACCGGGCAGCTCCAACAAGCAGCCCGGCGGAAAGCGGGGGCCACTATCTTCGCCTACTGGGTCAAGGACCCGGAACGTTATGGCGTGGTGGAGTTTGACGGCCAAGGGAAGGCCGTGGATATCCAGGAAAAACCCCAAAAAACCCGATCCCCTTTCGCGGTCACGGGCCTTTATTTTTACGACAACCAGGTGGTTTCCATCGCATCGTCCCTGAAGCCCTCAGACCGGGGCGAATTGGAAATCACGGATGTGAACCGGGCCTATCTGAAGCGGGAACAATTGAAGGTGGAAAAGCTGGGCCGGGGGGTGGCGTGGCTGGATACGGGAACTCCGGAGTCGCTGATGCAAGCCTCCCTGTTCATTCAAACCATCGAGGACCGGCAGGGGCTGAAGGTGGCCTGCCTGGAGGAAATCGCCTACAAACAAGGGTTCATCACCCAGGCCGGGCTTGAGTCGCTGATCCACAAGATCAGTCCCGGCGGCTACGCCCGCTATCTTGAAACCATCCTGAAGCAGGAATCCTGATGCGCATTATGCCCACCCGGATCAAGGAAGTCCTCCTCGTGGAACCAGACGTCTATCGGGACGCCCGAGGTTTTTTCCTGGAATCCTACCATTTCCAAAAATTTAACCAAGCCGGCTTGGGGGTCCGATTCGTCCAGGACAACCATTCCCGTTCGGGATCGGGCACCTTGCGGGGCCTGCACGCCCAGTTGCGCAAACCCCAAGGCAAACTCATCCGGGTGGTCCAGGGTGAAATCTTCGACGTGGCCGTGGACGCCCGCCCCGACTCGCCCACCTTCGGGCAATGGGTGGGACAGGTATTGTCCCAGGAAAATTTTCTCCAGCTTTACCTGCCTCCCGGTTTTTTCCACGGTTTTTGCGTGACGGGCTCTTCCGCCGAGGTGGAATATAAGTGTACGGATTTTTATGGCGCCTCCGACGAAATCGGCCTGCGCTGGGATGACCCGGACCTGAAAATCCAATGGCCTATTTCCGACCCCGTCTTATCCGAAAAGGACAAAAAGCTTCCTTTGCTAAAGGAAATCCGAGGGGCGCTGGATATGTACCGGGCGGGACGGCTGGGCGGAAGAGCTTGAAAGGGGTTAGGGAGTGCGCTGGCACAATGTGACGGAGCAAATTCATGGACCCTTCGAAAATCATCATGAGCGTTTTAGTCTGGAAGCTTCCTAAAAGTGTTGAAACAGCCCCCTGAAAGCCTTATAAGAATAGTCCCTTTTGGGGAAACGGCGCGGCCGCCGTTTTTAGGTCCGTGGGCGTATAGCTCAGCTGGTTAGAGTACTTCCTTGACATGGAAGGGGTCACTGGTTCGAGTCCAGTTACGCCCACCATTCGATGCGCCCCGATTCCTTATCAATTTTGATAAGGAAATCGGGGCTTACTCATGGCGGAGCCATCAAAATTAACAATAGGCATCGAATGCCCGGAGGCACCCGAAGGGCAGGAGTTTGGTTTTTTTGTTGGTTTCATGTTTATGTTGTGTGGTGCCGCAGGTTATCCTTGGCAGGCCATTTTTTCATCCGCAACAGGTAACTTTCATGTCCGAAAAATACGAACCCAAACACAAGATGGATGAATCACTCTTCCGGATGCGGCATTCGCTCGCGCATGTCCTGGCGGAGGCAGTCCTTCAGGTGCGTCCCAAGGCCCAATTGGGCTTCGGCCCCCCCATCCGAAGCGGCTTTTACTACGATTTCAAGCTGGAAGAACCCCTGACCGAATCCGACTTGCCGGACATCGAAAGGCGCATGCGCAAGATCATCCAGGAGAGGCAGGAATTCAAACGGGAGGACCTCCCCAAGGAGCAAGCCCTGAAGAAGCTGGAGGGTATGGGCCAGGAATTGAAGGTGGAATACGCCCAGGAACTCTTGAAGGCCGGGGAAAACCTGAGCTTCTACTTCAGCGGCCCCTTCGTAGACATGTGCGAAGGTCCCCATGTTTCCGACACCTCCAAGATCCCCATCAACGGGTTCAAACTGGACTCGGTGGCCGGAAGCTATTGGAGAGGCGATTCGCACCGCCCGATGCTCACCCGCATCTACGGGTTGGCGTTCCCCACGGAAAACGAACTGAAGGAATTCATTAAGAACCGCGCACTAGCCTTGAAGCGAGACCACCGCAAGTTGGGACAGGAGTTGGAGCTTTTTGCCATCGACGAGCGGGTGGGGAAGGGTCTGCCCCTCTGGCTCCCCAATGGCACGGTTATCCGCGAGGAGCTAGAAAAACTTGCCAAGGAACTGGAGTTTAGGGACGGTTACGTCAGAGTGGCGACACCACACATCGCCAAGGGTGACCTCTATAAAATTTCGGGGCACTTGAAACTGTTTAAAAACGACATGTTTCCCCCCATGCACAGCGTGGAGAAGGACCCCGATTCGCCACCTGAAGAGTTCTATATGAAACCCATGAACTGCCCTCACCACCACATGATCTACCTCAACCGTCCCCGTAGCTACCGGGAACTACCCTTGCGGCTGGCGGAGTTCGGGACGGTATACCGTTTCGAGAAATCCGGGCAACTTTCGGGACTCTTGCGGGTCAGGTCCATCGCGCAAAACGATGCCCATATCTATTGCACCCCCGATCAGGTCAAGGAGGAGTTCAAGAAGATCGCCTCCATGCATAAGTTCTATTACGATAAATTTCGGTTCGACAACATCTGGATCCGCCTTTCCCTCCACGACCAGGACAAGGAAAAGTTCGTGGACAATGAGGAGCTTTGGGTGAAGACCGAAAACATCCTTCGGGAAGTGCTGGGAGAATTGAGGGTGGAGTACGAGGAAGCGGTGGGTGAGGCAGCTTTTTACGGCCCTAAGGTCGACTATCAGATGGCCAATATCTTGGGCCGGGAGGAGACCGCCTCCACCATCCAACTGGATTTCTCGGCGGCCGGAAAGTTCGATCTGGAATACACGGCGTCGGATGGAAGCAAACAACAGCCCCTGGTCATCCACCGGGCACCCCTGGGTGCACACGAGCGCTTCGTGGCTTTCTTGATTGAGCATTTGGGCGGCGCCTTTCCCACATGGCTTTCGCCCATCCAAGTAAGGATCGTGCCGGTGGCGGAGGATTTCCTCCCCTACGCCGAGAAACTTTCCAATGATTTGAGGGGGCAAATGGTTCGAGCCGAGGTGGACGTGACCAACGATTCGTTCTCCAAAAAGGTCAGGAATGCCGTCACCAAGAAAATCCCCAATATCTGGATCGTGGGCGCCAACGAGGCCAAGGACCAGACGGTCACTTGGCGCCGGTATGCCGTGGAAAAGCAAGTTCAAGTCCCGGCCGAAAAGGCAAAGGGTATGCTAGTTCAAATGATAGCCCAAAGGATCATGGATAATTTTCCAGACGTGGATTTGCCTGTTTAATCCGGCTTAAAACCCTTTGACAAAAAAAGCCCTGAAAGTTAATATTCTCCCCTCTCGAATGAGAGCAAGCAGGGGCCTCCGTCCCTCACCCTAAGCCCAAACGGTGCGAACGGGTTTTTTGATGGTATCCACGCCATTGGCTTTGGATTTTTCCATTTAAAAGGACGGACCTTGCCCTGCGAGGTTCGTCCTTTTTTTGCTGTTTGAAGTGTAAAGTTCGTGGTTTGGGAATGTTTTTGTTTGGCGGCGCCAAAAAAAATTTCCTTAACAACTCGAAACTTGTTTTTGAGGGGAGGTACCCCACATTTCCACAAAAGAATTAAGAATCAACCACCAAATTCGCGCCCGGCAGGTGCGTCTCGTGGGCGACGACGGTGAACAGCTTGGGATCGTTGATTTAAGCAAGGCCCTCACCATTGCCCGCGAAAAAAACCTAGACCTGGTGGAGGTGGCCCCGGATGGGGTCCCCCCGGTTTGCCGCATCCTGAATTACGGCAAGTTCAAATACGCCCAGCGGAAAAAGGAAAAAGAAGCTTCCAAAAAACAGCGGATCATCCGGGTGAAGGAACTCAAGATCCGTCCCAAGATCGACGAACACGATTATCAAACCAAGCTCAAGATGGCCTGGAAGTTCTTCAACCATGGGGACAAGGTGAAGGTCACTTTGATGTTCCGTGGAAGGGAAATGAGCCACAAGGAACTGGGGCGCCAGCTCATGGACCGGGTGGTTTCCGATTTCAACGAGTTCGCCGAGTTGGAGGCGCCTCCCAAGGACGAGGGAATGCAGATCGTTGCGGTTTTCAACGCGAGGCCCCAAACGCAAAAAGCCCCGGCGAAGGAATTATCTCTCGAAAAGGAAGGGGAAAATGGCTAAGGGTTTGAAGACGAAACACAGCGTACGCAAAAGATTCAAGGTGACCGGCACCGGCAAGCTCATGGTGAGGAAGATCTCCGGCCGCAGTCATCTTCTGGCGCACAAGTCGCCCAAGCGCAAGCGGCAACTGAAGCGGCAGCCCGTCCTGGGCCCCATTGCCACGCGCAAGATGAAAGACCTCATGCACATTTAAATAACTTGTAACTGTTCAGGTCACTTGGTAACGTTCTTGTTAAAGGGGATTGTTTTAAACAGTTTTTGAATTTTTAGTGTCAGGACTTTCAAAAACATTTGAAAGTCAAAAAGCCTTTTAAAACAATGTTTTTCATAACGTTTTTCAAAATGACCTGAACAGTTACAATAACTTGTATTTTTAATTGACTCAAAACTGAATTCTTACGGGGGAGAAAATGGCAAGAATCAAGCGCGCCGTCGCGAAAAGAAAACGGAAAAAGAAGTTTTTCAAGCTTACCAAGGGATATTTCGGGGCCAAGAGCCGCCAATACCGCACGGTACGGGAAGCCTCCAAAAGATCGGGGAACTATGCGTTTAGGGACCGCAAGGCGCGTAAACGGGAGTTCCGCCGCCTTTGGATTGCCCGCATCAACGCCGCCACCCGTGAGCACGGCTTGTCCTACAGCCAGTTCATCCGGGGCTTGAAGCTGGCCTCGGTGGAGTTGGACCGCAAGGTACTGGCCGACCTGGCCTTGACTGACCCGAAGGCTTTCGGACAATTGGTGGAAGAGGCGAAAAAGGCTAAGGTGTCGTAAAGGCAGGTACTAGGCGCTAGGGACTAGGTGTTAGTAAAACTTAAACACCCTTCATCGTTAAAACGGTGGGGGGTTTTTTTATGACCAAGAACAAGAAATCGTTCAACAGGTCATAATTGACAACGATTGGTATTTATCCATCCACCCGGAATGTGAGGTATAATTTTTCAACTGTCAGACGTAAGGGCTGACGTTCTTCTCTTCCACTGTTGGACATAAGGGCCAACTGTACATCGAAACATCAAGGAGAAATCCATGCCCCAAAACACCCCTTCCGTGACACCTTGCCAGAAGAACCTGTTGATCACTTTCTTCGACCTGTCGAAATACGCTGTTTCCTGCCGAAACAAGCCCAGCCGAGAGGTATTCGATTTTCTTAACCATTACTATCAATTGGTAGATGAAACCGTGCAAAAGGCGGAGGGAATGGTGATTAAATTCATCGGAGACGGCGGTTTGGCCGTTTTTGGCGAAGAACATTCGGAGTCCACGATGGAGGGCTGATGACACGGTTGTCCAAAATCGAAAGCGTGCAGAATGGCATGGTCAAGCACGCCTATTCCCTTAAAATCCCCCAAAAATCCAAAGACTTGGAGGATTTTCTTTGCGAGGGGTTCCACTTGGTGCGGGAAGCCTTGAAAAGCGGCTTGAAATGCCGGTTTATCTTTGCCACGAAGGACACCTGGAACAATCCCGAGGGAAAGGAAATATTGAGCCTGGCTCAGGGTGAAAAAGTCCGTTGCTTTGAGGTAACTTCCAAAATTATTTCCTACGTATCCGATACCGTGACACCTCAGGGAATCCTGGCGGTGGTCGGGAAAATGCCATCCCAGTGGCCCCGTGAGCCCTTCAGCAGGGTTTTGGCGGTTTACCAGGTGCAGGACGCCGGCAATATGGGCACCCTTTTCCGCTCCGCTGAGGCATTCGGCGTTCAGGGCATTCTTTTGACCGAAGGCTGCTGTGATCCCTTCAGCCCTAAGGTGGTGCGGGCTTCCATGGGCTCTTTGTTCCGCTTGCCCTTTGTTCAGCATGAAAAATGGGAAACCTATCAGGACTTTCTCGAACAGCGTCAATTCCACAGCTATGCCTTGGCGGTCCAGGGGGCTGAAACGCTTCCGAAAGTGAAGTTTTTAACACCCATGGCATTTTGGGCGGGGGCCGAAGGGGCCGGCTTGCCGGATGAACTGGTGAAGGCCTGCGACGCGGCGGTGAGTATCCCCATGACCGGCCCAGTTGAATCCCTCAATGTGGGTGTGGCGGCCAGTTTAGCCTTGTTTTGGGGCCGTTTTCAGGCCCCGGTTTCTTGACGGTGCGCTGGTGCGGTGATAGACTTCGAAAATCAAGCAAAATACTTTTAAAGAAATGAACATGAAGATCAACGAAACTGAATTCGAATTGACCGTCGAAAAAAGTGTCGAAACCCTTTGGGAAGACTTTGAGAAAACGGGTTCAGTGAGAACCTACCTGCTGTTCCTCCAAAAAGCTAAAAACCAGGAAGAGATCGACCCGCTAAATCCTTTCTTCTCCCTCTCCTAATGAACGTTTTCTAGTGAAATTTACTCCTGAAATCTAAATAATATGCCCTTCGTGCGACTGATTATTCTTCGCCCAAGGGAATGCACGTGATCGAACGTCTTGAACTTCTCCTCAAAGAGGCACAGCAAGCCATCCAAAGCGCCGGGAATGCCAGGGCCCTGGAAGAGGTCCGGGTCAAGTACCTGGGAAAAAGCGGCTTGGTGACCGAAGTCCTGAAGGGATTGAGCCAGATTGCGCCGGAGACGCGGCCCCAGGTTGGCAAAGCCTCCAATGACGTCAAGAACCGGATCACGGAACTCCTGGAGCTTAAACAAGAAGGGTTTGAAAGCAAGGGCGGTTCCGAATTGCCTCTGGGCTGGGACCCCACCCTGCCCGGGCGCCGACAGCCCATGGGGAAAATGCACCCCCTCACCCGGGTCCAGCAAGAAATCTGCGGTATCTTCAAGAGCTTCGGTTTCGACCAGGTGGAAGGGTCGGACGTCGAAACCGATTACTATAATTTCCAGGCCCTGAACGTTCCTCCGGACCACCCCGCGCGCGATGCCCAGGACACTTTTTACCTTCAAAAAGGCCTCCTCCTGCGGACCCATATGTCCCCCATTCAGGTCCGGGTCATGGAAAAGTTGAAGCCACCTTTCAAATTCGTTGCTCCCGGAAAGGTCTACCGCCATGAAGCCATTGACGCCACCCACCACCACATTTTCCACCAAGTGGAGGGCGTACTGGTGGACAAGGGAATACATTTCGGGCATTTAAAGGGGATTCTCGACAACTGGGTCAAGAAATTCTTCGGCTCCAAGGTGGAAACCCGGTTCCGCCCTAGTTTTTTTCCCTTCACCGAGCCCAGCGCCGAGGTGGATATTTCATGCGTTTTTTGCCAGGGAAAGGGCTGCCGCATCTGCAAGCAGTCAGGCTGGGTGGAGATGATGGGCTGCGGCATGATCCACCCCGTCGTCTTTGAGAATTGCCGTATCGATCCCAATGAGTGGACGGGTTTCGCCTTTGGGATGGGTGTGGAACGACTTACCATGTTCAAGTATGATATCGACGACATTCGCTTGTTTTACCAGAACGACTTGAGATTCCTTAAACAGTTCTGAGTTCTAAGCGATGAGTTGTAGAAATGTTTTTAAATCGAATCGATTAAAAAAATCATTAACTCAAAACTATCCTTCCTTGGGAGGCTTCGCGTGGCTGAATCGCAGGAACCCCAACCACTTTTCCAAAGCAACGGCTTTAAGACCGCGTTGGTCGTTGTGACGACCCTTTTGGTGGCCTACGGCATGGCGAATCTGGAAGTCATCCGCCGGGCTCACAACGCCTATGAGAGGGGCGAAGCCCATTTCAATGAGAAAATGTACAAGCAGGCCATGTGGGACTACCAGGAAGTCCAGGAGTTTTATTACCTTCCCCATTCCCATTGGGTGGACCTGGCCGCGGAAAAAGAATTCATCTGCCGGGCTTATTTAGGCGACTGGGTTCCACCCGAGGGGCCCCTGGACGCGGATGTGCGCCAAACCCGAGTGGCCGAATACGAAAAGTACAAGGTGGAGATCGCCCAGATCACGCCCGTGGGAGATACCACCTACCAACCCGCTCCCTTGACGACCTACGAGAAAGACCAGCTTAAAAAGACAAAATAAGTTTGCCCTCACTTCCATTGATTAAAATCGGCCATAGACCGATGCATCGCCATGAGGACGACTCAGTTTGGGAGTGTTGAAAAACCCATCCGCGATGGGATTTTCAACGACATCTTCAAGGTAACCCCACGATTTCAGCGGCGCTCATAGGGGAAATCCCCTATGTGCCCGCAAAACCAAAGCCTGCGGAAATCTTTAGGACTTTTTCAACAGCCTCGGTTTTCATTGCGGGGCCCAATGGCCCGTTGATCATGGATAAACTGGGTGAGTTTTAAGTGTTGGGCTTTAAGTTGCGGCGATTGTCGTTGGGCAAAGCCAAACAACAATTTCCTTAACTCAGAACTTGAAACTAAGAACTTAAAACTTTCTTTTCAGCGTGTCCCGGCCAATGGTATCCCACCGCGTTCAACTCCCCCAAGAAGGAGGGCGCAAAGGGGCGCCGCACCAACCCTTTCCCTTCCTCGTATCCGAAAACATCCTGCGTGATGATGACATCCCCCTCCATCCCGTGGATTTCGGAAACCTGGGTCACGGACCGCTTGCCGTCGGGCAGTCGGCTTTGTTGGACCACCAAGTGGATCGCCCGTGCGATTTGCTCCCGGATGGCCTTCAAGGGCAGGTCCAGCCCCGAGAAAAGACACATGGTTTCCAGCCGGGAAAGGACGTCCCGGGGGGAATTGGCGTGGGCGGTGGTGAGGGAGCCGTCGTGGCCGGTATTCATGGACTGGAGCATATCCAGGGCCTCGCCGCCGCGGCATTCCCCCACTACGATCCGGTCGGGCCTCATTCGCAGGGCATTGATCACAAGGTCGCGGATGGCGACCAGGCCCTTGCCTTCCAAGTTGGCGGGACGGCTTTCCAACCTCACGACATGGTCCTGGGACAGCTGCAGTTCGGCCGAATCCTCGATGGTCACGATCCGCTCGTGGGAAGGGATAAAGTTGGAAAGGACGTTCAAAAGGGTGGTCTTCCCGGAGCCGGTCCCGCCGGAAACGACGATGTTTTTCCTCGCCCGCACGCAGGCGCCCAAGAAGTCGGCCGCCTCCTGGGTGAGGGAGCCGAATTGGATGAGATCCTCCACCTTTAGCCTTCGCTTGGAGAATTTCCGGATGGTCAAAACCGGCCCATTCAGGCTCAAGGGGGGGATGACGGCATTTACCCGGGAGCCATCCTGAAGCCGCCCGTCCACATAGGGTTGGCTTTCATCGATCCGCCGTCCGATAGGGGCCAAGATCCTCTCGATGACCGTGCGCAGTTGTTGATCGTCTAGAAACCGAACCTCCGTTTTTTCCAGCCTCCCACGCCTTTCCACATAAATTTGGTGGGGGCCGTTCACCATGATTTCGGTGACCTGGTCGTTCTGGAGGAGGGGTTCCAAAGGCCCCAGGCCGAAGGCCAGGTTCAGCGTTTCAGCCGCCAATTGTTGCCGCGTTTCCCGGTTTTGGATTTCCATTCCCTGGATCAGTTGATCCAAAATCTCGCGGGCGGCGGGTTCCAAGGCCTGGCGTTGATGGGTTTCCGCGTTTTTTTGCCCCTTGAGGACCCCGCTATTCCCAAGTTGCTCGAGGAGTTTCTGGTGAAGCTGGTGGACTTGATCCAACGAAACAGGGGAAGGGACCTCCGGGCCGGGAACGGCCTTACCCGGATCGGTTGGAACTGCCTCGGTGATTTGGTTTGGGAGATCGCCGGCGGCAGAGGCCATTTTTTCCAAAACGGGGATAAGGACTTTCTCCAAGGCCGGCGGGAGGAGCCGGGCTTCCCGAAGGTCGAGGGAAAGGCTTTCCCCCAAAAAGGGGATATTCGCGGCGTGGTGAAAATGGCTTATCCAGGATGAGACGTCCTTGGGCAGCGGCCGGGAAGGATCCTGCTGGTTGAAAAAAACACCGAAGTTTTGAAGCTGGAAGTGAAAAGGGAGCAGGCGCCTTTCCCATGGCTTGAGGGCGGCCAGGGAAGAGGGATCGGCGGAGCAAACAAAATAAACCCGGTGGGCGCGCTCCAAAAACGGGAAAATCCCGTCGGCGGGAAAACCCGAGAGATCCAGGATGATGTTGTCGAACCATTGGCCTAGTTTTTGGATCAACGGAAAGGAACCATCGAAGGACGCCGTGGTTTCGTCATTCCCCCGGACGGGGACATAAGCGGCGCCTTCGGGCGACAAGGCGAAGAAGGTTTCCACCATCTTGGAGGTCAAACGGTCCTGATAGGGTTGGAGCTGCCCCAGGTGACGGCTGGGCGATGGGATCCCCAGGTAGGCGGAGAGAAGGGAATAGGGAAAAGGAACGCCGTCCACCAAGGCTGTTTTGGAGAAGCCTTGTTTGGCGGCAGCACGGGCCAGGAGCGCGCCAAGGGTGGAACACCCGACTCCGCCCTTGACGCCTAAAAGGGCGGTGATTTTTCCCTGGTTTCCTAAGGCAGGTCCCATACCGTCACTTCCCAATACCCTTCGCCGGAGGCGTTCTCGTGATAAACGGCGGTCCGAACGACCCCTTTATCGTCCTGGAAGACAAACTCATAAAGGGTTTCCCGGTTGGCATCCGACAATGGGAAGATTTCCTCCCGGCGATATTGGATGACCTTTCCCCAGGACGCGGAAGGCATAGGTTTATGGACGGTCAAGGCTTGGTCCGCCCGGGGCGAGCGGTTGAAATGGACATCGGCCAAGGGAGTGGGTTGGGGCGTGGGAGAAGATTCCGACGTGGGAGAGGATGCCGATACGGAGGTGGTTTCGCCTGAGGATGGAGAGGCGTTGTCGGCTAGGGCGCTTTCCAGCGGAAAGGAAAAAGCCAGGACCAACGCGAGAAACGACAGTGATTTCATTGGCGTTTACAGGTTCAAGTCGGTGGGGGATGACTCAATCACATTGGTGTAGCTGTCACTGTATGGATCGTAGCCGGATATCTGGAAAAGCTTGGAAAGGGTCAAAACAGCCAAAGGATCACGCAGGAGGGGGGTGACGGCGGAAGAACTGGCTGGAGGCGGAGGCGCAGCGCTATTGGAGAGAGTCGAAGTATCGGGCGATGTGTTTTCCTCGGGCGGTTTTGTTTTGGCGACGAAAAAGGGTTTTGAGTTCCGCACGTCGTCATACATGACCAGAAATTTATAAAGCTTTTCGGTTTGCCAATCGAAAAACAACCGTTCACAGATAACCTTGGAAAAATCCTTCTTTTCGTTCTCGGAGAAGATCGAAAAGAAGTCGGCGGGATGGCCCCAAGGGTCGGGAGGAGCCTTTTCGTCCACCCAAACCATGGTGATGGGGGCATTGAGCATATAGCTCAGCTGTTGTCCGGCCGTCGCGGCTTGCGGTGAATTGGGTTCAATGATCCTCAACACCCGGTAAAGGCCGAAGGCTAATTTGAAATTAATGCGCTTGATCTTGAAGCCGGGGGGGATGCTTTCCTTCCATACCGGACTTCCCTTTTCATCAAGCCGCTCCTTGAAACGGTAGTAGTCCCAGTTGGTCTGGAGATGGGCCACATCGTTTATGAGATAGGAACAAAAACGTGAAACATATCCGCTCCTGATGATTGGAGAATCGGGCCATCTTTTGGCCAGGATGGTCAAGCCTTTGACGCAGCCGGTGAAATCCTCGGTACGGAAGGCGCACTGCGAGTAAAGATAAAGCGAATCGGAACTTAGGTCCTCGTCCGTGGCGGCGAGGACGACTTTTTTGAAGATGTCTTTCCCCTTGTCGAATTGCTTGGCTGCGTAAAGATTCTTGGCGTAGTCGTAAGCGGCCACCAATTTGGCGCGGGCAATGCCGTGGTTTCGTTCCACCGTTGGGGCGGCCGAGGTGGCTTGGGCCTCGGTCGAAGCCGCTGGGTGGACGGCATGCTTCTTCTTCACGCGCTTGTTATGGGAGGAGGTGGAGGCGTCCACGGCTGTGGGAAGGAAGGAAGCGAGGAGAGCGAAAAAAACGAAAGTTAAACAAAGTCTTCTCATATTAGATATATTAGGACAACCCTTGGAAAAGCGTCAATTTATTTAACTTTGCTATCCGCGCTGGCCTATGGGATTAGGCTACAAGGGTTAAAGGATAAAAACCTCCATGAGACAGCATTTTCGGTCTTTCCCTGTTTTCTTGCTGATCGCCTGCGCTTTTTTGCTCCAGGGTTTTTCCTGCGAATCAAAACCCAAGAGTGATCTCCCCATAATTCCGCTGAAAGTGGACGGGCATAACATTTGGGCGGAAGTCGCCAACAGGGAAGCGACCCGCAGCTCGGGGCTTATGTTCCGGCGAGAGATGGCTTGGGATGATGGGATGTTGTTCGTGTTTCCCGATTCGGACCAACGCTATTTCTGGATGAAAAACACGCTGATCCCCCTGAGCATCGCCTTCATGGACAACCAAGGGATGATTTTGAACATCCTGGAGATGCCGCCCCAAACCGAACAAACCTTTCCCTCGGCCGGGCCCGCCCGTTTCGCGTTGGAAATGAACGCGGGATGGTTCACGAAAGAAGGTGTGAAACCGGGGGATGTGGTGGAAGGGGTCTTGGAAGCCCCCAAGGCCCAGGAATGAGAACAGCAAGGGTATTTTTCACGTCTCATCCTGCGGTTGTCCCACCAGGGACGGTGTCACGAAAATGACCAGTTCGGTTTGGTTTTTTTGGTCGTTCGTGAACCTAAAAAGCTCCCCGATGACGGGAATATCGCTTAAAACCGGTATGCCGGACGTCTGTTTTTGGTCGTTCTCACTGATGAGCCCGGCGATGACCAGGGTGCTCCCGCTTTTCATGTAAACCGACGTTTCAGCCCAACGGGTGCTCAAGGCGGGAATGACGATGCCGTTGCCCGTGGAAATTCCATCGGCGGTGTCAATGGCGCTCACTTCCACCCTTAGGTCGGCGGAAATGTTGTCCTCCCCGTCGATGTTCGGCTTGATCTTCAGCTTGACGCCATAGGGCTTCCATTCGACATTGGAGGAACCCAGGCTATTTTCCGTAATATAGGGAATTTCACCGCCGGACAGGAAACTGGCCTCCGACCCACTGACCGCCAGGAGTTTCGGCTTGGAGAGTATTTTGGCCTTCCCGCGGTCGATCAAGAGTTGAAGGCTGGCCGTCAAACTTTGACGGATGAATGAACCGAAGGCCACGAGGGGCGGGGGATAGCCCTCCCCAATCGTAATATTGTTTGGGGTGGTGGTGCCGGTGACCAAGGAAACGCCGCTTGCGGTGGTTGTTTCAGTGGTGGGTTGCACGGATCCCCAACTTAACCCGGCTTTCAACGCGCTTTGGGTGTCGATTTCCATGACTTCCACGTCCACTTCCACCATGGCTTTTTTCAAATTATGGGCGGAAACCGTGACTAGGCGCGTTTCCTTCTCCCCGTCCGGGGAAATGAAAATGAGGTTGGTGCTGCCTGCGGATTTGGCGGAAATAAGGATTTCCTGGTCGCTGACCGCGGTGACATCGGCGATTTCCGGGTTACCAATGGCCACTTTCTTGGCGGATTCCACGTGGATCAGCTTGGATTCGCCGATGGTGAGGTCAATGGGCCCTGAACCGGACATCGCCGGAAAGGGCGCCAGGATGAGGAATGCCAAACACCACACAAGTATTTTTTTCATGGGTCTATTCTCCTGATTTTGAACCGCCACGGATAATTTGGATCCCAGGCCTCGCGGCGGGGACAAAATGTCCCAGCTTGGCCAGCACGTCCGATTCGCTTTGGGATGGAACCGAAACGATTTCATCGTCGTTGGGGCCCCGCAAAACGAGGCGGAGGGGGCGGCCTTCCAGGTCCATCAAGGTTTCGGCCTGTTCCGGCGTCACGGCCAGGGTCACCGTGCTGTAACCCGCATCGTCGTCATTGGAGGCATCGGTGGAAGTGTTTTTGGCCGGGCTGGATTTCCAGTTCAGCTTTTGGCCCACCGCCAGGACTTGGACATTTTGGAACACAAAGGAAGTCACCGACCGCTTGTCCGTTTCGACCTTCGTGAGAATGTCCACGTGGTTTCCGGGGCGGACCAAGTTTCCGACGCCGCTGGTCTCATCCACCGCCAGCGTGTAAGCCCGGTAGCCCGGATTCAAGGCCAGGGCCAGGGTTTCCTCTCCCACGCCGAATTTGTTTGAAAGGATTTGCTCGCCCGCGGAAATGGGCACCAGGGTCATCAAGCCGTCCACTTCCTTCAAATCCCGGATGGCGCTGGGGCTGACATAGGAACCGGGGACCGGCTTTTTTTCGACCATATTGGGCCCCAAAAAAACGCCGGCCGGGATGTAATCGGATGCCACCAAGACTTGGACCGGGGTGGCCTTTTGATCGATCTCGGACGCGTTTTGGTAGAGGATATAAAAGGCGAGGCCGCCCGACAGAATGCCTATAACCAGCGCGATGACCGATTTGCGGTTGTTCATGGTTCTCCAAGACGAAGGAAATCCGGATTCGGTTTAAAAAATGCCTGAAAAATACAACGAATTTTAAACTAAACTTTGTCGAGTTTCACCACTGAAATTAAAATTTTTTCGTGATCCGCTTCGACAACCGCCAATAGCCGGAGTGTGCCGCGCTGGAGGATATAAACCGATTCCCCGTTTTGCTTGGACCAAAGCCGACCGCTAAAACCTTGGGCGGCATAGGTTTCACTAAATTGAAGATTCGGGTCTTTGGAAGACATCAAGGACCACCTGCAGATTTCAATTTTCCCGGATTTAACATCCATGATGTCCAAGGCCGGGGAAGGCGGCTTAAAGGGAAAATCCATCTCGGAAGGCTTCGGGCTTTTAAGGGCTTTTTGTGGGATCTCCGCAATCCATTCATAAGTTTGGTTGTCGTTGAAATCGCTCAGAAGGCCCAACAAGCGGCAAAGACCGCCTTTTTGGAATATCCTTAATTGGGCTAGTGAGTCCATGCCCGACGGGTCTTCCTTTGGTAATTTCAACACGACAGGAGCCAAGTTGAGCGTTCCGGTGGTGCATTTCCATCCCTCGGATTGCCACCGCCGGGTGATAGCCTGCAAGGATTCCCGTAATGGGGAAGCGCAAACCAAGATCTGGTTAACTTCAGCCGATCCGTTAACCTCGGTTGAAAATTCCGAGACCTTTTGGGCATTTAGGTGAAAAGGCGAAAAGATGAGGGCCCAGGCGCTTAAGGTGGCGATAAAACACCAACCGAAAAGGGTTATCCAAAACCATTTATGGGAATGAACCATGGGGCCTCACTGAGGATACCGATAGACCTGTAGCACGGTATGGAAAGGAATTCCGTGGGGGAACAGCGGCCTAAAGCAGAAGGGAGGTCGGGCATTGATATCAACCGCCCATTCGGCGCCGTCATAATTTATTGTAAAGGGGATTAAGGAGATGGCGTTCCTGACATTGTCAAGAACCTCATCCGCGGTGCCACCCGGCTCTTGGATTTTGACGCTTAAAGAAGCCAAGTCGAAATACCGGCCAAGATATCCAAGGTTGTCCGTGATGGCGGGGCCAAGCGAGTCTTTTTCGACAATGCGAGCCGTGTATTGGCGGGCCGCCTCGCCACAGGCGTGTTCGAATTGGACATAACACAAAAATAGGACAGCGAATTGGGCTATCCCCGCTATAAGTAAAAACAGCAAGGGAATAGACAAGACCATTTCAGCTAAGGCCTGGCCCTTATTATTTGTGAAAAGGATTAGGTTCATATTCCGTTCAATATGTCCGAACTTTTAAGAATGTCGCCGATAAACGGGATGCCTCGGAGTTTTCTGAGCGAATCCCGCAAAACAGGAAAAGCATCGATATTGACCCGTGTGAGGTAAATTTCAAAAGGATTTTTACTCCATGCGGCGATCCCGTCGCTTTCCACACGGACCTCACCCACTTCGTAGATGGCCTTGTCTTCGCCTTCGGGCTTCATTTTCATGTTTCCAAGCAGCGAAAAGGTGTGACAGGGGGGATCATCCCGGTCGGTGATGTCCAGCTTGAATTGGCGCAAATAATTCTTTAAAAGGCCGATATTTGAAATTCCGGAAAAAGGATTGTGGCTTGACAGACCATTTACTCCCTTGCCTTCTTCGGCGCCTTTTTCCCGGCGGACCCACCAACCAGCAAATTCCGAATCAAAAGATTTTTTGACCCTCATTTGTTCCGGGTGACGGGGGTTTTTAGCGGGCTCCACTTGGTCGGCCTCGAAATAATGCCTGACTCCGTTGTGGGCCAGGGAATAGGGCGCCTGGTTACCATTGGGTAAGAATTCATCCGCGTAACGAAAACGTAACGCCATGTTGGGAACGGCAACGTCCGCGTCGTCCGCGGTTTCGTAATTGTAAACATAAAAAGGCGGGAGTTTTGAAAGGGAATTCTCGCCGGCTGTCACCACGGCTTGCCCTTCAATTAACGCCGGATAAAGGCCCACCCCCTTAGGGGTGCCCACTCCGAAAATCTTGGTGGCAATGTCTTGGGCGGGCTTCCGGGTGTCCGGATCGGCTTTTTCCGCGGCCAAAGCCACAGCGGCGATATCCAAGGGAGGAGGAGCTAGGAGGGCTTCGCTGATGGCTCTGGCCACCATCGCTGCATCGTAGTAAGCAAAAGCCATAATGGCCGCGTTGGCCTCCCTTACCAGTTGGAGACCATTGGCATAGACGGCGCCCCCGGTTAGGGCGGTTAGGTTCACCGCCCGGCGGGTACGCTCTTTCACAATGTATACGGTTCCGGCCTTATAGAGACCCGTAAAAAGGGCAAGAAAGACGAAACAAAAGAGAAGGGTGGCCAACAGAATTTGGCCAAGGGGTTTATGGTTGAAGTCTCGGAGGTGTTTCAGCGCCATTAACGACCATAAGCCTCATTAAAAGTGGTGGCTTCAAAATGGATCCAATAGACGGGGAGACGGACCCCATTGAAGGACAAATCTGGTACCGGCATTCTCAACATGTTGAAAATGTCTTTGATGGCTTGACCGGCCGGTGAATTGTTGTAATCGGCGGCCGGGACCAAGGTTTGGCCAAACACCTTGCCGACCCACGGAACCCAAATGGGCATCGGATAGCGGACTTGGACATTGATTGTCTGCTTGTTGGTGGATTCATTAACTTTGCAATCGCTGGCTAAAATGGTAAAAAGCGCTTTTTGACTCAGATTGGAAATGGGCAGGAGCGCGATCGCAAGTTGAGTTTTGAAGACGGTTGAATTACTGATCCCGCCCAAGGAGGCCATTCGCGCGATGGCTAAGGCGGACCTTTGGACGGCAAAAGACGCATAGGCCATATAGGAAACCTGGATCGTGGCGAAGAAGATAAAAAAAATCAAAGGGGCAATCAAGACGAATTCAAAGGCTGATTGCCCCTTGGGATTTTTTAAAGTTTGAAAATTCATTTTAAAGCTGGCTATCTAATCTGGGTGCCGTTTTGATCGGAGCTGCTTTTGTCCCCGGATTGAACAGCTTTAGATAGATCATCCCCGGCAGTATGGAAACCTTCCTTGGCTTTGGAACCAAAAAATTTCATGGCTCCAATGACTGCCACGGCAATCAAGGCCACGATCAAGATGTACTCGGTCATTCCCTGGCCTTTTTGACTTAACTTTCTCATTGGACTTCTCCTTTCAACAAATCAAATTAAAACGGCAGTGTGATCATTTTGAACAGCAGGGAGAGATAATGGTTAACCTGGTTCGAAAACAAAACCGACACGCCGGTAAAAGCTAGAAAAACCACCGTCAATGTCAGCAGGTACTCGACGGCCGCCTGCCCCGACGCATCAACCATTAATTGGCGTTGAGGATGAAACATGGGCACAAACTTATATCAGATTATTTGTGCATTCAATCAAAAAGTTAAAAATTTTTTTAGATTTTCCATTCTTGAAACCAAGACTTCGAAAATGTGCAATCCAACTTTTTCTTGCCATCGGTTGAGGTATCAGCGCCTTTGGAAAGCTGTACAAGGATCCACATGCTATTTACGGTTTCTTAACATGTGAACTGCTGAAAATGATTTCAGCCTTGCGAAAATAACTTTAGGAATTTGGCAAAAGACCGTTAGAATATTAAAATGGGAAAACGTGAAATTTTAGGGTAAAAGCTCTTGCAACGTGAAAATGCCGTGGTATAGTGACCCCCATTTCTTCTCCAGTGGAGACAAACAGTCATGAAATGCGCCCAATGTGGCACTAAAAACGACCCTCAAAGCAAGTTCTGCAGGGAGTGCGGGGCTGATTTGCAGGGCAAACCCAAATCATCGGCGGCAACACCGGTTTCGGAATTATACGGAAAGGAAGTGGAAGTCCTTTTCTTCATCGAGAGTTTCTCAGGCAAGATTACGGGCATCGTCAACCCATCCGAAGACCAAATCACCCGCTACCGGGAAGGCATCCTCCAGCGAGTCGTTATCGAGACTCCCTCTGAAACCGGGGCGGACGAGAATATCGGGGCTGTTTTGACTTTTATCCGCCAAAGCAAGGAATACTTGGGCGAAAAGTACAACGAAAACGAATATCGCAACTTCAGCACGGCCGACCTGAAGAAGGAATACTTAAAGCTCTTCGAGCGAATCCTGAAGGAAAAATCCAGGATCGGCGATTCCAAACCCATGCCTACGGGCACGGAAAAGAAATAGCGGCTATCAAACCTTTTCCCCCACGAAAAACCCTTCTCTTGATGAATTTATCCTGCCCGGAATGTCCGTGGAGCTGCCGGACCCTGGAAAAGCATTGGACTCCCCA
The DNA here is from genome assembly GCA_030041545.1 of candidate division FCPU426 bacterium. Lineage (GTDB taxonomy): Bacteria > Oederibacteriota > Muellerivitia > Muellerivitales > Muellerivitaceae > JAJPJW01. Next base: position 91,336 of record JASHNQ010000049.1, on the reverse strand, counting down.
AATCTCTGTGTTACACTACATCCCCTGATTTGAAGGCTTTCCGCGTTTTCCATAACCCCCCGGTTTTTCAACTGGGGTTCTTTTTTTGCCCTGCAAAAATTAAGGATGACGGGGTCGCGGAATCGCCCCAATTGCGTCGACTTCATTTTAAGCGTGGGTCCGTCTGGGCCCGCCAAAGGAGCTGGGATTGTTAAACTTCCTTTTGGGTTTGTTTTCGAGCGACGTGGCCATCGACCTAGGCACGGCTACGACGCTGGTTTACGTGAAGGGCCGTGGCATCGTCCTTCAGGAACCTTCCTTGGTAGTGGTGCACAAGAGCACCAACCAAATACTGGCTGTGGGTAATGACGCCAAATTAATGTTGGGAAGGACACCGGGGTCGATCGTTTCCATCCGCCCCATGAAGGACGGTGTGATCGCCGATTTCGAGGTGACCGAGCGAATGCTGCGGTATTTCATTTCTAAAGTCCATAACCGGCGTTCCCTTATCCGCCCCCGCATCGTAGTGGCCATCCCCTCGGGGTGCACCGAGGTGGAAAAGCGCGCGGTACGCGATTCGGCCGAGCAGGCGGGCGCCCGGGAAGTCTACCTCGTGGAGGAGCCCATGGCGGCGGCCATCGGCGCGGGAATGCCCATCGCCGAGCCCCAGGGCAACATGATCGTGGATATCGGCGGCGGAACGACCGAAGTGGCGGTGATTTCGCTGGGTGATATTGTTTACGGCAAATCCATACGGGTCGCGGGGGACGAACTGGACGAGGCCATCATCAATTACATCAAGCGCACCTACAATATCCTGGTAGGAGAAAGGACCGCGGAGGACATCAAGATCCAGATCGGGTCGGCCTTCCCCTTGGAGCAGGAGTTGCGCATGCAGATCAAGGGGCGCGACCTGGTGACCGGACTGCCAAAAACCATCGAGCTGACCAGCGAGGAAGTGCGCGGCGCCTTGGAGGAACCCCTGGTTCCCATCATTGAAACCATCAAGATGACGCTGGAACGCACTCCGCCCGAGCTGGCGGCGGACATCGTGGACCGGGGCATCATCCTGGCCGGCGGGTCCTCCCTCCTGAAGAACCTGGACGAGCGCCTCCGGGACGAAACGGGCGTACCGGTGAACCTGGCGGACGATCCCACCACGGCGGTCGCCATGGGCGCGGGGCATTTGCTGGACCGCTCCATGGATTTCCTCAAGCGTATTTCCGTCCTTGAGAAAGAATACGTGTAAAGGCAGGTGCCAGGTTCCAGGTGTCAGGGTTCAGCTAAAACCTGATGCCTGCATCACCGGAACTTCATGCTGAAATTTTTCCTCAAAAACCTTTCCAGGTTTTTCCTGGTCGCCCTCCTCCTGTTATGCATTTGGCTCTTGGTTCAGCGCAATAATCATCACACCGAGTCCGGGGCCGTGTTGAAGGAATTTTCCCTTTCGGTTTGGCTTCCGGTTCAAAAGTCCATTGCCTGGTTGATCACCTTCCCTGAGAACACCCTGAACGCCCTGCGCGAATTGAGAACCCTGCACCAGGAGGTGGAACGGCTGCAGTTGGAAAACCAGTCCCTGCGGCTCGAATTGGCCAACCATAAATCGCTGGAGTCCGAATTATCCCGGCTCCAGGAGGTTTTGCAGATCAAGGCGCGCCTGCCCCATACCGCCAAGATCGCCCGAATCATCGCGCACGACCCCAGCACCTGGGACAGCAGCTTTGTCGTGGACTTGGGGTCGGACGACGGCGTGCAGGCGGACTCGCCGGTCATTTCCGAGCAGGGATTGGTGGGCAGGGTTTTGGAAGTCACCCCGAAAAACTCAAGGGTGCTTTTATTAACGGACAGCGGTTCCAGCGTGGCTGGCATCGATCGGCGGTCCAATGTGACCGGCATCGTCGAGGGCACGGGGCGAAACCAACTCCGCTACGCCTATGTCAACCCGAACGAGGACATCCAAAAGGACGACGTCTTGGTTTCCTCGGGCATGGGCGGGATTTTTCCCAAAGGATACGCCATTGGGACCGTGGTGAAGAAGACCGAATCCGAAAACGGCTTAAATACCGAAATCCAAGTGGCGCCCTCGGTGGACTTCGCGGCGTTGGATTACATTTTTATCCTGCCGCCGGTGGATGTGTACCAATAACGACAAAGAGTAGTTAGGAATTTTAACTTCGAGCTTCTAACCATAACCTAGAATTTAGTTTGATAAGGTGTTTCAAATGCTGATTCCGAGGCAATTCTGGTGGTTGTTGGCCCTTCTATTTGTCCAGCAACTGCCGGGCGTGGCGGCCTGGGGCGTGGATTTGCCACTTGTTTTCACCCTGTTGGTGGGTTTAAGGACCGATGTGCCCAAGGCTGCCGGATGGGGTTTTTTGGCGGGCCTTCTTCAGGACCTCCTTTCCTCCAGTTGGATTGGGCCCAATACCATCTCCAAGACCGTGACGGGAATCATGGCTAGCTTCTTAAAGAGGCATATTTACCACGAAAGGGTTTTAGCGCAGACGCTTCTGGTATTTGGAGGCACCCTTTTCCACCAATTGTTTATTTGGATGTTGCTGAAGTGGGACGGTTCGGCCCCGCCGGCAGGCGATGCGTGGGGGATTGTTTGGCGGTCTCTCCTGACGACCACCTTAGCCGCTTCGGTTGTTTGTTTCTTCGTGGTAAGGTTCCGCAAGCGGCGGTTTGATCCAGCAACCGCCTGAAAGACAAGGTCACAATTTAGAATTTAAAATTTGCGACTGGTTTGAAGGAGCGTTCAGTTGGCTTTCAAGTTTCCCCGCGGCAAATTCGGCGGCTCCCCTGAAAAAAAGATGAGCTTCCTTTTCACTGCGGTTGCGTTGGCTTTCGTAGGCATTTTTATCAAGCTCTTTTACCTCCAAATCCTCAATTATCCCCTTTACCGGAACCTTTCGGACACCAACAGCCTGCGATTGATCCCCCAAAGGGCCCCCCGGGGCATTATCACCGACCGCAACAACGAAGTCTTGGCCACGAATGTTCCCACTTACTCCCTGTTCCTGGTTCCGGCGGACGTGAAAGATTACAGTTCCTCCCTGGTTCGCTTGAGCCAAATTTTGGAGGAGCCCCTTTCTTCCCTGGAAAGTTTGGTCGAAAGCCGGCGCCAGCGACGGAGGTTCGAACCCGTTCGCCTTCAATCGCACCTGGACCCAGATTTGATCGCCAAAATCGAGGAGAACCGGGTTCATTTACCGGGCGTCTACATTCAGATGGAACCGGAGCGCTATTACCCCCACGGCGAACTGGCTTCCCACATCCTGGGTTATATTGGGGAAATCGACGAGGACGAGCTGGAACGATTGAAGGACAACGGCTATCAGGAAGGGGATTTGGTCGGGAAAAAGGGGGTGGAAAAAACCTACGACCAAATTCTGCGGGGTGAGAATGGGGGGGTGGAAGTGGAAGTGGATGCTTCAGGCGTCCAGCGGCGTACCCTGGCTCACCGCGAGCCCGCTCAGGGGCAAACGCTTAAACTGACTATCGACTGGAAACTCCAACAAATGGCTGAGGATTTGATGGGCAGCCAGATTGGTTCCATCATCGTCACCAACCCGCAAAACGGGGAAGTGCTGGCCATGGTCAGCAAGCCCAATTTCGACCCCAACGATTTCGTGAGCGGCATCTCCTACAAGGATTGGAACGATTTGATCAAGGACAAAGACCATCCCCTGGAAAATCGCGCCATTCAGGTCCAGTATCCTCCTGGATCCATCTTCAAGGTCATCACGACCTTAGCGGCTTTGGAGGATAATGTGATTGATTTGAACAAGGTTTTCTTGTGCACCGGGATTTTCTGGTACAAAACATGGCCTTACCGCTGCTGGGCGAAGACGACGGGACACGGCTGGGTCAACCTTGAAAGGGCCATCATCGAATCTTGCGATATTTTCTTCTACCAGGTGGGGCTTTTAGTAAAGGTGGACCAGATTTACCGGATGGCCCGGAAGTTCGGCCTGGGCAGCCGGACCCAGATCGACTTAAGCGGCGAGGCATCGGGTCTGGTTCCCAACCCCCGCTGGAAGGAAAGCACCCAGCACATGCCCTGGTTCCCCGGCGACACGATCCACATGAGCATCGGACAAGGCTATGTTTTGACCACCCCCATCCAAATGCTGGATGTGATCAGCGGTTTGGCCATGGATGGGAAGATATTCACGCCCCACCTCCTTTACCGTGTCGTGGACCGGAATACGGGGAGGACCGTTTTTGAGGACCCGCCTGAACTTTTGCGGGAAGTCGATCTGGTGCCCAAAGACCTGGCTTTTCTCAAGGCCACGCTGGAAAAAGTGATCAGTTCCCCTTTCGGAACGGGAAAAAACGCCCGGATCAAAGGTGCCCGTGTGGCCGGAAAAACCGGAAGCGCCGAGAATCCCAATGGGGATACCGACGGCTGGTTTATGGCCTATGCGCCGGCGGAGGATCCCAAAGTGGCGGTTCTGGTGTTGGTGGAAAACGGCGGGGAGGGCGGATTCGTAGCCGCGCCAATCGCCAAAAGATTGATGGAAGCGGAACTCGGCCAGGAAGTCACCCCCTGGGAGACACCCTCGCCCGGCGCGACCCCCGGCGCGCCGTCCTCGGAGACGCCTTCCGGTACGCCTGTTCCAACACCCGCCCCGGTGAGGGGAGTGGCACCTTAACGTTAGTTGGCAGTTCTCAGTCGGCAGTTCGGAGTTTGAATATCGTAAAGAAAGCCAAACGATGAAAGCAGCGATTAAATCCTACTTGAAAGGCATCGACTGGCCCTTAGCCTCGGAAGTTTTGGCCCTTTCGATCATCGGCTTTTTCGTGGTTTTTTCCGCCACTTCCCATAACGGCGATATCTCGCAACTTTGGGAAAAACAGTTGTTCTGGTTTTGCATCTCCTTCTTTGGAATGTGGCTTTTTTCCAAAATCGACTACCGTTTTTGGATCGAGGCTTCCTACATCTTTTACTGGGTTTCCATTGTTTCCCTTCTGGCGGTTTTAGTGATCGGTGACGAAACCAACGGCGCCAGACGCTGGATTAAATTGGGAATCCTTTCGTACCAGCCCTCCGAACTGGCTAAACTTTCAGTGCTCTTGGTCCTGGCGCGGTATATCGGAAGCAAGACGGTGGAATTGTTCTACTTGGGCAAGCTTTTTTTCCTAATGGCCATGTTGGGGCTGCCCCTGATCCTCATCTTAAAGCAACCGGATTTGGGGTCGGCGCTCTTGCTGGTGCCGGTTTCCATTATCCTGATGTACGTCGGGGGCGTTCCGGCCAAGTGGCTTACCTGGCTTTTTGTCCTTGGACTTTCTTCCTGTCCCCTCGTTTGGCATTTCCTGAAGGATTACCAAAAGGAAAGGCTGGAGGTTTTTGTCAACCCCCAGGATGACCCCCTGGGGGCGGGTTACAACATCATCCAATCCATGATTGCCATCGGATCGGGCGGCATTTCGGGAAAAGGCTACATGCAGGGCACCCAAACCCAGCTTTCCTTCATCCCCGAGCACCACACGGATTTCATTTTCTCGGTCGTTGGGGAAGAATGGGGTTTTGTGGGCTGTGTCGTCGTTCTGGGGCTTTACTTCTTCATGATCCGGCGGTCCTTTGAGATCGCCCGTAAGGCCCGGGACAGGGAAAGCTCGCTCTTGGCCTTGGGTATTGCGTCGATGTTCACGGTACAAATCATCATCAACGTGGGGATGACCGTGGGCCTCCTGCCCGTAACGGGCCTGACCCTTCCTTTCATCAGTTACGGAGGCTCGTCCCTCATGTTCAGCTATGCGGCCGTAGGCATTCTGCTGAACATCTCCTACGCCACCCGTCGCCCGGTCCTGGTGACCGGGCGGGGCTAAAGGTTTTTCAGCTAGGCCCTGTTTTCCTTGCTATACTTTGTGGAATTTTTCGGGGGCAAAATGGATTCCAAACCCAAAAAACTGACTTGGAAGACCGGCTTGCTAATTTACGCGGCCTGCTGGGTGTTCACCTTCATGTCGGTCTATATCCTGCGCCAGGTTTTGATCCCACGGGACGAATTGGACTGCTATGCCCGTATCCAAACCCTCCAAAAGGCCGTGGACCTGTGGAACGCGGCCAACCCCTCCAAGCCTGTTACTGAAGACATTGACGAGAATGCACTGGTTCAAGCTGGTTACCTGAAACCCCTTACTTATGACCACTCCAAACACTACTATTTTGTGGGCGAAACGGCCCATGGCTTGCGGGTGAAATGCAACAAGCACGAGGACAATCCCCTCATCCTCAAATTGACAGGGGACACCCTGTTGGCGGTGTTAGTGTTCATCGTTTTTTGCATCAATCGAAAATACGCCTTATTCGATCCGAGCTAAGCCCTAGCCGTCATTCCGGAATAAACGCGTCGACCCTTCAAGAGCCTCGGGGCCCTGGGTAAAGTCAAAGGGTTGGTGCGTTGGCTCGCAATGACGGCAACAACGGAGATGGAAATGTCCGAAGTTCTCATCGTCGGATCAGTGGCCTATGACGGCTTGAAAACCCCCTATGGCTCCAAGGACCGGGTTTTGGGCGGCGCGGCCACTTATTCCAGCCTGGCGGCTTCGCTTTTCGTACCTGTCAAAATGGTGGGGGTGGTGGGGGACGATTTTAAGGATTCGGACCTGTCCATGCTCAAACGGCATGGAATAAACACTGATCTAGTGATCCGTGAAAAGGGGAAGACCTTTTATTGGAAGGGCTATTACGAGAACGACATGGCCGTGGCTCACACGGTTAAAATTGACTTGGGGGTTTTCGAGCGATTTGACCCCCATGTTACGGGTCTTGCGCGCCATATCCCCTTCGTGTTCCTGGCCGCCATCCATCCCGACCTACAGATGAATGTTTTGAGGCAAATGATCAGGCCGAAGTTTGTGGTTTTAGACACCCGTGACCTTTGGATCAACATCACCAAGCCGGCCCTTGTGAAGGTGTTGAAAAAGACCGATCTGGTGGTGGTGAACGACCAGGAAATACGGCTATTAACCGGTGAAATGCACCTGATGAAGGGCGCCCGCGCCTTGCAGAAAATGGGCCCCAAGACCGTTATCGTAAAAAAGGGGGAGCATGGCGCCATGTTGTTCGGCCCGGGTTGGACCTTCCTTTCTCCGGCCGTGCCGTTGGATTATGTGATCGACCCAACCGGTGCGGGCGATACCTTTGCGGGAGCCTTCATCGGCCATGTGGCCCGGTCGGGCAAACTGACCCCGGACATCCTCAAGCAGGCAGTCATCGCCGGTAACTTGGTGGCTTCTTTTACGGTCCAAGGTTTCGGAACCGAAACCATCGCAGGCTTAAACAAAGCCAAGCTCAAGAAGCGAGCCGCCGAATACCACCGCTTTGCGAGCATTCCCAAAGTCAACCTTTAGCGGATGGCGGGTGGCTGGTAGTTCAAGAATTATTCAAAATCTTTGCCGACAGCTAAGCGCTACCGGCTAAAGGCTGTGTTGAATGCCAATCCAAACTGAATCCAACCTCATCAAGAAATTCCCCCCTTACCTTTTCGCGCGCTTGAACGCGGAAAAATTGGCCGCCCGTCGGCAGGGAAAAGACGTCATTGACTTCACCATGGGCAACCCCGACAACCCCACGCCCCAGCCCATCGTGGACAAGCTCATCGAGGTGGTCCAGGACAAAAAGTCCCACCGTTATTCCACGTCCAAGGGTATTCCGGCCCTGCTGAAGGCGGTTTCGCGCTGGTATGACCGTAAATATGGCGTTTCCATCAACCCCTATACGGAGGCGGTTTCGGTCATAGGGTCCAAGGAGGGGCTCGGGCATTTGGGTCTTGCGGTCTTGAACCGGGGCGACAAGGTGCTGGTGCCCAATCCCACTTACCCTATTCACCATTACAGTGTGATCATCGCTGGGGGGCAGCTGGTTTCCGTTCCCATCCTGGACGGGCCGGAAGCCTTCCTCAAGGCCCTCTTTAAGGCCCACGCCAAAGCCAAGCCCCGGCCCAAGATGGTCATCCTCAACTTCCCCCATAATCCCACTACCGTCAGTGTGGAACAGGCTTTCTTCAAAGAGATCGTGGCTTGGGCCAAGAAAAGCCAGATCCTGGTGGTTCACGACTTGGCCTATGCCGACATTGTGTTCGACGGCTACAAATCCCCCAGCTTCCTGGCCACGCCGGGGGCCAAGGATGTGGGCATCGAGGTTTTCACCCTGTCCAAATCCTATAACATGGCGGGATGGCGCATCGGCTTCGCGGCCGGACACGCGAAGGTCATCGCCTCTTTGGCCCGCTTGAAGAGCTATATGGACTACGGCATCTTCACCCCCATCCAGGTGGCTGCCATCACGGCGCTGGACAGTCCCGAGGAAAATTTGAGGAAGCTGGCCGCCATCTACCAGGAACGCCGCGACATCATGGCCGCGGGCCTGAACAAGATGGGTTGGCCCGTGGAAAAGCCTAAAGCGGCCATGTATCTTTGGGCCAAGGTCCCGCCACGGTTTTCCAAGATGAACTCGCTCGATTTCTCCATGATGCTATTGAAGGACGCCGAGGTGGGCGTTTCGCCGGGATCGGGTTTCGGGAGCCTAGGCGAGGGTTACGTCCGAATCGCATTGGTGGAGAACAAGGACCGCATCCGCCAAGCCTTGCGGAACATTAAAAAGCTTTTTTCTTAAGACCAAGCGAGGACACTATGGAAATTTCCGAACGCATGAAAAAAGTGGCCCCGTCGATGACACTGGCCATCGACGCCAAGGCCAAGAAACTCCAGGAAGAGGGCGTGGATGTGCTGAATTTCGTGGCTGGAGAGCCGGATTTCAACACGCCCGAACCCATTTGCGAGGCGGCCAAGAAGGCCATTGACGGCGGTTTCCATAAATACACCCCCGTTCCTGGAACCCTGGAACTGCGCAAGGCTATTGCCCAGTACCTGGATTGGGAATACAAGGTCCATTATGAACCGGGCGATATCGTCGTTTCCTGCGGCGGCAAGCATTCCCTCTATAACACATTCATGGCTATCATCAATCCGGGCGACGAAGTTTTGATTCCTTCGCCCTATTGGGTGAGCTATCCCGAACAAATCAAGCTGGCCGGCGGCATCCCGGTATTCGTCGAATGCTCCGAAGCTGACGAGTTCAAACTGACACCCCAGGCCCTGAAGGCCAAGATCACCCCCAAAACCAAGGCTCTCATCCTTAATTCCCCCAGCAACCCCACGGGCGCAGTGGTGGGCCGAAAGGCCATGGAAGGCATCGCCGAATTGGCCCTGAAACATAAGTTCACGGTTGTTTCGGATGAGATCTACGCCAAGCTGGTCTATGGGGAAGAGCATGTTTGCTTCCCGTCCCTTTCCCAGGAAGTGGCGGCCCAAACCATCCTGGTCAACGGAATGTCTAAAGCCTATGCCATGACGGGCTGGCGACTGGGTTATGCGGCTGGCCCAGCCAACGTGATGAAGGCGATAGCCGACCTGCAGAGCCAGTCCACCTCCAACCCGTCCTCCATCGTCCAAAAGGCGGGGGTGGTAGCCATGGCCCTGCCGGATTCGGAAATCCAGAAAATGGTTTCTGTGTTCCAGAAGCGCCGTGATATGGTCGTGGAGGGTTTAAACGCCATCCCAGGCGTGAAGTGCCTGAAGCCCGCTGGGGCCTTTTATGTGTTCCCCAACGTGAAGGGGCTTTTCAAGCCCGGCCGCTCCAACTCCATGGAACTCTCTGATTACCTGCTGAACAAGGCCAGGGTGGGCTTGACGCCGGGCATCGCTTTTGGCGCCGAGGGTTTTATGCGGATGTCCTATGCCGCAAGCGAGAAGGCGATACTGGAAGGGTTGAAGCGCATCAAAGAGGCGGTCCAATAGTCGACAGCTGACAGTCGACAAGTTCACGGCAACAGCTTTAAACCTAAAATCTTCATTGCCGTGGCTATCGACTGTGGACCGTCGACTGACGACCGCATTTCAGCCTTTCCCTTGAATTGACCCCTGTTTTCTTATAATCTAAGGGTTCTTTTCACCAAACGCCCCGGCTTTTTGGCAAGCTCGGGGCGTTTTGCTATTTAGGCTCAAGCGCGGAGAACGTCATGAGTGAAGGCAAATCCGTCATCCAAATCGGCATGATCGGGTTCGGCAACGTGGGGCAGGGGGTTTACCGCCTGCTGGAAAAGAACCGCGCCCTTATCGAGGCAAAAGTCGGGGCGCAGCTTCGCATCAAGAAGATCGCGGTCAAAGACCTCACCAAACAGCGTGACGTGACCGTGCCCGAGGGCATGCTGACGGCCAACTACGACGACCTTGTTTCGGACCCGGACATTGACGTCATCGTGGAGCTCATGGGCGGCTTGGAGCCGGCCCGCACCTACCTTTTGGATGCTATGAAAAAAGGCAAGCACATTGTCACGGCCAACAAGGCGGTGCTTTCGGTGCACTGGGACGAGATCATCGCCACCGCCCGTCAAAACAAAGTGGACATCTATTTCGAGGCCGCGGTTTGCGGGGGCATCCCGGTCATCCAGGCCATCAACGACGGCCTGGCGCCCAACAACATCATGTCCATCTACGGCATTGTCAACGGCACCACCAACTTCATCCTGCAGAAGATGACCGAGGAGAAAAAAAGCTTCAAGGAAGCCCTGCAGATGGCCCAAAAAAAGGGCCTGGCCGAGGCCGACCCCACCCTGGACATCAACGGCATGGATGCGGCCCATAAGCTGGCCATCCTGGCCTCCCTGGCCTTTTCCAAGCGCGTCAAGGTGGAAGACATCTACGTGGAGGGCATCGACCGCATCACCCTGCAGGACATCGAGTTCGCCCGGGAGGAGTTTGGTCGGGTGGTCAAGCTCTTCGCCATCGCGGAAGTGGAGGGAGACGAACTGGAAGTGCGTGTGCATCCCACCTTGATTCCACAGGAACACCTCCTGGCCAAGGTGGACGGCGAGTACAACGGCGTGCTGGTGACCGGCGACTTCGTGGGTACCACCATGTACTACGGCCTGGGGGCGGGCAACAAGCCTACCGCCTCGGCGGTCATGAGCGACCTTATTTATGTCTGCCGCAGCGTCAGCGACAACGTGGCGGGCGAAATCTCCAACTGCTGGTTCCTTTCCGATAACCCCCAGATCAAACGCCTGCGCAAGATAGGGGAGATCAAGTCCCGCTATTATCTCAAGTTCTCGGTGCTGGACCAGGTGGGGGTTCTTTCGGCCATAGCCCGTATCCTGGGTGAGCATCAAATCTCCATCGCTTCGGTCATCCAAAAAGAGCAGAAGAAAGGCGACAAAGTGCCGGTGGTCATCGTGACCTATGAGGCCCTGGAGAAAAACGTCCAGGAGGCCCTGAAAAAGATTAATGGCCTTCCCTTTGTCCAGGAGGAAACCCTTCTTATCCGCATGGACCGGGGAGAGTAACGGCAGCTCACGGCTGACAGCTCGTAGCCGACAGCCAAAATCTAAAACAAAGGCAAAGCAAATGGCGTATTGGAAAGGACTTATCGAAGAATACCGGCCCTACCTGCCGGTTACCGAAAAAACGCCCGTTGTCACCCTCAAGGAGGGTGATACGCCGTTGCTTTACGGGCCGCGCATTTCCCAAAATCTTGGCAACGGCCTAAAGGTCTATTTCAAGTTCGAGGGGTTGAACCCGACATGCTCCTTCAAGGACCGGGGCATGACCATGGCCATCTCCAAGGCGTTGGAAGATGGTTCCAAGGCGGTTATTTGCGCCTCCACAGGCAATACCTCGGCCTCGGCGGCCGCCTATTCGGCCCACGCGGGCATTTCCTGCGCCGTCCTCCTGCCCCACGGCTCCATCGCTTTGGGGAAGTTGGCCCAATCCATGATCTACGGCGCCAGGGTGCTGGCGGTGGAAGGAAGCTTTGACCAGGCCTTGAAGCTCACCCGCGAACTGGCGGACAAGCACCCGATCACCATGGTGAATTCCAATAACCCCTACCGCATCGAGGGGCAGAAAACCGCGGCTTTTGAGATTGTTGATACTATCGGTGACGCCCCCGAATATCACGCCATCCCGGTGGGAAACGCGGGCAATATCACCGCCTATTGGAAAGGCTATAAGGAATACCGGCAAAAAGGCAAGTCCAAGCGGCTGCCCCGCATGTGTGGGTTCCAGGCCGCCGGGGCGGCCCCCATTGTGGAGGGGCATATCATTGAGGACCCCCAAACTATCGCCACGGCCATCAAGATCGGCAACCCTTTTTCCTGGAAGAGCGCCGAAGCGGCCCGTGACGAGTCCCGGGGCTTGATCGAGGCCGTCACGGATGAAGAGATCCTGGAAGCCTACGAGATGCTGGCTTCGATGGAAGGTATTTTCTGCGAGCCCGCCTCCGCCGCTTCCTTGGCCGGGGTCATCAAGAAGAGCAAGGAAGGGTACTTCGTCGACGGTGAAAGGCGTATCGTCTGTACCCTGACCGGCCATGGGCTCAAGGATCCGGACACGGCGGTGATGAGAAGCACCAAACCCACGGTGATCAAGCCGGAAATGAGTGAAATCCTAAAGTCTTTAAAGCTTTAAGGTGGAAAAAGGGTCCCATGGCACTGATTGTTCAAAAATACGGTGGATCGTCGGTGGCCGACGCGGAAAAAATGCTATCCGTCGCACGCCGCGTCGCCAAAAACAGGCGGGAAGGGAATGAGGTGGTGGTGGTCGTTTCGGCGCCGGGGGACACCACCGATGAGCTGATCGCCAAGGCCCAACAGATCACGGACAGCCCCGATGAGCGGGAGATGGACGTGCTTTTAGCCACGGGGGAACAGCAATCCATCGCCCTCCTCTCCATCGCCCTGAAAAGCCTGGGTTGCGACGCCATTTCCTTCACCGGCCCCCAGGTGGGCATCGTGACAGACGACGTGCACACCAAGGCGCGCATCGTCCGGGTGGGGGACTCGAAGATCCGCTCGGCCCTCAACCTGGGCAAGGTGGTGATCGTGGCGGGATTCCAGGGCGAGAACAAGGAACATGAAATCACGACCCTGGGCCGGGGCGGAAGCGACTTGACCGCGGTGGCGATTGCCGCGGCCTTGAAGGCGGATGTTTGCGAGTTTTACAAGGACGTGGACGGGGTTTTCACGGCCAATCCCTCGATGGTGAAGGACGCCAAGAAGATCACCTTCATCAGCTACGATGAAATGTTGGAGATGGCCAGCGCGGGGGCCCAGGTGTTGAACGCCCGTTCGGTGGAATTCGCGAAAAACTTCGGCATCAAGATCCACGTGAGGCCGACATTCAATGAAAAGGAAGGGACGATCGTCATGCAGGAAACCAAAGCCATGGAAAAGGTGGTTATCAGCGGAGTGACCTACAATAAAAACGAGGCCAAAATTACGGTCCGGGGAGTTCCGGACAGGCCAGGTATCGCTTCCATCCTCTTTTCCAAGCTGGGGAAGGCTGGGATCAATGTGGACATGATTATCCAAAACATCGGGGAAAAGGGCCATTCGGACGTTTCTTTCACCGTGGACAAGTCCGAATTTAAGAAGGCCATGAAGGTGGTGGGGGAGGCTTCTAAAACCCTCAAGCCCGCCGGCATTCTCTCGGATGAGGGTATCGCCAAGGTTTCGGTGGTAGGCGTGGGAATGCGCTCCCACTCCGGCGTGGCCGCCAATATGTTCAAGGCCCTGGCCGAAGCGGGCGTAAACATCGAGATGATCTCCACTTCCGAAATCAAGATTTCAGTGGTGATCGACGAAAAGGATGTCACCAAGGCTGTGGCGGCGATCCATAAGAAATTCAACTTGGGCAAGAAGGTTTCGGGCGTCCGCGGATAATTTTGAGGTTAAAGTTGTCATTCTGAAGCGTTTTCCTTCGCTTGGCTCAGGATGACGGATTGGGAAGAGGCGATTCGGTGAGCGATCGGAAAATTGTCTTATACGACGCGTTGCTACGGGAGGGCCCCCAGACCCAGGGAATCAACCTGTCGGTCGAGGATAAGCTCGCCCTGGCCCAGGCCTTGGATGACCTGGGGTTGCAATACCTGGAAGGAGGCTGGCCGGGGGCCAACCCCAAGGACACCGAATTCTTTCAAAAGGTGAAAAAACTTAAGCTTAAAGCCCGCTTGTCGGCTTTCGGCATGACCCGCAGGGCCAAGCACAAGGCCCACGAAGACACGCACCTCTTGAACCTGGTGAAATCGGACGTTTCCACCATAACGGTGGTGGGAAAGACCTGGGATTTCCATGTGACCAAGGCCCTTGGCATCCCGTTGGAACAAAACCTGGAAATCATCAACGATTCGATCAAGTTTCTGAAGTCCAAAACAGGTGAAGTTTTCTTTGACGCGGAACATTTTTTTGACGGTTACAAGGCGAACCCGGAATTCTCGCTCAAGTGCCTCGAGGCGGCCTTGAACGGCGGCGCCGATTGCCTGGTGCTTTGCGACACCAACGGCGGGTCGCTGCCGGAAGACGTCGAAGCGGTCGTTATCCGTGTCCACCAACGTTTTCCTGAAGCCGCCATCGGCATCCATTGCCACAACGACTCCGACCTGGCGGTGGCCAACAGCTTGGCTGCCCTTTCGTCCGGCGCCACCCAGGTTCAGGGCTGTATCAACGGCTATGGGGAACGGGTCGGGAATACGAATTTGACCTCCTTGATCGCCACTTTGTCCTTAAAGACGGGATATACCTTCGTGAAGCCTATCAAGCTGGAGAAGCTCACGGAGGTATCCCACCGCGTGGATGAAATCCTCAACTTGCCGCCCCGGCCCAACGCGCCCTATGTCGGCAAGAACGCATTTACCCACAAGGGCGGCATGCATATTGACGCGATGCGCAAATCCAATAAGGCATATGAGCATGTGGACCCGGCCGAAGTGGGAAATCAGCGGAAACTTATTCTCTCCGATCAGGCGGGCCGTGCGGGAGTCCTGCATCAGGCGGGAACCCGCAGCATCAAGCTGGGGAAGGACACGCCGGAAACGCGGGCCATCATCGACGAAGTGAAGAAAATGGAAAGCGAGGGTTATCAATTCGAGGGGGCCGAGGCGTCCTTTGAGATCCTTTTGAAAAAGGCGCTGGGCAAGCACAAGAGCTTCTTCGACCTGGTCAGTTTCCGGGTGATCGTGGAAAACAGGGGCGACGACAAGCTGGTTTCGGAGGCTACCATCAAGATCAAGGTGAACGGGATTTTGGAAAATACCGTGGGGGAGGGTGACGGTCCCGTCAATGCCCTGGACCAGGCCCTCCGCAAAGCCCTGACCAAGTTTTATCCTTCGCTCAGCGAGGTTCACTTAACCGACTTTAAGGTCCGCGTGTTGGACGCCAAGGAAGGCACGGCGGCCAAGGTGCGCGTTTTGATCGAGAGCCGCGACAAGAAGGACTCCTGGGGAACGGTGGGAGTGTCGGAGAATATCATCGAAGCTTCTTGGGAAGCTCTGGTTGATTCCATTGATTATAAATTGTTAAAAGACAGTGGCTCCAAGAATTCATCGGCGCGGGCAAAGCGTTGAAAAACTACCCCATCGGCATCTTCGATTCCGGGCTGGGGGGATTGACGGTCGCCAAGGCCATCCAGCAGGAACTGCCCGGTGAAAGGCTGGTTTATTTCGGCGACACGGCCCGCATCCCTTACGGGACCAAAAGCCCCGAGACCATCGTCCGGTACGCCCGGCAGATCATCCGCTTTTTCCGGAAAAATAAAAAAGTCAAATGTGTTGTGGTGGCCTGCAACACATCTTCGGCTTGGGCCCTGGAAATCGTCCGTCGGGAATTCCCCGTCCCCATCCTGGGGGTGATCGAACCGGGGGCCTATGCGGCGGTTTCAGTGACGCGCAACGGCCGCATCGGCGTCATCGGCACCGAGGGTACCATCGCATCCAAGGCCTATGTCCGGGCGATCCATAAAATCTTTCCCAAGGCCAAGGTTTATTCCAAAGCCTGCCCTTTGTTCGTGCCGCTGGTGGAGGAAGGCAAGCTCATGGGTCCGGTCACCGAGGCAGTGGCGCGGGAATATCTTCAGCCACTCCTAAAGGCCAAAATCGACACTTTGGTATTGGGCTGCACCCATTACCCCCTTTTGAAGAAAGTTCTCGCCAGGGTCGCCGGCAAAAAAGTGAAAATCGTCGATTCGGCGGAGGAAACAGCCAAGAGCCTTCACCACAATCTGGAGATGCACGGAGTCCCCATGAACGGACGGGGTGGATGCCAGTACTACGTCAGCGATCTTTCACGCAAATTCAAGCAACAGGCCCAAAGGTTCCTGGGACGGACCATTCCCAAAGTCGAAAAAGTTTTCGTGGAAAAATATTAAAGAACGCCATCGGTTGACAGAGGCTTCTTTGGGCTTAAAATAAAACCATTTTGGAGGCTCTCGTCAAACCTTTTCGATACACCCTCATCCTTCTTTTCCTCTTGCCGGTGCCAGGAATCTGGGCCAGCGATGAAGTCGCAACCTCCCCGACTAATTATGAAATGGTAGAAGCCCCCACCGCTTACCTCCTGATGCACGGGGGATATGACTTGGTCACCCGAATGTATGAGAATGGCGGACTCTTTGTCCGGGGTAACGTCGGGTTCGAAGATTTCTTCATGTTCGGCTTTTCGGTCAATGCCACCAACGTGGTGGGCCAGGGAACGATCCAAGTCCAAACGCCGGGGATCGGCCTTAAATTCAAGGTTTTGGACGAAAAAAATTCGCCTATAGCCTTGGCCGCGGGCTGGGACAACCGTGGTTACGGGACGCAAGTCAATGGTGTCTTTTTCCCCGGAACCCAAAAAGGGTTTTATTCGGTGGTGAGCCACGAATTTAAGGAGGCAGGTTATTTGCAGCTTCACGCTGGTTTTAACGTGGTCACCCTGGAAAATTTCGATTCCAACGAGGATTTGGGAGCTTTTTTTGGCACCTCCTTTGCGGTGGCGCAGCCGTTGATGTTCAACCTGGAGATGGATAAGCTCTTGAGCGACTATTGGCAGTTCAACGCCAATGTACTTTTCAACGTGGATAAGCCGTTAAGGGTGGGAGTTGACTTCAGGGATATCAACCGGGCAGACTTATTCTCAAGAATTGTCCGGGTCCAATACCTGGGATTCTTTTAAAAGAAGCTATTAGCTTTTAGCGATTAGATATTAGCAACGACAACTTCTCAGGACCAAGCCATAAACAACTTAAAGGCATGAATATGGATCGAAGAATAATTTTTATAGGGTTGCTGGCTTCCTGGATGGCAGGTTGCGGGAAAGGGAACAACGTGGACCTCATCCCCCCGGCCCAACGGCAGCCGGCTTCCGAGATCAGCGCTCAGTTTTTAAACTCCTCCACTAACTTGACGTTGTCGCAGGCCAAGGGAAAAGTCGTGGTGCTGGATTTCTGGGCCAGCTGGTGCGGCCCATGCCGGATGGAGATACCGACCCTCGTGAAGATGTACAACGCCTATCATTCCAAAGGGTTGGAGCTTTGGGGTCTTTCGGTGGAAACCAACGACGGCCAGCCCAATGATTACTTCAATAAGTTTATTTCAAATTTCGACATCCGATACCCCGTCGGCCTTGCCAATATGGACACGTTGAAATCCTACGGAATCAATCCGATTCCCGCCACCTTCTTCATTGATAAGTCGGGCAGGATCGCCTTGGCTTTTGTCGGCCTCCATCCGGAGTCGGATTTCACCGGCGCCATCGAGAAACTTTTAGCCGAATAAAACCGTTAAAATGAATAATGACGTTGTGTTTTGTTTGGAGGGCCAAACAAAAACCTCCTTCATCGTCCATTCTTCATTGTTCGTTATCCGTGGGTCGCGCTTTGATTAGGCGGTGAAAAGGGGTATAATTTTCAAAACGGGGATCGGGGGATACCATGGTTCCATCGCAGGACTCCGACGTGCGGGAAGGTTTCCTCGAACTTTATCGTGAGCTTTTTTCCCACGTTTCATACCTGGAAGTCGTAATTGAAAGGCTGGTGCACGGCCAGCACGTGGACCGGGCCATGCTGGAAAACCACTTGGCGCAGATGATCGCCTCGATCGCCGTGCATCAAAAGAAGTATTCCAAGCCGCGTACGACAAAACGGGTGCGCAAGGACCATCCGGATTATTTCCGCAATGAAATGCTCCGGGTTTCCAAGGTGATCAAAGGCCAGCTTTCGGTGCTGCTTAAAACGTCCTTCCTGGTGGACGGCCGGGAAGTGGAGGAAGACTATCTCCAGACCTTGAGTGATGTGACGGAAAATATCGTGGGGGCTTTCCAGCACGTGGTCCGTTCCAATGTTTTAATGCCGGTCATGTTGAACTGAAATTTCCCAAACCAATCGAACCCTTCGCCGGGACAAGCTTACCGTGAAGGATACCTTATGAAAAACGCCGTTAAAGATAAACGGAGGGAAAGGGAATACGAGGTTTTCAGCCAATACCTGAAGGGGAAAGACCTTAAGCTGACGTCCCAGAGGGAGTTGATTCTGGAGGCTTTCTTGGCCCAGGGAGGGCATATCTCGGCGGAGGAACTTTACCAAAGAGCCCGGGAAAAAAAGCCCCACGTTGGCTTCGCCACGGTTTACCGCACCCTGAAACACCTCACCCAGTGCGGCCTGGCCCGGGAGTTGGATTTTGGGGACGGGCGGATAAAATACGAGCCGGAGTTCAACCGGCGCCACCACGACCATATGATTTGCACCCAATGCGGCGCCTATATTGAATTTTTGAACCCCCAAATCGAGGAGCTGCAGGAGCAGGTCAGCCGGAAGCATGGTTTTAAGATCACTTCCCACCGGATGCAGTTGTACGGGTTGTGCCAGAAGTGTCAGAAGAACGCAAAGTCTTGATTCGTTCGGGCTTTTGAGTTGCCCTCCATTCAAAATGTTCCGGGGGATGGGGAATCTCCCGCAGGCCATTCCCTTGAGGAATGGGATTTTGGACAAGGCCGAAAATTCCGGGCTTGAAATTTAATTTTGGAGAGTTCCATGTCGGATTTCCTTGTGTCCCGGGCCACCCGGGATAAGCTCCAAGACGAATTGAACAAACTCAAAATGGTCCGCCGGCCCCAGGTGGCGAAGGCCTTGGAGGAAGCGAGGGCCCACGGGGACCTGAAGGAAAACGCGGAGTACGACGCCGCCAAGCAGGAACAAGGGCTTTTGGAGGCGCGCATCCGCGAGCTGGAGGACAAGCTGGCCCGAGCCCGCATTTTGGAGGACGAGAACATCACCGGCGAGCACGTTTCCATCGGGTGCGTGGTGACCGTCATGGACCTCAAAACCAAACAGGAGGAAATCTACCGACTAGTGGGCGAGGAGGAAGCCAACTTTGCCCAAAACAAGATTTCCATCCGAACCCCCATCGCCCGGGGGCTTATCGGCAAAAAAGTCGGGGACAAGGCGGATATCCAGGTGCCGGTGGGACTGCTGCAGTATGAAATCCTCAAAATCGAGGTAGCGGCGGATTAATGGCAGCTTGTAGCGGATGGCGGGTAGCCTTTACCATCCACTAACAGCCACCCGCCACCGGCTATGGCGGTGGCCTTGACAGGGAAAGGCGCACTGAGTAATATTCATTGAACAATTAAACGCTCTTATCGCGAGTGGCGGAGGGACAGGCCCGTTGATGCCACGGCAACCGGACCGAAAAGGGTCGCCAGGTGCCAAATCCTGCTCCGGAAAGGGACGACGATCCGGGGAAAGATGAGAGATGGAAATCCAAACCTCAAAGGCTTCCATCTCAGGATGGGGCCTTTTTTTTTGAGCCGAGGCCTTTTCCGGGAGCGGAAGGGAAAAACGATGGGTTACGTAAAGTCTTTGAAATGCAGGGAATGCGGCCAGGAATACGAAAAAACGGCCAAATACGTCTGTGAGTTCTGCTTTGGGCCCTTGGAAGCAGCCTATGATTACGACAAGATCAAGACAGATGTTTCCCGCGGAAAGATCGCTGCCCGCCCGCTGAATATCTGGCGCTACCGGGAGTTCCTGCCCGTCGAGGGAACCCGCTACAACACCCTGGAGGAAGGTTATACGCCCTTGATCCGCGCCGAACGGCTGGGCGAGGAATTGGGCCTTTCCCGACTTTACGTGAAGAACGACTGCGCCAACCCCACCCATTCCTTCAAGGATCGCGTGGTGGCCGTGGCCTCCACCCGGGCCCTGGAACTGGGTTTCGATACCTTAGCCTGCGCCTCGACCGGCAACCTAGCCAACGCGGTTTCGGCCTATGGGGCCAAGGGCGGCATGAAACGCTTTGTGTTCATTCCCTCCAACCTGGAAACCAGCAAAGTGACGGCCTCGCTGATCTACGACCCGAACCTCATCGGGGTCAACGGCAATTATGACGACGTCAACCGTCTTTGCAGCGAAATCGCCGGCAAGCATAAATGGGCCTTCGTGAACATTAATATGAGGCCCTATTACGCCGAGGGCTCCAAAACCCTCGGGTTCGAAGTGGCGGAGCAGTTGGGCTGGAAAGCACCGGACCAAGTCGTTGTCCCCGTGGCTTCCGGGTCCCTTTTGACCAAGATTTGGAAGGGGACCCAGGAGTTCATCAAAGTGGGCCTCATTGAAAACAAGCCCATGAGAGTTTTCGGCGCCCAGGCCGCCGGCTGTTCGCCTGTGACCACCGCTTATAAAGCCAAGACCGACACTTTCCGGCCGGTCAAGCCCAATACCATCGCCAAGTCCTTGGCCATCGGCAATCCCGCCGACGGTTTTTACGCCTTAAGGACCATCGCCGATTCCAAGGGCGGGGCCGAGATGGTCACGGACGAGGAAATCGTGGAAGGCATCAAACTGTTGGCCCGCACCGAAGGACTATTCGCGGAAACCGCCGGCGGCGTCACCATCGGATGCCTGAAAAAGCTGGCCGGATCGGGAGCCTTGGATCCGGATGCCGTGACCGTGGCTTACGTGACCGGAACGGGCCTGAAAACCCAGGAAGCCGTGACAGGCCATTTGAGGGAAGTGAAGGTCATCCAGCCCAACCTCGCCGCCTTTGAGGCCACCCAACTGGTCCCGGCCTGAACCGATGAAAAAACTGCTTGGGGGACTCGCGGTGATATTGGTTTCCGGGGTGGGCTGGGCGATTGCCCCGGAGGATTATTACAACGCCGGCATGGAGCTGTTCAAGAACCGGGATTATGACAAGGCCATCCAGTATTTCCGCGCGGCGGTGGACGAAAGGCCTGATTACTGGCAGGCTTACCAATTCCTGGGGGAGGCTTATTACCAGGATGCCAACCGGACTGAGGCCGTGCTGTCCATGGAGAGAAGCCTGCGGCTCCATCCGGACAATCCGGACCTGCGCAAGTTTGTCTCCAAAATCAGGAAAGACAGTCCCTGGGCTTCCAACAGCTTTTCAACGGGTTTTCTTCCCGTTTTGGCCATCTTCCTGTCCCTCTTGAGCCTCGGCTGGACGGGTTATTGGACTTGGCGGCATTCCTCCCGTAATTCCATTCCTTCCTCCGGCCCTTGAACCCGGGAAGCAAAGGGGGCAAAAAAATAGCCTAAAACAAAGGGATATTTCAGTCCCCGGTCGATTTTAAAACGGTTGAAAGGATTGGGTCGAGGGAGTGGACTTGTTTCAGCGGCTCAACGGAATGGAAGTCACCCAGGGCTTTTTTCCTTACGGACTTTTTTTTTGCCGGCCTTTAATCCTTTAAGGCGGGGCCTGCCCCTTTGAGCCGTCAAGTTGCGGGGCTCCTTCAGGAAATTCTCAACGGGGCAGTCCAGTTGAAAAGCAAGGTTGTAAAGGGTCTTCAACGTGATGTTCCGGCCCGACTCCCAATATTGGACCATTTGGATGGAAACCCCGGCTTGCTCCGCCAATTGGAACTGGGTATAGCCCTTTTGGGCGCGGACCTCCCCGATCTTCCGGCCTACTTTTTTTAAGAAACGATGGTCGGAGTTCGAGGCGTCGATATAAGGTGTCATAGGGCCTCTCTTATAAGTTTACTTTTGCACAGAAAAAACCAATGAAGGATTAGTAATTAGGGATTCAAAGCCCGCCCCAAGGCAGGGTTCCCTTTGGCTCTCCTTATTGGTTTTCCACCCTTCGCCAACTATTCGGCAAAAGTTGAGAGCGTGACAACATTGTTGAATTGTTTCTTAACTTTAAATGGAGCGGCCTTAAATATCAACGCCGTGACCCTGGGTAAAACCGTTTACTCGAAGGGTGGTGACAAAGCCCATTTTCGCCAAAAATTTTCTTTTCGGATTTTTTAGCCCTAGAATGCCCCTATGCCGGAAAACCACCCCCAAGACAGCCAACCCCAGAAGCGTTCCAAGACCAAGACTTTTTTTGTACTTGTGGCGCTGGTTTTATCCGCATGGCTCGGCTTGGTTTACCTGAGGGTCCAGGAGGGGAAAAAGCAGAACCGGCCCGCCGGGCTCGAACCTCCCGCTTTTCAATCCCTGCCTTTGGGCAGCGTCAAGCCCGAAGGATGGCTCTTGGAGCAACTCCAACTGCAGGCGGGAGGGCTCACCGGGCACCTGGACGAATTTTGGCCTGACGTGGAAGATAGCGGTTGGATCGGGGGGCATGCCGAAGGTTGGGAGAGGGCCCCCTATTGGCTGGACGGTTTGGTTCCGTTGGCCTATCAAACCGGGGATGAACGCCTCCAACGCAAGGTCAAACGGTGGATGGACTATATCCTGTCCCACCAGCTGCCGGATGGTTGGCTGGGGCCGGAGCAAAGCCCTCCCCCCACCGGCGCGCCGGTCGGCGCGCCTGGGTCCGATCCCCGGGACCCATGGCCCCAGTTCATCATCCTGAAAGTCCTGGCCCAGTACGAGGAGGCCACGGGCGACCCCCGGGTCATCCCGGCCATGGAGAAGGACTTCTGGTGCCTCGACAACCAACTGAACCAGAGGCCGCTTTTCGGCTGGAATTATTTCCGATGGGGAGACTTCCTGGTCTGCCTATTCTGGCTCTACGACCGCACCCATGAGCCATGGCTGTTGGACCTGGCCTGGAAAGCGGCGACCCAAGGCTATGACTGGCCAAAATACTTTTCCGACCTTCCCATGAAAGACAAGACCCCCCGGTGGAACTGGTTCACCCACGGCGTCAACAACGCCATGGGCCTTAAGGTGTCAGCCCTCCTCTACCGCTTGAGCGGCAATGATAAATACAAAAAACTATCCCGCCAGGCGCTCCAGGAGCTGGACCGTTACCATGGGGAGGCCAACGGGCTTTTCAGCGCGGATGAGTGCCTGGCGGGAAGGAACCCCTCCCAGGGGACGGAACTTTGCACCATCGTTGAAACGATGTATTCCTTGGAAACCAATTTGGCTATTTTGGGGAATGTGGGGGACGCGGACCGGCTGGAAAAAATAGCCTTCAACGCCCTTCCGGCCGCTTGTTCGCCGGATTATTGGGAACACCAATACGACGAACAAGCCAACCAGGTGGCCTGCGTTTACGTGCCCCAGCCCGTTTACACCACTAACCGGGGGGAATCCAACCTCTTCGGCTTGGAGCCCCAATACGGCTGTTGCACGGCCAATTTCCACCAGGGATGGCCTAAATTCACCTCCCACCTATGGATGGCGACCCCTGATGGGGGCCTGGCGGCGGTGGTTTATGCCCCTTCGTCCGTGGAAACCCAAATATCCGGACAAACGGTCAAGGTGGAATTAACCACCGATTATCCTTTCAGCGAAGAATTGGCCTTTAAGGTGACGACGCAAATGCCTTTGCAATTCCCGTTTTATTTGCGCATCCCCGAATGGGCGCAAGGCGCGACCTTGACCTTGCCGGATGGGAGCACCCAAAAGCCAGAAGCCGGTAGCTTTCAAAAGATCCTGCGCCAATGGAATGGGACCGAAACCCTGCAGCTTCACCTTCCCATGGCTTTCAAGGTCCAACGGTGGTTCCGTGACGCCGTCAGCGTGGAGCGGGGGCCTCTGGTGTTCAGCTTGGGGCTGAAGGAAATTTGGAAACCCGCCCGGCCTTTCCCCTACCAGCCAAAGGGTGACCATAAAAGCGATTATTTTGTAGTGCCCGACAGCCCTTGGAATTACGCCTTGGCGCTTGACCCTGGGGACCCGGACAAGTCCTTATCCCTCCAGGAAGGGACTCTCCAAGGCGATCCCTTCACATTAGAAGGAGCGCCCCTCAAGGTGGCCGTGAAGGGCAGGCGCTTGGATGATTGGGCCTTCGCCACCGGAGCCGCCGAGCCACCGCCCCAAAGCCCGGTGGAAAGCGCGGAGCCTGAGGAAGATTTGACCCTCGTTCCTTACGGCTCCACGCGCCTGAGGGTGACGGAGTTCCCGCTTTTGAAGTGAATGTTTGGCTCGTTATGGATCGGGCCATTTCCACGATGGGAGGCAATAATGACTGAAGGGGAAAGGCTGGCCATTCTCGGGAATGGTTCGGGAATCCAGCCTGAAAAGATTTAAACAAGTGGTTTCGGAAGACCGGGGGTGGCGGCCCTCCGCCGGACAATTGAGTTTTACGGATCTTTTGAAACATTTAGTGGATGCCGACCGATGGGCCTTGGCCGTCCTTAAAAACGAAAAGCAAATTCCCAGGGCCAGCATCCAACCGGGGGAAGGAAAACCGGAGGAATGGAACCGGCATCTGCGGGACTTCGAAAAACTCGGAAAAGAAAAAGCCGAACTTCTTAAGAGAATGCCGGACAACGAGTAGGCCCAAGAAGTAGACGACTGGGAAGTCATGGGAAAAACCAGCAAGTGGCTTATCCTGATGCGGGGGAATCTGGATCACGAAATCCACCATCGGGGATCGCTCCAAACCATGCTGAACCTGAAATACAAAACGTTGAAATAAGCCGCTGTCCACGATAGGGGAAGGTTTATTCCGGTAACTTGACAGGAAACCAGACCGCGCCGGACTTTCAATGTTTTCCCCTGGAAATCAAGGGGGGCTTTCGTCATAATCCTGCCTTATGCAGTTTATCCATCCATGAAAACGGGGCCGAAGGCCCCCTAATTGAAAGCTGCATCACCCTCATAACTTCACCGGGCTTTGCCCGATTTTAAAATGGAAATGAGGGTACCATTCGTTTTAGGAGGAGTTTCCATGGCCGTGAAAGTTCTCATTCCAACCCCCTTGAGGAACCTGACCAACAACCAGGCGGAGGTGAATGCCGAAGGGGCCACCATTTCCGACCTGATCAACAACTTGGGGAATAACTACAACGGTTTGAAGGACCGGCTTTGTGATGAGAACGGCAAAATTCGCCGCTTCGTGAACATTTACTTGAACGAAGAGGACATCCGTTTCCTGCAAGGGGAAGCCACGGCCGTCAAGTCCGGGGACCAGGTTTCCATCGTCCCGGCTATCGCCGGGGGAAAGGTGAAGAGGTGAAAGGAGAAAGGCGATAATAGGCGCCGGAAATCGCCTGTTCCCCTGTTCGAATTTCATCTTCCTCGGAGGTCTCCTTGGCCGAAGTTAAAAAACTCATCGAACTGGATTATCCCACCGAGCTGGTCACCGAGCCGGTGCTTTCCAAGATGATCAAGAAATATGACATTGTGGTCAACATCCGCCGGGCCTCCATAACCAAGGGTTTCGGATACGTCCAAATGGAGATCGAGGGGGAGGAGACGGAAGTGCAAAAGGCCCTTGGCGATCTTTCCAAACAGGGAATCGACGTCAATCCTATCGTTAAAGACATCGTCGAGTAAGAGGATGGGAGAAACCGGCCCTTCCGATAGATATTCCCGCCAAGTCATCCTTCCCGAAGTCGGTGTGGAAGGCCAAACCAAGTGGGCCACCGCCCGGATTCTTCTGGTGGGGGAAGGCGCGATCCTTACGGCGGCCGAGATCGCCTTAAAGTCCACCGGTGTTTCCCACCTTGTTCAATGGAAAACCGACGTCCCTCAAGCTCCAACCGGGGAAGCGGACCTCACCCTGGTTCTCACGGAAGATTCCGCCTTCCGTCGGCGCGCCAGCCGCCTGCTCCGGAAAAACCGCATGCCTTCCCTTTTCGCCTGGTGCGCGGGAAGTGGCTACGCCCTTTTCGCCGCTTCCCATCAAGGCGGCCACTGCCCGTGCCTGGAATGTTTTGAAACTCTCAATCCCAAGGCCTTCACCCGCGGAACCCCTACGGTCCAACGCTTGTTGGGCGCCCTGGCGGCCTCCGAAGCGTTACAGTGGGTTTTGAAGGGAAGCACACCCTTGGAAAACAAGGTATGGGTCACCTCCCTTGATTCGGGAGTGTCCTTCCATCATGAAGTCCATGCCTCCGGCAAATGCCCGGCGCGGCTGTTGGAGGAAGGGGCGGTTGTAACCCCATGACCTACAACCGTTATCCCTTGGCCACCGACATCACCCAAATCATCGGCAACACCCCCCTGCTGAAACTCCAACGCATTCCGGAAAGGGGAGGGGCCCAAATCCTCTGCAAGCTGGAGTTTTACAATCCCGGCGGCAGCGTGAAGGACCGAATCGCCCTGGCCATGATCGAGGATGCGGAAAAACGCGGCCTCGTAAAACCCGGCGGAACCTTGGTGGAGCCCACCAGCGGCAACACGGGCATCGGGCTGGCTTTGGTTTGCGCCCAAAGGGGTTACCGGTTGATCCTCGTCATGCCCGAGGATATGAGCCAGGAGCGCCGGGTGCTTTTGAGGGCATATGGCGCCGAATTGGTTTTAACCCCCGCCCAAGGATTGATGGCGGAGGCCGTCCGAAAGGCCAAGGAAATCAAAGAGCAGCACCCGGACTATTTCATGCCGGAGCAATTCGCCAACCGGGCCAACCCGGAGGCGCACAAAAGGACCACGGCGCCCGAGATCGAAAAGGATACGAAGGGAAGGCTGGACGCCTTTGTGGCGGGCATCGGGACAGGTGGAACCATCACGGGGGTAGGGGAATATTTCAAGGCCAAGAACCCCAAAATACAGATAGTGGGAGTGGAACCGGCGGCCTCGGCGGTGCTTTCAGGGGGAAAACCTGGCATCCACCGAATCCAGGGCATCGGGGCGGGTTTCGTGCCTCCGGTCTTGAACCGGTCGATTGTAGACGAGATGATCACGGTGGATGACAAGGAAGCCTTCCTGATGACCAAGCGGTTGGCCCGGGAAGAAGGACTGCTTTTGGGTATTTCCTCGGGAGCCAACGTGGCAGTGGCCGTCAAGGTCGCCAAGAAACTGGGGCCTGAGGCCCGTGTGGTCACCCTTTGTTGCGACATGGGTGAAAGGTATTTCAGTTTGGAAGAGGAATTCGAAAGGGACGAAAAGAAACAGTAACAACGGGGTATTTCAAACCCCTTGATCCGGTACCGCTTTCACCCAAACCTCCCGGTCCTTGGGGCCGTCGAACTCGCAGAAGTAAATCCCCTGCCAGCGGCCCAGTTGGATTTTTCCGTTTTCCACGATTAAAACCAACGAAAATCCCGTTAACACGGACTTAATGTGGGCATCGGCGTTGTCCTCGAAATGCTTGAAATCGGGCGATTGGGGGATGGCTTTCTTGAGGTGGTAGAGAATATCCCTTTTGACGTCGGGATCGGCATTCTCGTTGATGGTGATAGCTGCGGTCGTGTGGGGGCAAAAAAGAAAGAGAACCCCTGATGAGAAGGCGCCCTGGGCCACGAGATTGCGGATTGGGGCCGTGATGTCCAGAATTTGCTCGCGTTGATCGGTATGGATTGGGATGACTTTCATGGGGCCATCATAACGACCCAAATTTCAAAATAATTCAGTTTTTTGCCTTTTCTTTGGGCTGAACATTTTCAATGGCGCCATTTATTGTTCTGGCGGCAAATACTACGAGTAGTGAGTGGCCTAACCGCCAAGTCTAGGGCAAAGTGATTCCTCCGGTGACGACCCCTTTTCGGAGGAAATGATGAAAGAAGATTCCAATACTTACTTTTTCCGGCTCATGGGGACGGAAGAAACAATTAAGATTGAAGCCGAGGATTCGGCGGAAGCCCTCCTTCAATGTTTACGGGAAAAGCAATGGCCCTTGGAGAGGGTGTTGTACCTAGGAAAAATAGACAAACCGTAATTCCGCCGCCGCGCCAAGGGAACCGCACGGGTTTCCCCTTGGCCGGTTAAATGCCTTCGAATAACTTGTGGACGGGGAAATTAAGGCCCTTCGCGATCTTAACGGCGTTTTTAAGCGTAATGTTTCTTTCGCCCCGCTCGACAAAACCGATGAAGTTGGGGGTTAGGCCGGAATGTTGCGCCAACTGTTCCTGGGTCCATTGCCTCTTTAACCTTAATTTGCGCACGTTGCATCCGAATTGATGGATGATAGCTTGCTCGTTCATAAAATCAATGTATGAAGAATGTAAAGTTTATACCACCCACTACTCGTAGTTTTTTCGCTAAATTTCATCGTTTGTGGCCCGGCGAAAGGATTCCGTTCTCCCCCCGATGCCGTGGAAAAACGCATTTCTTGTTGTGCGAAAAAACCGTCATGGTCCGCAAACATTCGCGGCTCCATGCTGAAACGCGCACCACGCCAATTTTTCCCTGACCTTTTTAGAATGACCTCCTTGATTTGCCTCCTATGCGATGATTATCTTATGTCACTTTTTGGGGGGCCGAGGAGAAAGCGGTGCCTATCACGATTGAAGTCTATTCTGACGTGATCTGTCCTTGGTGTTATTTGGGGAAGAAGCGCCTGGAGACCGCTCTGAAATCCGTTCCGGGCCAAGCGAATTTTACCGTCCGATTTATGCCCTATGAGTTGAACCCCGCCACGCCCGAGGAAGGGCTGGATCACAAAGCCCATCTTGCGGCCAAGTTTGGGAGTGCCCATGCCTTGGACGCGGCCCACGCCCGCCTGGCGGCGCTGGGCAAAGAAGCGGGGATCGATTACCGGTTTGACGCCATTCAAAAGACACCCAACACCTTGAACGCTCACCGGGTGCTTTGGCTTGCGGAGAAGGAAGGCAAGGGCAACGAAGCCCAGAATGCCTTCTTCAAGGCTTACTTCACGCAGGGGAAGAACCTGGGGGATAAGAAGGTTTTGATGGATCTCGCCGTCTCGGTGGGTTTGGAAAGGGGAAAAGTGGAAATGCTGCTGGCCAGCCGCCAATACGAGCAAGAAGTCCGGGAAGCCGAGGAGAAAGCCTACGACACGGGTGTTACAGGCGTTCCTTTTTTTATCTTCAATGGGAAAGTCGCCGTTTCCGGAGCCCAAGGCGTGGAGGTTTTTGAAAAGGCCTTACGCCAGGCGTCCACTTAAGGCCGGCATTGTTCTTAGGCCATACCGCTGTGGATCCGGGGACCGGCCGGCTGCTTTTGGATAATTTGAGCTTCCTCCTCCACTAACCGGCTCCAACGGACCTCGACTTCGTGGGCGAGCAGGATCTTTTTGGCCATGTTCACGAAGAGCCGGTGATGGCCGTTTTCCGATTCGATCAAGCCCGAGTAAAACCGCGCCAATTCAGCATCTTCACAGGCTTCCACCAGCCTCTTAAATCTTTCGCAGGAGCGGGCCTCAATCAAGGCGGAAATCAATAACCGGTCCGCCAAATCCTGGTTCCCCTTGCCCCTTCGGACCAAAAGGTTCAAATCCACCGCATAAGGGTTTTTGTGCGATTTTTCCAAGGCGCCACCCTTTTTTTCCAAAAGCCTTAAAACCATCTTGAGATGGGCGGTTTCGTCCCCCGCAATGGCGGCCACCGAGGAAAGCCAATAGACCGGGGCCTTGGCGCCGGGCCAAAGGTTCAGGAACTCCAACGCGTTATTGGCGGCCTTTTTTTCCAGGTAGGCCTGGTCCGAGAGAAGGGCCAAGGGGTCTTGAAGGACTCCTGTGGCCCACTCGGGCGGTGTCTCGTAGAGCAGGATTTTTTTGTTACCCAAATTGGATCCTTGGAAAGGGAATAAAGAAATCCAAACCTAACGGTCGCCGGTTTCGTCTACAATGGGGCTCATTTTAGCGTTTATGAAGGAAATCCTTGGCGAATTATTTTTACGGCCGCCAAAGGCTGCAAAAGCACCCCCGGCGCCCCAGCGGAATTTGGCAGGACCTGAAAGCCATCCTTTGGGCCGCCGGAAAAGCATTGGGCACTGGCGGCCGGCCCCACCGCGGGCACAAACGCCTTTACGCCAGCTCCCTGGCTTTCAAAACCATCCTGGCCCTGGTGCCGGCCTTGGCTATCCTTATGGCAGTCCTTTCCAACGACGCCTTCGCCCAAAAACGGGAACAATTGCTGAGCCAGATCGTGGACGCGATTTATCCCATCCAGACCCAGTCCACGAATTCCATCCTGGACCCCGACGAGCCCCAATACCTGGAACAATTAAACCAGTTGGGAAAACAACAAATCCGTATTTCCATGAGGAAATTCGCCCTTTATTCGAAGAACGTGGGGTTGATCGGTTTTTTGGGGTTCCTTTTGATCGTCCTTTTCTTAATGCGGGACGTGGAACATTCTTTCAACTACCTTTGGGGTGTGGAAAAGCCGCGGCCCCTTTTGGCGCAAATGATCCGCCACGCGACCTTTTTTATCGGCTTGCCTTTGGTGGGGCTTTTTCTATTAACCCTAAGGGGTTGGGCCGGAAGCCTCAATGTCCTGCATCCATCCTTCCGCCATTGGTTGTTCGCAACGGTCCTGCCTTTTTTGTCTTTGTGGGCGGCTTGCGCCTGGATGTACGCCTGGGTTCCCAACGCCAAGGTGGAAGCCCGGTCGGCCGCCTTGACGGGTTTGGTGGCGGCCATTCTCCTGCAGACGGCCCGGTGGGGCATGAACTGGTACACCTTGAAAGTCTTCGAGAGGAGCCACGTTTACGGGGCGCTGTGGGTATTCCCGGTGATCCTCATCTGGTTTTACCTCTCCTGGACCATCCTTTTGTTCGGCGCCGAGGTGGCTTTTTTCGTCCAGCAATACAGGTCCCAGAAATCATGAATTTTAAATTTTTAATGGTGGACGTTTTTGAACCGGAGGTTCAAAAACATCAATAACTCAAAACTTAGGACTCAAAACTCAAAACTGATTCTATGGGGATGGATACCGCTTTCCGCTCTGTTTTGTTCTTCGGCGCTAGCACAGGTTTCTTCTACCTACTTAAAGTCGGCCACCCTTTACCTCGCGGTTGATGGCTGGGCGGATGTTTGGCTTAACGGCATCCCCATCCGGGAAAGCCAGCCCACCACGCCCGAGCCCAAGGGCTTTCAAACCGTCCAATGCCTGCCGAAACACCTCTGCTACTTCCAAAACGATAATGTCCTGGCCATTGCGAACGACAATGCCTACCACAACCCGCGGCCGCTAAACGGCCAAATCGGATTGGCCTACATCCTGAGGCTTCGCTTTTCCGACGGGACGGAAATGGCCCTGTCCAGCAACGATACGGGAGATCAAAAAGCCTATTACCTTCCAAACCGGGAAATGGAAGAGCCCCGGGATTGGCAACGGCGGTTCTTTCACGATGCGACTTGGGCCGCGCCTTTCGCCCTTGGCGCGGCGATCCCGGGGGTGGCATCCCTGGTGGATCCTGAAACCGGGCAGCCCATCCAATTTCTTTCCGCCGCCGGAGAAACTTTCAAGGTCCAATACGAGGGTGAGAAGCATCTTTACCGCAGGGAATTTCACCTCGATATCGCTTCCAACCCGGTTTGCGCGCCGGCCCCGATGGACGCCGCATCCGGACGGCCGTACAAGGTTCCGCCACCCACGCCAACGGAAATTCCCATACTGCCCCAACGCATCATGCTCCCCCCCAGCTTTGCGCCTTCGCCGACTGAGACACCGTTGCCGGCGCCGGTTTTGGTTTGGAAACCGATGCTTATGCCAACTGTCACCTTTACTTCGTGGCCGACAGCCACTTGGACCACCATTCCCCGGGACACGAGCACCCCGAAGCCAACCGGGGCTTTGGGGTATATATCGGCTTGGACGCCGTTGTCCTGTCCGACACCCACTTTCACCACCCAACCGGCGATCCAGCCTCTTTTAAGAAAAGCCCGCCGCTTACTGCCGACTCCCACGCTCATTCCTGGTTTCGAAACCACAAGCCTGGCGGATCCTTATAAAATGAGTGCGCCTGCCGCGGCGCCGACGGTAGTGGCAACCACCCCAACAACCGCTGTGGCCGACTTACCCACCGCGGCCAAGGCCCAAACCGTTGTTTTCCAAAAGATGGATGCTAATATCTACATTAGTTTCGCCGACGGCCCGGGCATTTACCGGCTGGAAGTCGTGGATAATACCGGCGCCCATTTGAGAAATTTGTTTGAGAAGCGCGTTGTGGCGGAACAAGACGAATGGGTGCAATGGGACGGCAAGGACGATGGCGGGAAAGACGCGCCTCCAGGGCAATATACGGTCCTTTACACGAAGGATGGAGAGAATATCAATCAACTTGTCCTTATCAAGACCGCGCCAGGACAAGAAGACTCCAATGGGGCTGGCTTTTAAGGGAGCGCCAGATGGATCAATTTTTTGGCGGGCTTTGCCTGGCCATCCTGGGTTTTGGGATCAACCGGTTCTCCCGCCTCTTCGACTTATACCCGGCCCAAAATGAAAAAGGCGTCCCATGGCCATACTGGGTCCTGTTCGCCGTCTCTTACGGCTTGATCGGCCTCGGCGCCGTCATAATGGTCTTCAGTTTGATGTGAGGAAGCGATGAAGAAACGGATTTTAGTGGTAGGGGTGGGTGGACTGGGGTGTCCCGCGTCCCTGGCCCTGGCGGAAGCCGGCGTGGAAAACCTGGGCTTGATGGACCCCGATAAGGTGGAACCCTCCAACCTGCACCGGCAGATTCTTTATTCCGAGAAGGATTTGGGCCGACTCAAGGTTGAAGCGGCTGCGGACTACCTGAAAAACCATTATTCCCGGTGCAAGACGGCCCTGATTCCGGAGGCATTGGGCGCGCAAAACGCGGAAAAAATCCTTTCCGAATATGATCTTGTTATCGACGGGCTGGACCGACTGGAAAAGAAATTTTTCCTGAATGATTGGTGCGTGAATCTGGGAAAACCCTATGTTCATGCGGGCGTGGTCAAGTTCGAGGGCCAAGTCTTGCCGGTTTTGCCTGGGAAGACGGCCTGCCTGAGGTGCCTGATCCCTAAAATTCCGCCGCCCTTCGCCATGCCCACCTGCCAGGAAGCGGGGGTCCTAGGCTCCTTTTCACAGGCTATCGGCTATCTCCAGGCCCATGAGGCCCTTCGGCTCGCGGAAGGCCAAGGACCCTTCCGGCTTTGGAAGGTGGACGCCCAAAAAAGGGAAGCCCGGTCAATCACCCCACAACGGAATCCCAACTGTGAGGCTTGCGGCAAGGGCAAGGTTGGGGCTGAAACGCCTCAACCCCTTTGCGCATCCTGATTTCTTTCCGAAAACTGTAAGATTTCCGTCCGCCTTTTCAAATAAAAATCCAATTTTTCGCTAAAACGCTTGAAAACAAAAAGAATACAAGTGTATACTTTCCTCCTGGTCTTCGCAAGGCTGTTGCAAAAGCTACCCGGCCGGGAGAAGGGGAACTTGGATGAAGCGCGTGGAAGTGGAAATCCTATTCAGCCCCGAGGCGGAGCGGGAGTTCGGCGAGATTCAACGATGCGGCAAGCCCCTCGTGCGGGACTGGGCCCGCCGTTACCTGGAAGACCTGGTTGATTTTCCCCCCGAGGATTGGGTGGACCTTCATGACCACCTGGGGATGGATGTCTTCAAATCGGACCACCATATCCCCTTTGATATCCAGGGAAAGGTCTATTACGACAAAAATCACGTGGTCGAGAGAGTGATCCTCACGCGTTTCCGTCCCAGGCCACCCACTTCACATCCTTCTTCTTGAAAAAAGCATACAAGTAGCATACAATTAACCCGTGCCCGCCAACTGGGGTACGGGGGTTTTTATGGAAGGCGTTATCAGTTACCGTCCGAGGATGGGAAAACGCAAACTGGAAAACCTGGTTAAAAATAAGCTTCATTACAAGAGCATCAACCAGTTCATCGACCATGCCGTGGCCCAGACCTTAAACGAAGAGTTCGGCCACCATCCCCTTGCTAAAAAGATCGCCGACATCGTCTACCGGGCCGTGGCCGACCACGCCGAATTAACCTTCCTCAAACCTACGGCGGAAGAGGCAAAAGAAATCGAGGCCATCGCCGAACGGACGGCGCGGGACGGAAGGGGTGTTTCCGCAAAGGAAGTTTTGAGGAAGCATAAGAAATAATCGCCGGAGAGTTTTGAACAAAGCGTGAAGCCCATCATGGCGGCCTTATGAAAAAAACGACAGCGGCCTCCCCTTGGCTTTTCTTCACCCTGACTTTTGCTTGGAGCTGGGCCTTTTGGGTTCCAACCGCCCTTTGGGGCCCGGATGCCACGCATTTTATCACCCAGCTGGGTTTTGCCCTGGGCGGCATCGGCCCTATGGTTTTCGGCATCTATTTCACCTACCGGGAAGGCGGAGATGAGGTTCGACGGGATTATTGGCGAAGAGTCATGGATTGGAAACGCCTGGATTTCCGGGGCTGGGAGTTGTCCCTCCTAGCGGTCCCGCTTTTGACTTGGCTGGCGGGTCGGGTGGACATCCTCATCGGTGGCAGGGGCATTCAACTCGATTTGACCACGATCCATTATTTCGAGGGGTTTCTTCCCCAATCCCTGGCCCTTCCTGTCTTCTTGGTTTTCATGTTCCTGTTCGGGCCCGTTCCCGAAGAACTAGGTTGGCGGGGCTACGCCTTAGACCGCTTGCGGGCCAGGCACGGTTCACTGAGGGCCAGCTTGATCCTTGGGTTGATGTGGGGGCTCTGGCACCTTCCCTTGTTTTTTCTCAAGGGTGCTTACCAATCCACCTTGGGCGTAGGGACGGTTGGGTTTTTCCTGTTCTTTGCCGGCATCCTTCCCGTTTCCGTTGTCATGACCTGGATTTACGACCTCGCGCGCCGAAGCATTCTTTCGGCCATCCTGTTTCATTTCAGCATCAACCTGGTGGGAACCGTCGCCGCCCACGGCAACCGTGTGGAATTGTTCAGGGTGTTTTTTTGTTGGTTTTGGGCCATTGGAATTGCGGTTTTTTGGAAACGGAAAAGAATCCATTGACAACAACGGACAGTTTGGATAGTATTCTTTCACATAACGCGGGCTTTAAGTTCCAACTTGCTCCGGCGTGATTCCTAAAGGAATCGAACAGCGAGCTAAAGCGGTAAAAGTTTAAGGGAAAGCTCCTAAACCCAGACCGCTTTAAAAGCGGCCTGGGTTTTTTGTTTTCAGGCGGTTTTAGGCGTTTTTGACCAAAAACGCCCCGGTGAGGCTTTAATGCGGGTTCCAAAAGGACCCCGGAAAACCTTGAAAAACAAGGGTTTTCGTCAACTTGCCCCGGCCGGATTGGTTTCCAGGGAGCTTCTCCCTAGGAAATTAATGAACAGGGAGCTAAAGCGGCGCCTGCTTTCCGGAAATCCAGGAAACCCGAGCCGCCTTCAGAAGCGGTCCCGGGTTTTTCGTTTTAAGGACCGCCTCTAAAAAAATTTAGGAGGCATGTCATGGCACTTAGACTAGGAGACGTAGCGCCCGATTTCACGCAGGATTCCAGCGAGGGCAGGATCCAATTCTACGAATGGGCTGGAAAGAACTGGGTGGTCTTGTTTTCCCATCCGGCGGACTTCACGCCTGTCTGCACCACCGAACTGGGCGAAACCGCCAGGTTGAAGCCTGAGTTCGAGAAAAGGGGAGCAAAGGTCATCGCCCTTTCCGTGGACACGGTCGAGAACCATAAGGGTTGGATACCGGACATCAACGAAACCCAGGGAACCCGGGTGAATTTCCCCATCTTGGCGGACCATGACTACAAGGTCTCGTTGCTGTACGACCTCATCCATCCCAATTCCCTGGCCAACGCCACGGTCCGGTCGGTCTTCATCATCGACCCGGAGAAAAAGGTGCGGGCCACCATCACTTACCCGGCCAGCACGGGTCGGAATTTCAACGAAATTCTCCGGGTGATCGATTCTTTGCAATTGACGGACAACCACAAAGTGGCCACCCCGGTGAACTGGAAGGACGGGGACGACGTGGTCATCGTGCCGGCCGTGAAGGACGAGAAGGAACTGAAGGAACGGTTCCCCAAGGGTTATAAGACCCTGCGGCCTTACCTTCGTTTGACGCCACAGCCGAACAAGGGCCAGGCGAAGGAAAGGGTGCTTTCGAATTAAAAAAAACGGCTAACCCAAAGCCAGCGCGAAGATGCAAAGGCTCCAAGAAAAGCTTCGGCCTTGAAACAGAAAATTTTGACTTTCTTGGCGTCTTGGCGGCTTTGCGCTGGATGTGGGTTGGATTTTGATTAGGGAGGTGATTGAAGGGTTCGAAGTTTAAAAGTTTTACGGTGGGATTTAATTGCCAACTTGCCCCGACCGGTGTTTCGAAAGAGACCAAACAGGGCGCTAAAGCGGTCTTCGGATTTTTTGAATCCCAACCCGCTGGAAGGCGGGGTCTGGGAATCCGTAAGACCCCGAGCGGCATCCTCCGCGATAAAAACAGGGAAAAAAACTTTAAAAGGGGTTTGTCATGGAAAAAAGAAAGTCGGTATTTGCTTTAGCCGTTTCGGTTGGGGCTGTAATCCTTGGGTCGACGGGAGTTTGGGCGGATAATTCGACCGGTGGCCCAAACGCCTCCACGCCCACGGCCGCCACGGCGCCTTCGGGCGGCAATGACGAGTCGGCTACTCCCACCGTAACGCCCGTCGCGGGGTTGGAAGGGCTCAATAACCACCTTGCCTTGTTGGAAAAGCAGGCCGTGGTTTTGAGTGTTGAGCACAACTACGTGGACCTGTCCGATTCCCAAGGGGATGTGGTTCTCAAGATCGGTGGGGTGGTCCAGGAAGATTACCGGGATTATTTCCAACCCAATTCATCTTATTACGATTATGTGCCCATTGGCAGCACCGCTGAACCGGAATTGGGGGCTTCCGGGGCCACCACCAACAAGTCCGCCAGCACTTTTTTGAACCGTAAAACCAGGCTGGACCTCATCGCCCTTTTCGACCACTTGGTGGGATTCCGTTACCAGGCCGAATTGGGATCCACGGGCTATGCCATCCAGGACGCCTATGCCTTCATCAAGGCCGACCCGGCCTTGCAGTTCCAAGCGGGTAAGTTCAAGGTGCCGGTGGGCTTGGAAAGGCTGCAAAACGATACGGACAATCTTTTCGTGGAAAGGGCCTTGCCAACCGACCTGGTGCCCAACCGCGATTTGGGCGTGGAAGCCACGGGCAGCCCTTGGAACGGGGTCAATTATTCCGTGGCCCTGACCAACGGCACGCCGGATAACTTGACGCCCAACAACGCCGCCGACCAATCCCTGACCAACGGCCGGGAGTCCACGGGGCGGGTTTATTTAACCCCCTTCGATTCGGAGGACTCCTTCCTAAAAGGCTTGGGGTTCGGCCTATCGGGTTCCTGGGCCTGGAACGTGAATTGGAACTCCAACGCCTATCCCAATTATTTCGTCACTTCCCTGGGCCAGCAGCAGTTTTTCGCCTACCGCACGGGCGTTTCACCCCAGGGGGATTTTTACCATTGGTCCCCCCAGGGTTATTTTTCCAACGGCCCCTTCGGGTTACTGGGCGAATACGTCCAGTCGATCCAGGACGTGGGCTTCAGCAAGGCCGATGCCGTTGCCTTGACCCACCGGGCCTGGCAGCTGGCGGCATCCTGGGTCATCGGCGGAAAGGCCTCTTTTCTTGGGGCTGTCGCGGATAAGGACCTGGACCTGCGCAAGGGCCAATGGGGCGCCCTGGAAGTGGCGGTCCGCGTCCACCAACTGACACTGGACCCCAACAGCTTCAGCGCATCGGCCGCCACCAACCTGGCCGCCACCAACTCAGCCCAACAGGCGACGGCTTACGGCGCCGGCTTGAACTGGATTTTCAACCCCCACTTCAAGCTGGTCTTCGACTTCGAACAGACGAATTTCGTGGAAGGGCTCCAGGTTCCCGGAACCAAAGCGCTCACCAGCCTTTTGCCGGAGGACGTTTTTACCGTCCGGGCCCAAGCGAACTTCTAAATCGGTTTAAAAGAGGAGTTTGCCATGAAACTGTTTAAGCAAATAGCCATCACCCTTTTTCTTGCTGTCGCCGGAAGCGCCCTGGCCCAAAACCAGGGCGCTGGCCCAGTCAGCCTTTTAAACGTGTCTTATGACCCGACGAGGGAGCTTTACCAGGATTACGACAAGGTTTTCGCCGACTACTGGAAGCAAAAGATGGGCCAGGACGTGGTTGTCAACGTCTCCAATGGCGGCTCGGGCAAGCAGGCCCGGGCCATCATTGATGGGTTGGAGGCCGACGTGGCGACCCTGGGCCTGGCCGGGGATATCGACGCCATCGCTTCCAAGGCCCAACTGCTGCCGGCGGATTGGCAGAAAAGGCTGCCCGACAACAGTGCTCCTTATACTTCCACCATCGTTTTTTTGGTCCGGAGGGGCAACCCCAAGCATATCAAGGATTGGGATGACTTGGCGCGGCCGGACGTGTCGGTCATCACCCCCAATCCTAAAACCTCCGGTGGGGCCCGGTGGAACTTCCTGGCGGCTTGGGGCTATGCCTTAAGGAAGTACGGCAGTGAGGACAAGGCCCGCGAGTTCGTCGCCAAGCTCTACAAGAACGTGGCGGTCCTGGACTCGGGAGCCCGGGGTTCCACCACCACCTTCGTCGAACGGGGAATCGGGGACGTTTTGATCGCTTGGGAGAATGAGGCGCACCTGGCTATTGGGGAACTTGGGCAGGGGAACTTCGAAATCGTGGCGCCTTCCACCAGTATCCTGGCCGAACCCGCGGTCGCCTGGGTGGACGAGAACACCGAAAAGCACGGCACCGCCGAAGTGGCCAAGGCCTACCTGGAATACCTCTATTCACCCGAAGGCCAGGATGTTGCGGCCCGCAACTATTACCGGCCACGGGACAAGAAAGTGGCGGCCCGGTACGCCCAACAATTTCCCAAGATCAAGCTTTTCACCATCGATAAGGTTTTTGGAGGCTGGAAAAAGGCCCAGTCCGCTTTTTTCGGAGACGGCGGCGTTTTCGACCGGATTTACCAGCCGGGATCAAAATAAAGAGGACGCGGGGAAAAGGCTTTCTCCGTAGTCCGTTTTTTTCCAAACTTAAGGGGCCCATGGATATCCACCCTGCATTTCAGAAACCCTTTTGCGGGGTCCAAGGAGATCCCATGAAGAACATTGAAAAAATTCCAATTCTCCACCGGTTGGGCATGCACTTGAGGGCCGGGGCGGAATTGGTGAGGACCGCCAGCCGGTTTAAAAGCCGTATCCTGGTTTCCAACGGCGGTTTACCCGTGAATGCCAAGAGCCTTTTGGAACTATTAACGCTGGGAGCCATTTATGGTACGGTACTGGAGTTTTCGGCCGATGGAGATGATGCTTCCGAGGCCATTCGGGCTATCAGTGAATTATTGAGGGGATGGGGAAAAAGCGAAAAATGAAAATTAGGAATTCTCCCGGCGTTTTGCCGGGTTTTGGTCTGACCATGGGTTTTACGCTGACTTACTTGGGCTTGATCGTCCTCATCCCCTTGGCCGCCCTCATCCTGAAATCCGTCACCCTCACCTGGGCCCAGTTTGTCCAGGAAGTCACCAGCCCCCGCGTTTTAGCCTCTTATCGGCTGACCTTCGGGGCCTCCCTTGTGGGAGCTATCATCAATTCCATCTTCGGGGCAGTGGTGGCCTGGGTCCTCGTCCGTTATGAATTCCCGGGCCGAAAACTGGTGGACGCGATGGTGGATTTACCCTTTGCCCTGCCCACGGCCGTGGCGGGAATCACCCTGACGGCAATTTACGCCCCAAATGGATGGATTGGGAAATGCCTCCAGCCTTTGGGGATTTCCGTGGCTTACACTCCCCTGGGCGTTGTCGTGGCTTTGACCTTCATCGGCCTGCCTTTTGTCGTTCGCACACTCCAACCCGTCCTTGAGTCCTTGGACTTGGAAACGGAAAAGGCGGCGGTCAGCTTGGGCGCCAACCGTTGGTATACCGTTACCAGGGTTATTCTTCCCACCCTGGTCCCGGCTTGGATAACGGGTTTTTCCCTGGCTTTTGCCCGGGGAGTGGGGGAATACGGGTCGGTGGTCTTCATCGCCGGCAACATGCCCATGAAAACCGAAATCACTCCCCTTTTGATCATCACCAAGCTGGAGCAATACGATTACGCCGGGGCCACCTCGATCGGGGTGGTTATGCTGGCGATTTCCTTCACCCTGCTTTTGACCATCAACTGGTTGCAATCGCGGACAGGTTTGCACCGGATCCATTAAGGAAACCACGTGACCCAAGAAACACTCATTGTGAGCGTAAAAGGGGACCGGAAAACCGATCCGGCCCGCGCTTTGACCGAAACCCGGTGGGTCCGTTGGATCCTCATTACCGTGGCCCTGCTTTTTATCGCCTTATTCCTGCTGGTGCCCCTGGCGGAGGTTTTCACTTCCGCGTTGAATAAGGGGTTCTCTTATTATTTTGGAGCGATCCGCGAGCCGGACGCCCTTTCGGCCGTCAAACTAACCCTTATCGCGGCATTCTTTTCCGTGTGGTTCAATTCGGCTTTTGGGATAGTGTCCGCTTGGGCTATTACTAAATTTAGTTTTCCGGGCAAAAACCTTTTGATTACCCTTATCGACCTTCCTTTCACGGTCTCGCCGGTGGTTTCGGGCCTCGTTTACGTCCTCCTGTTTGGCCTGCAGGGGTTGCTGGGACCCTGGCTACAGGCCCACAACCTGCACATCATCTTCGCCCTTCCAGGGATCGTGCTGGCCACGATTTTCGTGACCTTCCCCTTCATTTCCCGGGAACTTATCCCCCTCATGCAAGAACAAGGTTCGGAAGAGGAAGAGGCGGCGATGGTTTTAGGCGCCAATGGCTGGCAGATTTTCTGGAGGGTGACCCTGCCCAACATCCAATGGGGCCTGCTTTACGGGGTCATCCTGTGCAACGCCAGGGCCATGGGGGAATTCGGGGCGGTGTCCGTGGTTTCGGGGCATATCCGGGGTTTGACCAATACGCTGCCCTTACATGTAGAAATTCTTTATAACGACTATGACTTTACGGCGGCTTTCGCCGTGGCCTCCCTTTTGACCTTTTTGGCCGTCCTCACCCTGATCGCCAAAACGCTAGTAGGCTTGAAGTACGAAAAAGAGCGCCAGGTCCTGCCGCCGCGCTTTGAAAGCGAGCTCCCATGAGCATCGAAGTGCGGGGCCTGACCAAGCATTACAACGGCTTCAAGGCCGTCCATAACGTGAGCGCGAAGCTGGAGACGGGTTCCCTGACCGCGCTTTTAGGCCCTTCGGGGTCGGGGAAGAGCACCCTGCTTCGGATGATCGCGGGCCTCGAGGTGCCGGATTCAGGGGAGATCCACCTGACCGGACGGGAAGCCACCTATGCCTCGGCCAAGGAACGCAACGTGGGCTTCGTGTTCCAGCACTATGCCCTTTTCAAGCACATGACCGTGTTCGAGAACATCGCCTTCGGCTTGCGGGTTCGCAAACAAAAGGAGGATGAAGTCCGGAACAGGGTTTTCGAGCTTTTGGACCTGATCCAGC
This sequence comes from candidate division FCPU426 bacterium, assembly GCA_030041545.1. Classification (GTDB taxonomy): domain Bacteria; phylum Oederibacteriota; class Muellerivitia; order Muellerivitales; family Muellerivitaceae; genus JAJPJW01. The sequence continues at coordinate 50,031 of JASHNQ010000049.1, read as the reverse complement.
TCACCGGGTACGAAAAACGCTATCCTTCCCAGCTCTCCGGTGGCCAGCGCCAGCGGGTGGCCGTGGCGAGGGCCCTGGCCCCCCGGCCCGAGGTTTTGCTCTTGGACGAGCCTTTCGGAGCCCTGGACGCCAAGGTGAGGGAGGAACTGCGGGAGTGGATCTTGAGGCTCCATGAGGAGACCAATATGACCACTCTTTTCGTCACCCATGACCAGCAAGAGGCCATGGAAGTGGCCAGCCGCATCCTCATCATGAACCACGGGGAGATCGAACAGGACGGCACACCCATCGAGATTTTCGATGAGCCCGCCACCCATTTCATCGCCCAATTCGTGGGCGAGACCAACTACATCGACACCGAAATATCGGAAAAGGGATTGGCCGTGTGGGGCCCTTTCCGCTTTTCCGTAAACCCTGGCCTGCCGGTGAACCAGAAAATCCGTATTTACTTCCGCCCCAACGACGTTTACGTCACCGCCCAGTTTGAGACCCTGCAGGTGAGGGCCAAGATCGCCAAGACCCGTTTTAGGGGTACGGTGATCGAATACAAGCTGGATATCGGGGAAGACAAAACAATCTCCGCCCAAGTCCCCAAGGGGGTGGCCCTGGCCAGCGGCTTCAAGGAAGGCCAGGAGGTTTACGCCGCCATCACGGCTTTCCACGTGTTTCCAATACAACCGTAAAACTTTGGCGGAACCGGCCTAAAGCGGGGGTGCGGAAGGCGGCATCCGGGAAGGGTGGGGGATACCCCGAATTTGAGATTCTCTAAAACCGAGGGGTGCCCTGGCCTTCACCAAGAGCCAGTTTTAGAGATTCTCTAAAACTGTGGGGTGTCCCTGTCTCTATCAAAACTCTTTTTTTGAGAGTCTCAAAAACCGGGGGGTGCCCGGGCCTCTACTAAGGCCCATTTTTTGAGATTCTCAAAAAACCATGGGGTACCCGGGCCTCTATCAAAACCCAGTTTTAGAGATTCTCTAAAACTGTGGGGTGTCCCCGTCTCTATCAAAACTCTTTTTTTGAGAGTCTCAAAAACCAGGGGATGCCCCGGCCTCTACTAAGGCCCATTTTTTGAGAGTCTCAAAAACTGTGGGGGTGCCCCAGTCTCTGTCAAAACCCATTTTTTGAGACTCTCAAAAACCTTGCGGTGCCTGGGTCTCCGCTAAGCCCCCTTTTTTGAGATTCTCAAAAACCGGGGATACCTCGGCTAGAATTGCCGCTTATTCGGGGCTTTTGCGTTGAGGAAAACCGTGGAACAGTGTATTTTTGTTGGACTTTTGGCCCGGCCCTGGATTTTAAGTCCCTAAAATCCGAATAATGGCCCCAAAACGATGAAAACGAGAGAAAGATGCCGACCTTAACCGATTCCAAAACCCTATCCCATCTCAAGCAGCTCGAAGCGGAGAGTATTTACATCATCCGGGAGGTGGCGGCCGAGTTCAAAAACCCGGTCATGCTTTATTCCGTGGGCAAGGACTCCAGCTGCATGGTGCGCCTGGCCCAGAAGGCTTTCCACCCCGGCAAAATCCCCTTTCCCCTGATGCACGTGGATACGGGCTATAAATTCCCCGAGATGTACGAGTTCCGGGACAAGTTCGTCCAGGAAATCGGCGCCAAATTGATCGTGGAACGCAATGAGGAGGCCATCGCGGCGGGTTCCAGCCCTTTTAAATATGGGGTACAGAAATGCTGTGGCCTTCTTAAGACCCAGGGCCTTTTGGACGGGCTGAACAAGCACGGGTTTGACGCCGCTTTTGGCGGTGCCCGGCGGGAAGAGGAGAAATCCCGGGCCAAGGAAAGGGTTTATTCCTTCCGGGACTCCTTCGGCCAGTGGGACCCCAAGAACCAGCGGCCTGAATTGTGGGACCTCTACAACTCCAAGATCAACGAGGGGGAATCCATCCGGGTTTTCCCGCTCTCCAACTGGACCGAGCTGGACATATGGCTCTACATCGAGATGGAAAAGATCCCCGTTGTTCCTATCTACTTCACCCACACCCGCAAGATCATCAAACGCAAGGAACTGCTGATTCCCTGGGTTTCCCATATCCCCATCCTGCCAGGGGACGAGGTCAAGGACATGCGGGTAAGATTCCGGTCCCTCGGCTGCATGTCCTGTACCGGGGCCATCCAATCCAACCCTGAGGTACACGACCTGAGGGGCATTATTGAGGACCTCATTTCGACCCGCAAAAGCGAAAGGGAAAACCGGATCATCGACCACGGTTCCGACAGTTCCATGGAACAGAAGAAAAAGGAAGGCTATTTTTGACCCTTGACGCCAAAACCCTTCTCAACTACGAAAAAATGGACCTTTTGCGCCTCACCACCGCGGGATCGGTGGATGACGGCAAATCCACCCTCATCGGGCGGCTGCTTTACGACTCCAAGGGTGTTTTCGAGGACCAGCTGGAGGCCATCCGCAAGACCACCCAAAAAAAAGGGGGGGACGACATTGATTTCGCGCTGATCACCGATGGGTTGGCCGCGGAACGGGAACAGGGCATTACCATCGACGTGGCCTACCGGTATTTCACCACGGCCAAGCGCAAGTTCATCATCGCGGACACGCCGGGCCACGAGCAGTACACCCGCAACATGGTCACCGGCGCTTCCACGGCCGATTTGGCCATTATCCTCATCGACGCCCGCAACGGGGTGATGGTTCAGTCCAAACGGCATGGATATATCGCCAAGCTCCTGGGCATCCCCCATATCGTGGTGGCCATCAACAAAATGGATTTAGTTGATTTCAAACAGGACGTCTTTGAAAAGATCAAAAGCGATTACGAGGCTTTCTTTAAAGAACTTTCCGGCGAGCATCCGGGAAGGTCCTCGGTGCAAGACCTTGTTTTTATCCCCATTTCGGCCCTCAAGGGGGACAACGTTACGGTTAAAAGCGCCGCGACCCCTTGGTATTCCGGGAAGGCCCTTTTGGACCACCTGGAAACCGTCGAGATCGCCAGGGACCGGAACCTGGACGATTTCCGCTTTCCCGTCCAATTGGTGTTGCGGCCCAACCCGGATTACAGGGGTTTCGCGGGCAAAATCGCCTCCGGCATCGCGCGGAAGGGGCAGAAAATCATATCGCTGCCTTCCGGTGTGACCTCTACTATCAAGGCCATCGATACCTTCGAGGGGGAAGTGGATGAGGCGGTCCCACCCATGAGTGTGACCCTCCGGCTCTCCAATGAGATCGACATTTCCCGGGGGGACATGTTGATTTATCCCGGTAATGAATCACGTTGTCAAAATCGTTTTGAGGCTTATTTGTGTTGGATGGTTAAAGAACCTCTAATGTTGAAGGACAAGTATTTATTGAAATTGGCCACCGCCGAAGTTAAGGCCATGGTGTTGAGAATTCGGTGGGTCCGAGACATGAAAACGTTGGATAAGATGAGTACTCAAGCGTTGACATTGAACGACATAGCTCTGGTCGAGTTTCAGACTCTTAAGCCTATCTGTTTCGATCCTTACGCCCGCAATCGGGCTACGGGTAGTTTTATCCTCATGGACGAACTCAACAATAATACAGTTGCCGCAGGCATGATTGTCGAATAACCGAAGGGGGCCGAAGATGGCGCAACCCAACTCTCCGGTTCGGACAGGCCGTTCCTCTTTGGCTGGATTCACCCTTCCCCAGGCGGTTCTTTTACTCCTCCTGGTTTTTTCCTCATGGGCCTTCCTTTTCGGGCTCCCAATGCTTTGCCATCGGCTGGCCTATCCTCTGCAAGTGGAGCAAGGGGAAGCCATCAACGTGGAAAAAGGTTTGATCCTTTTGCGGGGTGGCAACCTTTATCCCGATAGCGCCCAAGGCGGCCCCTATCTTTATTCGGTTTATCCACCTTTGTTTTCGTGGTTGGAGGCCGGGTTGATGAAGGCAGCCGGCTTGGTTTGGCAACCTGGTAGGTTCCTGGCCTTCGCGGGTTATTTGGGATGCGGCATGCTTTTGGCCATTTGGGGATGGAGGCGTTGGGGAAGGCTTTGGGCAGCTTTTTTAACCCTGCTCCTTTGGACTTTTCCAACTTGGGCTGAATGGGGAACCATGGCGCGGTGCGACACCCTGGCCCTTTTTCTCCACTTCGGCGCCTTCCTTTTGCTTTACCGGGATTCCCTCCAGCCTTCCGGGAAAAAGTGGATCGCCGTCGCGGGTCTTTTAACAGCGGCGGCGGCCCTGGTCAAACAAGACGCCCTGGCCCTTGGGGCGGTTTATGGGATTTACTGCCTTGCGCGGTGCCAATGGGCGCGGCTGGGCAGTTACGCTCTCTTTTCCATCGCGCCCTTGGCGCTTGTTTTTGGAATCGAACAGGCTCAAACCCACGGCTTGTTTTACGACCACACCGTGGCCTGGCTGAACACGGGATTCGACGCGAGTGCTTTCTGGTATTTCCTTTCCAGGGTTTTTTGGAAGGAAGCTGGGATAGTTCTTCTCGCCGTCGTGGTCCTGTGGGTTATGAAAAAAATTCCTTTGTTGTTAAGCATCCAAATGGTGGGTTCCCTTATCAGCCTTTTGTCCCTGGGCCGAATCTTAGGAGCCGAAAACTATTGGCTGGGATTTTTGCTATATGGCGTTTTCTTCGTCGGGGAAGCAAGTGCCGCTTCCCCGAATCCGGCCCTCTCCTGGCGACCTTCCCCCAAAGCCCAAGACTGGGGGAGGGCGCTTTTAGGCGCGGCCTTTCTTGTTTCCGCCCTGTCGGGAAAATGGCCCTCAACGCCGCCTGAGGCGGATGCGGCCATGAAGAAGGAAGCGGCTAAGATATATGAAAGCGGGGAAAACCATTTGGCCCTGGACCTGGACTTGCCGGTGATGGCCGGCAAAAAAGTTTGGATCCAGCCGGCGGAATACACGGCCATGGTGAAGAAGGGGGTTTGGAGCGCCGAACCCTTGATCCGGGATATCCGGTCAAGGAAGTTCTCAACCATCGAATTGTATGACATCCCCGATCAGTACCTTTTTCCCCAACCGGTGGTGGAGGAAATCAAAAATAATTACCATGTCAAGATAAAGGAGTTTGGCCGGCTCTGGTTCGTGCCCAATGGATAGTTGACCCAATGGGCGCTTTTACCGGTAAAATCTACCCCTCATTGTTGGGTGCCAGGTATCCGGTTTCATCAAAACCGGAACGCCGGAGGATTTTAAGTTTTCGCTGGCGCCTGACACCCTTCGAGTGCCTCAGGGCATTATCACCAGGCCATGGGCATGTCGAATGGCTGAACTCTGAGAGCTGAGGATTGAATGTCCACCGCCCTTGTCATTCACGGCCATTTCTACCAGCCTCCCCGGGAAAACCCTTGGACGGGGATCATCGACGACCAGCCCAGCGCCCAGCCTTTTCCCAACTGGAATGACCGGGTCTATTATGAGTGCTACCGGCCCAACGCTTTCGCCCGTATTTTCGACCTGAAGAGCGGCCGCATCGAAAGCATCGTCAACAACTACGAGTCCATCAACTTCAATTTCGGACCCACTCTCCTTTCCTGGATGGAGAAGTATCATCCCGCGACCTATGAGAAAATCCTGGAGGCGGACAAAAAGAGCGCCAAAAGGAACGGCGGCCACGGCAACGCCATCGCGCAGGGCTATAACCATACCATCCTTCCCCTTTGCAACGAGGCGGACCGCATTACCCAGGTGAAATGGGGCATCGAGGACTTTAAGCACCGCTTCCAGCGTGAACCGGAGGCCCTTTGGCTTCCGGAGACCGCCTGCAACGACGCCACCCTGTCGGTCCTGATCGACCACGGCCTCAAGTACGTGATCTTGTCCCCCGAACAAGCCGAAAGGGTACGGCCCTTGGGATCGGAAGGCTGGACCGACGTTTCCAACGGCCGGATCGACACTGGCATGGCTTACCGCTATTTCCACCGGGACGGTTCCAAGCGGTTCATCGACATCTTCTTCTACGACATGGGCATTGCCCGGGGCATCGCCTTTGAGGGGTCGCTCATTTCCAGCCAGGCCCTGATCGACCGAATCGGCCGGGTGGGCAGGGGGGACGGCCGCGTCGTGCAGACGGCCACCGACGGCGAATCCTACGGCCACCACACCAAGTTCGGCGACCGCAGCCTGGCCTACGCCTTGAAGGTGGAGGCGACCCAGGGCGGCTACTGGATCACCAATTACGGGGCTTTCCTCGAAAAACACCTTCCGACATGGGAGGTGGAGGTCAAGAAGGGGCCTGACGGCACCGGCACCTCCTGGAGTTGCGCCCATGGCGTGGGCCGCTGGTACCGAGACTGCGGCTGCCAGACCGGCGGCCGGGAAGGCTGGAACCAGAAGTGGCGGGGCCCCTTGCGCAAGGCCTTCGACTTTTTGAGGGACAAGGTGCACGGTTATTTCGAACAAGAGCGGGGCAGGCTCTTTACCGACCCCTGGGCCGCCCGCAACGACTACATCCACCTGGTGCTGGATCCCCAGGCGTCCCGCAAAGAGTTCCTCAAGAAACAAGCGGGCCGAGAACTCTCCGAACTCGAGCAGGTGAAGGCCTTGAGCCACCTGGAAATCCAGCGTAACGCCATGCTGATGTACACCAGCTGCGGCTGGTTCTTCACCGAAATATCGGGTATTGAGACGGTCCAGGTCATGAAATACGCGACCCGTATCTTCGACCTGCTGGAAACCCTGGGATTCGAGTCCCCGGAAAAATCCTTCCTGGACATTCTTTCGGAGGCCCAAAGCAACATCCCCGAATTCGGCACGGGCGCGGACGTGTACCGCCGCTTCGCCGAACCGACCCGCGTCACGCCCCAGGATGTGGTGGCCCATCTCGGCATTTCCTCCCTGGTCAACCACGTGGCGGAGAAGGGAGAGGCCGGGGGCTATCTGTTCGAGATGCTGGACGCCCGCAAGGAGGAACACGGCCGCTTCACCCTGATGACCGGCCACGTTTTGCTTCAGGAAGCCATGACCCGCCAGCATTTCCGCTACGCCTTCGCCGGGCTCCACCTGGGCGGCATCGACTTTTACGGCGCCATCCGGCCCTACTTGCGGCAGGAAAACTTCGAAAAGTCCGCCCGGCACCTTTGGGACCAGTTTTACCTGGTCTCCCTGCCCAAGCTTTTAAGGCTCATGCAGGAAGAATTCGGGCCCGAGGAGTTCGGGGTGGAACAGCTGCTGCCCGAAAGCCGGCAGAAAATATTCAAGGAAGTGTTCGGCAGCCTGGTGGAGGGGTTTTCCGAGCAATACGTGCGCCTTTACGAGGACAACCGCCGCAACCTGGAAATGCTTCAGTCCGTGGGTTTCGAACTGCCGCGGGAAATTCGCGCCGCGGCCGAGTTCACCTTCGGGAAGCTTTTTGAGGAGGAAATCCAGAAAAGGGAATGGTTCAAGGACCCTGACGCTTACCGGAACCTCATCGCCCTGGCCGACGAAGTGACCCGCCACGGCTACCACATCGACCGCTTTGTGGCCGAGCACACCTTCCGCAATCTCATCACCGAAATCGTGGAAATGGCCGTTGGAAAACCCAACGAAGAAAATGTGAGGGCCGCCATCGCGGTGGTGCAGCTGACCCAGAAACTGGGGCTTGAATACAACCTTTACCTGGCCCAGGAGGCGGTTTTCGAGGCGGCCTTTAAATCCCTCCAGTACGACAAGCTGGCGGAACTTTCCGATTTGCTGGACTTGAAGACGGACCTCCTTCTCTCGGAGAACGAAAAGTTGAAAAAAACGGTGCATGCGGACGAGATCGAAGTGGCTTAACGGCAGTCGCCAGTTATAAGGTGTTAGCAAATCAAAAAAATCGAGATGGTTCAATGGCTTCACGTACCAAAAAAACTTCAGCAAAATCCCATGCCGCATCGCCCCTTTCGATCCCGAAAGGCGCCTTAGAGAGCTTCCTGTCGTTTTCCCACGGCGATCCCCATTCCCTTCTCGGCATCCATCCCCAAAAAACGGGAACCGTTGTCCGGGTTTTCAGGCCGGATGCCCGGACCGTCACCATCCTATCCGCCCAAAATTCCATCGCCGCCGAGCAGGTCCATCCTTCCGGATTGTTTGAGGCCCACGTTCCAAAGTTGGATCCCGGGCCTTACCGGGTGAGGGTCGAATACCCCGGCGACAGGGTTTTCACCTACTGGGATCCCTATTCATTCTGGCCCACTTTGGGAGACGTGGACCTCCATCTTTTGGGCGAGGGAAGCCACCAGAAGCTCCACGAGAAAATGGGGGCCCATTTCATGACCCACCAGGGCGTGGAGGGCGTCTCCTTCGCGGTTTGGGCGCCGGGAGCCAAGGCGGTTTCGGTGGTTGGGGATTTCAACGGGTGGGACGGACGCCTTCACCCCATGCGCAGCATGGGGAGTTCGGGCATTTGGGAGCTCTTCATCCCGGAAATCGCCGAAGGCATGAATTACAAGTTTGAAATCCGCACCCACGGAGGCCACCGACTTCTCAAGGCCGACCCTTATGCCTTTGCCACGGAAAAACCGCCCAAGACCGCTTCGGTGGTTTACAAGTCCCGTTTTAAATTTAAGGACCAAGAATGGATGGCCAACCGGGCCATGGGAGATTTCCTTCGGAAGCCCCTTTCCATTTACGAAGTCCACCTGGAGTCCTGGCGCAAGATGCCGGAGGAAGGCAACCGCCCCCTGACCTACCGCGAGATGGCGGCCCAGTTAGCGGATTACGTGCAGGAAATGGGTTTCACCCACGTGGAATTCATGCCCGTCATGGAACATCCTTTCGGGGGATCCTGGGGTTACCAAGTTTCGTCTTATTTCTCCCCCACGGCCCGGTTTGGTCCGCCGGACGACTTCAAGTACCTAGTGGATCACCTGCACCAAAAGGGCATCGGCGTCATCCTGGACTGGGTGCCGGCCCATTTTCCCAAGGACGAGTTTGCCCTGGGCCGCTTCGACGGCACCGCCCTTTACGAGCACCTGGACCCCCGCCAAGGGGAACACCCGGATTGGGGCACCTACGTCTTCAACTTCGGCCGAAATGAGGTTCGGAACTTCCTTTTGTCCAGCGCCCTTTATTGGCTGTCCGAATACCACGTGGACGGCCTGCGGCTGGACGCCGTGGCCTCCATGCTGTACCTGGACTACAGCCGAAAGGAAGGAGAGTGGGTGCCCAACCAGTTCGGCGGCAATGAAAACCTGGAAGCCATCAGCTTTTTAAAGAACCTCAACGAACTAGTTCACGCCCAATTCCCCGGCGTCATCATGGCCGCGGAGGAATCCACGGCCTGGCCGGGCGTGAGCCGGCCCACCTACACGGGCGGCCTGGGCTTCGGGTTCAAGTGGAACATGGGCTGGATGCATGACACACTTTTCTACTTCAGCCGCGACCCCATCTACCGCCGCTACGACCACAACAACCTGACCTTCGGCTTCCTTTACGCCTGGAGCGAGAACTTCATCCTGCCCCTGTCCCACGACGAGGTGGTGCACGGCAAGTGCTCCATGATCGACAAGATGCCGGGGGACCGCTGGCAGAAATTCGCGGGATTGAGATCCCTCTACGGCTACATGTGGGCCCACCCGGGAAAGAAACTGCTTTTCATGGGCGGGGAATTCGCCCAGTTCTACGAGTGGAACCATGAGCAGAGCCTGGACTGGCACCTGACCCAATGGGCGGACCATTGGCGCATGCAAAACCTCGTTTCGGACCTGAACCGGATTTACAAGAGCCATCCCGCCTTATGGGAAGCGGACGTGGAGCCGGGGGGGTTCCAATGGATCGACGCCAACAACGCGGACGACAATGCGGTGGCTTTCCTCCGGAAGTCGCCTTCCACGGGCCGGCAAATCCTGGTGGCGGGCAATTTTTCCCCGGTCATCCGTAACGGCTACCGGGTGGGCGTGCCCAAGCCTGGTTTTTACCGAGAAATCCTCAATACCGACTCCCACCTTTACGGCGGTTCCAATTTCGGCAACAACGGCGGGGTCCATGCCGAAGCCGTACCGTGCCACGGCCAGCCTTGTTCGGTCGTCGTGGCCCTGCCGCCCCTGGCCACTTTGTGGTTTGAAGTTCCTGGATGAGGTCTTCAACCTCCTGGTTTGCAAAGGAAATTCGGTTTTCCTATAACCCTCTTTTTTCCTTTTTTTCCATCGCCACGGCCAATTCGCTCCTTTCTTATTTTGATTTTTCCTTCCAAACCGAGCTTTGGATAGCGTTTTTGGGCTTTGGACTGCCTTTGGCCCTGGTCCTCTGTCGGCCCGCATGGAAAGGCCCCGGCGAACTACCCCCTTGGGAAAGGGAGCTTTTTCCAAACCTGTCCTTTGGGTGGTGGGCTCTATGGGGCTTTTTGGTCATCATTCCCCGACTGTTCCAACTGACGGGTTTATCGGTTTGGCCCTTCACGGATGAGGGCTATGCCGCGTTTTTTTCCATCCAGCTTTCCCAAAAGTGGGCCTGGAAATTTTTTTTTAATTTCACCCAGGTGCCGTTTTTTTTTAACTGGTTGCTGGGAATTTACTTCAAATGGATCGGCCCCTCCCTTCGGTCCCTTTGGCTGTTTGAGGCTTTTCTTTCGCTTTTCACCGTATGGATCGTGGGGTGGGCGGCGCGCCTCCGATTTTCAAAATCCCAGTCCTGGTTTTTTGCGATCCTAACTGGGTTCAGTTTTTGGCCGCTTTATGTGGGAAGGATATGTCTTCCCGAAAACATAGTTGTCTTTTGGCAGGTTGTTTCCTTCCTTCTCCTCGCCTTGTTTTGGAGGCGACAGGATGAATCCAACAACTGGATTTGGGCCCTGATGGTGGGGTTGGCCGTAGGATTTGGCTTTTTTGTCGCAGTCGCGTGGCCTGTTATGGCCCTTTCCCTTTGCCTTTTTTTTATCCCCCGATTTGGGATTACTAAAAATAACTGGAAGGTGGCCGGCGGGTTTTGGCTCGGCTTGTTGGCGATGGCCTTGCCTTTTGCCTTGATTTCGGTGTTCGAGCGAAATGGCCAGTATATCCGTGCCGTGTGGGCTTTTTACCCCGGAACGGATTTGAAACAACAGGCCGTGGATTTCCTTTCCCATGTCCGGGCATTGTTTTGGGGTTTCAACGGGCGGCGTTTATATGGCCCGATATGGGGGGGGCTTTTAAACCCGGTTTTAGGGGCCCTGTTTTTCTTGGGAATCTTCGAACTCATAAGGGCGCGGTCTTTACCCTTGGCCCGATGGGTCCTTTGTGCCTTGGGATTGTTTCTTTTGCCAGCCGCCGTGGCCCGGGGCTACGACACGACCCGGATTTTACTGTTGCTTCCCCTAGTCTTGTGGGTGGGGGTAGCGGGTTTTCAATCCCTAATGGGGTTTCTGGGGGGATGGAAAAAGATTTTGGTATTAACGGTAGGTTTGGGACTTTCCATGGGGTTGGATTCCTTCCACTTGTTCGTGAAATTCCACCAAGCCTGGGGTATACCAGGCAACGCCTGGAATTTCGGGAAGGAATACGAACTTTGGAAATCCTACGAGATCCTGCGGGAGACTGATTTGGAAACGGGACCGGGCGCCCTCTTATTCGACCTCCGGGCCCATGTGGACGATGTGACCCCCGAAGTGGCCGCTTATTCCTTTAACGCAGCCATGAATCCGGCCCTTTCGTTCGCGGACGCCAAATGGGTTTCGGTTTTGATGGATGCCGATTACCTGCCGTTTTTGTCCAAACGGTTTCCGGAAGGCCGGTTTTACTGGTTGTGCCCGAAAGACCCTTACGGCTGGTGGGCTTTGGGGGTTATCCCTATGCTGCCACAAACCCGGGAGGTCCTCGGGAAATGGTTCTGCCTTAACCAGGAGATGCAGGGGGTAACCTATGAAATGATCGACACACTTCCCGGAAATTCACGGGAAAATATCCTTGACCGAATTTATCCACTGGGAAATAAGCTTGAAGGAGATCCTTTCTTGGAATCCGTTTATTGGGAAAAAATATTCGACAACCGCTCCGTGGAGCGGGATGCGTTGGGATGCCTGGAGGCGGCCCGTCATTGTGTCCTGGAGGGTTATCCGTTGCCGCATATGTACAACGAACAGGGGGTGATACTGACCCAAATGGGCCGTTACCGGGAGGCGCGAAGGGCCTTTGAAAAGGCTTTAAAAATGGATGTGTTGAAATTAACCCCGGCCCAAGAGAATCTGCAAGCGTTAAATGCGGCTGGAAAATAAAGAGGTTCGAAGTTTTGAGACTCTAACAAAACCCTGTTTTTAAGAAATATCCACCTCTCCCTTGAGGGGAGAGGGACGGGGTGAGGGTGACAACTGCAGGATTTCCCACACCCCTCACCGGGTTCGACTCCCTTCGGTCGCTCACCGCAAGCCTACCCTCCTGCCCTGAGACTCTCGAAGGGCTCCCGCAAGGGGCGAGGGTCTTGGGAGGTTTTGTTAGAGTCTCTTAATATCCGGTTGAGCCCATTGTTCGGGAAACACGCTCGGTGCTTACAACATTTTCGTTCTTGCTAACCCTTCTTAACCGACAAAGCTGGCGGTACGACTCTCTTTATCCCTGCATCTGCCTTGCGTTTCCAAGTCCTGGGCGACCCCCAGGGGTGGTATGAAGTTTGCTTGAAAAACCTTACTGTATAATGTAATTTAACAGCCCCAATCCATGCAGGAGGCAGCCGGCGGCCCCTTAAATGAGGCCGCCTTTTTTAACCCTTCGACAAGCTCTGGGTGGGCCCCCACGGACCAATTTTTATAGTTTTTGTTTTTTGTTTAGGAGAAGAGTCGATGCCCGAAAAACCGCTCCAAGCGAACCCCCGGGAAAACCTCCTCGCGCCCTTTGACGCGGGCAAGGATTCCTGCGGCGTGGCCTTCGTGGCCAACATGAAGAACAAAAAATCCCATGAGATTGTCCAGCAGGGCGTGGAAATCCTCCTGAACCTCTCCCACCGGGGTGCCTGCGGCTGCGAGACCAACACGGGCGACGGCGCGGGCGTGCTGCTCCAAATCCCCGACAAGTTTTTCCGCAAGAACGCGGCGGCCTTCAACATGACCCTGCCACCGGAGGGGGAATACGGGGTGGGGGTGGTGTTCCTCCCCAAACTGCCCGACCACATCAAGTTTTGCGAGGACGTTTTCGAGAAGATCGTACGCGAGGAAGGGCAAACCCTCCTGGGCTGGCGTCTGGTGCCCACGGACAACACCGAGGTGGGGCCCACGGCCCGGGCCTCCGAGCCCGTGATGAAGCAGATCTTCATCGGCAGATCCAAAGAGATCAAGGACCAGGACGCCTTTGAGCGCAAGCTGTTCCTCATCCGCAAACGGGTGGAAAACCTGGTGGCGGGTTCCACTCTCACTGAAAAAAACCTCTTTTACGTGGCCAGCCTTTCCTGCCGCACCATCGTTTATAAGGGTATGCTGACCCCTGGGCAGGTGGCCCCTTATTTCCGCGACTTGCGCGACCCGTCCATGGAATCGGCCTTGGCCCTCGTGCACTCCCGCTTTTCCACCAACACCTTTCCTTCTTGGGACTTGGCCCATCCTTTCCGCTACATCGCCCATAATGGTGAAATCAACACGCTTCGCGGCAACATCAACTGGATGCACGCCCGCGAGGCCCTTTTCGACAGCGATTATTTCACATCCGAGGAAATGAAACGCCTTCTTCCCATCGTGCGGGAGGGCCAGTCCGACTCGGCCACCTTCGACAACGCCTTGGAGATCCTGGTCATGGGCGGGCGTAGCCTGCCCCATGCGGTAATGATGATGATCCCCGAGGCTTGGACCGGACATGCCACCATGCCCCAGTACAAGAAGGACTTCTATCACTACCACTCCTGCCTTATGGAACCCTGGGACGGCCCCGCCTCCATCGCTTTTACCGACGGCCGGGTGATCGGCGCGGTTTTGGACCGAAATGGTCTCCGCCCCTCGCGCTATTACGTGACCAAGGACGACCTGGTGGTGATGGCTTCCGAAGTGGGGGTTTTGGACATCGAACCCAAGCGTGTTTTGAAAAAAGGCCGTTTGGAGCCCGGCAAGATGTTCCTGATCGACTTAAGCGAGGGCCGAATTATCGACGACGTGGAACTCAAGGAAAAGATCGCCAAGGCCCAGCCTTATGGGGAATGGCTTAAGGCCAATTTGACGAGCTTGGAAAAGCTGCCCGATGCGCCCCACGTGCCCGAACCCGACCACGAGACGGTCTTGAAGCGCCAAAAAGCCTTTGGCTACACGCACGAGGACGTGCGCATCCTGATGGCGCCCATGGCCACTAGCGGGGAAGAAGCCATCGGCTCCATGGGCGACGATACGCCCCTGGCGGTGCTTTCCAACCAGGCCCAACCCCTTTTCAATTATTTCCGCCAGCTCTTCGCCCAGGTCACCAATCCGCCCTTGGACGCCATCCGCGAGGAACTGGTAACCACCGTCAACACCAGCATCGGGCCGGAGGGTAACCTCCTGAAGCCCACACCAGAATCCTGCCGCCATATCGAGCTCAAGAGTCCGGTGTTGGACAACGACGAATTGGCCAAGTTCACCCATTTGAAGTTCAAGGATTACAAGGCCGTCACCCTGCCTATCCTTTATAAGGTTGCGGAAGGCGGCGCGGGTTTGGCCAAGGCCATCGAGGAGGTGCGCGAAAAGGCCAGCAAAGCCGTCAAGGAAGGCCATCAAATTATCATCCTGACGGACCGGGGTTTGGACCACGATAACGCCCCTATCCCTAGCCTTTTGGCCACCTCCGCCGTGCACCACCATCTGATCAAGAAGGGTGAGCGCACCAAGGTGGGGCTCATTTTGGAATCGGGTGAACCCCGCGAAGTGCACCATTTCGCCCTGCTTTTGGGCTACGGCGCCAACGCCATTAACCCCTACCTGGCCTTCGAGACCCTGGACGACATGATCCGCCGCCGCATCCTCCCATCTGACGTCGACCACAAGACCGCAGTCAAGAAGTACATCAAGGCCGCCAACAAGGGCATCGTGAAGGTGATGTCCAAGATGGGCATTTCCACCATCCAAAGCTACCGGGGCGCCCAGATTTTCGAGGCGGTAGGGCTCAATTCCGAATTCATCGACAAGTATTTCACCTGGACATCCAGCCGCATTCAAGGCATCGGCATCGACGAAGTGGCCGCCGAATCCGAGAAGCGGCACCGGGGAGCCTTCCCGGAGAGGCCCTCCAGGGAGCTCGACCTGGACTGGGGCGGCCGGTACCAGTGGCGCCGGGACGGTGAAAAGCATCTTTTCAACCCCGACACGGTCCACAAGCTTCAAAACGCGGTGAGGACGGGCAACTACAAATCCTTCAAGGCTTATTCGGCGGACGTCAACGAACAGTCGCGCGCCCTGGCTACCCTGCGCGGGCTTTTTAAGTTCAAGAAGGGCAACCCCATCCCCATCGACCAGGTGGAACCGGCCTCAGCGATCGTCAAGCGCTTCGCCACCGGCGCCATGTCCTACGGCTCCATCAGTAAGGAAGCCCACCAAACCCTGGCCATCGCCATGAACCGCCTGGGCGGCAAGTCCAACACGGGCGAGGGCGGCGAGGACGACGACCGTTACATCCCGGAACCCAATGGAGATTCGCGTAATTCGGCCATCAAGCAGGTGGCCTCGGGCCGTTTCGGCGTGACCAGCCATTACATGGTCAATGCCAAGGAACTGCAGATCAAGATGGCGCAAGGAGCCAAGCCCGGCGAGGGCGGACAGTTGCCCGGCAAGAAGGTTTATCCCTGGATCGCCAAAACCCGATTTGCCACCCCCTTCGTAGGCCTCATCTCACCCCCGCCGCATCACGACATTTATTCCATTGAAGACCTGGCTCAACTAATCCACGACCTGAAGAACGCAAACCAGTACGCCCGCATCTCGGTGAAATTGGTGGCGGAGATCGGCGTGGGAACCGTGGCGGCCGGCGTGTGCAAGGCCCACGCGGACCATGTTTTGATCAGCGGCCATGACGGCGGCACGGGCGCTTCGCCTTTGACCTCCATCAAGTTCGCCGGGACCCCCTGGGAACTGGGCCTGGCGGAGACCCACCAGATCCTGGTCAAGAACCGGCTCCGGGACCGAATCACGGTCCAGACCGACGGCCAGCTCAAGACCGGCCGCGACGTGGCCATTGCCTGCCTTTTGGGCGCCGAGGAATTCGGCTTCGCCACCGCCGCCCTGGTTTCGGAAGGCTGCATCATGATGCGGGTCTGCCACCTGGATACCTGCCCCGTCGGCATCGCCACGCAAAACCCGGAACTAAGGAAGAAATTCACGGGCAAGCCCGAGCACGTGGTCAATTTCATGATGTTCATCGCCGAAGAACTGCGCGAGATCATGGCCGAACTGGGGTTCAAAACCGTCAACGACATGGTGGGCCATTCGGAGATGCTGGAAATGAACGGGGCCATCGCCCACTGGAAATCCAAGGGCCTGGATTTCTCGCCTATTTTCCACCGGCCCGAAGAATCCAACCTGGGCCCGGTTTATTGCGTGCAAAAACAGGACCATGGCCTGGACAAGGCCTTGGACAACGAGGTCTTGATCGAACGGTGCCAGCCGGCTTTGAACGAGAAGAAACCCGTCAAGTTCGAGGTGCCCATCCGCAACATCAACCGCACGGTGGGGACCCTGCTGGGCGCCGGGATTTCCCGCAAACACGGGGCCAAGGGACTTCCGGACGACACTATCCAGATCACCTTCAAGGGCTCGGCGGGACAGAGTTTCGGGGCATTCGTGCCGCGCGGCATGACGCTCAGGCTGGAAGGGGACGCCAACGACTACCTGGGCAAGGGTCTTTGCGGCGGTAAGATCATCGTTTATCCCTCTAAGGACGCCACCTTCGTGCCCGAAGAAAACATCATCGTCGGCAACGTGCTTTTCTACGGCGCTACCAGCGGCGAGGCTTACATCCGGGGCAAGGCCGGGGAACGCTTCGGCGTGCGCAATTCCGGAGTGGAGGCGGTGGTGGAGGGGGTCGGCGACCACGGTTGCGAGTACATGACCGGGGGCCGGGTAGTGGTGATCGGCGACACGGGACGCAATTTCGCGGCCGGCATGTCGGGTGGCGTCGCCTACGTATGGAACAAGTCCGGCGACTTCGACATTCGCTGCAACAAGGAAATGGTGGCCCTGGAGGGGATGGAGGCCGAGGACCTGAAATACGTGGAAAACATGCTCCGGAAGCACCAGCAGTTCACGGGTAGCGCCGTGGCCGAGAACCTCCTGAAGGAATGGGACAAGGCGGCCCGCCAGTTCGTGAAGGTCATGCCGGTGGATTACAAGAAGGCCCTGCAAGCGCAGAAAGACGCGGCGGCCCAGCCGGTAGCTGTCGCGTAAAACCAGTTTTGAGTGTTGAGTTGTGGAAGATTTTTCAATTTTTAAGTTCAAAATTGAAAAATGTCATTAACTCAGGGCTTAAAACTCAAAACTCACAACTTAATTTGGAGTTGTAAATTGGGTAAGCCTACAGGATTCATGGAGCAGGGCCGGGAATACCTCCACAAAAGGCCCGTTGAGGAGCGCGTCAAGGATTGGAAGGAATATGTCCTTCCCTTCGAACCGGCCCATTTGAAGGACCAGGCGGCCCGTTGCATGGATTGCGGCGTGCCTTTCTGCCACCAGGGTTGTCCCCTGGGCAACATCATCCCGGACTGGAACGACTTGGTGTACCGCGACCGCTGGCGCGAGGCTATCGAGCGTCTGCACGCCACCAACAATTTCCCCGAATTCACCGGCCGTCTTTGCCCGGCCCCTTGCGAGAATTCCTGCGTTTTGGGCCTGGACGTTTACAAGCAACCCGTCAATATCAAGTCCATCGAGGTTTCCATCATCGACCATGCCTGGAACGAAGGCTGGGTCAAGCCCATGCCGCCCAAGGCTCTCACGGGAAAAAAAGTGGCCGTGGTGGGGTCCGGCCCGGCGGGCCTGGCCGCCGCCCAGCAGTTGGCGCGTGTGGGCCACAAAGTGACGGTGTTCGAGCGGGCCGACCGCATCGGCGGGCTCCTGCGCTACGGCATCCCCGAATTCAAGATGGAAAAGCGGCACCTGGACCGCCGTATGAAACAAATGGAAGCCGAGGGTGTGGAATTCAAGGTGAACGCCAACATCGGCCATAATGTGCCCATCGAGGATTTGCGCAAGAACTTCGACGCCATCATCCTTTGTGGCGGCGCTACCCAGGCCCGCAACCTGCCGGTTCCGGGAAGGGAACTCAAAGGCGTTCATTTCGCCATGGAATACCTGCCCCAATCTAACAAGGTCCAGGAAGGGGACAAGGTTCCGGACCAGATCACGGCCAAAGGCAAGCACGTCATTGTCATCGGCGGCGGCGACACTGGCGCGGATTGCATCGGCACCGCCCACCGGCAGGGCGCCAAGAGCGTGACCTCCCTGGAAGTCCTTCCCAAGCCTCCTGCGGAAAGGGCCGCGGACAACCCCTGGCCCCAATGGGCCCGCATCTTACGGGTGGCGGGCGCCCATGAGGAGGGAGGGGAAATACTCTATAGTGTTTCCACCAAGGAGTTCACGGGTGAAAACGGCGCGGTCAAGAAACTCAAGGGTGTGAAAATAGAATGGGTACCACAGCCGGGAGTCCCCCCCAAGATGCAGGAAATCCCAGGCAGCGAATTTGAACTGCCCGCTGACTTGGTGCTCCTAGCCATGGGTTTCCTGGGACCGGAAAAGAACCCCTTGTTCGAAAAATTGGGTATCGAGCTGGACCAACGCTCCAACGTGAAGGGTGACGCCAACAGGATGACTAATGTCCCGGGGGTTTTCGTAGCAGGGGACATGACCCGGGGCCAATCCCTGATCGTCTGGGCCATTGCCGAAGGCCGCGCCGCGGCCCGTGGCTGCGACTTGTGGTTGATGGGGGAAACGACCCTACCTTCGCCTTTGTGAGGGCATAGTTAATAATCAAAGTTGAAGATAATATAGGACGAACCTCAAGTTCGTCCTTTTTGTTTTATGTTGAAAATTATTTGTTTACGATGGAGATAACTTTGAGTTTTTGGGATGTATTTGAAGGAAGAGCCAAAAGGCAAATACTGCCATTTCAAAAAATATTTGATCCAACAAGATGGCTTTTTTCTAGAGCGTCTTGTTTAATTGCTGCAATAGTGGACTTGGGATTTATTTTCTATTTGGGTTCTTTTTTACTTCCTTTGGGTATTATTTTGTTTCCGGCGTTTTTAATATTCTCTGTTGGGATTTTTAACCCAAATGCCATACCAAAACCCCCGCAACGGCTTGGTATTTGTTATTCTCCTTGATCCTGTGTTCCATCGCATGGGGTGACCTATATTTAAAGGGGTCACAATAAGTTTTTGAAGGGTCCAAGATAGGGAGCCTGTAAAAATGACCTTTAAAACTTGGCCTCTTGGCGTCTTGGAGGTTATTTTGGTTTTGGCCTCTCGACTTTTCGCTCAAACACCTTCACCAGCCTCCACCCCCCTGACAATTAGCCAAACCGATGTTCCCATCCGCGTGGATGGCCACCTCAATGACTGGCCTGAGGCACGTATGCTCTATTTGGGCCGCAAAGACCAGGTTGCCATCGGCAAGAATTTTTGGAAAGGGGAGGATGATTTCAGCGGTCGTGTCTTCCTTACCTACGACCAGCAATACCTCTACATAGCCGCCATCGTCCAAAAAGTCGGTGGAATCGTCATTCCTACCGAGGCCAGCTCGCTCATCCAAAACGGCGCAGTGGTCAACCGCAACGATCCCATTTCCCTCTGGAACGGCGACTGCGTGGAGTTGTTCCTCTCCACGAGGTCCAACCTTTCGGGGCCCTCCCATTTAGCCCGCGGGGACTACCATATCGGTCTCTCACCTGGAACTGACTGCAAAAACCCCCAAATTTACTGTTTTAACAGGGATGAGGCTATTCCCGGCTCCCGGTTGGTCGCCCGGAGAACACTGAAGGGCTATTTGATGGAAGCCTGTATCCCCCTGGGTTATTTCCAAGGACTTGATCTGGGTTCGGGCAAGGATTTCCGTTTGGACGCGGCCCTTGACGAGGGAGGAAAGATCGGTGGTTACCGGATCGTCCAACTCAATTACGCTGGCAAGGAAACCGACCTGAGGGATCCTTCCACCTGGCCTGAAGCCCAGTGGACCGGAACGATTGAACAAATGATTCCTGTCCAACAAAGCGAGGATCTTTACGCGGATTTGGTGTGGGACGGCACCCATGACGCCACCTATTCGGGCGTCAAGACCGTGACCGGTATCGCCTTGGACCCCAAAGGCAAACCTTTGGGTGGGGTCTTGGTGAGCACCTGGCCCAAGACGCGGCAAGCCAAGACGGATAACCAAGGGCTTTTTCAGCTGCCCAAGATCAAGGTTTACAATAAAACGGTTTTTTACGGGCGGCTGGACGGTTACGTGGTTTCACTTTCGGGATTTGACCGTCATGCCAAGGCGGTGACCCTGCAAATGTCGCCCCTTCCAGCGGAGTGGGACCCTTCCTTCCAAAGAGCGGGATCCTACTTTTTTGGGCAATCCATACGTGCCCAATCTCCGGACAAGTTCATCACCCTTCTTTCCACGCTAGCGTCTTGGGTGAAGCCCTTGAGTGCCGGTCTGATCCGATTGAATTTGGCGGCTTCCCCCACGGCAACCGCTAATGCCACTATTCTTCTGGATTCATTCGTGGCTTTCACCCGTCAATTGGGGGCGGAGCCAATGGTGGTTGTCCCCATTGATCCCAATAACTTGGAGGGACCGTCCCAGTGGGTGCGTTACGCTAACGGGGAAAAAGGCTACAAAATCCGTTTTTGGGCCGTGGGGGATGAACCCGATAGGGGCGTAACTGGGGTGGACCATTACAATGCTTATGATTACGTAAACCACTTCCGCATGATTGATAACGCCATGAAGAGGGAAGACCCGTCCATCGTCGTCCTGGGGCCCGAAGTGGCCAAGGAATACACCCGGGGGGAAGACGACTGGATTACCCCTTTCTTGCGCTATGACGGCGATATCGCCGAGGGAATTTCCATCCACCGCTACGCCACTTTCCAAACCGCCAACTTGGCGGTTTCCATCCGCGAGGACCTTCCCCAGGAGGCATCCGTGATAGAAGCACTTCGGGACAAAATTTACCAAAACACAGATTATGAGGCGCCGCTCTTGGTGACGGAAGAAAGCGCCTGCCCGGCGGCGGTCACCGCGAAGACGCCGGACGAGGCGGTAACCCTTCAATTTTGGAGCGCCTTGTGGGAAGCGGAGAAAAAAGGCGAGTTTCTCAATGAGCACCTGGCCATGGATATTTCATCCTATCCATGGGGATCAGGTTCGGCGGGGGTTTCCTTCCAGCCCCTGCCGGCTTATTGGACGATGAAGCTTTGGGGCCAAATGATCCACGGCTTGGCGGTACCGGCCCAGATCCAAAACGCCGACATGGCGGTGTACGCCACCCAGGACCCGAAATCCAAGGACGTGACGTTGATGATTATCAACAAAGGGGACCGCTATTGGCGGCCAAAAACAATGTTGAATGGTGGGGACGTCGATTTGAGCGTGGACGCGGGCCTGGACCAGCGGTATGACTATGAGATTCCCTCTTTTTCCATCAGTTGTTTGAAACTGAAGGCTAGCCGGTCGCCGGGCGAGGCATTGACCTATACTTTGAAGATGGCCAAGAAAGGCCAGGAACCGCAGATTTCCGTCATAAAACCGTGGTAATAATAACGGCAGTTTTGAGTTCTAAGTTTTAAGTGTTGAGTTGTGGAAGATTTTCAATTTGGATCTCAAATTGAAAATTTATTAACTTAGAACTAAAAACTTAAAACTCATAACTCGCTGGGAACGTCCAAATCAGAAATGGATAGGCTAACCATGAATTCGACGGCTAATTTCCCAAAGACCGGCAAGGCGAAGGATCCCTGGATCAAGCCCGTTGATTCACTGGTGCTGCTTTACCAGGTGGTGGTGTCGGTTTTGATCCTGGCGGGTAGCCTCCCGGCTGACGATAAAATACGGTTAGTGGGGTACCACATCCTGGCCTTTCTCGCCCTCCTTGTGGCCCTTTGGAACCTCCGGAATTTTTCAAACGCCGTGGTTGCCTTTGCCCGCGAGTTTTATCCCCTGGCTGTCATGATTTTCTTTTACCGCGAGGTTGGTCTTTTAGTACACCAATTTTTTGATTGGACACTGGACGAATGGCTCTTCAGCGTGGATGAGGAAATGGGGAAGATCGGAATGAGAATTTGGAATTTACAGCGCTTTTATCAGCCGGGCCGCCTTTTGAACGAATTTTTCAGCATTGGCTACAGTTTTTATTTCCTTCTGCTGCCCCTCTCGGCGCTGGCGCTTTATTTTCGGGCGCCGCTTTCCAAATTCCGCACCTTTATGTTCGCGCTTAGTTTCACTTACTTTCTCCACTACATCCTTTTCATCTTCCTGCCGGCGGAAAGCCCCCGGTTTTACATGCCGGGGTTAAGGGAATCCTTGAAGGGTTATTGGGTCTCCGATTGGCTGCAATCGGTGGTGGACCAAAATGCCTTTCCGGGCGGTTCCTTCCCCAGCTCCCACATCGCCGCTTCGGTCATCTGCCTAATGGCCTTTCCTTATTTCGGAAAATGGCGTTTTTGCGTCCTGTTTTTAACCTTGATGTTGTTTGCGGGCACCATTTACGGGCGCTATCATTATTTCGTTGATGTGGTTACCGGTTTAGGGGTAGGGTTATGCTGTTATTTTGTGGCCCCCTGGCTGGAAAAGAAGTGGCCTTTTATCTTCAATGAAGAGGGATTCGCCCGTGAGCGACCCAGAGAAGCATTTAACTGAGGCCGAAAAACAAATCCGGCGCTTGGAAGCTTTGCGCCAGGAGAGGGAAGAGAACTCCAAAGAGTCCGCCGAGAAAGTTTATTTCCCGGAGAAAACCCAGGTGGAAAAGACAACGGAGAAATTGACCGCTTTGCGGAATGCTTCCCTGCCCGCGGGTTCGCGGCGTGTTAAGATCGACGGGAAACAAAAAAGCTCCAAACTTCGTTTTCTCCAAATCCGGATCCTGGAACAGCTTAACGAAGGGGACAAGCGTCTGAGGGGCAGCGTGGTCACTCGTATCGCCTTGAACCGCTTTTTGGGCCTGGACAATACTCCCGAAGAAAATGATTTGGAAGCCAAGATCAACGAAATACTGCGGCAATACAAAAACCGCGGTTGAACTCCCTCCTCAGTTCATGCAACATGATGTTTCTCATTTTCCGGAAGGCTATTTTCAATGAAATTACTTGTTAACGGCGAAAACAAGGAATTTTCTGAGGGCATCTCCCTGGACGAATTGATCCGCCAGTTGGGGGTGCGCAAGGAAACCGTCGTGGCGGAAGTGAACCGGCAAATCGTGCAAAACGACCAACGGCCTGGTTGGAAGCTAGCGGAGGGCGACCAAGTGGAATTGATCCAGTTTGTCGGTGGCGGCTAACACAGCTGTCAGGTGTCAGTCGTCAGCAAGGCAAAAAACCATAAGGCGAAAACCATGACAACAATATTGGAACAAGTAAAAGCGGAAGACACCTATCAGATCAATGGGAAGACCTTCATTTCCCGTTTATTGGTAGGAACGGGGAAATATGCCTCCAATGAACTGATGGCCCAATGTTTGGAGGCTTCCGGCACCCAGATCGTGACCGTGGCGCTGCGCCGGGTCAACCTGGAGAACAAGGGCGAGAAAACCCTCCTGGACTATATTAATCCCAAGAAATACACCCTGCTTCCCAATACCGCCGGATGTTACAGCGCCGAGGAAGCCATCCGGGTGGCCCACTTGGCCCGCGCCACGGGCATTTCGGACTTTGTGAAGCTGGAAGTGCTTTATGACGAAAAAACGCTCCTGCCCGACCCCTTGGCTACCTTGGAAGCCACTAAGGTCTTGGTGAAGGAGGGCTTCACCGTCATGACTTATACCTCCGACGACCCGGTCATGGCCCAAAAGTTGGAGCAAGCCGGGGCCCATGCGGTGATGCCCGCGGGCTCTCCCATTGGGTCTGGACAAGGGGTTTTGAACCCCAACAATATCCGCATCATCCTGGAAAAACTGAAGTGCCCGGTCCTGATCGACGCGGGCGTGGGTTCCGCCTCGGATGTGGCGGTGGCCATGGAATTGGGCGTAGTGGCGGTGCTTTTGAACACGGCCATCGCCCATGCCAAGGACCCGTTGAGGATGGGCCATGCCATGCGGCAAGCCTGCGAAGCGGGAAGGCTTTCCTACCTTGCGGGCCGGATTCCAAAGAAGCTTTACGCACAGGCTTCGACTCCCAGCAAAGATTTTTAGTAGCATACGTGACAGAACTCAAAGCCCATTTGTCCAAAGTCCGACTCTACCTGGTCACGGACCAGGAGCTGTCTGAAAATCACGATACGGTGAAAACCGTGGCGGAGGCCTTGGCGGGCGGAGTGGATATTGTCCAACTGCGCGAGTATTCCCTGACGGATTTAGAACTTTTGACCTTAGCCCGGAAAGTTCGGGAACTCACTAAGGCCCATAACGCCCTTTTCATCGCCAACAACCGGCCGGATATAGCCCGGCTTTCCGACGCCGACGGGGTGCATCTGGGGCAGGACGACTTGCCCGTCGCGGAGGCCCGAAAAATCCTGGGGGAGGGGAAGCTCGTGGGAGTTTCCACCCACAACCTGGACCAGGCGAAAAAGGCCGTGGTGGACGGGGCCGATTACATCGGCGTCGGGCCGGTTTATCCTACCCCAACCAAGAAAAACGTCGTGCCCCCGGTGACCCTGGAATATGTCAAACAGGTTGCCGCCGCGAAGTTGAACCTTCCTTTTTTCACCATAGGCGGCATTAAACTGCATAATGTCGAGGAAGTCCTGAAGGCGGGCGCCCGCCGGGTGGCGGTTGTCACCGGCATTGTGAAGGCTTTGAACGTCCGGAAGATATCGGTGGAGTTCAAGGAAATCCTCCAGAAATATCCCCTCTAAGGCAGCTCAAAGCCGGTAGCGAGGGCCTTTAGCTATCAGCTACCGTTACCCGCCACTGGCTTCAAGTACCGAGGCTTGAGTTGATTGACCTTTCGAACGTATAATTTGTGTTAAATCAACAAATTGTGAGGTTTTTGATGCTTCGCCCCATCGTTCTTTATCCCGATCCACGGCTCAAAATGAAAAGCAAACCCGTCACCGAATTCAACCCCGGACTCATGGAATTGGCTGCGGACATGGCCGAGACCATGCGCAACGCCGGCGGAGTGGGTTTGGCCGCCATCCAGATCGGGGAACCCATCCGCATGATGGTCATGGACGAGCATTATGACCAGGAAGACAAAGGAGAGTCCCTGGCCATGTTCAACCCCGAGGTTTTGGAGGAGGAAGGTTCCGAAACCACTGAAGAGGGCTGTCTTTCCATCCCTGACGTGCGCGAAGAAGTGGAGCGCTCCTTCAAGGTCAAGGTGAAATATCAGGATTTAGAGGGTAAGGAACACACTTCGGAGTACGAGGGGCTGTTGGCCCGCTGTGTCCTCCATGAGATCGACCACATGAACGGGCAGCTTTTCATCCAAAAAGTGCCCGCCGTCAAACGTCTATTCCTCAAGAAACAGTTGGATCAACTGAAGAAGAATTTTAAAGAAACGGTGCCACTTTAAACCGCTTTCGCGCCATCGTTGCCCTTGGCCGCCACCCTTTGGGTTTCAAATTTAACAGGATTCCGGATTCAAGATGAAAAGCCTTGATGCCAAAGGACTTGGCCTTGTAGAACTTTGCGTCGGCATTGTTATTTTTACCCTTCTTGCCGAGTCAGCCGTGATGACGCGGCTGGTCCTGGCCCGTAAGAGCGTCGACTTGATAGACCGAAATTACGCTAGGCTCAAGGGCCTGCAAATGACGGAAGAACTGGAGTCCCAGGCCAACGGCAATCCTTCTTCCGGAGGGTCCGTCCTGGACGGTTTCAACGATGGGGTCAGCTTCAATTTGAACCTCACCACGGACAAGTCGGTGACCGATCCCGGCGATCCCTTGAGCGACAACCGCCGGACGAACGGCCATTGGAGGTACTTGAGGCAGGTCCAGGTCCACCCCGTGGACGTAAACCCCCTCGCCCGCCAAGTCGCCGTGAAGATTTGGCTCTGCGCTTCGGACAGCAACCCTCCCAGCCCGGGCCTTTTGTTAGCGACCGTATCGGGAATGATTGTTCCGGGTGCCCCGGCGTCCAGGGGGATCACCGTCCTGTCAGGTGCCGCCACCCTTTTGTTGAACCAATAAAGGGGCCGCTGGGCCGGCCCTAACAGGATTTGAACTATCCTTTCCCCGGCTCCATCCGTGCTAATCTGTGCGAAAATTTCCTTCCCCAAAGGTGTTGTATGGCTTCACTATTCAAGGTTCTTTTCATGGGAACATCGGATTTCGCCGTGCCTGCGCTGGAGGCGCTCCGGTCCAAGGGATACGACGTCCCATTGGTGGTAACCCAGCCGGACAAACCCGCGGGCCGGGGGTTGGAGTTGAAAGCCTCGCCTATCAAGAAAAAGGCCCTGGAGTTGGGACTGCCCGTCTTCCAGCCTGAAAAGATCAAGATCCCGGAGGCCGTGGAAACCCTTCGCGCCGCCCAACCCGACCTGGTGGTGGTGGCGGCCTACGGGCAGATACTGCCTGCCTCCGTCCTTCAAATCCCTAAAATCGCCTGCTTGAACATTCATGGCTCCATACTGCCCAAGTACCGGGGCGCGGCGCCCATCCACTACGCGGTCATGAACGGCGAAACCGAGACGGGCGTGACCATCATGTACATGAACGAAAAAATGGACGAGGGTGACGTTTTGCTAGTCAAGAAAACGCCCATCGGCACGGAGGAAACAACGGGAGAAGTCCATGACCGGTTGGCCTATGTTGGGGTGGAAGGGCTCATGGAAGCCCTGCGGCTCCTGGGGGAAGGCAAAGCCCCCCGCCAACCGCAGGACGCTTCCCATGCCAGCTATGCGCCGTCCATCAAAAGGGAGTTCTGCCGGCTGGATTGGAAGGCACCAGCCGGCTGCGTTTTCAACCGGGTGAGGGGCTTGAGCCCCTGGCCCGGCGCGGAAACCTCTTGGAGGGGGATGGAGCTAAAAGTGTACAAAACCGTTTTGGAAACCCGCAAGGGAAACGCGGGAGAAGTTTTGGAAATTTCAAAACAAGGGGTGGTGGTGGCCGCGGGAGTAGATTCGCTGCGGCTAATCGAAATCCAGCCCCCTGGAAAGAAAAAAATGGGCGCTTACGATTTCATCTTGGGCCATCCGGATTTCAGGCCGGGAGACGTCCTTTCGTGAGCCCCGCACCCCAGCGCCACAAGAGTCACGCCAAAGGAAGATATAAGCCCGCTAAAGAACGTCATAAAGACAAATCCAATGATCACCCTAAATCCCGTTTTCGCCCCCCTTTGACAAAGGGAGGCAGGGGGGGATTTGTGGAAATTTCACCCTCCCGCCTGGAGGCCGCCAAGGCCCTCTATTCCATCGAAAAGGGGGCCAAAATCGCGGATGTTTTAGCCTATCCCAAGGGGCTCAAGCCTGCGGACGAGGCCCTTTTTAGGGAACTGGTCTACGGCAGTACCCGCCAAAAGAGGCTCTTGGATTACCACCTTGCCTCACTTTGCCAGACACCTTTCCAGAAGCTCCCCGTGGAAGCGAAAATCGCCCTGCGATTGGGCTTTTACCAACTCCTCTTCCTCGACCGCGTGCCGGCCCACGCTGCGGTCCATGAGGCGGTCAACCTCGCAAAAAAAGGCGGGCAGGTAGCCTTGAGCGGTTTCGTGAACGCGGTATTACGCAACGCGGAAAACAAAAAAGAATCCCTGCTGGTCGAGGGGGAGAACGAGATTGATACCTTAGCCATCCGTTACTCCCACCCGACTTGGTTGGTCAAACGGTGGGAAAAACAGTTCTGCTTTGAGCGATCGGAGGGGATTTTAAAGGCAGACAACCAACCCCATCCTGTTTACCTTCATGTCAAGCCCGGTTTGGAGGAGCAGGTGAAAGCTGACCTGGAGCGGCAGCATATCCAGCTTGAACCGACGAATTGGCCACACCGGACTTTCAGCTTAAGAAGCCACGAGGGGGGCCTTTTTTCCAGCGACAGTTTCCAAAAGGGTGACTGGATCGTCCAGGATTGGACGCCCCAGGCCATGCTGGAATGTCTGCCCCTTTCGGAAGGACAAAGGGTTTGGGACCTCTGCGCGGCACCGGGAGGCAAGACAGTAGGATTGGCCTGGAAGCTGGGGGAAAAGGGCCAGGTGATGGCCAGCGATGCTTCCCCGGAAAGGCGGAAAAAACTGGCGGAAAACCTGAAGCGGACGGGCTTAAAACAGGTCCAGGTCTATGAGGGTGAGGCGGCCAAACTTCCGCCGTCCCAGAAATTCGACCTGGTCTGGGTGGATGCCCCTTGCAGCGGCACGGGAGTGCTGTCCCGCCGGGCGGACTTACGGTGGAAGATTTCACCGGAGAGCGTTTTGGAACATGGTTCCCAACAAAGGGAGCTGCTGGAAGAAGCCCAGGGCCACCTTTATCCTAAGGGATATCTGGTTTACAGTACCTGCTCGCTAGAGAGGGAAGAAAACCAAGAAGTGGTTCAGGCTTTTTTAAATGACCATTCCGGCTATAAGGTTGTTATTCCCCCGGCGCTCGAAAACCATCTTGAGATTTTGAAAGACCAGTGGGGGCTTACTTTTTTGCCGACAGCCGATCACGACGGTGGGTTTTTATCCATCCTTCAAAAGGATTGATTTTTTCCCATCATTTGGAGGAAATGCTTGGTTGAAGTCCTTCGGCGGCCCTTCTATACTCTCAAGTTTCAAACCTTCCCTGGAGTGATGGGTTGAAAGTTTCCCGTTTAGTGTTTCTTACCCTGCTTTTATCGCCTGCTTTCGTCGCTTTTGCCGATGACCCCCATTACGACATCGTCCTTAAAAACGGCCTGGTCGTGGACGGCACGGGATTGCCGCCTTACCAGGGGGATGTGGCTATGGATGGGGGAAAAATCGCAAAAATCGGTCATATCGATGCATCCCAGGCCGATTATGTGGTGGATGCCTCCGGCCTGGTGGTGGCTCCGGGGTTTATCGACATTCTGCGGCATAACGACTTGCTTTGGACCCTCCAGGCCCAGGAAAGGGCTATCCGAGAGGGGATCACCACGGGTCTCACGGGCAATTGCGGGTTTTCCGTTTTGGACGTGGACAAAAACCTCTCCAAAATCCAAAAGCACCCGGGCCTTTTGAACCTGGGCACCTTGATCGGCCAAGGTACCCTGCGGGATTGGTTCGTCAAAACCAACCGTCAAAATCCCGCTACGCCCCAGGAAATGGCCGTCATGAAGCTTTTTTTGCAAGGGGCCCTCCAGGCCGGGGCTTTCGGCCTTTCCAGCGGACTGGGGTACGAACCCGGTGAATGGTGCCAACCCGCCGAACTGGAAGATTTGGCCTCGGTGCTTTCCCGTTTTCCCCACGCCGCTTATTACACCCACATCCGTAATTACCGTTCCAGCGTTTTGGAAGCCATCCAGGAAGCCATCCAACTGGGTCAGGATGACAAGGTACCCGTGGTTATCCAGCACCTCTTGTTCAAACTACCCAGCAATTGGGACCAAACCGAAAG
This sequence comes from candidate division FCPU426 bacterium, assembly GCA_030041545.1. Classification (GTDB taxonomy): domain Bacteria; phylum Oederibacteriota; class Muellerivitia; order Muellerivitales; family Muellerivitaceae; genus JAJPJW01. The sequence continues at coordinate 20,591 of JASHNQ010000049.1, read as the reverse complement.
CGGCCTGTTGCTTTTGGAGGAGGCCGGTGCAAAGGGGCAGCCGGTTTACGCCACGGTTTATCCCTACGATTTCTGGGGCAATGAGGTGCAGATACCCCTTTACCAGTTCCTCTATTTGAAACCCGAAGACGCCAACCTGGGCTATTACCGCAGCAACTCGAAGACCAGCGACATCCTGGCCTTGATCCACAAACGCCTGCAAGAATACGGAGGAGGGGACAAAATCGAGATTACCCGTGTCCGTTCCAAGGCCTTCAAGAGCCTGTTGGGCGACACCATCGCGGACTTGGCCCGGCAGCGCAAGATATCGGAGGAAGAGGCGGTTTTGGCGCTGCTCATCGAGAATGGGGAGTATGTCAAGATTTGTTACCACGGCTTATCGGAAGAGGGCCTGATCAAAAAAATACAGGCGCCTTTCATCCTTTTTGGATCGGATTCCAGCGACAGCATTCCCCATCCCCGCGACGTCGGGGCCTTTGCCCGACTTTTAGGCACCTATGTTCGGGACAAGCGGGTCATCCGGCTTTCCGAGGCCGTCAACCGGCTTACCGAGGAGCCTGCCAGGCTTTTGGGCCTGAAGGACCGGGGATTGCTGAAAGAAGGGGATTGGGGCGACGTGGTGGTATTCGACCTGAAGACCATCGGAGACCATGCCACGGCGGTCAATCCCTGGGTGCCCCCCACGGGCGTAAAGATGGTCTTCATCAACGGACAATTGGTCTTTGATTTTAAAAACGGTTTTTCGGGACGGTATCCCGGGCAGGTTTTGCGTAGAAGCAACGATTAAGTTATTTCACCGCCAAGCCCTATCAAAAACCAACATAAGAGGTATTAAGAGAGACCTATGGCCTTTTTCCATGCGGGGGTGGGTTCGATCAAACGGCGGGTTTTAAGATCGAAAAGGCCAAAAGTCAATTCCAGTTCGGTGGCGACCGTGTCGTCTTCCTTAATCATTTCCTGGCGGAAACGGCTGATTTTCTTGTTGGCCTCCAAAAGCTCCAGGGTGATCTTGATTTTCTCCCGGAGAGTGATCTCCTTCTTGAATTTCATGCTCAATTCCAGCACAACAGGCCCTTGTTGGAGTTCCTGGACCCGTTGAAGGCCGTAACCGTTTCGTGTAATGAAATCCCACCGGGCTTCTTCGAAGAGCGTGAGGTAAGCGGCGTTGTTGACATGTCCGAAAGTGTCCAGATGGGATTCTCGTATCAGCATTTCATAAGGCTTAGTTGGCATGTTCCGTCCTTAGGTTTGGGATTCCTTATTTTCACTAGGCTCGTCGAAAAATCCAGCCTTGATTGTGATTGATCTGGAGCTGGGTTACACTACTGAACATGAACACGGGATTACGGGGGACACTGCTTTTGTGGATTTTTGTGAACGGGTGGACGCCGTTGGTAGGATTCTGCGCATCCGAGGTGATTCCATCACCTGCTTTTGTTCCCACAATGACTTCGACTCCCAATCCCTTACTCCTAACTCCCCATTCGAGCGCCACGCCTACCGCCACTCCCATGGTGGCTCCCACTTGGGCGCCTCAAGCCGCGGGGGTCGTGCCGGAAACCCTGAAACCCAAGAAGCCCTCGCGTTGGATCACTTCAGCGGCCTTGGGATTGGGCCTTCCCTTAAGCCCGAATATCCAGACGGCCTATACTTCCGGTTTCGATGCGGATTTGGGCAGCGGTTACCGGGTCACGGACAATTTTTCCATTTGGTTGGACTTGAACTTGGACCTATTTGGTTCCAAAAATGACAACTTGACCCAGGGCAATAATTTTACCTTGATTGAGGCGGCCCTTTGGGCACGGTACCGGCTTTTCAACGGCAATTTCAGCCCTTATTTCTTCGCCGGCCCGGGAATCGCATACAACGAATACCGAAGCGACCAAGGCGCCATTATCGATGTGAACACCGGCTACGGTTATATCCCTTTTTCTTATGAATTCGATTTCTTGGTGGAGGGAGGATTTGGGTTGGAAATGGGATTGGGTTCGGGTTTGGAAACTTTCCTCCAAGGCAGGGTCACTTACGATTTCCTCTCCTCTTCTTTCGCCGCTTACGGTTCCACCGACAGCCCCCTTGTGGTGATGCCGCTGGAGCTGGGGATAATCTTTGGGATTTGAAGATCCCGGAGAGCCTGTCGCATAATTCAAATTCAGGCCTAGGATCGGCAGGGGATAACCCCGCCAAACCGGTGGCCCCGGCCTTTTCTTAGTTCCAGCTTCTTCCACTACGCCATAGCTTGAGGAGATTGTGGCTGGCCGCCTGGATTTTCCACTCGCTTTGGGCCGCTTTCTTACCCCTCCGGCTGAACCTCTGGAACCCCTGCCCTTCCTTCACCTGCCCAAAGACCGGTTCGACCATCCAACTTCGCATCTTGTAAAGCCTTCGTCCGCGAGTGGTTAGCAGCCTTCGTTCCATTCGTTCCTTCGCCGTCATCCCCCTGGGTAGCGGACCCCGGGGTAAGGGTGCCTGTCGGGCCGCCTTCCTTTGTTTCCAATCCTTTTGCGTGGCGATCAGGAACAAGGTCTTCTGCCTCAGCGACCATTTCAGGCTTTCCTCGCTCATCCCGTATCCGGCGTCCGCCAGCTGGGTTTCCACCTTTTCCTTCACCCCCACCATCCTGAGTGTTTCCCCCATGGCGTCCATCATCGGCCTCAATTGGTTCACGTCGTTTTCTTCCTGCGTCACTTGGGCCGCAACGATGACCTGTTCCTTCGTCACCACTGCCTGCGCGTTGTATCCCTGCACATACCCCTTGCGGGTCTTCATGATCCGGCTTTCAGGGTCCGTGATATTGGCTTTGGCTTCCCTGTCCACCACTTCCTCAGGGTCCAAGGGTTTGCGCCCCCGCTTCTTTCCCCCGCTTTCTTCCTCTTCTTTTTCCCTTTGGGCGATCTTGGCCTCTTGCCTCTCCCTGGCTTTTTTTGCTTCTTCCTCAAGCATTTCCTTGCATTCCCTCAGCCGCCTTTTCCTATCCTCGCTACGCCTGAGCCCTTCCGGAAGCTCATCCCCACGCTTGTCTTTTCCGTATTTCTTGTCTTCCGTATCGTCCACCTCGGCGGCTTCCCTCAACATCCTCCTCACTTCCGCCTCGATCCCTTCCGTCGTCCGGTTGGCTTCCAGGGCCGCGTTAGCCTTGATCTTAGTCCCATCCAGCGCCACCACTCCCACCTTCACCAGCCCCGCTTTCCCGCAGAGTCTCAAAACCTCGATAAATAGCCCCTCTAATTCTTTTTCATTCTCCTGCCGGAACCTGGCCAAAGTCGCATGGTCGGGGCACTGGTTAGCCGCCAAGTACCGAAATGCCACATCCTGTCCCAATAACTGCTCCATGCGCCTCGATGACCGGATTCCCACGCAATACCCATACAACAACACTCCCGTCATCATCGCCGGGTCATAAGCCGTGTTTCCGATTCCGTCTTCCCGGTAGTTCTTGTACAAAACCCTCAAATCCATGGCTTCCACCGCATCCACCACAAACCGCGCCAGGTGCCCTTCCTCCAGCCATTCCTCCAACGACGGCGGCATCAGCATCATTTGGTTTCGCTCACAAGGATGGAAGTTATAGGCCACGAAGGTTCCTCCTGAAAATTTTGTTTCCCCTTTCTCTCTCTTACTCCTTTTCCTTTTATTTTCAACCCCTTTTCAGGGGGTTATGCGACAGGCTCCGGACAGCTCGTTTTTTAAGGAGAGTTTTAAATCCGTTAAAAAGTCGATTTGAGGGCGCATGGCACTGAATTTGCGCAATCGTCCGATAAAACATCCAACCCGTCGGTTGGCGGGTTGGCTATCGGCTTGACGGAGCGAATCCTTTTAGGTTTGAGAAAACCGTTCGTTCTTTGTTTCGCCTTATGCCTTTGGGTCGATTTTGGTTGGCTAACGGGTTCAATTTCAGCTGTCTTGGTTGTGGGGGCTTTCGTCGTTAAAATACCCTGAAATAATGCTTTTGTGACTTTTTAAGAGGTCCAATGAATTGTTAAGGTCCCCAAAACGGCCGAGCGTCCTCCGAAGTCCAAGCGTTGTCCGGCTTTTTCAAGAACGATAATGCTCGAAGATGAACTTTTTCCCCGCGGAAAGATTTGCAAGCGACAAAATATCTGAATTGGGTTATGCGATTTCCTTAACTGCGAGTTTGGAAAATTTTAGGGTGTTAGTTTTTTAACTGAGCACGATACCGTGTTTTAAGGCAATTCCGTGCATCTCTTCCAATCTGTTCCTACAATCATAGGGTTTTTAGGGACTATTGAAGATTTAAGAACAAGAAAAGTGGTAGGGTAAAAACAAGGGGAATCATTGTTGGATGGACGTGTTTGAACGAGGAGAAATGGAGAAATTAAGGGTATTGGCAATCGAGGACAACCCGGCCGATGCGCGCTTATTGAAAGAGGCGTTAAAGCCTTATATGGAAAATCAATTCGACTTGGTGCACGAGCTAACCTTGGAACAGGGTTTGCGGCGCGTTTCAACGGATGAAATTGGCTTGATCCTCTTAGATCTTTTCCTGCCGGGAAGTTCCGGTTTGGAAACACTCGAAAGGGTGAAGGAAGTTGCTCCTCGAACACCCGTTATCGTTTTTACGGGTGTTTATGCCGACTGGCTGGCGGTCCACTCTTTACGCCTGGGGGCCTGCTGTTTTTTTAATAAGGAATGGTTGGACGCAAAAAACCTGGTGCGGGCTTTCCGTTATTACGCCGGGTTTCCATCCACCGCTTAAGCAGGTTCAAGTTTGGCCCCAGTGGAGTGGTTCCGGAAGCCTTAGGGACCATGGGGAATTTCCCGAGGAAGGTTCGTCGAAGAAAATAAATCCATCCGGGTGGACTTATATGCAGGGTTTTCGTTTTGAATGACGGAACAGGTGCAACTAGAAAGCAGATGGGGAGGTGTCCATGATCGACAGGGCAGTAGTGGAAAAAACGACAGGAGATAAAAAAATTAAGGTTCTTTTGGTCGAGGACAACCGGGCCGACGTTTTCTTGCTTGTGGAGACGCTGGGAAAATCCGGGTCGGGGGAATTCGAGTTGATCCAAGCCACCGACCTGGACTTGGCCATGAAGCGGCTCCAAGCGGAAAAGGTCGACGCTGTTCTCCTGGACCTATCGCTTCCCATTTTCCTTGGACTGGAGCCGCTGGAACGGGTTCATAAGTTGAAGCCCAAGGTCCCCATCATCGTGCTTTCCGGTTACAACGACCCGGAACTGGCCCTCGAGGCCTTGCGCAAAGGCGCCAAGAATTTCTTCGTCAAAGGTCATTTCGAGGGGGATACCCTGGTGAAGATGCTGCGTTCCGCCGTGGGGCGTGGGGCCTCTTCCCCACTGGGCCCATCTACCGCTCAGGCGTAATTTTTATTATGCCCGGATTCGTGGGAAATTTTTAAAGGGTTTTTTCATAGATTCGGTATTTTTTGATGATCTTCCCGCCCATAGCAGCGATTCCGTTGTTGATCCCTTCATTGTCTTCTAGTGTCCAGGAGAGCTCCCCGCCTTTGATCTTGCGCTTGATGCCGGTCTTGAGGGCTTCCAGATAAAGGATTACCTCAAGGCCTTTTTTACGGTAATCGGGATGGACTCCCATCGCCATTTCACGGGTGTCGTTGAAATTGGTAAAAAAGAACTTGAAAAGGGCGAAAGGATCGTGGAGGGAGAAGAGCTCCCCGTCCATCTTGATCAGGGCCTGGTTGACATCCTTAACCACCAGGTTGAAACCGATGGCCTTCCCGTTCACCTCGGCGATATGGATGAAGTCGGGCCAGATAATATCCTTGAGTTTCTTGGCCTGGTATTGGAACTCGGCCTCGGTCAAGGGGACAAATCCCCAGTTTTTCTCCCAAATCTTGTTGTAAAGCTCCCGGACGATATTTGTATCCCGGTCGAAATTTTTCATGTCCAGCGGGCGGACGGTAATGTTTTCGCGCTTCATGGTGCGCTCGGCGATCTTGACCATGCGCTCGGGAAGGGGTCCTTCGGCAGGGAGGTACCAGGCATAAAGGTCCTTGGCCTTGAGATATCCGCACTTCTCCGCCAACGAAAGATAGTAGGGCGGGTTATAAGTCATGGCAATGCGGGCGGGGGAGTCGTAGCCATCGAGCAGGAAGCCGAAGTAGTCGTCGTTCGAGGTGAAACTGGCGGGGCCACGGGCACCCACCATGCCTTGCTCCTTCATAAATTTTTCAGCCTCCCGGAATAAAGCATGGGCCACGGAGGCGTCATTGATACACTCGAACCACCCAAAGAAACCTATTTTTTCATTGTGAAAGTTGATGAAATTGTCATCCACGCTGGCGGAGATGCGGCCTACCGGTTCGCCCTTGTCGTTGTAAGCCATAAAAAGCCGCGTACGGGAATGCTGATGATAGGGATTCTTGGCGGGGTTCAAGAGGCTGCGTTGGTCGTCCAGGAAGGGAGGCACCCAATTGGGGTCACGCTTGCCGTCTGGAGTCACGTAGATTTTCCAGGGAAGATGCAGGAAGGCCTCAATGCTTTTTTTGTCGTTCAAATCGATTTGTTTCACGGCCACGGCGATTTTGCCGGTTTCAGTTCTTTCCGATCCAACGGATTCCATCGCGACGGCCATTGGCTCCTCCTTCAATAGAAACCAAAATGGAATTAAATTCTACGGTTTACTTTAGACGCTATTGGCTTTGATTTAAGTCGAAGGGATAAGGGACCCTAGATTACAACAAAAATCACGAATAGAGCTGATAAAAAATCCCTTCTTCATTTCTGTTACCATGGTGTAACCCGGCCGAAGTTCAGACGGGCACGCCGGAAGGGATAATGCCGTACTTTCGGCCGACCTTGTGGAAGCACTCTAGGACGTGACTAAGTTGGGCGTCGGTGTGGGTCGCGGTGTAACTGGTGCGGATGAGCGTCGATTCGGGTGGAACAGCCGGGGAGACGACAGGCGTTGCGAAAACCCCCATTTCCCCCAGTTCCTTGGTCATGGCAAAGGTCTTCATATTGTCTCCCACCATGAGGGGAATGATGGCCGAGTTGGTGTTGAGTGTGTTCCACCCCATGGCTTTGAACTCGGAGCGCATACGGTGGATGATGGCCCAGAGGCGCTCCCTGCGATCGGGTTCCCGCTTTATGATTTCGAGGCTTTTGAGGGCCGCCGCCGTGTCGGCGGGGGAAAGGCTGGCGGTGAAGATCAAAGGCCGGCTGTTATGACGCAAATAGTCGATGACCTTGTGGGTGGACGCGATGAATCCCCCAATGGAAACCAAGGACTTGGAAAAGGTACCCATGACCATATCGACATCCTTTTGAACCCCGAAATGGGCTCCAGTTCCTTCGCCGTTGGGACCTAGGACACCCAGAGAATGGGCTTCATCAACCATTAGCCGCGCCCCATATTTCTTCTTTAGCTCTACAATCTTAGGTAATTCGGTGACGTCGCCTCCCATGGAGAAGACGCCGTCAGTGACGATCAACATGGGGTTCCCTTTATGGTTGGCAAGGACCCTTTCCAGGTCTTCGACGTTATTGTGTTCGTATTTGACGGTCTTGGCGAAGGAAAGCTTGCAACCGTCCACGATGGAGGCATGGTTTTCGCGGTCGGAGAGGATATAGTCACCCCGCGTAGCAATGGTGGAGAGGGCCCCCAGATTGGCCAGGAAGCCGGTTGAATAAACCAGCGCCGATTCCATGCGCACGAAATCTGCGAGCCTTTCCTCCAATTCCACCCGGATGTCCAGGGTGCCGTTCAGGAAAGGGGAGCCGGTGCAGGCCGAGCCATACTTGCGGATGGCCTGGATCATAGCCTCTAGGACCTCGGGATGGGTGACGAGTCCCAAGTAATTGTTGGAACCCACCATGATCATTTTCTTGCCGCCAATAGTGACCTCTGTGCCCAGCTGTGAAGTGTTGGGCCGGAAATAAGGGTAGACGCCCGCCTTCCGAACATCGTCCGCAGCGGTCCAATTATTGGCTTTATTGAAAATGTCCATGATCCCTCGTTGATTTCTTAAAAATGAGCATCTGTTTACGGAAAAGTAACAATGCCGAAGACTGAAGTTTCAGGGAAACACCTCTTCAATAGTGCTCATGGGTGTTTTAACCAAAGGCTGACGATTGGGCGTTTTTATGGTAAAAGACATCCGGCCCAGGGGCCTTGGAAGGCCCCTTAAAATTCAGGGCAAAGTGAGGGGCATTATAAACGTAGGCCCCCTTCCGATTCAAACATTTTGCCATTGGGAACCGCCCCCCGTATTCTCTTTTCGTGGCCTTGGGGTGAATAAGCTGAAAACCAAGCCCTCTCATCCTTTTTGGAAGACTCATGTGAATTTACGAACATCTTCCCTAATCACCGGGGCCAGCGGTTTTGTCGGGAGCCACCTTGCTGAGGCCATCGCCCGCCGTAAGGTCCGCGTCAAACTATTGGTCCGCCCCACGAGCCGGCTTCCTTTCAAACCAAGCTCCTTCATGGAATTGTGCTATGGTGACGTGACGGATTTGGAATCCATCCGGAAAGCCGTAAAGGGTGTCAAGATCGTCTATCACTTGGCTGGGCTCTTGAGGGGTGCGGACTTTTCGGCTTATGCGAAGGTCAACGTGGAAGGGACGAGGAACGTTTGCGAGGCGGCCGCGGGAGAAAAGGGAGTCAAAAGGCTGGTTTACGTGAGTTCACTTTCTGCCGCAGGCCCGTCGCCAAAGGGCGGGGAGATCGACGAGCGCACGCGTTGTCGTCCCGTGAGTTTTTATGGACAAACCAAGCGGATGGGCGAGGAAACGGCCCTGTCGTTCCGAAAAAGATTCGAAGTGACGATTTTGAGGCCCGGTGCCGTTTATGGGCCCCGGGAAACGGACATTTTTGAATACTTCAAAAGGGTCCGCCAGGGGCTGGTTGTCAATGGGGGGGACGGTACTCAAAGGGTCAGTTTTATCTACGTGGACGACTTGGTGGAAGCCATCCTCTTGGCCGCCCATTCATTCAGGGCCAAGGGCCAAACTTACTTTGTTTCCGATGGAAAAAGTTGTGATTGGAACGAATTATCCGCCCAAATCGGGAAGACCCTGAAAAAAACGTATAAAACTTTCAATGTTCCATTAGGAATCGTTAGAATAGTGGCTTCATTGGGGGACTGGACCGCCCGTTGGACGGGGAAATCCTTTCTCCCTCCCATTGTCAGCAGCGACAAAGTCAAGGAGGGGAGGGCTCCCGGCTGGGTTTGCAACAGCCGGAAGATTCAACGGGAATTGGGGTTCAAACCCCGGATGGATATTGAAAAAGGGATACGGAAGACGGTGGAGTTTTATTTAAAGGCAGGCTGGCTGAAACCTTAGCCTGTTTTTACGAGGTACAACAATGAGGATTTCCTGCAAAGCAATACTCTTCGGGTTGGGGTTTTTCGTTGTGATGACCGGCCGGCTTGGGGCCCAAAACCAGTGGATGGATTCCATCCTACCGCCGGACCACCTTTTGGAAAACCTCCCTTGGCTGGATGAAGATGGAACGATCGATAGCAAAGGCTTATTCGATTTTGAGGATATCCGCGGCATCGGCCAAAAAGATCTGCTGCTCATTTACCGCCAATCGGCTCCAGTGAACGAACTGGATAAGCCCCATAACCAGACGTTCAACGTCTGCTTTTACAACCCCGACCAGAAAAAATATGAAAATGGCTTCCAGGACGAGGGTGGAACGATCCAGTGGATCAGGCTTTTTAAAATCCCCGAAAAGAAGGCCCCCGTCCTGGTATTCCTGAGGGACGACTTGAACGGAAGCCAGGTCCTAAAAGGGTTCGTCTATGAGGATGGGAAAATGAAACAAGTGCTGGACGCCGTTGCTCCCCAAGGTTTCGCGAAATTCGAGGGTGTTGACATTTGGTGTTCTTCCAAAGCCGTTCCAAAGGACGAGGGCGAGGCCGAACATGTCTTGACTTGGAACGACGCCAAGGACGGCTTCGGCGAGGCGAAGCCTGCCGTAGGTGGTTTGGCCGGATGGTCGGGAGATTCTATAGCCCAACCCCAGCCTGCTTCGAACGCGGCCACGGTGGCTTCCGTCCCCCAAGCGCCTAAACCCAGCCACCCTTCCAAAAACGGTTGGTGGGATGAGCCCCTTGACGCGCAAGCGTCTGCAACGAGATTGAACACGGAATTAGTGCCGGAGCTGCTGAAAAAAGGCCAGATTGTGATTTTGGGCCAGAAAGCCGGGGCGTTTTTTGCCGAGCTTCAAAAGAAAAAGGTGCCATCCAAGGACATCAAAGGCATGAGGTCCAGCTATTACGCCGCGGTGGCCTCAACCCTTTTGGACATGGGCAGCAAGAAGGACGCCAGTTACTACCTGAAAATCGCCTTCTCCTTTCAAGCGGATAATCCGGACGCTTTGGCATTGAAGGAAAAATTGAAATAACCGATGCCCGACCGGTTTGATTCGTTGATTTTTGACCTGGATGGGACCCTTTGGGATACCTGCCATACCTGCTCCATGGCGTGGAATAACGTGGCCATCCGCAATGGAATTTCCTTTCGAGCCATTACGGCGGCCGATGTCCGGGCCGTGACCGGAAAGCCCCACGAAACCTGCATCCGTGAAACCTTCAAAGGCTTGCCTGAAGAAACCATCCAAAAAATATGTATCGAAACCATCGAAGAAGACAACCGAATGGTCCGTGAAAAAGGCGGTTTGATTTATTCCGCAGTCCGCGAGGGACTTCGTGACTTGGCCGGGATATATTCCCTTTTCATTGTCAGCAATTGTCAGGCGGGGTACGTCGAAACCTTTATGGAGTGGAGCGGGTTCGGCCCGTTTTTTCGGGATTTCGAATGCTGGGGGAATACCGGTCGGACGAAGACGGAAAATTTGAGGGACCTGGCGAGACGCAACGGCTTGCGGAATCCCCTGATGGTGGGTGATGCGGAGGGCGACCAAAGGGCCGCCCGTGACTGCGGCATACCCTTTGCCTTTGTCGAATACGGCTTTGGGAAATGCCAGGACCCCGATTACAGCTTTGCGTCCTTCAGGGATCTTGTAGAGAAACTTCTGAATTAACAAATGGTGAAGATTCCCAAAAGTTCATTCACTAGGAAGATGTGAAAATGGTGCTCAGGGCGGGGCATTCAACCACTTCGTTCGTAGGGGGCCAAGCCCCAACGTACCCCTTTGAAAGACGAGGGAACTCCCGTTTCCCCCAATCCATTCCCATGGATCCGAGTCCTTAAAATAAATGAAAAAAGCCCCGAAACATTTTGTTTCGTGGCTTTTAATGTAAATGGTGCCCGGGGCGGGACTCGAACCCGCACGGTCGCCCATACGCACCTCAAGCGTACGTGTCTGCCAATTCCACCACCCGGGCTTCGCTTGAAAAAGCAGGTTTCCTGAAAAAGCGAGGAAGCGTATTATAACGGGCAACCCCTGATAATCAACCCTTTCGGAATAGGGCCGTTCAGGGAATGCTGGCGGATAAAGGTGGATGGGTTGGTTAAAATCCTGGCTTCCGTCTTCATCCTCGCACTGTTCGTCTATGGCGTTGGTTTTTATGGGAACGCCTCTCACGCTTTTTTCCCCTCCCTCCGACTTTTACAGGACACCCAATGGGATTTTTCACTTTTTTGGTTTTTGGGAGCTGATAAGCTCCGCGCCTTTTTTCTTTTAGTCCCCTTGGGCCTGGGTTTCCTGGGGTGGGCTCATTTTTTTCAAAGGCGCCTCTTTCCCCTGTTCGACCACAAATCCGCCCAATGGTTTGGATTTTTTCTCGCCCTTTGTTTTTTTTCCCTTTACGTGTTCGGGTTGGGTATCAACGAAATCCTTTACGGGCCTTTGGTTTTCCTTTTCTTCGTCCCGGCATTGGGGCGGGGATGGGCTGAGTGGAGGGCGGTTTCCGATTCTTGGAAAGGACCCCCTAAAAACAAAACTGTTTTGTTGTTGGCTTTGCCCCTTCTCCTGTGGCTTTCGGAATACCTCTCCGCTCCCATTGTTTGGGACGCGGTTTTGGACCACTTCCGCTACGCCAAGGAAATCGCCAGGCTTCACCAGATTCCTTTTCATTGGACCAACCACACGGGGGATATGCCCAAGGCCGCGGAACTGATCCTGGCCGGTTTTTGGAGCCTGGGGGGGGAGAGCCTTTCAAGGATGTCCAGCGCTTTGGCGGCGGTAGGTGCGTGCGGGCTGATTTGCCTTTTCTCCAAGGAATGGGGTGGGAGAGGAACTACCGCGAACTGGATTTTTTGGACCTGCCCCTTTTTCCTAGCCCTTTTTTCTTGGGGTTATGTTGAGGGTTTTTTGGCATTGTTCGAGGGAGCGGCTCTTTATAGCCTTTGGAGAGCCATGGAGCAGCCCCAAAACAAGGCTTGGCTTTCCCTTGCAGTGTTTTTTTTGGGTTTTGCCTTTACGGTTAAATATACGGCGGTATTCGCGATTATTGCTGTCGTTGTTCTTGGGTTTTATGAGATATTCATTGAAAAAGTAAAATTAAAGCTTCATTGGTCCTTGATCACGTTTTTCGCGCTACCGATTTTTCCGTGGTTCTTTAAAAACTGGATTGCCTTCGGCAACCCCCTTTACCCCTTAGCCACTTTCATTTTTGGGACAAGTTTTGGCTATGGACCAGGAATGGAAAAAGGTCTCTGGCAGGATACGGGATTGCCCCAAGGCTTGGGGCTTGCAGGGCATCTGGGCCTGATTTGGAGGGTTTTTTTCACGCCGGACAACGCAGTGGCTGCGGCTTGGACACCCCTGGTTTTCATGGCCTTGCCATGGGCATGGAAGGCGCTTAAAAGCCGGTTGGGAACTTTTTTGTTCCTATTCAGCGGTGTTTTCTTCCTGGGATGGATTTTGTTCTGCACCAACCTGCGGCACGCTTCCGGTGGGGCCTTCGCGCTGGTTTTGATCGCGGCCATGGCTTGGGAGGCGGCCTTCCAAGGGAAAAAGGTGGGCCCGAAAATTCTTTTCGGGGTCGCAACGGCTTTCAGCATTTGGCTTTGCCTCTCTGCCCAGTTGAATTCAACAGCCCCTTACGCCTCTGCGTTGGGCATGGAGGACAACCTTTTGAGGCTAAAACGGCATTATTCCCTGAGCTTGGACACTTATGCCGCCTACCATGATATTCAGGAAAATTCGGATGCAAGGGACAAGGTGGTCGCCTTCGGGGTTTTTCAAGCCTATCCCCTCCAACGCACCGCCTTCGTGGATTTTGCCTGGAAAAAACCGATCTTCCTGGAATGGGCCTCTTCGTGCCACACTGCGGAGCAACTGGCCCGGCTTCTTAAACGCGAAGGAGTTGTTTTTTTCCTGTACCAAAAGGCCGAGGCGGAGGATATGTATTTTCGGAGCCGGAAATTTGAATTGGCGGGAATGGCGCAGGAAGAATACAAAAAATTTTGGGCGCTTTACATGACGCCAAGGTGGGTTTACGACAACTCAATTGTTTACCGTTTAAATGATAACCCGGTTTCATCCCCTCCAGCCTCCTTGCTGGAATTGCCTGGGCTGCAGGAGAAGGATTTCGGGGAAATGGATAAAGATCTCTTCCATCAACAAACCGCAGAAGGGTATAAAGTCATTACGGGATGGGTTGAGCGCAACTCAGATGTGGCGGAAGGTTGGGCGCGCCAGGCCATTTTGGAAAGTTCAATGGGCCTCTGCGGCCAAGCCGCCGGATCCGGCAAAAGGGCATGGGAGCAAGGCCTGTGGAGCACCGACCTATGCCGGGCCATGGCTGTCTGTTTGGGAAAATTGAAAAAGTCGCGGGAAGAAAATAGGTGGTCGGCCCGGGCCTTTCAACGCCAAAACTTCATTGATAGGGCCTGTGACCTGGGCCTGGCTGAAGGGACCGATCCGTGAAAGGGAAATACCTGGCCTTATGCCTTGTGTTGGCGGGAACGGAAACTTCCAAGGGGCTGGCCCAGTCCGCCACGTTTACCCTGGACCATAATCTATTTCGCCCACCTGTAGACACACAAGTGACGACGACTTTTTCGTCCTCCTATGGCGGGACCGCTAAGCTGGTGATCTATAACTCGGCCGGGGAAGTCATCAAGACCCTTTTCAACGGATCTATCTCCGCCGGCGCGACCCAAACCCTCACCTGGAACGGGAAGAACCTTTCTGGAGGGGAAGTCGCCTCGGGAGTTTATATTTTTTGGTTGAAACTGGATTTGGGCATCCAAACCAAAAGCCTAGTGGTGGTCCGGTAGAAGGCCCGAAGACGGCCATGCCCTTATTGGCGGCCGTAAAGGAGTGGATTGGGTTTTAACTCACACTCGGTGGCGATCCGGAGATTACGGATTTTTCCCAAGGCTCGCAGTTCGTAAAGCCGCGGCACCACTTGATCCCGCAAGGCGGCCGGAGAAACAGGGTTGATGAATATCTTGGTCCCGCCTTCGAATCCAGCCGGTGTGACGGTCCTCCACTTGATCAGGATATGCCAGGGCATGACGCTTACCGCGTCCCGTGGCGAATAATACCATTCCTCGTTGCAGGGGATGGAACTGCCCGTGGCTGCGTGGCAGGCGTGCACGAGGTCGGAAAACCCCCTTAATTCCTCCGGGCCGTGCTCGTCGGGGCGGGTGTTTTTGCTTTTGGAATAGATGGCCAGGGTTGGATAACGGTGCCCGATTTCGGAGAGGGCGACCGCATGATCGTTCTCCGCGAAGACCAGGTTGTGGTAGGCGGAGAAATTCACGATGGATTCGTTGTAAATGTTCGGGTTTTCCCGCACGACCTCCATTTCCGCCTGGATAGAGGTGCCCCATTCGTCCAGGCCGACGAGCTGCTTGTGCAAGTGGTCGAAGGAAGCCCCGGAAGGCTGGAGCCAATTCTGGAATACGGTGACGTAGCGGACATAACGGTTATTGGCACAGATGTCCGCCATCGCGTCGATAGTGAAGCGCAGGTATTCATAATGTTCTTCCGCGGCCATTTCCCCGGAGGAGTAAAGTTCGTTGTCCCACTCGGCGCCGGGACGGTAGTGACGTCCTGCGATGCAAATCTCGTGCGCGCCGCCGAAAAAACCCTCGGCTAGCTTCAATTTTTCCTTGGCGGTCATCCCGGTGATTTCCCCGGGCGGTTTTCCCGAAAGGTTCAATTTCATGTCCACTAGGCGAAGGACCTGCTCCTGGCCTCGCGAGTTTTCCAGGTAGTTTTTTTTCCACTGAGATTGGGCGGCGGAAAGCTCAAAACCATGGTTCTTGACCCAATAATCGAAGGTGACGATTTCAAAAAGGTTGGCGACACGGCGGAAAACGGCATGGGAGGAGTCTAGAAAATCGAGGTTCAGCTTTTCAATTTTTTGATAACGGCCGTCGGCAGTTTGGATAATTCGCGCCTTTTCGGGGGGGGTGCGATAATATGCAGTTTGGCAAAAGTCACAATAATTTTCCTTTTCCACCTTTTCCAGCCGCTTGGGCGTCTTTAAAGGACGGTTGGAAAAGGGGCGATGGGCCCGGGTAGGGACGGTCCAGACCTCGGTGCCGGTGAGCGGATGGATGTGCTTCAAGGTCCCGTCGGACATGGTGAAGTAAGGATTTTGGTACTTGGACATGCGCCGATTTTTCTTTAAAGAAGAAAAAGAATTAAATAAATCAGTGCTATACCAATAACCGATAAATTATTTTTACGGCAGCTTGGCACCGCACGGATTATGCCGAAAATCAAGAAAACAGATCAGGCTGATTCCATCCTATCGCTTATTGGCAAGCCGGGGGGTGAAAATCAGGAGTTGAAAAACTGTAAGTTTAATTAGGACAAAATTGTATCGGAACCCTTAGAATGTCGCAATCAAGTTAACGTTTCAGCAAAATTAAGGCCGTCCAAAACGCAAGATTCATCTATTCCCAACCAAGGGAGGCAGCCGTGAAGTTTGTGTGCTTCAGCGACTACTGCGGCGCCCGGGAGCATCTATTCGTGGTCTCGGCGATCGTGGAAAGGGAGGACCCGGACCTCTTGTTTTACTGCGGCGGCTCGATGAAAGGCGATATCCGGTTCCAGGAATACGAAGCCGCACGGCGGTTCCATAGCAAACCCGACTTGGACAGTCCCGCGATCCAGGAAGAAATCGGGCGGGATGCCGAACACCTCCGGGATTTCCTTTTAGCGCTGGCGGATACGCAGAAGACGGTTTACGTGGTGCCTGGCTACCATGACGCGCCTGAATCCCTCTACTTCAAAACGG
The DNA here is from genome assembly GCA_030041545.1 of candidate division FCPU426 bacterium. GTDB lineage: Bacteria > Oederibacteriota > Muellerivitia > Muellerivitales > Muellerivitaceae > JAJPJW01. The sequence goes on along the minus strand of JASHNQ010000049.1, from coordinate 4,477 downwards.
TTTATAACTATGCCAATATTTACCCCAATTTACGACCGATCCACGAAATGATCTATCGCGAGGACTTGTTCATGATATCGGGGTTCGGCGGCGACATGAGCTTGAGCGATGACAACCGGGATTTGGTCCTGCAGTATTCGCGCACTTGGGTGGAATTCGCCTTGAGGCGGGTGGAATATTTCCCGGGGGAAAAACTGCTGCTTTTCTACTCCCCGCCGGTCTGCCGGTTGGATAAATCGGGGGACGAACATTGCGGTATTTTGCTAATCAATGAATTGATCGAAAAAATTTCCCCGCGGCTCGTGCTTTGCGGCAGGGCCACCTCCGGTCAAGGTATGGTCAAGTTGGGAAGCACGGTGGTGGTCAACCCGGGGCCTTTTTTTGAGGGTCATTACGCCGTCATCGACTATCCCTCCATGGACATCCAGTTTAAAAATGTGAAATCCATATTGACTTAAAGGCAGGACAGCCGTAGGCCGGTTGAAAGAGGGTTCCATTGCCTGAATTGCTTTGCGTCCGGAATTTAAAAGTTTCCCTTAGGGACCCCCCGACGGGCCGTGAGGGATGGGTTTTAAGGGGTGTGGATCTGCGGATGGAGGCGGGGGAGCGGGTGGCGCTGGTGGGCGAATCGGGATGCGGGAAAAGCGTGACGGCCCTTTCCATCCTGCGCCTTTTACCCCGGCCGCCCATGGAAATCTCCAGCGGGCAAATTGAATTCAAGGGACGGGATTTGGGAAACCTGACCCGGGAACAGTGGCTGGAAATCCGGGGGCGGGAAATCGGAATGGTTTTCCAGGAACCCATCAGCTCCTTGAACCCAGTGATGCCGATAGGGGAACAAATCGCCGAAACCTTACGGAACCATTCAGGACTTTCCACGGGGGAAATCCGGGCGAGGACCCTTTCCCTGCTGGCGCAGGTAGGCCTGCCCGATCCCCCCCGTCTCCTCAGCCAATATCCCCATCAGCTTTCGGGGGGCATGTGTCAAAGGGCCATGATTGCCATGGCGGTCGCCTGCGGGCCCTCGTTCTTGATCGCCGATGAACCCACGACCGCACTGGATGTGACCGTCCAAACCCAGATTTTAGACCTCTTATTCCGCATGACCGAGGAACAGCGGCTGGCTGTCCTGCTTATCACCCACAACCTTATGATCGTGCGGGGCCATGCCGACCGGGTTGTGATTTTGTACCTGGGGTTAGTGGTGGAGGAGGGGGTTCCGGGCGAAATTTTTCGGCATCCCCAGCATCCGTACACGGAAGGCCTGCTGGCGGCCCTACCGGAAGTTTCCCATAAAGGTCGGCCGCTTTACAACATTCCAGGGGTCGTGCCCTCTCCCTTTGAGGACCTCAAGGGGTGCGCCTTCGCCGACCGGTGCCCCCGAGTGGAAAGGAAGTGCCGTGAATCCGCGCCCCCACTCTTGGAAACCAGGAAAGGTCATCAAGCCCGATGCTTTTATCCCTCCGGAAAGTAACCAAGCATTTTCCCGTCCAACGAGGCCTTTGGGGTCGGCCCACGGCTTTTGTGAAGGCCGTGGACATGGTTTCCTTGGAGGTGGGGGCGGGGCAGATCGTCGGGATCGTGGGAGAGTCGGGCTGCGGCAAAAGCACCTTGGGCCGGTGCGCCGTGGGGCTCTTTGAGCCCACCTCGGGGGAGGTTTTGTGGGATAACCTTGAAATCAGGGGGTTGGCGGCCTCCCAAAAACGGGCCCATCAACGTAAGTTCCAGGTGGTCTTCCAAAACCCCTATGCTTCCTTGAACCCCCGGCAAAAGATAAAAAAAATCCTCCTGGAACCGCTGGAAGTCCACGGATTACTCCGCCCGACAGAAAGGCTGGAATTCGTGAAAGGGCTACTGGCGCAAGTGGGGTTGACGGAGGAGGACTTGAGCAAATACCCCCATGAATTTTCCGGCGGGCAACGCCAACGCATCGGCCTGGCCCGCGCTATGGCCTGCCAGCCGGATATGATCGTCTTGGATGAACCCGTGTCCTCCTTGGACGTTTCGGTTCAGGCCTCGGTTTTAAACTTGTTGTCTCGTTTGAACCAGGAAAAAGGTATCGCTTACCTGTTTATCTCGCATGATTTGCAGGTGGTGGGATACCTTAGCCAACGCCTTTTAGTGATGTATCTAGGCGCAGTCGTAGAATCGGGCAAAACCGAGGAAGTTTTAAGAACCCCCCGCCACCCCTATACCAAGGCCCTGTTGGCCGCCAGTCAGGGGCGGTGGGTTATGATTGAGGGGGAACCGCCCAATCCAGCTAAGGCTCCTTGGGGCTGTACCTTCCATCCCCGCTGCCCCTTTGCCGAGGACCGTTGCCGGCAGGAAAAACAACAGCTTTTAGGCGATGACAACGCCTGGAAAGTGGCTTGTTGGAAGTGGGATCGTCTCTAGCAGATTGTTGAAAAAATCCATAAAACGGACTTTTTCAGCTGACGACATTTGCGGAACTCCCACGATTCCTACGGAACCTTTGGGGTAGGCAGGCTGCTTTGTAGCTCTTTTTTACATTTTCAGCAGCCTGCTAGTGTCTTTTTGCCTGGGAGAGAATGGAATGAAAAGGGCCGTTTTTAGAGTTATAATTAACCCGAAATTAGTGAAGAGCTTGCCCGCTCTCTAAGATTGAAGTTCTTCCTGGTACAGGGTTAGTACCGAAGTGCCCGCTTTTTTCATCTCGGAGGTGAACTTTGAAAACGCTCGTTGTCAATCCGCCCACTTGCACGGGAATGAAATATATCCGGGAAGGCCGGTGTGAGCAGCGTTTAAATTCCTTCCAATATGTGATGGTCCCCATTTCACTGCCGATGGTTGCGGGAGCCCTGGAGGCCCAACATCATCAAGTGAAAATCTTGGACTGCATTGCCAATGACGTGAATGTGGAAGGACTGAAGAAAGCAATACTCGAATTTGAGCCCTCTTTCGTGCTTTTCAATATGTCCACGGCAACTTCCACCAGCGATATCGAGGTCATTAATATCATGCGGTCCATCACCAAGGCCCATTTCACGGTGATAGGGAACCATGCCACTTCCTTGCCACAGGAAGTGCTTCAAGCCTCAGGGTTGGACTCGGTGATCCGTCGTGAACCCGAGTTGACGGCCCAGGACCTGGTGGATGCCTTGGAAAAGGGAAGGAGCCTGGTTGAAGTCCCAGGGATTTCCTTTAAGGACAAGGATGGCACCGTTGTCCATAACGAGGATCGGCCTTTTAACGAAAGCCTGGATGATTTGCCTTTCGCCGCCCGCCACCTTTTAGATAACGCCCGCTATACCCTGCCCGTCATCAACGAGCCTTATACTCTGATCATCACCAGCCGGGGATGTCCTTATTCTTGCATCTATTGTACGGCCTACCAGTATTACGGGAAAAAGCTCCGCTTAAGGAGCGCCGCGAACGTGGCGGACGAAATGCAGGAATGCCTAGAAAAGAATCAAATCCGTAATTTCACCATGTGGTCCGACACTTTTAACCAGAATAAAAAATTTGTAATGGAAGTCTGTGCTGAGATTAAAAAACGTGGGATGGAAAGGAGAATCCGCTGGATGGCCAATAGCCGTGTGGACCATGTTGATTCCGAAGTGTTGAAAGAAATGCGTTCCTCGGGCTGTATCGGCGTTTCTTACGGGGTTGAATCGGGCGTTGACGAAATCCTAAAAAACATGAAAAAAGGAGCCACCGCGGAACAAGCCCGGGTGGCCGTGAAGCTGACGAAAGAAGCTGGAATCGAGGTTTTAACTCACATCATTTTTGGTTTGCCGGGAGACACCCCGGAAACGATCAATCAAACCATCCAGTACGTCAAAGAACTAGACCCGGATTACGCCCAATTCTATTGCGCCATTCCGTTCCCCAAGACCGAGTTGGAGGCTATGGGCAAGAAGAACGGCTGGATTACCACTGAAGATTACGCCAAGTATGAATTGAACCAGCCAATCTTGAACCTGCCCACCCTGTCTTTGGAGCAGCTGCAAGAAGCCCGCAAAAGGGCCTATCGGGAGTTTTATTTGCGGCCGAACTATATCCTGAAACGCCTTAAAAAAATTAAGAGTTTTAAGGATTTGGCTACTAATTTCCGACAGGCGAGGGATTTTATTTCTAGTTGGATTTCAGAATCTTCCACTGAAAAAACTCCAATTTCCGAGGCTTCCCGCGTGCCCGTGGCCCAAACTTCTCCCACGCATTAAGTGCTTGAAAGAATGGTTTTTTTATTATAATTAGTTGACACAGGGCCGCGGTTTTAGTATAAAAGTTGCCCCCGGGCCACTAAGGCTTGTGGCCAAGTTCTTTGAAGTTTAAATCCAAGACAATCGTGACTGAAAAGTCGTTTTCGATTGCGGTGCTCATCGCAGCGATGAGTTTTGTTGTCCCTACTCATCCCTGGGATAAGCATCGAATGGATGCTTGTCGGCATTGGTCTTTGAAAACTAAATAGTGCATACGAAACAAGTTTGGGTGCTTGTCAATGTAGTTTGAGTTG
>JASHNQ010000048.1 GCA_030041545.1 candidate division FCPU426 bacterium | reverse complement strand
GAACTTGCGGAGGTGGATGCGTGGCGGCTTGCGTTCCTCCGAGGCGTCGATGTAGGTCACCACCCAGTTCTTGAAGCCCGCCACGATGGCGCAATGGGTGTCGGTGTCGCTGTTGTCGATGTGGCCGGTGTGGTTCTTGTCGTAGGTCTTGTTGAAAATGATGATGTCCCCCGGCTGGATGTCCCTGGCGTGGGCGCGGCGGGTGTGCTTGTGTTCCAGGTAGATGCGGATGTCCTTGGTCAGGTTGTGGCCCAGGTAGCCGTACTTGGCGAAGAACCGGTTCATCTCCGGCGAGTGATAGCAGGCCAGCACGAAGTGGGAACAGTCGATCTTCCAGTTGGGGCGGCTCTTCAGGTAATACTCGGCGTTTTGGATGGCCTCCTCACCGGTGGCCTGGACGCCCGTGTCGTTGTGGCGGATCTCGTACCCCACCGGCGCGCAGCCGGCTAAAAGGCAGAAGGCCAGCATCAAGGTAGCAGACGGTTGACAGCTCACAGTTGACAGCAAAACCTTGGAAAACCGCTGCCTTTGGCCGTGACCTGTGAGCGGTGACCGGTGATCTAATCTGCTCATTTTTTTACGCCGGCGCGGCCGCCCTTGGCGGTGAGGGCCTGGGTGTTGGCGAAAGCCACGGCCAGCGGCAGGTTGGCGGAGGCCGCCAGGTACTTGGGCGACCATTCGGGGTTGAACCTTTCCTTGTCCTTGCGCAGGCCCGGCAGCTTCAAGACGTGGGCGTAGGGCGAAAGGATCTGCGCGATCTTGTCCTTGAAGGGGGCCAGGGGGCTTTCCTCCGCGTCCAGGAGCGGGGCCGTGCCTAGGTTAAACCACTTGATGCCCTTGTCCTTGGCCCAAAGCATGGACTCCAAAAGGAGGTAATCCTCCAGGGCGGCCGGCGCCTCGTGGGAGGAGCGCAGGAGGTCGGCCATCATTTCCTCCCGGCTCCCGCTTTCCAAGAGGTTGGCGAAGGCCTCCACCTTTCCCTCCCGCTTCACCACCGCCAGGGGGAAGCGCTTGAGGTAGCCTTCCTGGAAAAACCCGGTGGAGAACCCCATTTCGCGGGTTTTGTTCTTGCTCAGCCATTCCTCCGAGACCTTCTTGAGCTGGGGCAGGAGCTCCGGCCCGGGTCCTCCCGGGAGCACCTCAAAGCGGTATTCCTCCTTCTCCTTGAACCGCTGGAGCGTGCTTTTCAGGTCGGCGGAAGCCAGGGCGTCCGGCTTGAAGGATTTCAGCGGCACCCGGGCCTCCTCCCCCACCTTCACCACGGTGAGGCCCATATCCAGGTAAAACTGGAAATGCTCCTGGTCCACCAGGAAAAACAGCACCCACATATTTTTGCGGTGGCAGAGGTCCTTGAACCGGACGGCCAGGTCCTCCCGTTCCTTCCCCTCGCCCACCGGGTCGCCCAGCACGATCCAGATGCGGCCCTCGATGGCGTACATCAGGAAGGCGTCGTTCTTGCGGTTGAAATAAAGGGCTTTGTCGCCCACCAGGGCCAGTCCCGCCGAGGCCCGGCGGGATTTTTTGGCCGACTCCAGGGCCTTCGCCAGGCCGGCCGCATCGGGGAACTCGGTTTCCGGTTGGCTGGGGGATAGGAGCGTCACGATGGAGAAAACCAAAAGCGTCACCGTGGCGCCCAGGGTGGACCTTAAGAAGCGCGCCGCGTCCTCCACCACGTCGAAGGTGGTCCAAAGGTCCATGGAATAATCCTCGTAGCGATAGCTGAAGACCCCCGTCCAGACCGAGCCCAGGAGCACGAAGAGGATGGCCGTCACCCAGAAACGGGGATAGCGCTGCTGGAAGAGGGAGGTTCGCCGGGAAAAATAACGGCTGCAGGGCAGTAGGGCCGCGAAAACCAAAAGCAGGGCCAGGGCCTCCCGGTAGTCGAAGCCCTTGAAAAGGCACCCCAGCGCGCCCGCGCCCAAGAAAACCAGGCTCAGTACGTAGGCCGATTGCAGCCTTTGCTGCAGGCCGCGCGCCAGGACCAGGAGCAGGGCCGCGGCCACGCCGGTGGAGAAATGAGCGGCTTCCAGCACCCACAGCGGCATCAACTCGTTCAAGCGCGTCATGCGGCCCGCGGACTCGGGCTGGGCGTTGGAGAAGAACAACAGCGAGCCCGCCAGGAAAACGAGGGCGGCGAAGGCCTGCGGCACGAAGTCCGGCGCGAAACGGTCCAGGATCTGCAGGCCCCGCTTGAAACCCTCCTTGTTGCGGTTGATCTCGTAAAGCGCGAAGGAAACCAGCCCCATCACGAAGGGGATCACGTAATACGCCATGCGGAAGGCTAGCATGGCGCCCAGCACGTCCGAGGCGGGCAGGCTGGGGGAGAGCAGCAGCACCACCACCGTTTCCAGCACGCCCAGGCCCCCCGGCACCTGGCTGGCGAAGCCGATGATCTGGGAGAGCAGGTAAATGGCCAGGAAGGAGGGGAAAGAAAGGGAGTTGGGGGGCAGGAGCAGGTAAAGCGCGGCGCCCGAGCAGGTCCAATCCAGCGAACCCACCGCCATCTGGGAGAGGGCCAGGCCGATGGTGGGCGTGGGAAAGTTCCAACGGAAGATGCGGATGGTTTTCTTGATGAAGACCGCGCTTAAGAGGTAGGCCGTGACGGCCAGCACGCAGAAGACCCCGGCGGGCAGCACGGAATTGGAGGGATCGAAAGGCAGGCGCAAGGAGGGCGGAATCTCCGGCGGCTGGAGGAAGAAGAACACCGCGCCCATGGTCATGAATCCGGCCCAAAAGGTCATGCCGCAGGTGACCAGCACGTTGGCCGCCTCGCCCGCGGTCAGGCCCCAGGCCGAGTAAAGCCGGTAACGGATGCCGCCGCCGGTTAAAAGCGACGCGCCGATGTTATGGCTGAAGGTGTAGGCGATGAAGGAGGTGAGCGCGGTCTTGGGGTAGGAAAGGGGCTTTTGGATGTGCCGCAGGCCCAGGAAATCGTAAAAGGTGAGGGCGAAATAGCTGCCCAGGGAGGCCAGGAAGGCCAGGAGGAAGTTGCGCGGCGGGATCTGCCTCAAGTAAAGGAGCACGTCGTTGTAGTGGCTGGCCTTCACCTCGCGGCGCAAAACCCACAAGGCCGCGTAGAAAAGCAAGAGCACCGCCAGGATGCTGGCGGTTTGGATCACCTTGCCGCGGGTTTCGGTTTTTTGCGCTTGTTCCATGGTTCCTCAAGAACCCAATAAAGCCTGGCGTTTCGATTTGATTTAATCGACCAAGGTTTCCGCTTACCGGAAACTTCCACAATTCAAAACTCAAAATTTATAATTCAAAATTGCCTCTAAGGCGCCAGTCGTTCCCTTGTCCACCCTCCGCGCGGTTTACGGCGGTACAAAAGCCGGTCGTGCAGCCGGTTGGGCCGCCCTTTCCAGAATTCGACGGTTTCGGGGGAAAGCTGGTATCCCCCCCAATGGGGCGGCCGGGGCACGGGCCCGCCTTCATATTTAATTTCCAATTTCCTCATTCGTTTTTCCAAATCCTCCCGGTGGGCGAGGACCCGGCTTTGGTCGGAAGCCCAGGCTGAAAGCTGGCTGCCCCTGGGCCGGGTGGCGAAATATTCGTCCGATTCCCATTCGGGCACCCTCCTCACCCGCCCGTCGATGCGGATTTGGCGGCTCAACTGTGGCCAGAAAAAAAGCAGGCAGGCGAAGGGCTTGCGGTCCAGTTCGCGTCCCTTCCGGCTTTGGTAATTGGTGTAAAAGACGAATCCTTGGGAATCGTAACCTTTTAATAAGACCACCCGGGCGGCAGGTTTGTTCCCGGTGGAGAGGGTCGAGAGGGACATGGCGTTGGCGTCCAAGACTTGGGCTTTCAGGGCTTCCTCGAACCACTTTTCGAAGAGGGGGAGGGGGGTGCGGGGGGCCTCTTTTTCAGTGAGTCCACGGTTTCGGTACTCGCGGCGCAGGTGGGCGATGGAGGCTTTTTTCATTTCCATAATTTCTCATAAATAAGGCTGATTTTAAATATATTCGGTCGCGCTTGGCGGAGCCCGGCGCAGGCTCTTTTATACCACGTTTTTTTTTAATGTTTCTCTCTTCTAAAAATCCTCATTCACTATCACTATTATGAACCCGGAATAAAAGTCAAAAACATCCCCTTTTCAAGGCATAACAATAATGTTATATTCCAAATTGAAGATTCTCTTTTACCAAACCGAGACCGGCAATAAGCCGGTTGAGGAGTTTATCCTCGGCCTTTCAAGGGATGATCAGGCCCTATTCAGGACCCACAGGGATGGCATCGAAAGGGATGGCTTTAAATATCCCTACGTCGTCTTTAAACACCTGGAAGGAAAGCTTTGGGAGATCAAATTCAAAGGCTTGGATGGGAACTACCGGATTGCTTACGTTGTCGTCTCAGGGGCTAGAATGTTCTGGATTCACGCCTTTAAAAAGAAGACCCAAAAGACGCCTCAAAATGACCTGGACACGGCCTTCAGGAGAATGAAGGAGATTTTAAAAAATGAAAAAAACGAATAAACCCTATTACGACCCGACGGCTTTTTTCAAGAAACTCGAAAAAGACCCCCAAGTGGCGGTTTTGATTAAACAACAGGAAGAGAGATTCCATCTCGCCGCCGCGGTCAAAAAAGCGAGGGAACACGCCGGATTGAGCCAGGCGGCTTTGGCCAAGAAAATCGGCACAAAGCAAAGCGCCATTTCCAGGGTGGAAAGCGGCGTTTATCGTAACGTACCCTCTTTGAGCTTCTTGCAAAAGGTGGCGATGGCTTGCGGCGCCCAATTGGGAATCTCTTTCGACTTTCGAAAGGCTAGTTAAGTAAGTCCCTTTGGGGGGAAACCTTCCCCCTGACCTCGGCTGGCTTTGGCCTGCCTGGCGTAGCCTTGGCGAAGCCAGGCGATCCTCGGCACATCACTTTTCTCCATCAAAGAGTTAATCCCCAAAGTGATAGTACCCAGGCAAAGCCTGCGTGCACCCCCTTCTCCTGGGGCTTTGCCCCAATCCTTCGTACTGCTGTCTTGCGGTCAGATGCCTGCCCTCCCGTGTCATATACGTTTATCTTGACCAACCTCGGCCGCTGTAAAGCGTCAGCCCTTGGCAGTGCGCGGCTCAGGCGTGGCATAGGCCGCGATAACTGCGCCCAAGGCGAAAATCGCTCCTAGCGCGCACACGGCCATCCACCCGCCAAGCGCGAACCCTCGGGTACCTAGCATCGCTCCCAGGCCACCGGAAGCAAACGCACCTGTCATAAACACCGTATTGATTCGTCCGCGCGCCTCTGGCCGCAGAGCATAGATTCGGGTCTGGTTCGCGATCATCGCTGAGACCACGCCAATATCCAGCACAAGCACGCCGAGGCCAATACCGATGAGCGAGGTGCTGCCAAACGTAGCGAGCACGCCAAACGACACAAGAACAAGCGCGGCACCCGAGATCACCACCTTACGCGACCCTTTTTTATCCGCGAGTCGTCCCGCAAAGGGGGCGATGATGGCGCCTGCCGCGCCGACCAGTCCAAACAAACCCGCGCTACCGGCGCCGAGATGGAAAGGGGCCTTTCCGAGATGCAAAACAAGGCATGCCCAGAACGCGTTGAAGGCGGCAAAGTTGAAGCCCTACGTGAGCGTCGCCCACCGAAGGACTGGCTCATTGCGGAAAAGCTCGAACACCGAAGCAAGAAGCGCGGGGTAACGGAGCGTTGAAGCCGGGCGGGTCCACGGCAAGAAAACCGCGGCGACGACGGCAAAGATTAATGAGATGGCAGCGGCGGCGGCGAAAACACCCCTCCACCCATAGATATCGGCAAACGCCCCGCTTGCCGTCCGCGAGAGCAGCACGCCAAGCAGCAGTCCCGTCATCGTCCGGCCGACGACTCGCCCACGGGATTCCGGCGGGGCCAGTTCAGCGGAGAACGGGATCGCTTGCTGGGCCGTGGTAGCGAAGGTACCTACGATCACGCTTACCAGCGTGAGCAGGATCAGGCTTGGAGCAACGGCGGAAGCCGCCAGGGCGGCGGCCAACACAATTTGTTGGGCAACTATAAGAGTGCGCCGGGGCCACGTATCGCCAAGCGGAACCAACAGCAGGATGCCAAGCCATAGCCCCATAGCGTTGCCGTCGCCACCAGCGTGGCGGCCGAAGGCCCAAACTCCGCGAGGAGTTGTCCTAGTACTGGCTGGTGGTAATAGACGTTAGCCGCCCCACTGCCCGCGATGAATGGGAGAATGAAAAGGACAAAGGCGCTTGCGGATCTCACGTCTTGTTTAGCTGTAGGAGAACGTAATTCGGGCATGACACACCTCGGTTTCTTAATTTGATTTTTCCTAAAATGACTTTAGCCGCCTCTTCGGGCTTGACTTCGTAGGTGAAGAACTGATTGGGCTTTTCCGTCCGGGAAATTCCCACGGCGATTGTCCCCTCAGGGCACACGCCTAAGCAGTCCACGAGAACGGTGTGGAACTTTCCCTTTCCTCCCTGGGCCCGGATTTCTTCCTTCAACCGGCTCTTCATTGTCCGTGATGGGTTGTCGTCCGGAGTTTGGCAAAGTTTTTCCCCGCACTTTTCGCAGATTTGGATCAGGGCTTCGCTGGCAGGAGACTCCACCGGAGCCAGGCCCGATGTTTCATCCATCGTCAAACTTCTTGGGCGGCCTTCTTGGGAGTCGCGATGTCCGCGTTCGTGATACCTGCTGTGATGTCCTCGTCCGTCATGCCGCCTATTTTCCGAATGCATAAAAAAACCTTTCTGTGGTTGTGAGTTGCAGATTCATGTTTGCACCTTAGTGCTTTTCGGGTATGGTTACATTAAGCAATTATGCCAATTTATTGCGAATTCCGGCCAGGCGGTATTCGATATGACAATCCCCAAAAGAAGAGCGTCGTCGGGCTTCCCGGTTAACCCCGATGGCGTACCACGGACGGTAGTGACGACCAGCTTTAGCTTCGCCTCCGGCGCCCAGGAGACAAAATTTCATAAGCACCGCAAGGCTCAATTGCTTTACTCAAGGTATGGAGTGATGAAATGCGAGGCGCAGCAAGGTTTGTGGATGGTGCCCCCACAGTGCGCGGTTTGGATCCCACCTAACACGCGCCACAATGTAAAATCCGTAAAGCCCGTTTCCGGTTATTGCCTTTTCGTGGAGCCGGGCGCCTTGCCAAGCATGCCAAGACTTTGCAGCACCATCTCTGTATCGCCCCTATTGCGTGAACTTCTTGCCCGCTGCGTGGACTTCCCTATTCTTTATCCCCTCAAAGGGCGGGAAGCCCGCCTTGTATCAATTGTTTTGGATGAGCTTTCCGCCGCCCCGGTTGAAAAACTGCATTTGCCAATGCCAACGGACCTTCGCTTACGGCGAATCGCGGACATGATGATGGCCGATCCCTCAAACTGGGCGAAAGTTTCCCGTTGGGCCGAGAATATTGGAATGAGCGAACGATCCTTGAATCGCCACTTCCGTCGGGAAATTGGAATGAGTTTGGGCCGCTGGCGGCAACAGATGCGGATTATCCTGGCCATCCAGATGCTTTCGCAGAAAAAGGCGGTAAAGTTTATTGCGGATGAGTTGGGTTATGAAGACGCAAGCAGTTTTGTGACGATGTTTCGGAAAATATTGGGCGCTTCGCCGGCACGCTATATGGCTCAGCGAGTTTCATAATACGTTTCGGGTGTTCTCCGCTGTTTTCTCCGTTTCCACCCGCCGAGGACGGCCGGTGGCGTGAAGATCGAAGCCGTTTTCTAGCAGGATTTCCGGGTATAGCTTAACGACGGTTCATCGGCGGTCGGTTGTCCAATAAATTGACTTATGGTTGTCTCATATAACCTTATGTAATTTTATATTACCGGGATGTATGATTTTCCCCGGTGACCAAGGTTTTGGGGGATAGAAAAAAGACCTCTTTCGGATACAATGGTTCAACTTTTAAAGGCGCGCCGGGGAACCCGGCGCGCCTTTTTTAACTCAACAGATCACGGAGAGATGGCAGAGTGGTCGAATGCGCCTGACTCGAAATCAGGTTTACCGCAAGGTAACGGGGGTTCGAATCCCTCTCTCTCCGCCAACTTTCGCTTCCTTAAACAATTTATGAAAGTTTGCGAAAGTTGCCTGCCGAAGCTTTAGCGTAGGCAGGCGAGCATGTGATGTCCCAGCTACAGTTGGCAGGCCATCCTTTGTTTCCTTAAACATGATTTAAGGAGGCGTAGGGGGACAGTGTTGAATTTCCCAACTTCGGGTGGCTGGCCACTTTTTAGCAGTAAAGGTTTTTGTGTGGTATGTGTATTTTCTCGAATTGAAAAACAAAGACATCTACGTCGGTTCCAGCGATGATCTTAAAAGACGCTTTCATTCCCACCAAAACGGCGAAGTAACCTCCACAAAACCATTTCGGCCGATCAAACTAAAATCTTATGTCGCAGTAGAAACCGAATCGCACGCTCGAAAACTGGAAAGGTATTTTAAGTCCGGTTCAGGAAAAGCCGTGGCCAAGAAAAGGCTTCTTTCACCCTGAGACCTCTCTCTTACCCGCGCTGGCGAAGAACCTATTGGTTCTGGTATCCTGTCGGAACAAGGAACCCGGTCCATGACGGATTTAAAAGAAATAAAAAACTTCGCGTTAAAGATCGCCGTCGACTTTAAGCCGGAAAAAATAATTCTTTTTGGCTCCTACGCCGAAGGCCGCGCGACCGAGGATTCCGACGTGGATCTTTTGGTGGTCATGCCTTTCAAGGGGAGGGCTGTCCAACAAGCCGTTAAAATCCGCCAAGCCATGGACTCCCCCTTCCCACTGGATGTCCTGGTGCGCTCCCCCGAGCAACTGAAAACCCGCCTGAAGTCAGGCGACTCCTTCTTAAAAGACGTGCTCAACCGCGGCAAAGTGGTCTATGAGGCGTGAAACCCAGGAATGGGTTGAAAAAGCCGAAGCGGACTATGCCACTTGCTTGCGCGAATGGAAAGTTCGAAACCACCCAAATTTTGACGCTGTTTGTTTCCACGCCCAGCAGTTCATCGAGAAATACCTGAAAGCCCGTCTGGTAGAGGGTAGCGTTGTCCCTCCCAAGATCCATGACTTGGAAGCCCTCCTGAAACTCACCCTGCCCCTGGAACCGTTATGGCAACCTTTCATGGACGCCTTCCGTTTATTCCGTCTTGTTCCGTTATCCGGGTGAAAAAGCCACCCGCTTGGAAGCCAAAAGAGCAGTGACCTACTGCAAGGAAGTCCGCAAAATCTTGCGGCAGGGCCTACATTTTAAGTAGCGTGGCAATGCGGGCTAGCCCCTGACAGCCTCAGGCGGTTTTAGTGATCCTCATTCTGGCTCCGCCCTCAAAAGCCGAATTTCCATGTTCTTGAAGAACCGTCCCCTGTCACAATCCGTCCCTCTGATCCGTCATTGAGATGTAAGGACGAAAAAGGTTAAGGTGACAGGGAAAGGATAAAGATTCGTTTTAGGTGTCATTGCGAGGAGTGAACCGCGATTAGCGGTTTGATTACGACGAAGCAACCCAAGTTCCAAAATAAAACCGAAACAACCCTCCTTGGGAAAAAGCATATTTAAACTGAGGTTGCTTCGTCATAAACGGCCTCCTATTCGGAGTCCATTCCTCGCAATGACCGCGGTTGTTACGACATGGTTCAAGGAGTGCGAAATGGCGGGAAACGACTGGCTGGCGGAGAAGTTCCAGGAGAACCGCTCCCGCTTGCGGGCGGTGGCCTACCGGATCTTGGGTTCCAACGGGGAAGCCGACGACGCGGTGCAGGAAGCCTGGCTGCGCCTGACGCGCTTGGACGGCCAAACCATCGAAAACCTGGGCGGGTGGCTGACCACCGTGGTGGCCCGGGTCTGCCTCGACATGCTCCGTTCGCGCAAGACCCGGAAGGAAGAATCGCTCCAGGAGAACATCCTGGAGATGCCGCAAAACGCCTATGCTCCCAACCCTGCGGAGGAGGCCCTTTTGGCCGATTCCGTGGGCTCAGCTCTTTTAATTGTCCTTCGCACGCTGACCCCCGCCGAGCGGGTGGCCTTTGTGCTTCACGACTTGTTCGACCTGCCATTCGGTGAAATCGCCCCCATCGTCGGCCGGTCCGAACCCGCGGTGCGACAGCTCGCCAGCCGCGCAAGACGACGGGTGCGGGGTGGCGGGGAAAGTCGGGAGGACGAAGCCAAAAAGCGGGAGATCGTCTCGGCCTTCCTGGCCGCCTCCCGCGAGGGCCATTTCAACACCCTGCTTCAATTGCTTGATCCCGGGGTCCGGCTTTACGCGGATGACACCACCGTCAAAATGACCGCGGCCAACCAGGGCAAGGGCGTAATGCCCTTCCAAAGCGAGATGGGGGACCATCGGACCATCGCGGAGGCCTTTAATGGCCGGGCCGTGGGCGCCCAATTGGCGCTCATCAACGGCTCGGTGGGGACCACCTGGATCGGCGGCGGAAAACCACGGCTGGCTTTCCTTTTCTCTGTTGAGAATGGGAAAATAGTTGAAATTAACGTGGTTATGGACCCGGAGGATTTGGAGGCGATGCGGATTGAACCTTTAAACGAACAGACCGACAACTGAGGATAAAAATCACCCCTCACCCTACCCTCTCCCTCAAGGGGCGAGGGTATCTAGGAATCGGCCTTTTTCCAGGTTCCTTCTCCCCTTGCGGGAGAAGGACAGGATGAGGGGCGACCAGTGCTACCTTTAGTTTGTACAACTTGAAGGCTCATTTGAAGACCAGGAAGCTGATTGAGGTTTTAAATTAAGCCGGTTGCGCGACGGCAAATTCGAGGAGGCGTGCCATGAACATTCTATTGTGGGTGCTTCAAGTCTTATTGGCTTTGTACTACGCGATGGGTGGAATGTACCAGCTGAATGTCGGGAAACTACCGCCGGCCTGGTTCAAGATTGTTCCCAAGTCCGGCTGGATAGCCCTCGGCTTGCTCCAAATTTTGTTCGCGTTGGGCTTGGTCCTGCCTCCCTTGATAAAGGCCACGCCCCAGCTCACCCCCGGCTCGGCCGTCGGCCTGATCGTGGAGACAGTCGTAGTCTATTTCCTGACATTCAATAAATTCATGTTCAAGGCTTTCGTGTGGATTTTGGTGCCGGGCCTCTTCGCCGCCTTCGTGGCCTATGGGCGGTTCGTGCTGGCGCCGTTTTAATTTGACTCCTTGGGAGGGCGTGGGATGAACATTCTGCTATGGGTGCTTCAAGTCTTGCTGGCTCTTTGGAACCTGATCGGCGGGGCCTTCGTGGTCGTTCATTATGAGGAACTCAAAGCGCTCTGGGCCGTGGCTTTGCCCGGACCGGTCTGGATCGCTTACGGCGTGTTCCAGGTCCTACTCGCGGTGGGTTTGGTCTGGCCCCAACTCGCCCGTTTCGCGGCAATCCTCCTGGCCTTGCTGGAGCTGTCGGGCTGCGCGCTGTTCGCCAAATACGCCGGGTTTCCGGGCTGTCTCTGGGGTGTGGTGCCCGCCGTCCTGCTCGCCTTCGTGGCCTATGGGAGGTTTGCGCGGAAACCCGCTTAACCCTTCAGGTTTTTACAAGCCGGGCCCAGGCGAGACCGGGTTTTTCCGAAAGCTCTTCCGCTGAGGGCTTGCGCAACTCCAGGGTGAAGAGGACCGAATCTCCAGGTGCAAGGCATGCCTTTTTCAGGAGGCCTCTTTCCAGGAGCATATAATGGAAGCCCCGGCGATATCCGATCTCGCCTTCCATCCGGCATTTCTTCACGGTCCCTTTGACGAAATACCTGGGCTGCTGGCCCCATATCGTCGCGGGGTCCAACGGAAGGTGGACGGCGATCAACTGCTTATGGCCCTCAAAGACCTGCGCTTCAAATTTCATCTTTTTCATAAATTCGCTTTGCACCTCTTAGGGCGTCTTGATAATTCTTTTGGCCGGTAAGGTACAATCAACCCCGTCATAAATAAAGATAACCGGGCGTCAAGGAGGACTTATGGTCGCCGTTTTTTTAGGAATCGGGCTCGTGGCCGGTGTGGCTTCCGGCCTTTTGGGGATCGGTGGCGGCGTGCTGATCGTCCCGGCCCTGGTCTTCCTCTGCGGGTTCACCCAGGAACAATCGGTGGGCACCAGCCTGGCCGTGCTGCTTCCGCCCGTGGGCCTGGCCGCCGTATGGGAGTACTACCGCAACGGCAACGTCAGCTTGAAAGCGGCCGTCTCGATCGCCCTAGGCATGTTCCTCGGCGCCTGGCTGGGGTCCCTTTTAGCCCACAAGATGGGGGACGCCTCGCTGAAGCTGGCTTTCGGGGTCTTCCTCATCGGCCTGGGGATTTGGGTGGTGGTGGCTTCCCTCAAGGGCCTGCACCCGCATATCAAGGATATTTAAGCCCGCAACGGTATATGCCCGTGGCTTACCGCTGCACCTTGATGTTGATCATGCCGTTCAGGTCCCCAAGGCTGATGGCGCCCCGGGCTTTGCGTTATCACGGTTAAGGATAAAAATGGATGGTGAGAGTGGTAAGGTTCAAGCCGGTGTTGCTGAAGAGGGTCCGGTAATAGGAATAATTCAAGGTGTAGTTGGGCGTGTTCTGGTTGGGATTGTAAAGGGAGGTGAGCCAGCCGTCGTTATAACTGGCCGTGAAAAGGATGTTGCCTTGAAGGGAAATCGAATCGAAAAAGGGCAGGAAATACTCAAACCCCGCACCTACTGAGAGGCAATAGGATTCCGAATAGCCCTGGAATAATTGCAAGGCGATGTTATTGTTACTGTTCCATATCTGTTCAAAGTTGTATTGGCAGTAGGTCCCCCGCAGGAGGCCTTGTATCAATAAATTCCGAGCCGGGGAGGCAATGTTATAACGCCATTGCAGACCTAAACCCCAGATGTTGTCGGGATAATTCACGCTATTTCCGTTGAAATCCGTGCCGGGATTGGAAGAAAAATTGCCGGTGACCAGCAAATCCAGGGCTGATTTCTCCGAAAGCCAATAGGTGGCGTCCAGTGCTAAGACGCTGATGTTGCCGGTAAAGAAATTGGGGTATTGCACTTCATCGATACGGATGTAGTCGTAACCAACCCCAACCCTATCTGATAAGGTTATGGGTTTTTCCACCTGAGGTGTCGCCGAAGGGGCGGTCGGTGGGGCCGAAGAATCTTCCTTCGGCCGGGGCGATGCCGTTGCCGCAGGGGTGGCCGTCAGGACCGCCCCAGGCACCCCCTGGCCCGCCGTTTGCCCCCAGGAAGCTGTAGCCACCAAACCCACGATCATTATCCCTGCCGAAACTTTTGAAGTTTTCATTCCCATTTTCCCCTCTGAAATATTCTTTAAAGTTAGAAATAAAAGTGGATGTTCACCGCATTCAGTGTGAGGCCGCTGTTGGAAAAGTCCCCCACCCGCAGATAAAAATTGGTCTGGTTGGAATTCGGCGGATTGCCGCTTTGGCTCGGGTTGTAAACATTGCGATACGTGTAAAAGTTAGCCGTAGCAGTGTAGAACAAGGCGCTTTGGAGCGAGAGAGAATCGCAAAAGGGTAGGAAATATTCAAACCCCAGCCCCACCCCCCATTGAAAATTTTCGTTTTTGTTCTCGTAGATTTCTGTAACGAGATTGTTGTTGAGATTACTTAGGTAGTTGTCATTATAAGAATAGTCCGCTATCACCAGCCCCTGGAACCGCAGGTTCCGGGCCGGTGCCAGGAGGTTGTTCCGGTATACCAGCCCCAAACCCCAACCGTCATTGGATTGGCTGGTGGCATTGGGATTGAAATCAAAGCTCGGATTGCCGTAGGTGTTGCTGGAAAACAACAGGTCGAGAGCCGACTTTTCCGAAAGCCAATAGTCCATTTCGTAGAACCCGCTCACGGGATTGTAGCCAAACCCGAACCTTCCCGCCAATACCAAGGGTTTTTCGGGCGTGGGGCTTGGAGAGGGATTGACGGAAGTCATCGGGGCGACGGCTTGGGAGAAGGCTGTCGGGGTCGGGGAAACCTCCTCGGACTCAGACAGCGAGGTTTCGGGTGAAGCTGCGGCCTGGGGCGTTGGTGAGGCCTGGGTCGCGCATTGCCCGTCCATCTTGAAGGTTTGGGCCAGGGTAGTCGAGCAGGCTAAACCTAGGAGGCATAACGCCAAGGCAAAACGCGCGGACCTTTCCATATCCGACCTCGTTGATATAACCAGTTGCTCGATAACCCGAGCCCGGCAGGACTACCGGCCCCAGACCAAAGAACGGGGTGATTATAGGTTAAATTACATCCGACGAAAGAACTTAAACCACGCCTTAAATTTAATATCCCGATAACGTCCGGTATTCTGGAAGACTCCCTCAGCCCCCGGTTGGCGGGCGTATAAAGAATCATCCCTACTCCAAGGCCTTTACCGCTGCACCTTGATGTTGATCATGCCGTTCTTGAGCGACCCGTAAAGCCTCACCCACATCCCCATGTACATCTCCTGGCCGCGGGCCGCCGAGATGTCCCCCAGGTCCAGGATATCGGTCCAGCCGAAGGACTTCAACAGCTCCGTCACCTGGGCCTTGGCGGCCGCGTCGTTGCCCGAGAGGAAAATCGTGTGGTCCCCGCCGTGGAGCATCTTCGGGTTGACCATCAGGGGCGCGGCGAGGGTGTTGAAGCACTTGACCACCTTGAGCTTGGGAAAAGCCGCCTGGATATTGCCGGCCACCGACCGGCCCTCGCTGGCGAGCGCCATGGGGAAGCCCTTGCTGAAGTCCAGCTCGTTGGAGGTGTCGATGAGGATCTTGGAACCCGCCTCGCCCGCACCGGCCAGGTGAAGGGCCTCCACGGCCGCCTGGCCGTGGGTGGCGTTGATCAAGAGTTCCCCGTGCTGGGCGGCTTCCTTAAAAATGGCGACCTTGGCCTTATTTTTCACGGAAGCCAGCCATTCATTGAGGCTGCCGGCCATGTTTTTCTTCTCGTCCAGTTTCTTGGGGTCGCGGGTCCCCAGGACCACGTCATGCCCCAGTTCCACCAGCTTGGTTCCCAAGGTTTGCGCCACCACGCCCGATCCGATGATGCCGATTTTCATATATGGAGTCCTCCCTCAAAGGGAATAAAAGGCCTGGCAAGTCTAAGAAGGCCCCTTCCCGCTTTTCAAGAAGGCCTGGAAAATTTAACGAAGAGTGGCTGTGATGGTCTTTTTCAACGCTTCCGCGGCGGGGGAAAGCCGGGCCTTCCTGCGCCAGGCCAGGGATAGGGTGCGCTCCCCCTTGGGGGCAGAAACGCTGGCGTAAGCCACGCCGGGAAACTTGGCCACCATCCGGGGCACCAGGCTGATGCCGAGTCCCGCGGCCACCAGGGCCTGGACCGTCTCGATGCCCCCGCTCTCGAAGACCACCTTGGGTTCCAGGCCCGCTTTGCGGTACAGGTTGAGGGTGATTTGCCGAAAGCCGTGGCCGGATTTCATGAGGATAAAGGGCTCCTCCGCCACCTGTTTGAGGCTGAGGGGCCCTTTCCCCGCTGACGGGTGTTTGGCCGGAAGGGCCAAGAGCAGTTCCTCGGTCAAGATCGTCTGATAGTCCAAAGCCGGCCGCAAACCCGCCTCGTCCATAATGGCCAGTTCCACTTCCCCTTGTTCCAGATCCCGCGCCAGGTCGGGGGAGGATTCTTCCTTAAGTTGGACCTGGATTTTCGGGTGGGCCTTCCGGAAACGGATCAGGATAGGCGGAAGGAGGTGGGCGCCGGTGGTGGGCATGCAGCCCAGGCTCACCTTGCCCAGGGCGAGCCCCGAGAGGGCCTGGGCGTCCTCCCGGGCCGATTCCATCTCCTGCAGGATGGCGCGGGCCCTGGGCAGGAAGGTTTCCCCCCGGGCGGTCAGGCGGCCGCCCTTGCGGGTACGCTCGAAAAGCGGCCCGCCCAGTTCGTCCTCGAGTTTCGCGATTTGGATGGAAAGGGAAGGCTGGGACACGTTGCATTGCCGGGCGGCCTGGGTGAAACTACCCGCCTGGGCCACGGCCAGGAAATAGCGCAGTTGGTGGGTTTCCACTTATACCCCCTTGAACCACAAGTTGCCTTCGGCAGCCACGAAGGACACAAAGTTTAAACTATAGACATAATTAAAAACTATATCAAATATAGAATCAATATCTTTTACATATAGACATCGGAAACTTATATTTGAACCAGGAACAATACTTTCCTTGTGTCCTTAGTGGTGGTGAAAATGGTTTGGAGGTTTTTTGATGTCAAAAGGCACCCTTTACAACAAAGTCTGGGACGCCCACGTGGTGGACAAACTCCCCACGGGTCAGTACCAGATCTTCATAGGCCTGCACCTGATCCACGAGGTCACCAGCCCCCAGGCCTTCGACATGGTAGCGGAAAAGGGCCTGAAGGTGGCCTACCCCGGCCGCACCTTCGCCACCGTGGACCATATCGTACCCACGAAGAGCCAGGCGCGGCCCTTCGCCGACACCGAGGCCGAGCAGATGATGGGCGCCATCGAGAGGAACGTGCGAAATTTCGGCATCCCCTTCTTCGACTTCAACTCCGGCAACCAGGGCATCGTGCACATCATCGGGCCGGAAATGGGCCTGACCCAGCCCGGCATGACCATCGCCTGCGGCGACTCCCACACTTCCACCCACGGCGCCTTCGGCACGCTGGCCTTCGGCATCGGCACCACCCAGGTGAGGGACGTCCTGGCCACCCAGTGCTTGGGCCTCGACGCCTTGAAGGTACGCCGGGTCAACGTGAACGGCGAACTGAAGCCGGGCGTCACCGCCAAGGACGTGACCCTCTACATCATCCAAAAGCTGGGGGTCAAGGGCGGCATCGGCTACGCCTATGAGTACGGCGGGTCGGTCTTTGATAACTTCACCATGGAAGAACGCATGACGGTGTGCAACATGGCCATCGAGGGCGGCGCGCGCGCGGGCTACGTGAACCCGGACCAGACCACTTTCGATTATCTCAAGGGCCGCAAATACGCGCCTGGAACATCGCCCGAAGCCATGGCGAAGGTGGACGAGGCGAAATGGCAAAAGGCGGTTGCTTACTGGAAATCCGTGGCCTCGGGACACGACGCCCAATACGACGACGTGGTCAACTTCAACGGGGAGGACATCGAACCCATCGTGACCTGGGGCATCACGCCCGACCAGTCCGTGGGCGTGAACGACAAGCTGCCCGAAGTCGGCAAGTTTTCCGCCGACGAGGTGAAGACCGTGGAGCTGGCTTATAAGCACATGGACTTGAAACCCGGCTCGCCCATCAAGGGCACGCCCATCGACGTGGCCTTCATCGGCAGCTGCACCAACGGCCGCCTTTCGGACCTTCGCGAGGCGGCCAAGGTCGCCAAGGGCCGCAAGGTGGCCAAGACCGTGCGGGCCTTCGTGGTTCCCGGCTCCCAGCAGGTGAAGGCCGCCGCCGAGAAGGAAGGCCTGGACAAGGTCTTCACCGAGGCGGGCTTCGAGTGGCGCGGCGCGGGGTGCTCCATGTGCCTGGCCATGAACCCGGACAAGCTCAAAGGAAGGGAAATTTCGGCCTCGTCCTCCAACCGCAACTTCATCGGGCGTCAGGGGAGCA
Organism: candidate division FCPU426 bacterium; assembly: GCA_030041545.1. Taxonomy (GTDB): domain Bacteria; phylum Oederibacteriota; class Muellerivitia; order Muellerivitales; family Muellerivitaceae; genus JAJPJW01. The sequence goes on along the minus strand of JASHNQ010000048.1, from coordinate 13,477 downwards.
AGGATGGAAGGACCATATTGATGAGCCCTGCCATGGTGGCCGCCGCCGCGGTCGAGGGCTGCGTGACCGATGTCCGAGAACTGATGCAACATCATTAACCACAGAGGCACAGAGACACGGTTAAAAACAAAGAAATTCAAAGACCACAAGACACAAAAAGATGTAACTGTGCCTCCGTGTCTCTGTGGTGAAAGAGGTTTTAGCTATGAGCAAGATCACCCAAATCGAAGGCAAGGCCGTGCCCGTGGAGGGCAACGACATCGACACGGACCGCATCATCCCCGCCCGTTACCTGAAGGAGATCACCTTCACCAACATGGGCAAATACCCCTTCTACGACGAACGTTTCGACGCCGAAGGGAGACCCAAGGGCCACCCCTTCGACCTGCCCCAGTTCGCCGGCGCCCATATCCTCTTCGTGAACCAGAACTTCGGCTGCGGCTCCTCGCGCGAGCACGCGCCCCAGGCGCTCATGCGCTTTGGGATACGCGCCATCGTGGGCGAGTCCTTCGCGGAGATCTTCGCGGGCAACTGCACCATGCTGGGCATCCCGACCGCCACGGTTTCCCACGCCGAAATGGAGAAACTACAAGCCCTGGTGAAGGCCAAGCCCGAAACCAAGTTCACCCTGGACTTGGAAAAGAAAACCCTCTTGAGCGAAGGAAAGGAACACTTGAGGTTCGACATCCACGAGAGCAAGCGCAACGCCCTGGTCAATGGCACCTGGGACTCCACGGGCATCCTCCTGGCCAACGCGGGCAAGACCGCCGAAGTGGCCCAAAAACTGCCTTATGTAAATGGATTTTAAATAGCTGTCATTGCGGGTTAGTTATGCCTCAAGAAGATTATGTCCACCGGCACCTTTCCGATTCCGAAGAATACGAACGCCTGCGCAAAATCGAAGTCCTTTTGGACCCCCGCACCCGCGGCTTCCTGCAGAAGCTGGGGTTGAAAAAGGGGATGTCCTTCATGGAGGCCGGGGCTGGCGGTGGAAGCCTGCTCGCCTGGCTTTCCGAGTCCGTGGGCCCGGAAGGAAAGGTCCTGGCCGTGGATATAGACAGCCGTTTCATCAAGGGAATCCACCGTCCGAACCTGCAAGTCCTGGAGGATGACCTGACCCAAATGGACTTGGGGTCTGAGCGGTTCGACTTCATCCACGAGCGCTATGTCCTGAACCACATCCCGGATTACCAGGGCGTGGTGGGAAAAATGAGGAAGGCTTTGAAACCCGGAGGATGGATCCTTCTGGAAGACGTGGTTTCTTCCGCCGGGCGGTTTGAAACCAAGGACCCCGGCAAATTGAAAGCCTTCCTGGCCGTTCCCAAAGCCCGGAAAGTCCTGTTTGCCTCCAAGGGGTTGGATTCGGACTTTGGCCGCCTCCTGCCCGGCTTGCTTCGGGGGCAGGGATTCAAGCAAGTTGGAGAGGAAACCTTTGCCCCGGTGGACCGCGGGGGCCAGGGCCAGGCCGAGATCATGCGGCTCTCGACCCTGGGGCTCTGGGACCAATACCTTTCAACCGGCTTGGTCACCAAGGCGGATTTGAAAACCTTCGTCGAGATGGCGGCCGATCCTAACCAAGAGGCCGTGTTCTTTTCGACAGTCTCGGCCTGGGGCCAAAAACCGCTTTGATACTGAGTATTTAATTTTGCTGTCATTGCGAGGGCTTGGTCCCCGAATGGGGGACCGGTCCTGCCCGAAGCAACCCCAGTTGAAATAAGCCGCTTCCCAAGGAAGTTATTTTGGAACTGAGGTTGCTTCTTGGCCGGACCGCTATTCGCGGTCCACTCCTCGCAATAACGAATGAACATTAAAAATGATCCAACACGGGGAGGCTCCAATGCCCGAACAAACTTGGAACCCGAAAAATTACGATCAAAACGCCCGGTTCGTCACCGACCTGGGAGCGGGCGTGGTGGAACTGCTGGCGCCCCATCCCGGCGAGCGCATCCTGGACTTAGGCTGCGGCGACGGGGTGCTGACCCAAAAGCTCGTGGAATTCGGCTGCCGGGTGGTGGGCGTGGATTTGAGCCCCGATTTCATCGTGGCCGCCCGGTCCCTGGGGCTGGACGTCCGCCCCATGGACGGGCAGGCCCTTACCTTTAACGGGGAGTTCGACGCGGTCTTCAGCAACGCGGCCCTTCATTGGATGAAGGATTTGGAGGCCGTCATCGACGGCGTCTGGCGGGCGCTCAAGCCCGGCGGCCGCTTCGTGGCCGAGATGGGCGGCAAGGGCAACATCGAGAAGATCGAGAAGGCCGCCCGCCGGGCCCTCCGCAAGCGCGGGTTGGACAAGAAAGTCCCCGAACCCAACGTCTATCCCTCGCCCGGGGAATACCGGGCCTTGCTGGAGAAGCGGGGTTTTGAGGTGCGCTCCATCGAGCTCTTTCCACGCCCCACGCCCCTACCCAAGGATATCAAGGCTTGGCTCAAGACCTTCCGCAAGGGCCACCTGGAGGCTATCCCCGAAAGCGACCGGGAGCACTTTTTGGAGGAAATCCAGGAAGAAGTGCGGCCTTTCCTTTGCGGCGAGGGCGGCCGCTGGAGCGCCGATTACGTTCGTCTCCGTTTCGCGGCTTTCAAGCCGTGAATATTTGAACGACAAAATTCCGGGAAATTTAATGGCGTAGGTCCGGCCGAAAGACTCCGGCAGGAACAGGAAATAATCCAGCGTGAAGGGCACCAGGGTGGCATTCAAGGTCAGGTTCTCGCTGTCCCCCGTGTCGTAAGTGATATTCGCCGTATAGGAATTGCCCAGGATCATCTGGAAGCCGGCCCCCAGCCCCATATAAGGGTTGAGTTGGAGGCCGGCTTCAATGTCCAACGCGAAGGCTCCCTGGTTGGCCGAGGCCGAGCCGGTATAGCTGACCGACCCGAAGATGGCCTGTCCGGGGTTGAACTGGCCGTTGTTGAACGTGTTGGCGCTGGCGGCCAGATCACCCAGCGGCTCATTGGCGTAACCCAACCCGAACTTGGTCCAAAACCGGGAATGGTTCATCGAAGCCAGGCCGTCGCCGGGAGCAGCGGGGTTGGAAACGGGCAGGGGCTGGGGGTTTTCGTCCGGGGCCTGCTGCTGGGCGGGCGCGGCCTGGGAGTTGTCCGGGGCCGCGGCCGAGGTGCCGGCCGCGGGGTTAGCGCCCCGCAGGTTGTTCACGAAGTTAGTGAGCGTGGGGTTGTTGGGGTTCAGTTTCAGGCTTTGTTGGTAGGCGATCATGGCGTCGGAAGCGTCCCCGAGTTGGTAGTAGGTGTTACCTAATTGCTGATAGGCCTGCCAAGAATTGGGGTCGGCCTGGACCGCGAAGTTGAAATAAATGAGGGCTTTGGGATACTGCCCGGCCCGGTAAAGGGCCTGGCCCTGCTCCTCCAAATCCTGGGCTGTGGGAGTGGCCTGGGTCTGGCAAAACGCCGTGGCATGGAAACCGAGGAATATAAGAACCACGAAAGGGATTTTCATAATACGCTTTGATCATATCCAATTCAGGCGCCCATGGGGGAAAAGGTGGGCCGATCCCCATTTTTTCATCAAGGGCAAGAAATAGCGTTGCTGACTCGGAGGAAAACCTGAAATGCCTTGGGGTGGGGCCGTGAGGGTGGGAAGAATCCGGCCGAAAGCCCGGCTATGGCCCCCTCTTAAACCAGGTCTCCTCCAAGTAGTCGACCAAGGCCCCCAGGTGGGCGAGGTCGAAGGGTTTCTGCAGGCAGTCGTCGGCGAAGGAAAACCGGGCCCTTAGCAGTTCGTGCTCATCCAGCGATCCGGTCAGGATCAAAACCGGGATCTCCATGAACTGGGGGTCTCCCTTGAGCGCCGAAAGGACCTCCCACCCGCTCTTGTCGGGAAGGCCCAGGTCCAGGAGGATGAAATCGATGGGGAAAGGGGGGCCGTGGAGGACCTCCCGCCTGAGGAAGTCCATGGCCAAGCCCGCCGTCCCCGTCACGACGACGTGGACCGGGTGCCGGGAGCGCTCCAAGGCTCCCTTCACCAGTTCGGCGTCAGCGGGGTTGTCCTCCACGAAGAGGATCCCGATTGGCCGGGTGGTTACCGTTTCCGTTTTCATCTGCCCTCCTAAGCCTTCCATGGGCGTTACCAGCGGGCGCCTTGCCCTGGAGGCGTCCCCTCTAAAGCCGGTCGCCGCCGCCCGTGGCGGCGAGTCGCAGTTCCCCGAACCATTTCTCCTCCAGGTAGTTCAGGAGGAAGTCGTATTGGCGTAAATGAATGGGTTTTAAAAGATAAGCGCCGGCCCCGGCTTGGTAGGCCCGCCATTTGTCCTCGTCCCGGGCCGAGCTGGTCAGGATAAGGATGGGTATGCCGCTTAAGCGGCGGGAGGACTTGATCGCCGCCGCCACCTCGTGCCCATTTTCCCGGGGCAAGTGGAGGTCCAGCAGGATGAAATCGGGCCTGGGTGAGCCATGATAGGGTTTTTGGCGGCGCAGGTACTTCAGGGCCTGGTCCCCGTCATGGACCACGCTCAACCGGGTCTCGAACCTCGATCGCCTCAAGGTTTCCCTCAAAAGGCTCGCGTCGCCCGGGTTGTCCTCCACGAGCAGTATTTCCACGGCATTGGGCTTTAAACCTTGGGATTTTTCCTGGTGGGTTTTCATGGAGCCTCCTGCTTTCCATTCTGACCCCAGGGGCCCCCAAAAAGAAATGGTACCGGACTAAAATTTAGCAATATAATAAAATCGTTTCCCGGATTTTGGGAGAATTGTATGAAAATCAAGGATTTATCATGGACTGCCGCTATTCGCCGGGGCCGGACAGTGAAAGCCCCCTTCAGGCCAGGACCGCACCCAAGGCCAGCTCGACACCTGGTGCTTCCAATTGGGTTACCGGGCTTTCTAACACGATCCCATTTTTCTGTCAAAACCCGGGCCCTCCAACTTTTTCGTTAAACCTTTATTGACTAAAATCTGGCTTGTTTTAATCTTATCCAAAAAATTATTTGAGTTTTTTGGCGGATGAGATACCATTCGCGGCAACTATTGTTCATTGGTTCACAACGGCCCAATGTTTTCGGAAATTCGAAATCTCTTACTAAGGGGAAATCATGTCTTTGAAAAAATCAACCCTCCGGGTAGTCGGAGCGGCGTTCATTCTATTTTGGGGGACGTGGACTGCGCCAAGTCACAGCCAGGCTGCCAGCCTAATCGACGGTATACCTCCCGAGGATCCCCGGTTTTTTAAATTGAACCTGGATTTTGCGGGCGGATGGGCCACGGACGCCAATCCTAATGGAAGCACTTATCGATGGGAACCAAAATTAGGCGGAGAATTTTCCATTCCAGGAACTGGCCTGAGCGCCGGACCCCTGCTTTCTTACCATCAGATCGATACCATCCACGAACTGGGCTGGGGAGGCCGCCTGGACTGGCTCGCCTTTCCCATTAACTTTTCGGATTTGGGCCTGAGATTCGTCGGGGATTACACGAATTGGGGGCTTTACTCCAACGATAACCCCAGTGTTACGCGGAATACTTTTGAATTAGGGGGCGTTTTTGATTTATCCGGCGCCATCCGGTTGGGGCTTTGGGGCGGTTATGACGACACGGATAAAAGTAAAACCCTGATGGTTTCCGCCGGGGCTGACATCGTCAGTTTAACAAGCGCCTTTCTTTTCAAGCCACCCTATCCAACGCCCGATTTCAGCGCTTCGGCCACCTCAAGCGGGCCGGTATCGGAAGCCGAAAATCCCGTGGATGATTCCCATGTGGCCATCATCATCAGCGGGGGCGGAAGCACGGGAGCCTGGGCCGTCGGAGCCCTCCGGTACCTTCTTTTCGATTGGCCCCATCCTGATCCCAAGGATCCTTCAAAAATCATCAACGGCATCGGCACGCATTACGGCATCGTCTGCGGCACCAGCACCGGTTCCTTGATCGCCCCGTTACTCATGACCAACGACCCAGAGCAACTCCGGCATAACCTGGATATCCTCAGGGAAATCTACACCCAAAGCACCACCGGGGAGGTTTTTACCTTGAACAATCCCTTGGACATACTGGGCAAAGGCTCGGTCCTGGAAAACGACGGGCTGAAAGAAACCATCAATGGAATCTTCAACTGGGGGGACCCCCAGTATTCCACCGCGCAAAAAGTGGAGGAATGGCTGAAGGCGGACAATCAACCCTATGGCGACAACTATCGCCCCGAGGAGCTGCCTAAGGGTTATGTCCCCATGAGTTGGAACCAACTGACCGACCACACGCTGGGAAAGAAACTGATCATAACTACCGGCTGCCTTCAAAGTTCCACGGCCGCTTATTTCTATGTCTCGCCGGTGACCCTGCAAACCTATTACCCCTACCCGACTGAAGCGACGCCCGTGCCGGAAAGAGTAAGACAGTATGACGACCATATGACCGTCGATCCCGTCATTGACGCGCCCATGCTGATGCGCGCAATGCTGGCCTCGGCCAGCGATCCAACCCTGTTCCCGGCCGTCCATGTTTGGCCTGCCTCGGGTCCGGCCTCGGCGAAATCGGTTTCCATGTATTCGGATGGGGGTATGGAAGATTTCGCCCCGATCGATATCGCCGCGATGAACGGGGCCACGACCATCTACGCGGTCATTTTGTCACCGGATATGCCGGAAACCGAAATTTCGGACTTCCAGGACCCGGTTAACGCCTTGGGAAGAACGATCGATCTGTTCTCGAACCGGATAGGGTTCGCCAATGTCGAAGAAGCCAAAATCCGGCATGATTTACAAGTCATTTTGAAAATTAAAGACAAAAAGAAACAAAAAGAATTGCAAAAGGAACTGGAAAGAGAGTTTAAACCCGACATCCAAACCTTATGGCTTATCCGTCCAACCCAAAATATTTCCAGCATTACCCCCCCAGGGGAAACGCAAGAAATAAGCAGCAATGTCTTTAAGCCACAATATTCACAGGGTTGGCTTACAAATGGTTACAATCGCGCTGTTTCATTTTTGGCCAATAAATTCGAGCAATACTTGGCGGATAATCCGGATTGGATCAACGAATCCAAGCATCTTTCAGGTTCTTCACCGAAATTATTTGAATATTTGAAGCAAAACCCGGAAAAGATCAAGGATTACAGGGATCTTCTAATAGATCACGCCGACTGGTCCGAAGATAAAATTATAGAATATTTAAAAAGTCTTCCGATTAAAGAGGGAAGGGGTTGAAAAAAGCACCCGTTTTTATTCTTCTGGTGTGCTGGACCCCTCAACTGTGGGCGGGCACCTCCAACCCGGACGAACCCCCTCCCAATGTTCCGGTGGTGAACATGATCTACGCGACGGATAGGCCGCTCGTGAACGGGATTTTCGGGAACGGCGCCCGGGGGACTTCCATCACTTATGGGACCTGCGACTATGCCCCGGAACTGAATTACCGCCGCCAAGACGGCGGTAACCTTTATTGGCTGGCCACGCCCGGCGCCACGCCGAATCCCAATCCGGGTTATTCCAAGCCCAATGAGAAGGGTTTTGATTCCGGATTAACCCGCGCGGGCGGCAAGACCTTCGTTTTTATCCATGGGGTCAATACCTCCTTTACGGACGCCGTGGAGCGCACGGCGCAGATCGCCTACGACCTACAGTTGGATGGGATCCCCATCGTCTATACTTGGCCCTCCGCGGACAGTTTCTGGATGTCGCCCCAGGATTTGGTGATGGTCCGGAGCGCCCCATGCGTCCAGGATTGCGTCACTTTCCTGGAGAAGGTCTTGGGGAACGCGGGAAGCAAAAAAGTGTACCTGATCGCCCACAGCCTGGGCTCGAACCTTTTGTGCCGGGCCTTGTTGAAATTGGATGATCAATACCTCCGCCGGATCGGCGAAGTGGTCTTGATCGCCCCCGGTATCGGCCAAGGTGAATTCAAAGGTCTTTTTGGCGGGTCAAAAGGGCTGGAGAAAAAATATGTCGAGAGAAACATCAAGATCGTGGTTTATGCCTCGCCGCACGACGCGGTTCTTCACGCCGGACAGCTCATTTTCAAGGACAGCTTGCTGGGGGAATCGGGCCCCTATCTGACCCTTTTGCCGGGTTTGACCATGATCGATACCCAGGAGATTTCTTATGGCTGGGGCCTAAGCCATGACCTGGATTCCCATGACGGTGTCATCGACGACATGTACTTGGACCTGGACCAAGGCATTCCTTTGGAAGAACGCCTTGTGACCCAACACATGGGCCAAGGTAATGTTCCTTTTTATGAGTTGTTCGACGGGGTGCACGAACATCCGACATTCCAGGAATATAACTTCGCCAGCGCCGAGAAATTTTATTTTGGCGCTAACGGCCTCAAGGATGTCAACGAGTTGGTGGATTGGTTCGGCGTCGTTCCCGACGGTTCCTTTGAACGTAATTACAGCTGGGAAACGACCGTGGGGTTATCCGGCTTCCAATATTTCCAGGTGAGCCAGCGCATCAACCTCGCCACGGGCCACGTGCGCCCCCATATCGGCTTGTCTTTCGATTGGAACACGGATCTTCCAGGCGTCACGATCAGCTGCGACCAGGAAGCGGGATTGGAATTCGTGACGGATGACGGTCTCTTCGCCGACCCGGGGATCGCTTTCCAGGACCAAGGCCCCATCACGGACAACCACTTGTTCCATAACGTCGCCGTTAATTTCGTCTTTCGGTTTGGGCACTATTTCTATATACCCATCTGAGCCTTGATCCGTCGTGAACCAGCAAGCCTGGAGTTTTCAAAAAGACCCCACGGGGAGGGATGTCATGAACATCGTCATTTGCTGCGACGGGACGGGGGATGAGTTCGGGTCCAACAATTCCAATGTCATTAAGCTTTTCTCGGCCTTGGATAAGGATAAGACCCGGCAGTTGGTCTATTACCACCCCGGCATCGGAACGGTCGGCGCCACCAACCCGCTGCTTTGGCTTTGGACCTGGATCAACCGGATCTTGGGAGCGGCGGTCGGTTTCGGCATCGGCCGGGACGTGGCCGACTGCTACCGTTTTCTCATGGAGGCTTATACCGGACCCCAGGATAAGGTCTTCATCCTCGGGTTCAGCCGGGGGGCCTACACGGCCCGCATCCTTTGCGGGATGCTCCATGAGTTCGGGCTGCTCCAAAAAGGCAACCGTGTCTTAATCGATTACGCTTATGCGATGTTCAACAAGCCCGAAACCGAGAAATCCGGCCTGGCCGCCGAGTTCAAGCGGACCTTCTCGCGCGAGTGCAAGCCCCATTTCGTGGGGGTTTGGGATACGGTGAGTTCGGTCGGCTGGATCTACGACCCCACGGTGTTCCCCTATACCTACCGCAATCCCGACATCAAGATCGCCCGGCACGCCGTGTCCATCGACGAAAGGCGCTGTTTCTTCCGCCAAAACCTGATGGCCGCTGCGCGGAAAGGCCAGTCCATCGTCCAAGTCTGGTTCCCGGGCGTGCATTCGGATATCGGCGGGGGCTACAGTCCCTACAGCCAATGCGGGCTTTCCCAAATCACCTTGGAATGGATGGCCCGGGAGGCGGCCCAAGCGGGGTTGAAATTCGACGCGGAAAGAAAGCGGGCTCTTGACCGTCCCCCCAACGCCAAACCCGATCCAGGCGCTGAACTGCATAATTCCATGACGGGGCTTTGGCCCCTCTTGGAATTCCTACCCCGTCGTTATTTCGATTTCCAGCAAAAAGCCTACCGCCTGAAGTTGCCGCTGTTCGAGCCCCGGTTCATTCCGGAAGGGTCCCTGATCCATGAGAGCGCTATTCAGAGGATGAAGGATCCGGCGAAAAAATACAGGCCTGTCAATCTCCCGAAGGTCTATCACGTGGCCCGCTAACATCCCGGGTTTGAGCGTCCCTTTGTCCCCGAATTTCCCTGTTTATGGGTTTGCGTTTTACCTAAAGTTCTATTCCCAAAATTCACAACAAACCATGGGCTTGGTCCGGCCCTTTCCGCTGAAGAAGCTTAAACGAGAGTTAAATACTTGGCAAAATTTAAAATTCGTTGGATAAAGCCTCTCTCGGGTAGGCGCTAGACTCCCCGAAAAAGGAAACCCAGCTCCCCATAAATTTGGGGAAAACAAACGGGTAAATCTTGGTTTGCCTTTCAGATTTTATTTGATGCCTATTTTATGCCCCGATAGATTGAAGAGGGTAAGCCTTTTTCGCCGCCCCTTCCGCTTTCTTTGAAGAGAAAGCTCCCGTTGCGCCTCCAACTAAAATTCCCGTTTGACGGCGGCCATCAACCCCAGTGAATTTCCCTGGAATGATTTTCGTTTAAAGGAACACCTATGTTTGAGACGGCCCCGCGGGGGACCCATGAACCTGGATGAGAAAAAATCACAAATCCTTTGGGCGCTTAAGGCCGAACTGGAAAAGCTCGGCATCCCCCTGGAGGAACGGGATATCCGCGTTTCCTCGGTGGGGTCCACCTGGGCGGTCTGGATCGAGCGCAAGGACGGGTCGAACACCTCGAAGCACAAGTTCCTGGTCGACCTGGGCGAGTTGGACGAAGGCGTGGATTACGTCACCGCCGCCGTCTACCGCGCCCGCCGGTGGTCGCTTTTATTGGGACGGCAAAACCCCGGCGGCCCCGCGGCGGGCGCCGGGCTCGGGAACCGCCTGGCCCCCATCCTGGTGGCGGAGGACGACCCTGACGACCGCGCCTTCATCCAGAAGGCCTTGAAGGCCAACCACGTCAAGAATCCGGTCTCGGCCGTTTTCGACGGCGAGCAGCTCTTGGATTACCTCTACCGCCGAGGGCCCTTTTCCGCCGGCGGCGGCGCCCCCGCGCCCTGCCTGATCCTGCTGGACTTGAACATGCCGCGCATCGATGGCCGGGAAGCCCTGAGGATCATCAAGGGTGACCCGGCCTTGCGGAAAATCCCCGTGGTCATTTTCACCACTTCCCTCGCCCCCGAGGACGTCCTGGACGGCTATGAGAACGGGGCGAATTCCTACGTCACCAAGCCGGCGTCCGCGGAAGGCTTCGTGAAATCCATTGAGAAGCTCCAGGATTATTGGCTGAACCTCGTGCAGCTGCCGCCCCGGGCCGGCGCCTATTGATGTTCCCCTATGACGGTGACGACAACCGCCGTTCCGGGGAAAGGCTTCGGTGTCACTCCATCACGCAAACACCGATGGTCTTCCTCGATGGGAAAAGAAGGGGATGAGGGTGATGGTTTTTTATGGCAGGGGAGGCGGCTTTAGGAGAAGAAATGGCCCAGGAAGCCGGCGATCCAGGGCGGGTCGTCCTTGGATAAGCCTCCGTAGCGGTAGATGGACACCGGCCGTTGTTTGCCCTTCAAGGCCATCTCGCCCACCGGGGAAAAGTCCTTCCCTCGCTTGACTAAGTCGTAGGTGGCCTGGGTGATCAGGATCTCGCCCGGGGACGCCATGCTTTGCACCCGCGCGGCGGTGTTCACCACGTCGCCGACGACCGCCAGTTCCTTGCGGTGGAGGGACCCCACCTCGCCCCGGATCAAGCGGCCGCTGTTGATGCCGACTCGCACCTCCACGGGGCTTTGGCGCCGTTTCCCCCGCCTGAAGTTCAGTTCGGCCAGGCCGGCCCGGATCTGGAGGGCCGCCCGCAGGGCCGCGCCGGCCTCGGCGAAAACGGCCACCATGGAATCGCCCACGAACTTGTCCACGTCCCCGCCGCATTCCCGCACCGCCTCCTCCCCCAGCCCGAGCAGTTCGTTGAGGGTCCGGATCACTTCCGCCGGGTCCGTCTTCTCCGAATAGGCCGTGAAATTCACCATGTCGATGAAAAGGATGGTCCGGTCGATGAATTCCGGCTGGGGCGCCTGGTTCGTGACCGACCCGATCAAGGCCTCGCGGTAGGTGGCCTTGGAAACATACTTCTGGAGGGTCCGGTTCATGTTGGTTTGAACCTGCCGGAGGTCCTCCTCCTCGCTGATGTCGTGGAAAAAGGCCATGCCCGCGGTGGGTTCGCCCCGGCCGTCCCGGACCGGGAGGAAATGGATTTGGGCCGTGAATTTCCGGCCCGATTTGGTGGTCACCCGCGTCTTATGGCGCGTCCTTTCCCCGTGGGTGACGCATTTTTCCAGGGGATCCTCGGGCCCGTGCAGGGGGTTGCCCTTCAGGTCGGAAAGGCCCAAGAGCCCCCCCACCGAGGGATGGTTGGCGGCCTCGGCATAGGAATAGCCGGTGAGCAGTTCGGCGCCCTTGTTCCAAAACAGGACCCGCTTGGAGAGGTCGGAAATATAGACGCCGTAGTAGGGGATCTCGAGGAGGATATCCTTGGCCGGTATGATCCATTCCAGGTCGTCGATTTTAAAGGACGAATTTTTTTTCATATCGTTTTCATTTTTCATAAGGGCTCCGCGGATAAAGTTTTCAGTTAAATTTCCCTGCCGGTTCATCCGGAAGGTCTGGGCTCCGGCGCGCCTTACCACCGGTGAAGTGGGGATTATACCATTCTTTTTTGTTATTCCGGCGATTCCGGCCTTTTCCAAAAGCCCCAAACCGGCCAGTAAATGGGCAACTATGCTTTTTTACAAGGATTTATTCCGTGATTTTGCGTGTGTTATTTATAGTCGCTCCACGCAATAAAAACCTAAAGGAGAATCCTCATGACCCAAGCCACGTTGTCCAAGCACCCCGCTAAGGCCTTTAAGCTCGGCCGCCTTCACCGCACTTACGACCCCCGCGTGCCCCACTTGAGCGCGCTCATCGCCGGGCAGACCCTGCCCCCGCCCCCGGCCAGCTGCGATTGGACCCAAAAGATGCCCGCCAACCTGGGCATGATGCTCAACGACACCCTGGGCGACTGCACCTGCGCCGCCGTTTACCACGCCATCCAGGTCTGGAGCTTCAACGCGGAATCCTCCATGGACACCGAGCCCGACAATGACGTGGAGAGGCTTTACGTCTTGGCCTGCGGCTACAACCCGCGCAAGGGCGGGGAGGGGCCGGGCGGGAACGAACAGCACGTGCTGGCCTATTGGGTGAATTCGGGGGCGCCCACGGGCCCCAAGGGCCAGGCCCGCAACAAGCTGGCGGCCTTCGTGGAGGTGGACCCCCGGAACCTGGACGACGTCAAGAGCACCATCTACGATTGCGGCGTGGCCTATATCGGCTTCAACGTGCCGGCCTTCCTCATGCCGCCCGGGGCCCAGCCCCCCGCGGTGTGGGACGTCGACCCCGCGGGGGACAACAGCAGCGTGGGCGGCCACGCGGTGGTGCTGGCGGGCTACGACGCCAACGGGGCCCGGGTGATTTCCTGGGGCCAGTACTACACCATGACCTGGGCCTTTTTCTCCCAGTTCGTGGATGAGGTCTACGCCCTGGCCGACACCGATTGGATCGAGGCCAAGAACACCACTCCCGGCGGCCTGACCCTGGACCAGCTGGAAGCCCAAATGCAGGCCATCAAGGAAGCTTGAGGTGGCCCGTAAACCAAAGGCCGGATCCCCGGCGGGGGGCCTTTCCAGCATCAACCACTTCGTGGTCTTGATGCTGGAAAACCGTTCCTTTGACCACATGCTGGGCTTCCTCTACCCCCACGGCCAGTCCCCCTCAGGCC
>JASHNQ010000047.1 GCA_030041545.1 candidate division FCPU426 bacterium | reverse complement strand
TCCAAACCAACGTACACAAGGTCTTTCTTTCCAATTCCAACCTTCCTGTTTTTCGTGCTACGCTTTTCCATACCGTTCCTCCTGTGAGTGGGCTACTCACGCCGGGGCTTACTTTACCCCGGCGGAGGAACGGCCTGCATACTACCTAACAAAAACCCAAACTCTTACCACAAAGGGCACGAAGTACACAAAGTGAGACATAAAAACGCTTGAAAAAATCACATGGTTTAACTTCGTGTCCTTGGTGTACTTCATGGTGAGCGTTTTTTGTTAGGGACTCTTAGTTTTCCAGGTGGTTCTTGAGCATCCGCAGGGTTTCCATCGTCCTTCTGCGGTGGGCCCTCATGCCCAGCCCAAGGGCGAAGTAAATCTTGGAAATCAGCCCCGCCGGTTCCACCTTCATCCAATGGAAGTCCACCCGGCACCCTTTTTCCTCGGGGACGATCTCGATGGCGGCCCGGCCTTGCAGGGGCTTTCCCGTGTATTCCATGTAAAGCCGCCGGGGCGGTTCCATCCCGCTGACGCGGAAGGAGAAGGAATAGGAAAACAAAAAACTTTTGAACTTAAACGAAACCTTCTGGCCCACGAAGGCCCGGTTTTCCCCTTCCCATTGGATCCCGATCCCATGCCGCCAGGCCGCCCGGTCGACCCAGTGGGTGAGGGCTTCGTAAATTTTTTCGGCCGGCGAGTTGACCGAAATGGAATGGACGGTTTGATAGAACGGCATCGCTTGTTTCCCCACGCCACGCGTTAAAAAAACCCTTGCCCTTGACGGCTTCCATAAGATAACTGATAATTAACTCCTAAATGAAAGCGATTTTGACGGAAAAAAATTCGAAAGTAAAAAAGACTCCTTCCCCGGCATCTTCCAAGAAAACCCGCGAGCTGGTCTGCGAACTTTGCCGTAGTTTCTACAATTTGGGCTGGGCCTCGGGCACCGGCGGCGGTATCTCCATTAAAGAAGACGGCTTCATCTACATGGCTCCCAGCGGCGTCCAAAAGGAAAGGCTCAAGCCTGAGGACATTTTCGTGCTGGATGCCGAGGGCATGTCCGTGGAGGAACCCGGCCGGGGCCTGAAGCTTTCCCAATGCGCGCCCCTATTCCTGCATGCCTACAAGATCCGCAACGCCGGCGCGGTGCTGCACAGCCACTCGGTGAACGCCAATACGGCCACCCTACTTTTCGACAGGCACTTCCGCATCAAAGACATGGAAATGCAGAAGGGCGTGGAGGGCTACGGCGCCTTCGACACCCTGGAAGTCCCCATCATTGAGAACACCGCCTATGAGTGCGACCTGGCCGATTCCCTGGCCGAGGCGATCGAAAACAACCCCAAGTCCCACGCGGTGCTGGTCCGGCGCCACGGGGTCTATGTTTGGGGGAAAGATTGGAAGCAGGCCAAGACCCACGCCGAGTGCTACGACTACCTTTTCGAGGCCGCGGGCCGCATGAAGCAATTAGGAATTGCCTTAGATTAAGGAGGAAGAATGAAAGCGATTTGGTTGGAGACGGGGAAGGACATTTCGCCGGAGGAGTTGAACGCCAATGGCGTCACCTACCGCCAGCTCCCCACCGAGGAGGCCGCCTACAAGCCGCCCTTGGAAGGGATTATGAAGGAGAACGGCTACGTGACCATGGACCAGGTGAAGATGTGGCCTGAGATGCCCAATTTCCAGGCCCTATGCGACAAATTCGTGGGTGAGCACCTGCACACCGATGACGAGGTGCGTTTCGTTTTGTCCGGTTCGGGCGTGTTCGAGATCCGCAGCCTGGACGACAAGTGGATGAAGGTCATCGTGGAGCCCCGGGATTTCATCTCGGTGCCCGCCAACCGCTACCACCGCTTTTACCTGACGGACGAGAAGAAGATCCAATGCGTGCGCCTGTTCAAGGACCAATCCGGCTGGACGCCTTTCTATCGCAAGGACCGGGAGGCTGCCGCAGCTAAGTAAGCCGAGGGCTTTGACATCCAGGCAGGGGCGAGGTATTCTCGCCCCTGCCTTTTTTATGACCCATCCCCAGCATGAAAGTCGCCCCTGACCCTCTCCCCCCATGGGCGAGGGACAGGGTGAGGGTGATGTTATTTTCAAAGCAGCCTCTTCGGAGCCGGTTATGGCCGAATACATCCTGAGCCCCGAAAAGAAGGAACGGCCTTCGGGCCTTGAGCTGATGGATGAGCTCCACCGCCGGGGATTTTCCGTGGAAATAAACCTGAAGGGCCGGGACCCGGAATGGGACGCCATCCGGTTTTACCAACCGGGCCCTCCGGAAATCGAGTGTTTCCTTTCCTTCGACCCGGGCAACGGGTCCTATGCGGTCGCCGTTTCCCAGGACGCCCCTCCCTCGGCGGCCGACCTCCAGATTTTCCTGGTGGACACCCTCCTGCAAAACCTTGGTGGCCGGGTGGACAACATCGAAACGCGGGAGAGGTTCACGCCCGAGGAGTTCGCCGCCAAGCTCAAGCGCCACCACAACCCATCCAACCGGAAGAAGGAATGGTTTTGGGTCGTCTTTTCCTGGGCCGTGGCGGTCCTGGCCCTGGGGATCTACTTCGGGGTGGCCCCCCCTCTTCGGCAATTAGTGGCCCTAATCCTGGTCTTGTCCTCCCTCAGCGCCGCCCTGCAGACCTATTCTCACTTCAAGTCCTAAAATCAAAGACTTCCACCGCGAAGGCGCGAAAGACGCGAAAAACCGGTCGAACACGGGCTTCCAGCCAATGAATTTAATTTCCAAAAATTTTTCCGCGCTCTTCGCGCCTTCGCGGTAAAAGAGGCTTATGAATTCGCTTGAACGGACCCAAAAACTGAAGCAAAAGGCGTCGGAGCTGGGCTTCGAGCTTTCCGGGGCGACCCCCGCCGTCCCTCCCCCAAGTTATCCTTCTTTTTTGGACTGGCTCCAAAAGGGTTATGCCGGCGAAATGGCCTACCTGGAGCGCCGAAAGGAGGCGCGGGGGAATCCCCAAGCCCTTCTCCCGGGCGCTAAGTCCGTTTTTTGCGTGGGACTCAGTTACAACCCTTCTCCGGAACATTCCCCCCTTTTGGAAAAGCATCCCATTTCCTGCTATGCCTGGGGCCGGGATTACCACCAGGTACTGGGGGAAAAGCTGGAAGCCCTCTCGGATTACCTTTGCCGTAAACTCTCCCCCGGCGCCAGGGCCAAGTGGTACGTGGACACGGGCCCGGTCCTGGAGCGCGGTTACGCGGCCCAGGCGGGTTTGGGGTGGAGGGGCAAGAATACCCTGCTGTTGAACCGGCGTTTCGGGTCCTTTTTCTTCCTGGGGGAGATCTTGACTGACGCCGAACTGTCCGCCGACGCGCCCGTGGACGACCTTTGCAAAACCTGCACCGCCTGCCTGGACGCCTGCCCCACCGGGGCCCTGGAGGAGCCCGGCCTGTTGAACGCGGTCAAGTGCATCAGCTACCTCACCTTGGAGCACCGCTCGCCCCTGCCGGAAGGCGCGGCTCTTCACGGCTATCTGGCGGGCTGTGATTTGTGCCAGACCGCCTGCCCCTACAACGCCAACGCCCCTGCGGGCCGCGAAAAGGCCTTCGAGCCGAGCCCTGAAATCCTTGGCCTCACCCGCGAAACGGCCGCCCAAATGTCCGAGTCGGATTTCAAGGAATTCAGCCGGAACAGCGCTTTGGAGCGGATCAAATACCCCATGTGGCTCCGGAACGCCGGCCTTGGGAGGGAGTGATTTCCGGAACAGACAATCCGGCCTATCCGGTGGATTCAAAAAGCCAATGCCCGGTTCTTCCCCCTGAACCGCCTGGTTTTGCGGGCTTCGGCCGATATACTGGACCGGTTTTAATGGATATCTAATCTAAAAGTCTCTAACAAAAATCAAAAACTTTGGAACCCCTCGATTTGACTCAGGGCCTGAGGCTCTCGAACGGCTTTGATGAATGGGATGAATGAGATAAGGCAAAAAACAAAAGGTTTAAAATCACATTTATCCTATTCATCATAGTTTCAAGAATCTTGTTAAGGGTTCTTAGGAAAATATCATGCTTGCCCGCCGAGCCTGTTGGATCCTTTGGGCCGCCTTGGCCTGCTCCCCCCTTGGGGCCTACACCTCCGAGGATTATTACCTGGCGGGGTTCAACTTTTACGCCCATAAGGATTACGCCAACTCCATCCGTTACCTCCAGGCCGCCGTCAAATTAGACCCCCAAAACTGGAAGGCCTGGCAAATCCTGGGCTTCGACTATTACCTCCTGGACCAGCCTGCGCAGGCCCTCTTTTCCTTTGACCAAAGCCTGAAAGGACATCCCGACGACCCGCAGTTGTGGAACCTGGCGGAGGGCATCCGGGCCAACATCATCTGGGAGGTGGAGCGCAATAACCCCTATCCTAGGGTCTTCCGCAACCCCGACAACGACATCTGGGTGAGCCTGCGGGCGGGGGTCATTTCCTCCGGCCTGGGAAACCTGCCCAAATCCGTTTCCGCCTTCCAAGCCGAATACGGCCCCATGTACGGTCAAGCCTCCGCCTCCTGCGACGGGTTCGGGCCGCTGGCCACGCTGGAAATGGGGTTCATGCTGGACACTTATAATGCCTGGGGCGTGGTTTTTGACGGGGCGGCCTTGAACGGCTTCCAAGCCTCGGCCCAGGACATTTATGGTGACACCTTTAAAGGCAGCATCCAACCCAACATGATTTCCATCCAGCCCGAATACTACCATTTCTTCAAGCTGGGGCGCACTCGGCTTTGGGCCAGCGCGGGCGCCGGGGTCTATCTCAGCATCGTGGAGCTCAACTACACGAAAAACAGCGCGTCCTTTGAGTCCGGCGAATTGGGCGGCCTGGGGTACGGGGGCTTCCTGGGGCTGGGTTGGGAATTCGCGGTGGGGGACCAAGTTTCGGCGGGTATTTATGTAAGAGGCCGTTACGCCACCACGGGCGGCATCGCGGGAAATGTTTCCTATCAAGGGGGCGCCACCCAGCCCTCGGTGCTGGGGGCCGATTCCTACGGCCTGGTTTCGGCCTATCCCACCGGCGCGTCGGGGTTCAACCCCGTCCATATCGACTACACTGGCGCCGATGCCGGGCTTTTCATCAGCTACCACTACTGAAATGATAGTTTTGGCCAGCTCATGTGTCCTATTCGGGGAGTGTAATTTTCGGCACTAAACCCATGTCCACTCCCCTCATTCCTACGGGCCCGGCCTTTTGGACCTGCCCGAAAAACACGTCCAGTTTTTCCTTGAGCCACTTCAAATCAACCCCCATGTATTGGGGCGGCAATTGGGCCCATTTCTCGCAGGCCTTCTCGTAAAGCCCCATGGCGCCGGTCCAATTGCCCTTTCGGAAATGTTCCAGGGCGATGGCGGCCTGGATCAGGCCCTGGTAGTGCAGGCGCTCCTGCCCCTCGGCCGGGTGCCACATATCCTCCAGCATCTCGTGGCACTCGAAATAATCCCCCGCGTTGAAAAGGCGGATGCCTTCCAGGTACTCGTGGGGATATTTCTGGTTTTCCAGGTACGCGTCCCAATCGTCCCTCTGGGAAAGCTCCGCGATCAGGCTTTGGTCCGCGTCCGGGAACTTGTATTGGAGAAGGTCCGGGGGGGACACCCAGGCGAAAGCCTGGCACTCGATGGCCTTGGGCTCGCCGCTCTTGTGGGAGCAAAAAAAGATGTTGAGCCGCACCGAACGTTGGGGGTAATGGTAGGTGAGGATGCGGAAGAAGTGGCGGATCTCCACCTCGATGTCCAGTTCCTCCCTCAGTTCCCGGACCACGCATTCCTCCAGGGACTCGGTGGGTTCCTTCTTCCCTCCCGGCAGCTCCCAGTAGCCCCCGAAGGAATCCTCCGGTTTGCGCTGGGTGATGAGGAATTTCCTGTCTTTAAAGACCAGCGCCGCGCCCACTTCCAGGATGTTCAGGCTCATGGCTGCCTTTCCAAAGCCTAAGGGTTCTTTTTAATTTTATTTGGATGTGGACGGTGGAGGGCTGAATCCATTGGACCCGCTGGGAGGAAGGACAAGGCCATTAGCAGCCCCGTTGGGCATGGTGAATCCATTGGATGCCCCGGGAGCCATCATCACGGATGGCCGGCGGGCCATGGCAAGTTTCGGCTTCCGGCCGTTGCCCAAGGCCTTTTGGAACTGGGTGACGTGGTCCTTCCAGAAGGGGCAGTTGGGGTCGCGGACCATGCATTCAGCCACCGTCATCTTGCACCCGCACTGGCATAAATGGGTGTTGAAATAATCCAAAACTTCGGCCTTCTTCGCCGCGGAGACACCCGTGAAGTCGATCATGGCCAAGGCCGATTCGGGAACCGGCACCGGAGTTCCCATGGGCATGGGCGTGGGAATTTGGACAACAGGATTGGAAGGCGGGGTTGGGGCGGGGGCTGTGTAGCGTCCCGCGAAAAAGGAACCTGCCATCAGGCAAAGCACACCGAGGACCGTCAGCCATTGCTTCTGGACGGGGGTTAACGGCCTCGAGGGCCTGATTTCGTCTTGGGTTAGGTTGTCCTCGTTCATGCTTCCCTCGCTTGGCTCGAAATGAGCATATTGGGTTTGATTGCTTTTCTCTTTTTATTTTTTTGAAAACTCATTCCCGCTTTTTTCGTGGGTTTCTTCAGTTTCCTGCCCTGTACGAATTGGACCTTGCGTTCTTTCGGGAGCGTCTTGACCTGGCACTCCCGCCGCAAGGCCGCCGAGTAGTTGGCCTGGGGCTCCTGGAACACCAGCCTCACCGGTCCGTGGGTGGCGGTGTATTTGGCGCCCTTTCCCGAATTGTGGGCCTCGATGCGTTTTTCCACGTCCTTGGCGATGCCCGTGTAATAGGAGCCGTCCGCGCATTCGGCGATATAGAGGTTCCATCGGCGGTGGGTCAATTTTATCCATCCCCCAGGGATCATGTTGGAAACGGTTATACTATACCTTGTTTTAAACCAACCCGCTTTTAAGAAAGGTTTCTTTGAGAAAGGGATCGGAAGACCGCAAAACCGCCGCTTCCCCCATCGGTTGGGATGCCCGGCTGCTGGTACCCTGTTTTATCCTCCTTTTAACCGGCCACCTTCTTTTATCCTTTGCCGGTCTTTCCACTCGAGCCTCGATTTGGGTCGGACTCTTCCTGGTCGCCCTGCCGTTCCTGTTCATGATCGGGGCGGCTTTCGAGGAAAGGCCGGGGAAGACCGATCTCCTCTACCGCCTCGAAGCCTTTAAGTCCCCGGGTTGGATTCTTTGGATCCTCCTGGTTGGGCTGGCCCTGGGGCTGCGCCTGGCCTTCCTGACGAGCCTGAGCGTTTGGCCCGGCGTGGACGAGGGCGTCCACGCTTTTATCGCATTGGAGCTTTCCCGCCATTGGCATTGGAACATCCTGTCTTATTGCAGCCAGATGCCCCCTTTTTTCTTTTGGCTGGAGGTGGCCTTGTTCAAGCTCATGGGCCCTTCCCTGCGGAGCCTGTGGCTGCTTCCGGCCCTTCTTTCCTTCCTGCCCTTCACCCTGGCCTACCGGGAATGCAGGAGGTACTTTTCCAAATCCTTCTCTTTCCTGCTGGCCTTCGGACTGGGCTTTGGGTTTTGGCCGCTTTTGGCGGGCCGTTACTCCCATCCCGCCGTTTTGGTTTTTCCGTGGACCTGCCTGGCCCTGGCCGCGGCGGGACGTTTCCTGGCCGCCGAAAGGGGGCGGGAGATCCTCCCCGCCTTTTTCCTGGGACTTATCGCCGGAGGGGGTTTTTACACCTACCTTTCCTGGCCGCCGGTGGCGCTGTTCGCGGCCGCGGTGGTGCTATGGAAAACCAGGGGATTCCGCAGGCCCTTTGGGGCCTTCATGGCCGCCCTTCTCGTGAGCTTGGCGCCCTTGGTGGGGGTCATGATCCAGAATGGCTATGGAAGCTACTTGTCCGCCAACTCGGTCTTCTCCCAACCGGACGCAGGCCTCATTTTGTTGCTTTCCCCCATCCGTTACTTGAGGGTGCTATTGTGGGGCGATCCCCATTATTACTTTTATAGTTCCACCTGGGGGGGACTGCTGGACCCCTTGGCGGCGTCCTTTTTCTGGATTGGATGGGCGGCCCTTTTCCGGCCCGAATCCCGGAAGATAGGCGTGGGGGTGACCCTGGCTATGGTCCTCTTTCTGATGCCGGGGCTTCTGGCTTTTTCCGTCAATGCCCTGCGGGTTATCCAATGCCTCCCCCTGGCTCTTTTTTGCTCCGCCATGGGACTCCAGGCCCTGGCCGGCGTCCTCCCGCCCCTGGCCCGGGGGAAAGTGGTTTTGTTGGCCCTCTTGACCTGCGCCGCGCTGGATGCCTACCACCTTTTGGGCCCCTATCACCACCTTTGGACAACCCACCAGGAAGCATGGCCCCCTATCGGCAAATCCGTCGAGTACGCCCGCGCCTATCCGCTCCTGGAGGAACAAAGCCGCAAGGCGGGACCGGGACTGGTCTTCACCGCCTTCCAGGACAATTTGACGGACCAATCCCTCACGGTGGCCTCCTACCCCTTCAATGCCGCCTTGCGCCCGGAGCTGGACCCGGCCAACGCCCAGTGGGCCGCCTGGGTTTGTAATATCAATTACCAGCCATTCCTCCAGAAGCGTTTCCCGGAGGGTCGCTGGGTTTGGCTAGCCGAGGGGTGTTCGTACGAGTACGGCGGGCTGATGCTGGAAATCGTGCCAGTCACGAAAGAAAACCGGGATACTTTGGCCCGCTGGACGGCCGCGAACCAAGCGCTCTTAGGGGTGGTTGACGTGTTGATGCGCCGCAAGGAAAGGCAATCCTACGACCAAGTGCGCCAAGCCCTGTGGGCGGCGGAGCCTTGGGTTCAAGGCGACCCTTTCCTGGAATCCTGCCTATGGGACCAGGTCTTCAATACTTATAACAGCGACGTGGCTTACGGCGAGCGCCATCCCTTCAAGGATTTCCAAGGGGCCCTCGCGGCCTTGGACAAGGCCTTGGCCTTGGGATATCCCACCGCCTATTTCTACAATGAGAGGGGCGGAATGGAGGCCGTCGTGGGGGCAAAAGACAGGGCGCGGGAGGATTTCGAGAGGGCCATCCGCTGCTCCCTGGACAAGACCTCGGCGGCGGACAACCTGAAAGCCTTAGCGGGCAAAACTAACTGACGAACTCGATTTCCCCCACGACGGGGATCAACTTTTTCTCCTCACCCCTCTTCAAGAACTCCCTGATGGCGTTTTGGCCTTCCTCGCCCATGTCCACCGTGCGGTCGTTGACCCACATGCCCACGAACCTGTCGGCCACATCGCGGGCCAGGCCCCGCCCAAAAGCCAGGGCGTAGTCCAGTGCCGCCTCCCGGTGGTCCAGGGAATATTGGATGGACTGTTTCAAGTGTTTGGAGACCTTTTTCTTCACATCCTCCGGCAGGTCTCTCCGGATGCCGTTGACGCCCATGGGCAGGGGCAATTGGGTTTTCTCGAACCACCATTGGCCCAGTTCCACCACGCATTTCAGCCCGTCATCCTGGTAGGTCAATTGTCCCTCGTGGATGAGAAGCCCGGCTTCCACTTCCCCCTTGGCCACCGCGGGCTGGATGGCGTCGAAGTTCATGACCACTTCCTCGAAATCCGGGTGGCGCAATCTCAGGGCCAGGTAGGCACTGGTCATTTTGCCGGGCACCGCGATCCGTTTGAATGATTCGATGGGCCGCGCTTCCTTGGCCACCACCATGGGGCCGTAGTTTTTGCCGATGCTTCCCCCGTGCGTCAGGAGGGCGTACTTGTCCTTGACGTAGGCGTAGGCGTGGGCCGAAAGGGCGGTCACCTCCATGAGGCCTTCCCGGGCCCATACATTGAGGGTCTGGATGTCCTTGAGGATGTGCTCATACTCGATGCCCTCGGTGTCGATCTTGCCCTTGGCCAGGCCGTAAAACATAAAGGCGTCGTCGGCGTCGGGGCTGTGGGCCAGGCGGATAGGGATCATGGCAACCTCGCTGGGAAAATGGAGTCCAAAACTATAGCACCCGCCAGGCCTTTTGGGAGGGGTTTCCAGGCCCCCTGGCCCGGAATACGGTTTTTAGGGGCGTCCTTTTGAAACTTTAGGGCCGCGAAACGGTATTCATTAGGGAGCCCCACGGGCGAAGGCGGGTGGAAGACGGGGTATCCCTCATCACGCGGCAACCAAAGGCCTCCTTTAGGGGGGAAAGCCGCAATCCACCGGGAGGAAACATGAAAAAGCGCTGGTCGGGGGCGTTGATGGTGGTTTTGGCCTGGGGGGCCTCCGGCGCTTGGGCTGAGCCCTACCTGGCGGCTTGGAAGGGGGTCAATTGCAACGCCTGCCACGTCAACCAGACGGGCGGATTCCTGCGTAACGATTTCGGGAAAAATTATGGCAACAGCCTCCAAGCCTTCGACTGGCAAGGTATTTCCGAGGAGGCCCAAAAAATCCAGCATTCCACCCCTTCCTTTGTCGCCATCGGTTTGGATGTCCACGAGGGTTACCTCACCACCCAGAATTTCAACACTTCCGGTCCCGGAAACCAGAACACCAGCGCCTTTACCTCCGGCGGGGCCCTCAGCCGCCAGGATTTTTCCTTCCAAGTGAAGGCCAACGAGGTGGTTTCGGGGGTTTTTACTTACCGCCTGGATTCCAACTCCACCAAGGAAGCCTACGGCCTGGTCTCGAACCTGCCGGAGGGCGCCTACGTCAAGTTCGGGGACTTCCTCCCTCCCTACGGCCTCACCCTTTCCGACGACAACAGCCTGATCCGCGCGCCCCTTGGTTTTACCTTCGCCAGCCCCCCCATCAGCGCGGTGGAGGCCGGCGTTTATCCCTATCCCTTCTTCTTTAACGCGGCCCTTACCAATGGGGACGCCGGCCCCGTGACCAACGCGGCGGGTGGAGTGGTGATGAACGAGAAGACCTTCACCGCCAAGGGCGGGGTGTGTTTCTCCGATTTCACGGTCGGCGGCTCCCTCTGCGCCGCCAACCTGGATGAACCTGGCGGCACTCAAACCAGCGTCCCTGCCAGCGCCCAAACCTTGATTTACAACGCCTACGGCTGGGGAAGGATGGGGCCCGTCGTGCTCCTGGCCGAGTACGACATGGGATCCACCGAACCGACCCAATTCCTGCCGGGTTTTATCAACAACGGGATTGAGCGCGACAACCTGACGGCCTATCACGTCAGCGGGGAGGTGGACCTGGGTGACGACATCTACCTACGCCTCGTCACCGAGAGATTCATTGATTCATTGTATGAGAGTGCCTTTGATGAAACCCGCCAAGTGCTCAGCCTCCGCTGCTACCCCATCCGTAATTTGAAAACCCAAATCGACTTCCAACGCACCGCGCCCGACCTGGCCCTGAACGACCCCAGTTACAGCCTCCTGGCGGACGCTTACATGTTTTATTGAGTCGACCTTGCCTGAGGCCCGCTCCTTCACCCGGGAGGCGGGCTTCCCCTTGGCGGCCTTCCTTAATTCAATTCATTTTTCCCATGGGGATTCCCCAGCTACAGCGTACAAAATAAAAAGCCCCCGGCATCAGCCGGGGGCCCCAAAACCGGAGGAGGAGGGGGATTAGTTGTTGGGCGCCCCAGCGTTGACCCAGGCGATGAACTCATTGATGTCGGTCGTGCTCAATTCAGACTCCTCATACGGCATTGACGGCGAGCAGGAACCGTTGAGTTTTTGGATGATCAGGCTGGTGTTGGCGTTGCCGGCGACCACATAATCGGCGATGCCGCAACTGTTGGTCGAATTATCCGCGACGCCAACCCAGTCCGCGTAAACCTGGGCCGCCGTGGGATTACTGCCCAGGTTCATGTAGGAGGTGCCCTCACCGCCGTTGGCGTGGCAGCTAAGGCAATTGTTTGAAACGATCGGGTACAACGTATTGGCAAAGGACGGAGGGGTGGCCGTGGCCGTCGGGGTGAAAGTAATCGTGGGTGTGGAAGTGACCGTGGGGGTGTAGGTGATGGTCGGGGTATTGGTAATGGTGGGCGTGTCGGTGGAAGTAGCCGTATTCGTGGGGGTTGCGGTGGGACCGGTGGGGGTGGGAGTCGGCGTGAACGTATTGGTATTGGTGACCCCGGGGGAAGTGGGGGCGTAACTGTTGTTGGGGCAGCCTGTCAAAAACGCCGAACCAGCGGCCGCGAGCAGTATTAAACCGGCGCATGAATAGGCCTTTTTCATGAAAATCCTCCCTGTTCCCTTAACGAAGTGAGCGCTCTGATAAATACAAGGGTACCCGCAAAAGGTTACAGGCGACGGGAGGAATGAATGGGGGCCAGGGGCACCTGGCTTGGCTAAAGCTACGCCGGACGGGTAGCCCTGGCCTGCCATCCGGCCATCCCCGTAGTTTCAACGAAGGGGAATCTTGGGCGAAGGAAAGTGTCAGGGCAAAAGCGGTTGGAAAGCGGTTTACTGGGGATTAATGAGACAAGGTGTCCAGGATGGCCGATAGGACCCTTTCCCGGTCAGTAAAATCTTTGAAAACGAAATCTGGTTTCTCAGCTTGCAGTTGCTCTAACGTGAAAGGCCCCGTGGCCACCGCGATGGTGCGCACATGCAGGTGCCTCCCGCAATGGATGTCGTTGGGCGTGTCCCCGATGATGACGATTTCTTTCGCGGTGAAATGATGCCCCTTATGGTGTTTGGCAGCGTCCACGGCCCTTTGGGGAAGTTCCGACCGCTGCCTTGCGTTCTCCCCAAAAGCCCCGAAGCCGAAGTAGCCGTTCAAGCCGTGCACGCCCAGTTTGATCCGGGCGCCCTCTTCGAAGTTGCCGGTTAAAAGTCCCAAGAGGACATCGGGGTGGCGGTGCAGTTCTTCCAACAGTTCCTTCACGCCCGGCTTGAGGATCACATAGCCGGGATTCCCCTCCACCACTTCCCTCAGGAGAGCCAGGTATTTGGCCTTGATCTTAGGGAGTATCTGCCCGATCCACTCCTCCCCGACGCCGTTTTGACCGAGAATTTCATGGATGATCTGGGTGTCGGTCTTGCCGCCGGGACGGTATTGGCCGGTGTCGATGGGGCGAGGGTCGCCCTCCTCGGCGAAGGCCTGCTCCATGGCGTCCTTGAAGGGGTTTTCCCAGGCCTTGCGGACCGTGGTGAGGAGCGTGCCGTCGATGTCGAAAAGAACCAGGCGGGAAGGTTTCATGGGCAGGATTCTAGCCGCGGATTAAGACAAATCAAGGGAACATCTAAAACAATTTGGCCACAGATACATGGGATACATTGGATTGAAAAAATAAACCAAAGAAATTTTATCCCATACATCCCATTCATCTGTGGCAAAAATGCCTTTTGGGGGGGTTATTTAAGAACGGTGCCGTCGGTGAAAACAATCGTGCGGGGATACCAGATCTGCCTCACCTTATCCAACTGCGCCTTCTTGAGCTTGTCGAAGGCGTCCGGGCTTAGGCGGTCGGTGGGAATATCCCAGTTGACCCCGATCACCTGGCCAGGAGGGATGGCGTCGGTGGACTCGATATAAATGTCGGCGATCTCCTCCCCGAAGAGGGTCGTGAAACGCACCACCCCCCGGACGCCGTGGATTTCCCTGCCCGTCTGGTTCTTCAATTCGCATTTGAGGGTGATTTTCTGGGCTTTGGAGTCGAAGAGGCCGCTCACGTCCGAAATGACGTCCGTGCTTTTCTCATAAACCCAAAAACGCAGGGCCTTTTTCATGAGAGCCAAGTTGGGGGAAACGGCAGGCGTTGGGGTCGTTTGGGCGGCTTTAGCTCTTTGGGTGAAAACAGGGGCCATCACCGTAAGCGCCGCCAAGCTGATGAACAAGAAGAAAAGACTTTTATTCCGCATTTGATTTACCTGCCGACTATCGACTGTGAGCTGTCAACTGCCGTTAAATCACCCGCTGGTATTCGTTCAAATCCTTCTTCCACACCACCACGCCGCAGAAGCGGTCACCCTCGGGGCACTTGGGCAGCGTGCCCGCGAAGGCCCTGAGGGAACAGGGCGGCAGCAGCCATTTGCCGATGCGGGGGTGAACCTCCCTTATCTGTTGGGCCTCGTCCACCGAAGCCTGCCAGATTTCCTCCTGGGCGTTGTAGCAAAGCCGCATGGCGTGCTTGTGGTGCAGGTTCAAAAGGTCGGCGGATTCGGTGAAACGAACCGCCACAGCGTTGGGCAGCAGGTAGGACGCGAACTCGTCGGAAACGCCCATTTCCCGCAATTTTCCGATGGCTTCCCAGCTCTTGTTCATGACCTCGGCGAAGCGCCGCTCCAATGCCTTGTCCTGCTTCAGGAGCACGGGGACGATATAATCCGGTTCATCCAGGGTGAGGGCGTGCAGGATGGGCCGGGAGGCGGGCGTCATGCGGTGCCGCTGGTCCTGGGAATCCCCGGTGTGGGAAATCTTCTTGCGGAAAGTGTAGTGGGGGTGGAAGAGCGCCCGCGAAAGCTTGCTGTGGGTGGTGACGTTCAGGGTCTCGCCCAGGTATTTGTTTTTGGCCGGGTTTAAGGCTAATTCGATGGCTTGGTCGTCGGACAGGGCGGAGGAGGGCATACCGAAAACCTCCCGCACCGCTGAGGCCAGCATTCCTTCCCCGTCCTTGGAATAATCCACCAGGCGGGAGATATAGCCGCCCAGGGAGGCGTCGAACTCCTGGCGGAAGGCTTTATGAGTGGCTGCCGTGGCGTGGAACCCCTCGTAGATCTGGGCCTCGGCCGTGGCCTCAAAGGCCAGGGGCTGCTCCAGGATGGCCCGGTATTCGGGGGCCTCGTTTAAGACCGCCTCCACCATCTTGCCCACCACGATGCGCTGCTCCAGCGGTGCGTCAAAGGTCTGGCAAAGCCGCCAGTACCGCAAAAGGGTGAGCCCGGAAACCGTGTGGTAGAGGTAAGCGAAGGTAGCCACGGGCAGCACGTAGCGCGCCACTTCCTGGGATTTTTTTTGTACCGCCGTCAGCACCTTTTTTCCCTGGGGGTCCGCGTGGCGGAACCGGGCCAGGTATTCCCGCTCCACCAGGGGCTTCAAGGCCTCGGTGAACTCCTCATAGGCCTGGGTTTGCAAGGCGATGGCCGACAGGTACGCCTTAGCGGTTTCCCGTTCAAGCGGCGGCATGGCCATCTGGGTGGGGTTGACCGTCACATAGCGTTGGGATACCTGCTCTGAGTTGTAAAAGGGATGGCTATGCAGGAAGCTCCAAATGAACTGCCGGGACACGTTCTCCAGCGCGAACTGGAAGGAGGCGTGCTGCAGGGTGGTGTGGTGGCCCGCCTTGTAAATGGACCGGACCAATTCGTCGCGTTTCTGGCGGCGTTCCTCGCGCTTTTCCTCGTCCAGGCCCTCCCCCGCCACCTGTTCGGCCGTGATGATGCCTTTGCTGGAATAACAGGTTCGGGCAGTGGCTACCGCGTTGTCAAAAGGCTTGGCGAAGGTGTTGACCAAGGTCACCTTGGGTTCGGCGGAAAGGAAGTTTTGGCTGGGGGTTTCGATCAGTTGGGGCATAGGTTCTCTTGGACAAGTTTAAGATCGTTGAGGGGAGTTGGAAATGGTTTATTTTAACCGAAAAAACCGGGGGGAATCTATTTCAAAACCTTTTCATCCTTAAAACGAAAGTAAATCCAGACTCCCACGGAAATGATCCATAGGAATCCGATCAGGAGGGAGGGCGCCAGCCACCAAGGCCTGTAATAAAACCGGACCTCGTGCTCACCTGCGCCGAGAGCCAGGCATCTCAAATAGGTATCGGCGGTATAAACCTTGGCGGGGGAACCGTCCACCCAGGCCTTCCATCCTGGATAGGCCGCTTCGGAAAAAACAACCAGGCCGGATTGATCCAGCCGGATTTTGAAAAATTCTTCGTTGGGGTCTTCCTCCGTTTTCTCCCATTGCAATAGCCGGGGAGCCCGGGCGGCTTGGCTTTCAATGCCTTCCGTTAGCCCTTCCGAAAGATAGCCCATTTGGTAAGGGTTGAACCCTGGATCGCGCATGGCGGCCAGTGCCGTCAAATCATTGGGTTCCACGATCCATTTCGGGAGAACCCAAACCAAGGGCCGGTCTTCCCTGGCCTTGTAAAGCTGGAAATTCTCCAGGTCCTCCCGGGTGAAATCTGGCCCGAAATCCCGGGGCTGTCCTGTCAAGAGCCCCTTGACCGCCATCAGTCGCAGGAAAGTTTCCATCGGCAAGCCTTCGATTTGCCGGTAGGACTCGAGGTTAATGCTGACATACCCGCTGGCGGTGTGGAGGCCCAGCAAGCTGGCGCAATCCGCCGGGAACTTCGCCAGGTAGCGATACCGGCTGGTGCGGGTCTCATAGGGGATATGGGTATCGATCGAAAGCCGGCCTTCGCAGATGGCCTGCTGGAGCCGCTGAACAGGGGGCATCTGCGCGGAATACTCGAAATTGGAAGCCGGGCCCGGGGAGAGGATCATCCAACTGCCGGCAACCAAGGGCAGGACAATGGCCGCTTCGAGAACGCAAAGGATGGCCTTTCGATTCCGGAGCCAGGCGGTTTCCACCTGATTAAAACCCATGGCCGCGAAAGCCGCGCCGCCAAAGGTGTAAAAGAAGATGTACCGGCTGGGCGACCGCGTCAGGCCGAACCCCGGAAGCCATTCGCAGGCCCAGTGATGGAGGGGCGTGTAGGACCCGAACGCCAGGGCCAGTGAGAACAGGGCCAGGACCGCCAGTGGCGCCCCATCCCTCCACCGGCGCGCCAACCCCGCCAAAACTAGTAAGGGGGCCCAAAGGCCCAGCCAGCCGCAGTCGTCCAGGTAGTCCGGGTAGGAAAGCGCTTGGGCCTGCAAGGGATTGGCTGGAAAGAGGAACTGGCTCAGGTGCCGGGGATCGAGGGAAAAATCCGCGTTGAAAGTGGAATAGTCCAGCGGGGAGTTCAACCTTTCGGAGCGAAACAAAAGTTCCAGGGCCGGCGCCATCCACAAAAGCGCGGGCGTAAATCCCCAGAGGAAATATCCTAACCCGGCCAGCCAAGGGGGGGGCGAACGGTGGATTTCTTTTCTCAACTGCAGGTACCTGGCGCCAAAATAAAAAACACCGCCGTAAGCCGCCCAAAGGCTGATCTGGTGGTGCCCGGACAGCAACAGCATGGCCGAAGCGAGCCCCAGGGCGAAAGCCGTTCCGGGCTTGGGCTTTTGGATAAATTTTTCCAGGAATCCCATCACCCAAGGCAGCCAGCAAAAGGCAGCCAGGATATTGGGGTGGATGATCTCCCACCAGAAAAAGCCCGATAAAGCGAAGGTCAGTGCCCCCACCCTCCGGGCCGCCCCGGAAATCTGGAATGAGCCTAGGAAAAAATCCATCCCCGCCGCGCCGAGGGCCATGTGGATGAAAAAGAAAAGGCTTAACCCATAAACGCCCGGCGGCAGTAGGGTGGGATAGAGGAGAGGGTAGGCGCTTAAGGAGGAGGGGTCCCCCCAAACCGGCTGGCCACCGGCCAAGTAGGGGTTCCAAAGGGGGAATTGGCCTTGCAGCAGCCAGCCCTTCAGGAATTCCCGGCAAGGGTAGTAGTAAAGAAGCAGGTCGTCGTGGAAATAGCTTTGGCCCAGGACCAGGCAGGGGAAGAAGACGGCCAGGGAGGTTCCCAGGTAGAAAAGCCAGGGGATGGAGTTTTTGTTCTCGGCCATTCGGGGCCTTTCACGGTGGGATGGCTCAAATTATCCCTGGGGGCGGCCCCTTCGCGGGACAAAATCCGGCGCGAAGAAGCTCTTTTGGGGCCGATTCCGCCTTTCCCCTATAATAACTGGGGGAAAGTTCGAACGGCGAGGTCTGGATCCTTGGGACGACCTGTGAAAAAAGTTTCAAAGAGGCGCCGGGGGGCCGCCGCCCTCCATCCCCATTTCCTTTTTTACGCCCTTCTTTTTTTGGCCGTCTTCGCGGCCTACCTGCGCACCCTTTGCCCGGCCTTCATGGACGACGACTCGCCAGAAACCATCGCGGCCGGTTTTACCTTGGGCCTCCAGCACCCTCCCGGATATGCCCTGGACTCCCTTTTCAACCGGTGTTTCAGCCTGCTCCCCCTGGGCGGGCCTTGCTTTCGCATGAACGTGGGATCGGCCCTCCTGGCTTCCCTTTGCGTCGTGCTGCTAGCCGCCTTGATCCGAAAAACCCTTCTTCTTTTATTTCCGGGACGCAGGGCGCCCTCCAACCCTTCCCTTCTCTTCTCAGCGGCCACCGGGGCGCTTTTATTCGCCTTTTCCAAAACCTGTTGGGAAAAAGCCCTGTGCGCCAAAGGCTCCATTTACCTGCTGGGCACCGTCCTGATCTTCCTGCTCCTGGCCTTTTTGCTGGGCCAGGACGTCCTCCGCCCTTCCTCCCCGCGGCGCTGGCTTTCCCTGGCTTTTCTAGTCTTTGGAGCGGGTTTCGCCGACCATTGGGAAACCCACCTTGTTTTTTTCCCCATCGTGGTTTTTTTCTTCGTCCAAATCAGCCCGGCCCGGGCTTCCTTATCCTTCCCGGCTTGGAAGGAACTTCTAGGCAGCCTCGGTTTCGCCATCCTAGGCGCATCTCCCCTGCTTTACCTGCCCCTGCGGGCCCACTTGCACCCAGACCTGGACTTGGGGGCGCCCGACTCCCTTTCCTATTTCATGGCGGACTTCTTCAGGAAATACACCTCGGACAGGGAAGTGAGCGTTGTCCAGACCTTCTTCCAGGCCCTGGTGGGCCATGTTCCCTGGCGGAAATGGACAGACCTGCTCCAATTCATCCTGGACCTCCAGGGCCGGCAGATTTCCGTCCACCTCTGGGAGGAAATGAAGCTCCCCGCTCTCTTGTTGGCGGGTTTGGGGCTTTTCGCTTGGATGCGGAGCGGCGAGCGGAAAATCCTGTTTTGCCTTTTAACGCCCTGCCTTCTGCTTTTCCTGGCCCTTTGCTCGGCCTCCTGGATCCCGCCCGGCCCCTTTGCCCGGTGGTACATGGATAATTTCCTGATGCCGGTCAATTGGGTGATAGGGTTTTTGGCCGGCGTCGGCCTTTGCTTTGCCCTTGGTTTTTTCACCCAAAAGCCCTGGATACGGGCGGCATTCCTTGTCGTCGCTTGCCTGCCACCCCTTTGCCTGGTGCTGGATAACTTCCGGCAAAGCGACCTGGAACGGCAGATGATCCGTTACGACTACGGGACCAACCTTTTGAAGTCCCTTCCCGCCGGTTCCGTTTTCTTTGCCGAATCGGACGAGGATTATTTTTCCCTTTATTATTTACAACTGGTGGAGCACAAGCGGCCTGACGTGCGCATGATCCCCGCTTTCACGCTCTTCGAGCCTTGGGGCGTGGAACAGGTCGAGCGGCAGCGCCCCGAATTGGGCCTGACCGCGTCCTCCCTTTCTTTTTCCGACCATTTCCAGCGCATCACTTTCGCGATGGATGAGATCGTTCAGAAAAACGTCCAACGGATACCTTGTGGCTTTTCATATTTTGACGGGGCTTTCCACCGGTTCTACCTCGCCGGCCATCCCGCCCTGGCCTTCCGTAAGTCCGGCTTGGTGTGGCTATTCGACACTCCCCCCGTGAAAAAGGTCCCGCTCCTGGCCCTGGACGGTTTAAGGCTGAGGCATTGGACCGACTGTCCCTCCAACGGGCATCCCGCCCTGTCCGGAATTTGGGATATCTACCGCTCGGCGGGCCTTTTTGACTGACGAGGCCCCTTGCAACAGGGTGCGGGCCAAACATAAGATTGAAAGAATCCCATCCCCGTAAAGGAATCCCATGTCTTCAAAACCATCCACCTTGGGCGAGCTCAGGGCCGCCCAATACCCCGATTTCACCGTAAAGGAAGAACTGGAACGGAACGTCCTGAGGATGCTGCGCTCCAGCCAACCCCTCTTCCCCCAGATCCATGGGTTCGAGGAGACGGTCATCCCCCAACTGACCAACGCGGTTCTGTCCTACCATGACATCGTTCTATTGGGCGAAAAGGGCCAGGCCAAGAGCCGGCTCATGCGGTCCTTGGTCAAGTTCCTGGACGAGGAAATTCCCATTGTGAAGGGTTGCGAGATCCACGACCACCCCTACCATCCTATTTGCGCCTCTTGCCGTAAGAAGCTGGCGGAGCACGGCAACAACACTGAAATCGAGTGGATCGGCCGGGAAGCCCGCTACGGCGAACGCCTTTCCCCCGGCACCAAGATCGCGGATTTGATTGGCGACCTGGACCCGGCCAAGGTGGCGGCCGGGAACCCCCTGGCTTCCGAGGAGGCCATCCATTTCGGGCTCATTCCCCGCATGAACCGGGGCATCTTCGCGGTTAACGAGCTGCCCGACCTGGAGTACTTGGTGCAGGTGGCGCTTTTCAACATCCTGGAGGAGCGCGATATCCAGATCCGGGGCTATCCCATACGCTTCAACCTGGACCTCGTCCTGCTTTTCACCGCCAACCCCGAGGAATACACCCGCGCGGGCAAGATTATCACCCAGTTGAAGGACCGCATCGGCGCCGAGATCCGCACCCATTATCCCCTCACGCGGGAACTGGGCATCCGGATCATCCATCAGGAAGCCAGCGTGCCCAAGGGCGGCGAGGTCAAGCTGACCGTGCCCGACTTCATGACCGACATCATCGAGCAGATCACCATGGAGGCCCGCAAAAGCCCCTACGTGAACCAGAAATCCGGTGTGTCGGCCCGGCTTTCCATCGCCAATTACGAGACCATGATCGCCAACGCGAGGCGGCGCGCCGTCATCCTGGGCGAGGCCGAGGCCGTGCCCCGCATGTCGGACCTGAATTACCTTTACACATCCTCGGCGGGCAAGATCGAGTTGGACCCCTTTCGCGAGGAGACCGTCACCGAGTTCCAGGTCTTCGGTAAGATCATGGACAAAGCCGTGGCCCAGGTTTTTAAGGAGTATATGGAAAAGGAACACCTCGAGTTGGGCACCCCCGATATGAGCGGCGAAAAGCACGTGCGGTTGTCGGAGTTGACGCCCTCTTCCGATTACAAAAACGTTATCTCCAAGCTACCGGAAATCTGGGAACCCGTGCACCACCTGACCGGCAAGAACGGGGAGGCCTACCAGGCCTCCTGCGTGGAATTCGTGCTGGAAGGCCTGCACCTTTCGGGGAGGCTTTCGCGCACCAAGGTGGGCGAGATGATGGATTACCAGACCTCCGGCGCACCCAAGAAAAAGTCTTGAACCGCGAAGGCGCGAAGAACGCGAAGAAAAATAAAATCTTTGGTTTTTTAAAAAAGATTTAACTCTTTTTCGCGGACTTCGCGTCTTCGCGGTGAATGTTTGAGGTTTTCAATGATAACTCACGATTATTCCCAATGGCGCGAGCCCGAGAAACCCCCCTTCACTATCGAGGACCTGGTCAACGCGGTGAAGGATCTGATGATGCAGTACCACGTCACCTTCGACGAGGCCCTCAGGCACCTGCAGGAAAAGGGTATCCCCTACAACCAGTTCCTCAAGACCAGCGGCCTGGAGGATTTGATCCAGGGCTACCTGGACGAGTTGGAGAAGCGCAAGAAGGAAATCCTCGAGGATTACCGCCTGGACAAGCTCTTGAACGAGCTGGAGCAGGAAATCCGCCGCAAGGGTATGGAACTGGAACAACTGGCTTCCAAACTGAAAGACAAGGACCTTTCCCAAAAACTCAAGGATTCCCTTCAAAACCGCAATCCTTCAACCCTTTACAACCTCGACTGGCAGTTATCCCGCCTTCGCAACGACACCTCGGATAAGGCCCGCCAACTCCTTCAAGATTTAAATTACCTCATTCAACGGATGAATTCACTCACCGACCTTTACAACCGCCATGATTTCACGGGTCCTAAAACCCCCGATCCATCGGAGGCGGAACGAATAAAGGAAAGATTAGAGGGCCTCGACGCATTAGAACAGCAGTTGAAGGACGCTTTGGAGTACGGCGACCTCTTCAACATGGAAGTGGAAACGCTGGAGCAGATCCTAGGTAAGGAAGCGGCCCAGGCGCTCCAAGCCAAGCGCGACGAGCTGCGGCAACAGTTCACTGAGGCGCTCCAGGCCACCGGCGAGGTGGATTACGACGAGGAATCCGGCATCTATAAGATCACGCCCGGCGCGGCCCGCAAGATCGGCGAGAAAGCCCTGAAGGAGGTCTTCTCCCGCCTCTTCACCGACGGCCTGGGCCGGCACCACGCCACCCACACGGGCGACGGCAACGTGGAAATGACGGTCACCAAGCCCTATGAGTTCGGCGATTCCCTCACCAACCTGGACCTGCCCTCCAGCCTCTTGAATTCCGCCATCCGGCAGGCGGGTTCCCCCGAAGGGGGAACCCTGGGCCGCATCCAAATCGACAGCCGGGACTTCATGGTGCACCAAACCAAGGGGGCGGCTTCCTCGGCCATCGTCATGCTCATCGACCAGTCAGGTTCCATGTCCCGCTACGGCCGCTTCTACAACACCAAAAAGCTGGCCTTGGCCTTGGACGCCCTCATCCGCTCCGAATACCCCGAGGATAAGCTGTATTTCGTGTGCTTTTCCACTTTCGCCAAGCAGGTGCCGGTGGGCGCCATCCCGGAGTTGGCCCCCAAACCCGTTTCTATTATGGGCGGGGCGGTCAACATGCGCGTGGATTTCTCCAAGGAAATGGACGACCGCAGCCGGTCCATGATCCCCGATCACTTCACCAATTTGCAGAAGGGGCTCGATCTGGCCCGTGTTCTTTTGGCCAACTCGGACACCAAGAACCGCAGCATCCTTTTGATCACCGACGGCGCGCCCACGGCCTTTTATGAGGGTTCCTACCTCTACCTCACCTATCCTCCCAACGAGCGCACCTACCAGCGCACTTTGAGGGAGGTAAAAGCCGTGACCGACGAGAACATCACCATCAACACTTTCATGATGGGCAACGATTTCGACACGGGCTACTTCGGCGAGGGGGAATTTTTGGAGAAAATGCACCGCGTCAACAAGGGCCGCCTCATCTACCCCGCCCCCGACAAGCTGACGCAATACGTCTTGAAGGACTATTTAGACCGGAAGAACAAGATCATCCAGATATAATAGGGAATATTGACCCCCCCATCGAAATACAACCCCTGGCTTTATTTCCTGGTGGCGGCCTTTTCTCTAGGCCTGCTTTCTTATTTCGATTTAAACCCAGCCTGGAAATGGGCTGTGGGGCTCATAGGACTGGCCTTTCCCACGGTACTGGCTTTGAGGGCCGCCCTGCCCGTTGCTTCCCGCCAGGAGCCCTTCCCCCGGGAGGATCGCCCGGACCTCCCCGCCTGGCCCTTCCTTCTTCTTCTGGCCCTGGCCGCCTTCGTGAGGTTCAAGGACTTGACCACCTTTCTGGCCTGGCCCGGCATGGACGATGGGGCAGGGGCCTTTTACGCCATGGAGCTCAAGGATGAGGGCCGCTGGCGTTTTTTTTATCCCTTTTCACAGGTTCCCCCCGCTTTTTACTGGCTTCTGGCCCTATTCTTCAGGTTCCTCCAGCCTTCCTTGTTTTCCCTCTGGCTTTTCCCGGCCTTGCTGGCCACGGGTTCGGTGGGGTTTTGTTATCTGGCGTTGCGGGCCCGGTTTTCACCCGTTTTCTCCCTGGTTTTTTTGTTCTTGCTGGCGTTCGACTTCTGGCACCTCTACACGGGCCGGTTCTGCATTTATCTGGGGCTTTTATTCTTTTGGGAAATGTTGGCCTTCTGGGCCCTAGCGGTGTTTTTAAAAAAGGCCTCTTCACCCCAAGGCCGGGTCTGGGCCGTTTTCCTGGGCCTCGTGGCCGGGGCGGGATTATTCGTGGCCATCAGCTGGCCCGTGGTCCTGGCCCTACTGGCCTTGGCGGTTTACGGGGCGACCGTCGGGAAGGGCCAAAAGGGATTTAGGCCGGACTTCCTTTGGTTTTCAGCGGGTGTCTTGTTTTTTTCCATCCTTTTCCTGGCCGCCGCCGCCCGGGAGCATTACGGAAAATACATCTCCGATATTTGGGCCTTCAGGGGGGGATGGAGCGGAGGGGCTTCTTTGCGGGATGGATGGCTGAACCTGGCGACTCTTTTCGCCGATCCCGGTATGCCCTTCCATTACAGCCTGGTCTGGGGCGGCTATTTCAACCCCTTTGAGGGGGCCTTAATCCTGGCCGGGCTGGTGGAATGTCGGCGCAACTGGGAAAGTCCATGGGCCCGGTGGGTGGTTGCGGCCTTAGCCTTGTTCCTTGCGCCCGGCCTTGTTTCCCTGCGCTTCGACGTCTTCCGGATGTTGCAGGCGCTTCCCCTGCTCCTTTTCCTCGCGGTCCTGGGTTGGATGGCCTTATCCCAGCCCCTCACCCGCCGGAAAAAGCTTTTCCCGGCCGCGCTGATCCTGGCCCTTTGCGCGGCCCTCGACTTGTACCACCTGTGGGGCCCTTACCACCGGTTTTGGGGCGTCCCCAACCGGAATTGGTACATCTATAAATCCCCGGAGTTTTACCGGGCCTATGAAATCTTGGAACCCCTGGGGCGCGGCCAAGGCCCCGGGGCTGTCCTCTCGGACCTTTGGTGTCAAACCGGGGACGGCACCCTATCCCTCGCCTGTTATGCCTTTGACGCGGCCCACAACCCCCATATTTCCCTGGAGAAGGTCCGTTGGGTGGCGCTGCTCCTCGACCCCAACTACAAACCTTTCCTCGCCAAGGATTTTCCCCGGGCCCGCTGGTACTGGCTTGACAACCTTTATCCTTTCAACACCGATGGTCTGTCGATGGCTGTCCTGCCCGTGACCGATTCCACCCGATCCCGGCTTTTCGATTGGATCAAGGCGGATGAGGCCCTCAAACCCGTGACTTCGGAGATCCTCGATAACGCCTCCATCGCGCCGGGCAAGATTCTCGACCAAAAGGCTGCTCTGGACCTGATGGACCGGGCTTACCCAAGCCTCGGTCCGGATCCCTTTTTGCAGTCCTGTTACTGGGAAAAGGCCTATGTGCGCCAGGCGGCGTCCAATAACCCCTCCGGCATGCTGGAAGCCCTCAACCAGGGCCTCCAAAAGGGGTATCCCCTGGCCCCGTTTTACAACGACAAGGGGATACTCCTGGCCCAGGTGGGAAGAACGGCCGAGGCACGGGAATGTTTCCAAAAAGCGCTTCAAGCGCCCCTCAACCTGACTTCCGCCGCGCAAAACCTGGAAGGTCTGGAAAAGAAAACAGGCCCTTGAGGAACTCCAAAGTTAATTCAGCCCGGCTCTTCCGGTTTTGTTTCGCTTACCAAGGGAAGCCCGTATAATCATGTCCCATCCCGGTTTTTTAAAGGAGTGTTCCATGAAACACGAAATGACCACAACCACCTTTGAGTTGGAAGGCTACAAAGTGGCCAAAAACCTGGGGCTGGTGCGGGGCATCACGGTGAGGTCCCGCTCGGTGATCGGCAACTTCGGGGCGGGCATCCAGGCGATCTTCGGGGGCAACATCACCATCTTTACCAGCCTTTGCGAGAAGGCGCGCGAGGAGGCCTTTGAGATGATGATGGATCACGCCGAAAAGCTGGGGGCCAACGCGGTCGTGGGCGTGCGCTACGACGCCACCGAGATCATGCAGGGCATCACCGAGGTGCTTTGCTACGGCACCGCCGTGTTGGCCAAGGAAAAATAAGCCTCCCCGCGGAGCCGCCATGGCCATTTCCCTCAAAAAAAAGCTTTTCCTGGGGTTCGGGGTGCTGGCCGCGGTCATCCTCGGCATCGGCGCTCTTTCCTACCGGAGCATCAACCGGATGCTCGACAGCGACACCCTGGTGGACCACACCAACGACGTGATTTCCCACATCCATGAGTTCGACGCCAACCTCAAGAAGGCCCAGGCCTCCTACCGCGCCTACATCCTCTCGAGGGACCCGTCCTTTTTGAGGACCGGCCAGGCCAGCATGAACTTGGTGGTGCCCGAGGCCCTGGAAACCGAGAAAATGACCGAGGACAACCTGGTCGAAAGGGAATATTTTAAGCAGTTGATACCTCTGCTGGAAAGCCGGGCCCAGGGCCAATCCCTTCTCTTGTCCGGGGCCGCGGACCGTTTCGCCAAGGCCCGGGCCGGCCTGGAGGATCCCGCCAACCGGCGGGCCAATGAAACCATCGATAAACTGACCTCCCAGATGATGGTGGAGGAGCAGAACCTGCTTTTGAAACGCCGGGACCAGGAAACCGCCGACGCCCACCTGGCCCTCGTCATCCTCCTTTCGGGGGCCGTGGCCGCCACCCTCTTCGCCTTCGGCGCGCTCTTGACCATCCGCGCCGAGGTGGGCAAGCGGGAAAAGGCGCAGGAGTTGCTTCAGCTCAACGAGTACCGCCTTTTCCAGTTCCTGGAGGCCGTGCCCCTGGGGATTTTCGTGCTGGACAAAGACGGCAAGCCCTTTTACGCCAACCAAAAGGCCCGGGAACTTTTGGGCCGCGGCGTGGTCCAGTCGGCCGATCCCAGCCAGTTGAGCGCGCTTTACCAGGCCTACCGGTCCGGCACCGACGAACCCTATCCCGCCGGGGAAATCCCCATTGCCCGGGCCTTGAGGGGGGAAAAATCCTCGATCGAAGACCTGGAAATCCACCACCCGGACGGCCACATCATCCCCCTTCAGATCTGGGGCACGCCGGTGGTGGACATGAAGGGCAACCTCCAATACGCCCTGGCCATTTTCAGCGACATCACCGAGCGCCGCCACGTGGAGGAAATGAAGCAAAGCCTGATCTCGGTGGTTTCCCATCAATTAAAGACGCCGGTGAGCGAGATCAACGGTTAC
This sequence comes from candidate division FCPU426 bacterium, assembly GCA_030041545.1. GTDB lineage: Bacteria > Oederibacteriota > Muellerivitia > Muellerivitales > Muellerivitaceae > JAJPJW01. The sequence goes on along the minus strand of JASHNQ010000047.1, from coordinate 13,816 downwards.
ATCGAGAACCTGCTGGAGGGCCTGGCCGGGGAATTGGCGCCCCAGCAGGCCGATTACCTGATGGACATGCGGGAAATCGGCATGAACAACTACCGGCTCATCTGCGACCTGTTGAACCTTTCCAAGATCGAGCGCGGCTTGACCACCGCCAACCCGGAGAAGATTCCGCTCATGGAGGTCGTCGAGCTGGCCATGCGGGATTACGAGGCCATTTTGGCGCGCAAGGGGCTTTCCTTCGCCCTGAAGGGGATGGACGGCGGCCTTTACCTGATGGCCGACCGGGACAAGCTGGTGGAAACCCTGCGCAACCTCATCAACAACGCCGTCAAATTCACCGACAAGGGCAGCTTGACCCTGGCCGCCGAGGCGAGGGACCGGGTGATTTTATTGAAGGTGCAGGATACGGGAAAGGGCATCAGCGAAACCGCCATGGCGCAGCTTTTCACCCAAAAACGGATCCTGGGCACGGAAGCGGGCCGGGCCGGCGCCGGCCTGGGGCTTTACGTGGCCAAGCATTTCATGAAGGCCCAGGGCGGGGACATCACCGCCACCACCAGCCCCGGCAAGGGAAGCTGTTTCACCCTCACCATCCCCCGGGCCCTTTAAGTCGCGGTTTAAGGTGTCCCGGCTTTGGGTCTGTTCCTTCAAATAACGCTTTTTGAATTCCGATCATTTTTCAGGATCATGGCCGAACCATTTCCGCAAGGCGCCGCTGGGAGCGGCCTCCCGGATCCATCCGTCCAGTTTAGCCTTTTCTTTTTTCAGGCCCCGCGGCCAAAGCCGGTCCACCAAGAACCTCTGGCCGTCCTTCGGGTCCGGCGGCAGGTACACGCGTTTGATCCGGACCAAGTTTACGCCCCCAAGGACTGCCGCACCTGGTTCAAGTACTTGCGCACGCGCCGGGCATTAGTGCCCACGTCGCCCAGTCCCACGCGCGACACGGAGCGCACGTCCACCCGGCTCCCGGCCGCCTGCGGCAGCACCCGCACCACGATATCGTCCTTAAACCCGAACCAAAAGGTCTGGTCCGTGGCCTCGATGCGGCCTTGGGGCTCGTCGGAAGCCGCGAGGATCCAGCCCATTTTGAGCGCCGTGTCCAGGCAGGCCTGCCAGGCTTTGTCGGGCGGCACGCTTAAAAGGAGGGGCCGGATGTCGGGATAGGCCTTTTGCTGTTGTTCGGCCACGGCCGAGCCGCCGTATTGCGGCGGGTTGGGAGCGCCCTGGCGCAGGGGCAGGATGGCCTCGAAAAGGGGCGGGTTCACCCAATCGGTGGTGATGTCGTGGATGCGGGGCGCGCTTTTAGCCTGGAGGAACCAGCTTAAAAAATTGCCGGCGATGAGAAGGCCGGCCGCCAGCCCCATAAAGGCCCGGACCCTTCCTTTCGGAATGTGGACCGCCCAGGACCAGGCCAGGCCCCCCAGGCAAAGGAGGATTCCCGCTCCGGCCGCGAAAACCGAATCCCGGAAGTATCCCAAGCCGTGGCGGAAATCCCACCAACCCCAGCGGGTGCCAAGTCCCGAGAAGGCGGCGAGGAGGATGGAAACGAGGGATATCCCCAGCCCGGAAGACGACTCATAGCCCATCCAGCGCGAAGCGCCGGCCGGGGAAACCTTGGTTTGGGGGGCTCGGGAAACCATGGGTTTACTCTACCGGAAACTTTTCTCAAAATGGAAGAGGGCTTGGTTGACGCAGGGTTTTGTCTTCGTTTATGGTATGGGCCATTCCCCAAGGAGCCCCGTATGAACGTCCTGTACCTGATCCTACCCGCCCTTTTGGTGATGGTGATCGCTTACCGTTATTACAGCGCCTTCCTGTCCGCCAAGGTGGTGGTTTTAAGCGACCGGCGCGCCACCCCCGCCCATGCCTTGAACGACGGCCACAATTACAAGCCCATCCCCCGTTTCGTGCTCTTTGGCCAGCACTTCGCCAATATCGCGGGCTCCGGCCCCTTGATCGGCCCGGTCCTGGCCGCCCAGTTCGGCTACGCCCCGGGCTTTATCTGGCTTCTGGTGGGGGTTTGCCTGGCCGGGGCCGTGCACGATTTCATGATCCTGACCGCCTCCATCCGCAGGAAGGGCAAGTCGCTCGTTGAAATCCTGCGTTACGAGATCAGCCCGCTGGCCGCGGTCATGGGGGCTATCGCCATTTTCATCATCGTCATCATGGCCCTGGCGGGCCTGGGGCTGTCGGTGGTGAACGCCCTGAAAGGGAGCCCCTGGGGGGTCTTTTCCATCGGAACCACCATCGCCACTGCCGTCGTGGCGGGTTTCTGGCTTTTCAAGTTCCGGGTGGGAAAAATCGCCGAAGTCAGCGTTTTCGGGGTGGCCGTGGTGTCCGCGGCGGTCATTTTCGGGAACGCCGTGGCCCATTCGGGCACGGCCCCCTTCTTTACCCTGACGCCGGGCGGGGTCATCGTGGCCCTGGCCCTTTACGGTTTCATCGCCTCGGTGTTGCCGGTTTGGATGCTCATGACGCCCATGGGCTACTTGAGTTCTTATATGAAGGTGGGCACTATCCTGGCCCTGGTGGTGGGGATCATCCTGGTGCATCCCGACCTACAGGCGCCGGCCTTCAGCCAGTACGTGGGGGGCGGCGGGCCCATCATCCCTGGGAAACTCTTTCCCTTTGTTTTCATCACCATCGCCTGCGGCGCGATCTCGGGCTTCCACGCCCTCATTTCCTCCGGCACCACCTCCAAGATGTTGGACAAGGAATCGGACGCCCAGCCCATCGGCTACGGCGCCATGCTGGTGGAGGGGCTGGTGGGGGTGGTGGCGCTCCTGGCCACTTGTTCCCTTTATCCGGCGGATTATTTTGCCATCAATGTATCACCGGAAAAATTCGCGGCTTTGGGTTTAAACCCGGTCCATTTGCAGCAGCTCTGCCAGGCGGTGGGGGAAAACGTGACGGGCCGCCCGGGCGGGGCTGTTTCCCTGGCCGTGGGTTTCGCGCAGATTTTCGCGGGCCTTCCGGGGCTAGAGAGCCTGATGAGCTATTTCTACCATTTCATGATCGTGTTCGAGGCGCTTTTCATCCTGACCACCATCGACGCGGGCACGCGCATCGGCCGTTTCCTGCTCCAGGAATTCCTGGGCCGGTTTTCCAGGAAGATGGAGGATCCCCATTGGGTGCCCGGCACCGTGCTTTGCACCGGGTTGGTCGTGGGGGCCTGGACCTATATTTTGGCCGCTTTGAACATCAGCGCGGTCTGGCCCATGTTCGGCACCGCCAACCAGCTTTTGGCCAGCGTGGCCCTGGCGGTGGCGACCAGCGCGATCATCAATTCGGGCCGGGTGAAATACGCCTGGACCACCTTCATTCCCCTGGTGTTCGTGGCGGCCACCACCCTTTCAGCCGCCTGGCTCAACATCCAGGACAACTTCCTGCCGCTGGCCAAAGCCCATCCGGAAAAAGCCGTACCGGCCTATTTCATGGTGGCCCTGACCGTCGTCATCATGGCCTGCGCGCTGGTTGTATTGTGGGAATCCTGCCACCGCTGGTACCAGATTTTGGTCATGAAGAAGCACCCCAAGGCCGTGCACGACGCGGCCCACAAGGGCCATGAGATGCCGGAATATGGGTGCTGCTGAAGGCCTCCAATGAACTGGCCCCCTTACTACCAAGATTACAAGAACCTTCGGGCTAACCGTCCTCTTTGGATCGCCGTTCTCGATGGGGCTTAAAGCCACCGAAGAATCGCTGACTATCCTTGAGGAAAGATTAGAAAAGGGGCCGGAACCCCAAAAAGGGTTTGAGGTTTCCAAATCCTATTGGGATCTCTCCCGCCTTGCCTATATCAAGGGAAACCAGGGGGCGGCCTTTCGTCACGCCGAAAAGGCGGTTGAATGCGACCCCTCTAATGGGTTTTCCTATTTTAAGGGAAAAGGCCCCATACCACCGTCGAAGCCGCCGAACTGGAAATCGAATCGACTTCCAACCCAAAGAACATTCCCCCGCCCCTGGAAAATCGGGCTTCGGTCATCCAGTAGTAACTGGCCTGGGTGAAGCCCTGCCACGACTCGGTGACCGCGTGGGTTGCTACGCTGAAAACCTCCAGGTCGGTGTCATTGGTGGCCACCAGCTCTTGGGAATTGGGACTGAACCCGGCTGAATTAGGATAAGCCCCCGTGTTCCAGCTGCCGGAACTGCTCTGGATGTTCGAGGAGTTGTAATCATCAATGCTGTATCCGCTCCCGTTGCCGCCGCCGTCCACAAAAGCCACATGGTTGTTGTCGGGCGAAACATCGACTTCCTCGCCGTTCCCCGTGGTGTAGCCGGTCACCGGCGACCCTAAGGCCGTCGTAGCGGCGTTGAAGCTGTACTGAACGGCGGAACAGCCGGAACACCCCGCGGGCAACACGTAAAGGTAGTTGCCCGTTTTGTCGTAGCCCAGGAGGCTGTCGTCGCCAATGGAGATGGATAAAGCCGTGACCGTGGTTGCCGTGGAACCGTTAACGTACATCAGCGAGTCGGTGGACGAGTCCAACGAAACGAATAAATAACCACTGTTGGCCACCGCCCCGTCAACGGCGGGGGCTGGCAGGGAAATGTACGTGACATTGCCCGTGTTCAGGTTGACCTGAGCCAAGCTGTCCGCCCCGGACAAGGTGGCGTAAACCCAGCCGTCGGCCTGGTCGAAAATCAGTAACTCCGGGGTGGCGGAGAGTTGGTAGGAGTTTCCCGTTTGGCCGGTCACGACGTTGACTTCGGAAACCGTATTTGACACGCGATTGGCGTAGATGATCCAACCGCTGCAAAGGGGAATGATCGAAGCGCTGTTGGGGATGCCGTAGGAACCGGTAACGGCCATCCCCGACGTATTATCGGAGGAGCAATTAATATTAAGGGCCGCACCTGGCGTGGGGGTAAAAGTAAACGTTGGGGTGTAAGGAGAACCTGACGTGGAGGTAAAGGTGGCCGTAGGGCCGGGAACTGGAATCGGGGCAACAGAATAATTTTTAGTACAGGCCCCTATTAAAAGAGCCGAAAAATATACAACGCCCCATAAAACCCGTTTCATTTAAGACCCCTCAAGAGGAACTGAAGCCGTCCAACAAACGATATTAACCTGGTTTAGAAACCTTATACGCTGGACGGCTCAATACGAAACATTCGGTGCAATTTTATCAAGACCTCCAATTTTGGTCAAAGGATCGGATTTCCTGGTAGTGTCTCAGTTTGAATGGCCTAATCCAACTTCACCCTCACCCCTCCCTCTCCCCTCAAGGGAGAGGGGGAAATACCCGCAAAAACCCTCGCCCCTTGGGGAAGAGGGAGGGGTGAGGGGTGTCTGGGATTTTTGTTGAAACGAAACTGATGCACTACCGATTTCCTCAAAAACTGGCGTTTTATCTCACTTTTGGTGTCAAGCGGCGTAATCCAAAACAAAAAAGGGAGGCGGGTTTTCCCGCCTCCCTTCCAATGCCAACCCGGCGGCTTTTAAACGGCCGCTTCGGTCTTCAATCCCTTGGCCTCGGCGAAGATCTCCTGCGGGTGCAGCTGGATGTCCCATACCAGCCCGAACCAGGAGAAAAACTTGAGGATGTAGTGCGACATGTCGACTTCCCACCAGTAGATGCCCTGCCGCTCCGAGTAGGGGTAGCGGTGGTGGTTGTTGTGCCAGCCCTCGCCCATGGTGACCAGCGAGAGGATCAGGCTGTTCTTGCTCTGGTCGCCCGTTTCGAACCGCTTCTTGCCGATGACGTGGGCCAGCGAGTTGATGCAGAAGGTGCCGTGGTAAAGCAGCGTCGTGGAGGTGAAGAAGCCCCAGGAGATCATCTGTAGGCCGTTGGTGTGCAGCGCGGGCGCCGCGTGTTCCAGGAAGGACCCGAAGAAGAAGATGCCCGCGGCCAAAAGGAAGGGCGCCAGGCCGTGGTACTTGTTGAGGAACTTCAGTTCCGGGTACTTGGTGAGGTCCTTCACCGCCTCCTCGTGGGTGGGGGCGTAGCGCTTGCAAAGCACCCATCCCCAGTGGGCCCACCACAGGCCCCTCAAACCGGGCGAGTGGATGTCCTCCTCGGTGTCCGAGAACTTGTGGTGGTGGCGGTGGTGGGCGGCCCACCAAAGGGGCCCTTGCTGGCCGCAGGAAGTGCCCCAAAAGGCCATCACGAACTGGAAGAAGCGGCTGGTCTTGTACGAGCGGTGGGAGAAGTAACGGTGGTAGATGCCCGTGATGGCGAACATGCGTCCGTAGTACATGAACAGGCACATGGCCACCGCGGCCCAGCTGATGCCGGTGAAGATGGCGCAGAGGCCGATCAGGTGGACCCCGAAAAAGGCGATGCTGCCTCCCCAGTCGATCTGCTCGTCCTTCGTGAAGGTCTTCAGGAATTGGCGCCGACGGGAAGCCGGGGCCGGTGGTTGGGTTAGGGGTTGGGTGGTTAAGGGTTGGGTTAAAGGTTGTATTTTTAACGGTTTACCATCAGCTTGTGACATAACGAAAAGCACCTCTTTAATCAAATTTTTCGTCCGGCGGTTTGCGCCGTTGCGGGGAAAAGAAAGCGGGGTGAAAACCCCCTCTTCCCGTTAAAACGGTACTCCCAAGTCCGCCGAAACTTTTCATCCAAACCGAGGTTTTGGACCCGTTCGCGTTCTTTCAGGAACTTCTCTCACGCCTTCGCGCAAGGTCCGGGCGCAGGAAACGCCGGGTTGCGGCTTTCACTGCCATGAAGGACAAGTGGCCTCTCATCCCGCCGACGAGACTTACCTCGACGGTGCCACCGCCCCGGGAACAGCGCGCCTTAAAAGGGGCCGCGTCCATTCCTGTCTAAATTATACCCTGCGGCTTGGGCCTTGGCACCTGAAAACAGCCTTGGGCCGGCACCCGACGGAAGAAAACGCCTATTTATCGGGTTTCTTCGAAACGGAAGGGGAAAGGGCGGGGACAAAGTAATCAAGATCACTGTCGTCATAATAGGGCCCGTGGTCAGGAAAAGGGAGGGGGTAAGGGACTCGCCGGCCTAAAGCCGGCCCAGGAACACCGCGATCACGGGATTCACGAAGGCATAAGTGGAGGCCAGGTCCGGCGTGGCCTTGGGAGCAGGCCCAAGAGGTCTTTACCGCGTTTTCAAGGTTCAAAAGACCTTTGGGGACGAATAAAATGAACCAAGGATACCATGAGCGAAATCCAACAGGCCACGCCCCACGTCAAGAAAAACATCTTTCTGATCCATCTGCTGCTGGCGCTGACGCTTTATTGTTTCGACTTCTTTTTCCTCCAGGCCAACCCTGGCCAGAAAACCGTCGTGCTGGCCTATGCCCTGGCCCTGGCCGCCACTTTCCTCCCCTTTTACTTCCTGGACCAGGGCGTTTTCGAGAAGGTGCGGTTCCAGTACATCGTCTTTTCCATGGATTTTGTCTTCCTATTGTCCGGGCTCTACCTCTTCAACCATTTCGACACCAACCTGCTCATCCTGATCTTCCTGACTTTCTTCATTTCCGCCTTGAGCCAATCCGTCGGCCGTAGCCTCTTCGTGGCCATCGCGGTGGTGGCCCTTTACGTGTACCTCATTTACGATAAAAGCGACGTTTTCAATTACCTGGACCCCTTCCTTCTTTTATCCTGCGCACTGCTCATCGTGGTTTCCGTCCACTCCGGCTACCTGGCCTTCCGCACCGTCCAGGAGGAAAAGGAAATCGCCGAATGGGCCCGCAAGGCGCGGCTTTTGTCCGAAAAAGTAAAGGAAGGCGATCAAATGGCCATGGAATACGCGGCCACCCTGAAGAACGTGCTGGATTCCCTTCCCATCGGCGCCATCGCGGTTTCCACCGACGGCACCCTGTTCTTTGTCAACGCACGGGTGGGGAAAATATTAGACTTGAACCCTAAAACCCTTACCAACACCTATCTTTTCAAGGAAAATGCCCTGAGGGAAATCGGGGAAACCATGGCCAAGTCGTTGAAGGACCGTAGGGAATTGAAAAGGGAATATGTGGACTTGGTCTGGAACAACCGGCCTAGGCGGTTCCGGCTCGACAGCGGCCCCGGCACCACCCCCTCAGGCAAAGTTTGGGGCACGCTTTTCCTGCTGGTGGAAAGCGTCAGGCCAGCCGAGGCCTCCCCCTGATTTCAAACAAAATTCTTATGCCTCCCTCTGTGCCCTCCGAGACCTCTGTGGTAAAAAGAGGTTTTGTTGGAAGTTCTAAGGGATTTTCCCGAAAGCCTCATTGGGCACGACCTCATATTGGGCATCCCCGGGCTTTTTCCAAAGAAAGTGGAAATCCAGGGCCACGTCCGGGTTGGTGTCCCTACGGCAGGTTAATTCGATACGGTGCCACCCCGCGCCCAACCGGACGGTCTCTTCGTTGCCCCGGGCGGCATCCACTACCTTCCGGCCGTCCAAATCCAGTTCTCCCTGGTCTTGGGTGAGGATGAGTAATCCATAAGAACCCCCTTTCGGCGCTAGGATTTCGCCCTTCCAAACCACATGCACCGGCGGATGGCTGATGCCCAAGTCAGCGATATGGGTGAAATTGATGAGGGGATCCCACTCCCCCCCCGGTCCGGCGCCCCACCTTTTCAATCCCCGGTGGAAGGAAAGGGGAGAAACAGGGGTTGGAACATAGTCCAAAAACACCAATGTTTTCCCATAGCGGTCCTTGAAGGGTTCTTCCTTTCCATCAGGATAAAGGCCTTTTAAAAAATCCAAAGTGGGGCCCTTCCCCTCGTCCAAGACGAAGCAAACCTTGGAAAGATGGTTATCCAGGGGCTGGTGGTTCAATTCCCCCAAATCCAAGGGATGGATGCGGCCGGATTCGAAATAATCCAGGTATTGGACCGTGAAATGCTGGTAAAAGGACGGGGCCAGGTAAAAGACCGTGTCGGGCCGCTGGACAATGGTTTTTCCCACGGTCGTAGCCTCGATGTTGAAGTCCCTCCAGCAGTCGTAATCCCCGGCCTGGTCGACGAAATAAGTCTTTAGGTTTTGCGCCGCCGCGAAGATTAAAAGGCCCGCCGTGAGGCCGTTGATCCAAGGCCGCCCTGAGCGAAAACGCCCCGCCATCCCCTTTTGCCAATGGAAAAGCGCGTCAGCCGCGAAAAAAGCCGCGAAGGGCAGCGCCCCCAGCATGCGGTGGGATTGGGTTCCCTCGCTGGAAAGCAGCCCCGGGAGGCTCATCACGAAAAAGCCGCAAACCGCGTAGAAATAAGGCCGTTGCCTGGATTTCCAAAGGGCGTAGAAAAATCCAAGGATAAAAAAGATTCCCGTCACATCGTCCAGGATGGGGTGGTCCTTCCAATTATGCCGGGGCTGTACCTCCCCCTGCCGGTTGAACATCAAGGCGGTCTGGATCGCTTTGCGTGCCACGGGCCGCAGGCTTTTCTCCTGGACCACTTGTTTGCCGATGAAAAGCTCCGATTCGCGGGTTCCCAGGCTTCCCTGCACCGCCCAGTAACGCAGCAGGGGGGCGGTCAGCAGGACCGCCAAGACCGCCGATGCCGAGAGCGGTTTCCAAAGGGATTTCAACGTTTTAGGGTCTTGCCGGAGCTCATAAGCCAAAACGAGAAGGGCCAGCAGCGGGAAAGCCTTGAAGGCCTGGTAGGTATAGAGCCCTCCGGCCAAAAACAAGGCGGAAACCGGGAAGGGCCAGCTTTTCTTCTGCCGGATCCCGTAAAGGAGAAAGGCCAATGTTCCGAACATGTAAAAAGGGACCTGGGTTCCCCGGAAGCCGATGCGGCTAAAAACCAGGTGCCACCGCATCACCGCGATGAAATAAAGGGTTAAGAGGGCTGTTCGGGGGCCGGACAGCTGGCGGAAAGTCCAATAAATCAAGGGCAGGGCGGCTAAGGCGAAAACAACGTAAAAAAGGTACAAGTGAACTTGGGTGGGGGAAAACCACCGGAACCAAAAGCTTAAAAGGTAAACCAAATAGGACGGGTTGGCGGCAAAGGATGGGAGCATAAAGGGGGGATGAAAGCCCTCATGGAGCATTCGAAGGGCGTAAAGCGCCGGGCCCGCCGCATCGAGGTAGATGCCCGAAGGAATTTGGTCGAGACGGTAAAGCCTCAAAAAGGCGGCCAAAAGGAATATACCGCCAAAGAAAACCGCTTCCAGCCAAGGCGGCAGGGGTTTTTCCCCAGCCACAGCGCCTGCCCCTGTTTTGAGGGAGGAAAACCAAAGAAAAAGCGAAAAAGCGAAAAGAACTAAAGCCGGGAAAAGGGTTGCCGGTGTGGAATTTCGGGCCATAAACCATTGGCCCACGGCCGCCAGTAGAAGGGCGGCCGCTAAACCTGTTTTTTCCAAATGGATATTTTGGGGGGAATGTTCCAAGAAATCCCTTCAATCACATCGGCATTCTTTTAGGTTTTAGGAATGTTATAGTTGAAGGAACGCCGATGGTTTGATTTTTTTCATGGCAGTTAAAAAAATATTTCTTAGCTCCCGCACGGCCTTTCACGCCTGGCCCGTTTTATGCGTTAAAAAAAATTCCAAATTTTAAGTTTCCGCTTGAGTCGAAAGCGGTAAGGAGGAAAATAAAAAACGGTCGCACTGTCCATCAGAGTACGGGCCACTACCACATAAAAACTGGGTGAGCCCCTGATCTCCGGGTTTCCGGAGCGTGCGGCCTTTTTTATTTGTGCATTGAAAAAATATACAATAAATGAATCCAAAAAGGACGGGAAACTGAAAATGCGGGGCCCCACGAAAAACGGGAGGCGGGCGTTTTTTTGCGGGCTCTTTTCCCGGCGGAACTTTCCTCCACCTTGAAATCCCACCGATTGTTTTTAAATTGAAATCAACCGCACCTTCCGAAAGGAAAAGCCACACCTCTCTCCGTGGCTTCGAAGTCTTTAGTCAAAAGCTGAAGCGGTTTGTTCTCCCAGAGGATAAACAGGCGGGTGCGGCCTAGTCTTTTTTGCCCCGTCCTTTCATTTTTATACCTTTGATTATGGAAAAACGCCGGTCGCTTAACGTAAAAAAAATCGGCCGTACGTAAAAATTTTGGTCGTTCCTAAAAACGATATTCCACCTTTGGCACCTTTTTTCGCTTAAATTCCACCCCTCCAAGAAGACATGGTGGACATATTTTATATTCTTCTCGTTTAACTTTTTCATTCCCTCCCTGAAAAATTCCCTCTCCCGAAACATTTCCTCCGCCGAACTGGCATCAAACATGCTTTTGACAAAGACGCCTGCGGGAACGGCTGCCTGCACGCTCGATGGAAAAATCCGATGGAGGCGTGCGACAGGTTCCCTAGGCATCTTCAAAAAAGATCTAACGAAAGGGCCGCTGGCTGCAATCACGGCTCCTTCCCCTTGGCGTTTCCATAAATATTTTCCAAGCGTTCTATCTTTTCCTTTTCCCAACGTTAGGTTGCCGCCGATGAACCCAGTTCCATCCAAGAAACGAAGCTTCACCTAAAATGGGTCTTTTCAGGCCCAGAGAGGGCTTGAAATGTCGGCAGTGACGGATCTTTTCAAAATGAGGCCGGTCCCGTGGTTGATTCCGGTCCTGGTTTGCCTGGGGACATCCCCGCTGTGGGCCCAGGCCCCGACGTCCACCGATTCCCCCACCGATACGGCGACGGCCACCAGCACGGATACCCTGACCAATTCATCCACGCCCACCAATACGCCTACTTCCACCTTCAGCCCGACGCCCAGCTTCACACCCACCGCCACCTTCACGGCAACCGATACCCCGTCACCCACGGCCACTTCGACGCCGACTCTCACCCCCACCAAAACTTTTACACCGACTCCCACCTCGACCGCCACTGTCACGGCCACTCACACCCCCTCATCGACGGCCACTTCGACGTCGACTTTTACCCCGACCTCCACCCCAACGATAACCTCCACGCCGACTGCCACTTTCACGGTTACTTCCACCCCGACTCAAACCGACACCTCAACGCCGACTTCCACCCCCACTTCCACTTTCACACCTACCAACACCGCCACACCCACTCCCACCTACACGCCCACTTCCACCTTCACCGTCACCAATACCTTCACTTTAACGCCCACCAATACGCCGACTTCCACCTTCACTTCCACCTCGACGCCCATCCCCTGGCCCAACTCCTGTTCGGACGAGTTCAGCGACTGGACCAACGTGACCAACGTGGGCGCCAATGTCGTGTGCGACCCTTCGGTGGCCGCCGTGGGAGCCGGTGCCGCCCCCAATTCCAACGGCCTCCTCAACATGGCCCCCGCCGGCCAGACCAGCTCCATCCAGCTTTTCTCCGGCCGGGGCGACTCCAACCACGAGGATTACGCCCGCGTCTGCGCCTCCTCCACGGTGCCCACCAACGGCTCCTGCTGCCTTTCCTTCGAACTGGCCGGCGTTTTCGAGGATTACCATTACCTCAACGACCCCGCCGACCCCAACGCCGACGCCTACCTGCAAGTGCAGGTTTACATCGGCGGGGGCGCCTGCGGCGCGGGCGGCCAACTGGTTGACAGCCTCCTGATCAACTGGGAATACCTCGTGGGGTCCGGCTTGGTGACCCTCGATGGACTGACGGGCAACAACGCCGGGACCGTGGGCGCCGCCGCGGGCGGTTGCCAGGTGAACCCCTCCACCGGCACGGACTGGGGGGTCTTTCCCTGGACCCCCTACACCCTCAACCTCTGCCAATACGCGGGCCAGCAATGCACCATCGTGGTCACCGAGTACGACTGCTCCGAGGGCGGCCATTACGGCTGGGGTTACTTCGACTGTCCCCAATGGATCTCCTGCCCCAATCCCAGCATCAGCCTGGCGAAGTCCAACAGCCCGGCGGGGACCGTGAACGCGGGCCAGACCATCACCTACACCCTGGCCTACCAAAACACCGGCACTTCCCCTATCGACGGGGTGGTGATCAACGACACGATCCCCACTGGAACCGGCCTCCTTTCCGCCTCGGTCACCAGCAGCCCCTACCAGCCCGTCACTGCCCTCGTGGGCCAGGACTTGATGTGGGAAATCAATTATTTGGCGGCGGGGGTCTCGGGGACCCTGTCCTTCAGCGTCACGGTGGGCCCGCTGGCCTCGGGCACCTGTTCGGGGGCCATCACCAACATCGCCGAGGAAGAAAACGACGAGACCCAGCCGGCCACCTCCCTATCGAACGCCGTGACCAATTTCGAGGGTTCCACCTGCACGCCCACCAACACGTCCACTTCCACCCCCACCAACACCCCCACGCCCACCGACACGGAGACGCCCAGCCCCACGGCCACCGCCACGCCGACGAACACCTTGACGAATACGCCGACCAATACCCCCACCGTGACCTTGACCAATACGCCCAGCCCGACGCCCACCAACACGGCCACCAATACGCCTACCAATACCCCCACGGACACCTTCACGCCTACTAACACCCCCACCAACACCGATTCCAACACCCCCACCAACACCGATTCCAATACGCCCACCAACTCCCCGACCTCGACCGCCACCCTGACGGCCACCAACACCGCGACCCCAACCGCCACCAATACCTTCGTCAACACACCCACCAACACGGACACCAATACGCCTACGAACTCCCCCACCAACACCGATTCCAACACTCCCACCAACACCCCCACTTCCACACCCACGGCCACTTTTACCGCCACCTCCACGCCTACCAACACCGCGACCCCGACCGCCACTAATACACCCACCGCTACTCCCACGAACACGGATACGAATACCCCCACCAACTCCGCGACCTCGACCGCCACCCTGACGGCCACCAACACCGCGACCCCAACCGCCACCAATACCTTCGTCAACACACCCACCAACACGGACACCAATACGCTAACCAACACCCCCACGGATACCTTCACGCCTACCAACACCCCCACCAATACCGATTCCAACACCCCCACCAACA
>JASHNQ010000006.1 GCA_030041545.1 candidate division FCPU426 bacterium | reverse complement strand
TCCACCGTCACCGTCGGGGCGGCCGGCGTCGCCGCCGCCGTGGCCGCCGGGGTCGCCGCGGCCGTGGCGGCCGCCGTTTGCGCCAGGGCCGGCGCAACGGCTCCGGACAAGGCGATCGAGGCCAGCCAGCTGAACAACTTGATCGTCTTTCTCATCTCGTCCTCCTAAAGTTAATTGGACTTCAGTGGCCGGTAGTTCCTCAGGGGCAAACTGCCGGCTCCAATTTCCAGTGGCAGGGATTAAAGCAAGGCTCGTGCCATTCCATAACAAAAACCTAATGTAAAATCGGCCAAAACAAACGGTTTTCAAACAAAAAAGTGATTCAATGAAGTAAAAAAATACAATTTTTGAATAAAAATACAAATTTGTTAATTTGATGGGAAAAGTCATCTTTCAAGAACGAATGGAGCTCGGCTCTCCAGCTTGTTGAGGAAGGAAGAGGGTTAGGGCGAGACGCCCTGGGGAACCGCCAATGAAAAAACCCGGAATGACCCTTCCCTCAAAATTTCGGTTTGAAGGTAGGGCCTCAAGACCTTCGACTGTGGCAGTTGGGGATCGGCCGTGTAGAGGTATCGGGCCCCGCGCCGGATATAGTCTTCCAATCGGGGACTTCCGTTGATCGGTGTCTCCAAATCCGAGGTTTCGCTGAAGCCGAATCCCTTCTTGTGCAGGAAATAAAAATAAATGGTGCGGGAAGAATCCGGGCCCACCACGCAAAGCTGGCCGTTGGGCACAGCCTCTTCCAACGCCCGGCGGGAGGGTTCCAAATACAACTCCTGGGGCACGGCCTTATCCTTAGCCCAAAACCGCGGCGGCACAATCCTGAAAAAAGCCAAGGTCGGTTGAGCCAGCAGCAGGAAGATGAACACCCACCGGTATTTCGAATTTTTGAGAAACAAGCCTCCCCAAACCGCGAAAACCAAAAGGAGCGGGAGGAAGGGCAGGAGGTAATAGGAATGGACCTGCATTTTCCCCAGCTCGATGAAGTAATAAGCCAGGACGGCGGCTCCCCATGCGGCGAAGGGCGCAAACCACCGCGACTTCCATTTTTGTTCCTTGAGGCAAACATAGGCGCCGACGCAAACGAAAATAAAAGTGGCGTAATTGAGGATCAGTTCCGGCATTTCGCTCACCGCGTTGTGCCATACGACCTTGGCTCCCCAAAGAAAACTGGGGGCCGGGGTGAAGCCGATGTCGTAATCCGTCAACCCGCTGACGCGGATTAAATGCGCCGCGTAAAAATACCACCCGAGGGTCAACCCGACGGAAATCACCCCGTAAGCGGCCATGGCCAAGGTCTTGGACCGGCTATACTTGTCTTTTTCCATCAGTACCATCACCGCGATGGGAAAACCGATGACGAGGTGTTGGATCTTGGCAAGCCCCCCCAGGGTCGCCGTAACCAAACTAAAACCGTAAAATGACACCCCTCCCGATTGGAACCACCGGATAAAAAGATAGAGGCCCCAAATGGAGCAAGAAAGGGCCAGGACGTCGGGCAGGGCCGAGATTCCGAAAAAGAACAGTTCCGGGCTCCAGCAAAAACTCCAGGCGCCCAAAGCCGCGGCCCAGGCGTTCCCGAATAAAAGATGTAAAAATTCGTAAATGCCCCACGCCCCCACCGTATAGAGGAGGAAGGAAATAACGCGGTGGACGAAATTCTTTTCCCCAAACAGTTCGTAGCCCAAGGCCACGAGGTACTCGTAGGCCGGAAACTGCATGCCGGTTACGCCGTCGGTCTCAAAGCGCTGGTCGATCCGCGGCCGCAAGGGGTTCATGTCTTCCTCATATAAATTCCGGGCCACGGCCAGGGTGCTGCATTGCCGCCATACGTGGATGCTTTGGGGGGGCAGGCCCATGAAGGGGAGGTGTAACAAAAGGCTGAGGCCCATGCAAAGCCCTAAAACGGTTTTCTTGGAGGAAGCCAAGCGGTCTAAGAAAGCCAATGTCCACCCCTTGGGATTCGATTCAATGGATTATAAAGGGCGATGGGAGCCATCTATTTATCCTTTTTCGCGCCCTTCGCGTCTTCGCGGTGAAAAAGGCGTCCTTTTTTTGTAGAATCTTCCCATGCGACGCGCCATTCCAACCTTTTTCCTGTTCTACTTTTTCTCCCTCCCTTTCCTTTGGGCCGCGCCCGGCCAGGTGGAAAACATGGATTACAAGGCCGTCATCTCCGAGACCCTTCCGGGCATCGACAACAACACCAACAACCCCGCCCAGCAACTTCCCGCGGACGCCGGCATCACCGTGACCGTCACGGACAAATTCCGCTCCCAACAAACCCTCTATCCGTTGAAAGCCTACGCCGTCAACAACTATTTCCTTTTGGGCGACACCCTCAACCTGGCGGCCCGCACCACGCTCATCGACTCCCCCGGCGGCCCGCGGTACAGTTTCCTCCAACTCAACCTCTCCAACCCCCCGGACTCCCGGCAATTCCAAAACCTCCGGCAATACTCCCTTTCCCCCGACCAGCAAAACCTTTTGGTGCTGATGGACAACGGGGCTTCCCCGCCTTTGCTGGGCCTGTCCCGCCTCACCGACAGCCCCGCCGGCCTGGCGTGGATTTACGCCGAGCCCGCGAGCGTCAACCACTTCAAGGCCGCCTTTGCCTCGCCCGTCACGGCCCTCACCCTCAACGAACCCGTGGCCTGGGCCGCCGACTCCCTTTCCGCGGTTTTCCTTTTAACGGTGGATGACGGAACCAAGGACGCCCAGGGCAAGCCGGTCTTGAAGGATTACCTGGCCGATCTGGAGCTGGCGGATAACGCCTGGAAGGTCTCAGCCCGGGCGGTGGACCTGTCTTCTTATCATTTCCATTCGGGCGAGGTCTTAACCAATCTCCAATACGGGGCGGGGGAGGCGAGGTTGTTTTTCACTTCGCAGGATTCCACCAACCCCGTCGAAGCGGACTTTCCAGCGGCTTCCCCCTGATACCAGGGCCATCGGGCCTTCAAGCCCTTAAATCAAGGCTTTGCGGCGCTGGTTTCGGGAACAACCCTGGGATTTTTGATGAGTTTTTATGTTATGGTAGGAGGCCGGTGGCGCTATGAGGATCAATCAAACCAACCCTAACATCCAGCTGCAGAATATCCTTGGCTTGGAACAAGCCGCGCGCAAGGAAGTCCAGGAAAAAGCCGCCGAGGCGGCCAAGGCCCACGCGGCCGAGGAAGCCCTGCGGCTCCAGCAACTGGCCGATTCCGTTAAAAAGAAAAAACCCGTGGGGAAGGAAGATTCAAACTCCCCCTCCCAGCAAGGCCGCCGGAATGCCCGCTACCTGCCCGACGGAACCGTCCAAACCGAGGGCCCCGAAGCCCCCGGCGATGCCCCTCCCCCTTCCCCACGCGCCGGCATCGACATCCGGGCTTAACCCCGTCCCCTTTTCTTAACTCTTAACCCGGACGAGCCGGAACCAAACATGGAGGGTTTTAGGGGTGAGCTGGTAGGAAATCCAAGCCACGATGCCGAGAGCCCCGATCCGGATTAGTTTCTCCGCTTTCCCCGCCCCATTCCCCATCCGTGACAAGGGATTCACGGGGTATTTGACCACGGATTTTTCGGGACTCGAAAATCATTCGGTGGTCTCCACGTCTTCGAGGGGTGAAAATCTTGGGGGGGCCTTGATCTCCGCTTCTTGAACCAGCCAATCCTTGGCCGAATCCAAATTGTCAAAAAAACTGAGTTTGTGCCCGATTTCCAAACCACCGGCTTTCGCTACGCTCAAAAAAGTGGCAATGGCGATGGAGATGATCCCTTGGGGCCGGTGGGCGGCGACTTTCGAGCACTTTGAATAGAGGAGTTCCTGGTGCCTTTGCCATTCCAAAGCCAAGCGGGGCGAATAACTGGCGTTGCCCAATTCGGCCAGGAGCAAAACCGAGCCATCTCTCCTGCCGGAAAGATCTTGGGTTAGGAAGTCCAGCCATCGCAGGGCTTCGCTTTCATGGCCCCCATGGAATTCGATGAAAAGTAATTCCTTGTTGAGGTGCCTAATCCATTGGAACTGACCGACATAACTGTCAAACCGGTTAGACATAACCCCCCCTCCATGGAAATAAATCAGGCGGAAATCGATTTTTAAGGACGCGTAATAAAACCCACCTTTTCGCCACGAAAGCGCGAAGAAAAGCATGGGTTTGTTACAGGCTCTAATGCTCTTATTATACTTTTTGGATCGTCAGTCGGTCAGAAATCAGGCGGAAAGATTGGACGTTTTTCCTTTTCCCTGGAGGATTCCCTTTTAACTCGGGGTAATGGGATCGTTGACAATAAAAAAGCCGCTACGGGATCTTGTTCCGCAGCGGCTTAGGAACACTAATTCGAACCTTGCGTTTTTTCCCATCCTTTCCTGTCAAATATCGTGGTAAAGCACGAATTCGTACGGATGCGGCCTCAGGCGGATGGCATCGATCTCCTTCGTTCGCTTGTAACCGATCCATTCATTCAGGAGGTCCTCGGTGAAGACCCCGCCCTGGGTGAGGAACTCGTGGTCGTCCTCCAAGGCATCCAAGGATTCATTAAGCGAACCCGGCACGTTCTTGATCTTCTTCAATTCCCTTCCTTCCAGCTCGTAGAGGTTCATGTCGTGCGACGGCCCCGGATCGATCTTGTTTTGGATGCCGTCCAGGCCGGCCATCAACATGGCGGAGAACGCCAAGTAGGGATTGCAGGACGGGTCCGGCGTACGGAACTCAACCCGCTTAGCCTTCGGGCTCTTGGAGTAAAGCGGGATACGGCAGGCCGCCGAGCGGTTGCGCTGGCTGTACACCAGGTTGACCGGCGCCTCGAAGCCCGGCGTCAGGCGCTTGTAACTGTTGACCGTGGGGCAGATGAAGGCGCAGAGGGCCCGGGCGTGCTTCAACAGCCCCCCGATGTAATAAAGCGCTGCCTGGGAAAGGCCGGCGTAGCCGTTTTCGTCGTACATGACGTTGGTGCTGCCCTTCCAGATGGATTGGTGGACGTGCATGCCGCTGCCGTTGTCGCCGAAGAGCGGCTTGGGCATGAAGGTGGCCACCATACCATGCTTACGGGCCACGTTCTTCACCACGTATTTGTATTTCAACAGCTTATCAGCCATATTCGTCAGGGAGTCGAACACCATGTCGATCTCGGCCTGGCCGCCCGTGGCCACCTCATGGTGGTGGGTCTCCACCGGAATGCCCAACTGCTGCATCAGGGTCACCATCTCGGAACGGATGTCCATCTGGCTGTCCGAAGGCGGCACGGGAAAATAACCCTCCTTGTTGCGGATTTTGTAGGCCATATTGGGCTCCTCGTCCTTCCCCGTGTTCCAAAGGCCCTCGGTGGAATCCACGGAGTAATAGCCGCTGTTCATGGTTTGGTCGAACCTCATGGAATTAAAGATGAAAAACTCGGCCTCGGGGCCCCAATAGGAAATATCGGCGATGCCGGTGGATTGCAGGTATTTTTCGGCTTTTTGGGCCACATAGCGCGGATCACGGGAATAGGATTCCCTCGTGACAGGGTCCACCACGTTACAGGTCATGACCAAGGTGGTTTCCTTGAAAAAAGGGTCGATGAAGGCGCTGTTGGGATCCGGAATCAAAAGCATGTCCGACTCGTTGATCGCCTGGAACCCGCGGATGGAGGAGCCGTCGAAACCCTTCCCGTCCTTGAAGACGTCCTCGTCGAAAAACTTGACCGGCGAGGTGGTATGTTGCCAGATGCCCGGCATGTCGATGAACCGGAAATCCACGTACTTCACGTCTTTCTGTTGGATCAAGTCCATCACTTCTTGGGTCGTCATTTGATGCCTCCTTGATTGTTCCGGGCTTTTCCGCGGTTTGGATTTACGGACCGCCCTCGCCGGTCGTCTCGCAGCTTTTTTCTTTTTGTTTTTCATTCAAAACCCCGGCGATGATTGGAAACGGGCCCTAAGAAGGCAAAAGATGTGCCAAATCCCAATAAATCCGGCCCTTTGAATTTCTTGATATTTTCTTGATATTTTAAATCTAAAAATTTTCCGCCCTTTTCCAAAACACTAAAAATGTCCGAGCCGATGACAAAAAGGTTGATTCAAAACCGATTCGTGCCATCAAGTGAAGAACCCTTGGATTTTGAAAAAGGGGAAAATAACAAAGGGCCAATCCTTTTCGGAGTGGCCCTTTGTTGTGACCCAAAGCTTTACGGAGGAACTTAAACCGCGTTGATTCCCGTTTCTCCCGTGCGCACACGGATGGTTTCATCGGTGGTGGAGACGAAGATCTTGCCATCCCCCTTGTTGCCGGTGTTCAATTCCTCCTGCATGATTTCCAGAACATGGGGCACGTCCCACGTATTCACCACGACATCGACCCGGAGTTTGTCCAGGAACTTCACTTTGGAGGGCTTATCATCGGTCTTGGACCCGAAGGTGCGTCCGAAACCCCTCACCTCGGTGACCGTCATGCCCTTGACCAACTCCTCCTTGTTCAAGACCTCCGCTAGGTTTTCAAGCGTATCCGGCCGGATGATGGCCGAGATGGTCTTCATGCCGTGGGACTTCAGCACGGAGGACCCCATCACCCACAGGCCGTAAATCAAGGCCCAACCACCCGCGATGAAGAAGCAGATCTTGGCTTCCAGCTGCGAGTCGGAGTTGCCGACCGTATACAGGTAGATGACCCCCCAACACATGACCGCGTTCAATATCAGGCCTATTACGGGAACCAGGCCGTGCTTGACTGCGTTGAAATCATTCCGGTTCTTGTAGGCCACGATGGTCCAAATGCAGACCAAGCCGTACAGCAGGAAGGTCCCGAAGTTGGAGGCCAGCGTGATCCCCGTCAAGCCGTCCACGGACTGCAGGCCTATGGCGGCGATCACGCAGGAGAAGCCCACCAGGAACCAGATGGAGGTGTAGGGCGAGGCGAACTTGCTGTGGATGAAACCCATGACCGAGGGCAGTTCCCGGTCTTCGGACATGCCCGTGGTCACGCGCACGGCCGTGTTGATGCAGGCCAGGGTCGTGCCGATCACCGCGATGGCCACCGTGATAGCCATGATGAGCATGAGGACTTGGCCCGCGTGGCCGAAGAAGGCGTTCCCCATTTCCACCACCATGTCGCCGATGGGCGCGCTGGAGGCGGCCATGGCGTCCATGCCGTAAACCATCTTCGTCGTGGCGGGAGCCGCCGCTACGGCCGCCACGGCCGGGATGGTGACGCCCGCCGAGGTGATGGACATGGGTTGGGCCGCCACGGCCGCTACGGCCGGGACCGCCACCGATCCCGTCAACTTCTCGTTCACCACCAGGTTGGCGCAAAGGTACTCAAAAAGGTAGGCGATCAAGCATTGCACCACCAGGGCCACGATGATGGCCTTCGGGATGTTCTTCTCGGGTTCCTTGGTTTCAGCCGCCAGGGAGGTCGAACTCTCGAAACCCACCAGGATCAGGATGGCGATGGTGGATTGGATCAGGACCCCCTTGACCGCGTGGAACTTCACGATGTCAAAAGGCCCGCTGAAGAACCATTGCGTCGCGTGGTCCGGGTTGCCCAGGCGGTAGGCGATGCACATTAAGCCGAAGAGGGCAATCGTGACCCACTGGATGATGTTCCCCCACATGTTGGCCGCGGTGGAGCCTTGCACCCCCCGATGGGCGATGAGGCCGACCACAACGGCGAACACAACGGCCACGATGAGTTGCCACGTATACGTCATGGTCTTGCCTGAAACCGCGGTGAAGACATAGGAGGCCCAGGTTCCCATGAAGGCCACCATGACGCCGGGGTAAACCCAGTAGAACAAGTGGGCGGCATAGCCCGTGATCAGCTTGGCGACGCGGGCCATGGAAGTCGGCCCGGGGCGCTTCAACTTCATGCTGTCGATGAAGGCCTTCTCCGCGAAATAAACGCAGCTGGCGAAACCCGCCTCGGGGTAGATTTTCGCCAGTTCGGCGTAGGAAAAAGCCGTCATGAAACACAGCACCGTGGCCAGCAAGATACCCGCCCACATGTCGTTGGGGCAGGCTGTCCCGTCCGGCGCCGCCGCTGAGGCCTGCACCTGGTAGGTAATCCAAAGGAAGGCGCCCGGCGCGATCAACGCCATGGCGTT
>JASHNQ010000001.1 GCA_030041545.1 candidate division FCPU426 bacterium | reverse complement strand
AGGATGGCGGCTCCGGCCCTAATGAATGCCGTGATGGGGTGGAAGGCTTGTCCGGCCACCCCTTCATGAAATGAGGGGTTGACGTTATCCATAGATAGGGTGAGGGGTGGTGTTAGGCTTCCCGATTCCAAACTGATGCACTACCAGAGAAGGGGCCAAAACCTCCGTTAACTTATTCGTTTTATTCAACAGGAATGTTGTTTCAATTTTTCAGTCCGCGCAACCCACCTTGACAACATTGGGCCGCGTTTTACAATATTCTTTGAACCTGCTGCGGTGTTCGAGCTTAGGGCGGGAAATTCTGAGCCACAAAAATAAAAAACGGACTCCTTACAGCCATCGGGGATATGCTTCTTCGGAAGCGGCTGAACCGTTGGTGCGGGTGCCCACCTGTCATAGACAGGCCTCAGAAAAGTACCTTCTTAAACGGCACAGGCGGGGGTTCATACCTTTTTTCTTCGAAAAAAGGAGTTTTGAGTTACAAGTGTTGAGTTTTAAGTTAATGAAAAATTTTCGATGGAAAATCCATCGAAAACTATCCAGAATTCATAATTCAAAATTCGCCATTGGTTTTGAGTGTTGCCTTTTAGGACTTCCCTCCCCATCATATTCCTATGGATTTATTTGAAACCGCCGCCGAGGAATCCCCAAGCCGACCCCTGGCCATCCGCATGTCCCCCCGCGCCTTGGAGGAATACGTGGGCCAGGAACACCTGGCGGGTCCAGGCAAGCTCTTACGCCGGCTTCTGGAATCCAACCGCGTCGTTTCCCTTATCCTTTACGGCCCCCCCGGCGCGGGTAAAACTGCCTTTGCCCGCCTGCTAGCCCGGCGTACCCGGAGCCGGTTTGTGGCCTTGAACGCCGTCACCTCCGGCCTGGCCGACCTGCGCAAAGTCTTTGACGAGGCTTTGGAAGCCAAGAAACTCTACCAACAATCAACCATCCTTTTCCTTGATGAAATCCACCATTTCAACAAAAGCCAGCAGGACGCCCTTTTGCCCCACCTGGAGCAGGGAAACCTGATCCTGGTGGGCGCCACCACCCAAAACCCTTTTTTCGCCCTCAATACGGCCCTCTTGTCCAGGTCGCGGGTCTGTGAACTCAAACTTTTGGGGGAAAAAGACCTCTCCCTTATCCTGGAGCGGGCCCTCCAAGACAAGGAACGCGGGCTCGGGAAATATACAGTGGATCTTTCACCGGAAGCCCGCGCTCACCTGCTCAAGGCGGCTTCCGGCGACGCCCGTACCCTTTTAAACGCCCTGGAAGTGGGGGTTTTAACCACTCCGCCCGACGAAAAGGGCCGGATCCACTTCGACCTGGGGGTCGCCCAGGAATCCGTCCAGAAAAAGATGGTGCAATACGATGCCTCCGGTGACCAGCACTACGACACCATCTCCGCTTTCATCAAGAGTATCCGGGGCTCGGACCCGGACGCTTCGCTTTACTGGCTGGCCAAGATGCTTTACGCGGGCGAGGATCCCCGGTTTATCGCCCGCCGGCTCGTCATTTCCGCGGCCGAGGACGTGGGCAACGCCGACCCCCAGGCCCTGCCCCTGGCGGTCGCGGCCCAGCAGGCCCTGGAATTCATCGGCCTTCCGGAAGGCCGTATTCCCTTGGCCCAGGCCACTGTTTACCTGGCCTGCGCGCCCAAAAGCAACGCTTCCTACATGGGTTTGGAGGCCGCCACTGGGGATGTCCAAAAGGAAGCCACGAAGGAAGTGCCCCTCCATCTCAAGGATGCCCATTACCCCGGTTCCAAGGTCTTGGGGCGCGGCGAGGGCTATCAATACGCCCATGATTTCCCCGGTCATTACGTGAAGCAGGAATATGCCCCCAACTTGGGCCGGTATTACCTCCCCACCAGCCAGGGATATGAGGCCAAAATCAAGGCCTGGCTGGAGTACCTTCAAGAATTGGAAAGCGCCTCGGAAACGGCCAAGGAAAAGAAAAAATGACTTCCCCCGGTTCTTCCATGGAAAACAAAGCCGCACTGCGTGAAAAACTTAAAAAAATAAGGGATCAGGTAGATCCGGCCTTGGCGGAAACGGCCTCCCAAGGTGTCTGGACCCTCTTGAGCCGCCTTCCGGAATTTCAAAAAGCCAGGGGTATTGGTGCTTTTGCCTCAACACCCAGTGAAATCAACACTTACCCCCTCCTGGAAGGAACTCTAGGTTTGGGCAAAAAGCTCTATCTTCCCAAAGTTTCCCCTGACAAGACTCATTTCGAGTATTACCAAGTGGGCGACTTTAAAAACCTATCCGTCGGCCCTTTCGGAATCCTGGAACCCCCCGGCAGCCATCCGGCGCCTTGGGAGGAGATCGACCTGGCGCTGGTTCCCGGACTGGCCTTCGACTCCCAAGGGCACCGACTGGGTTTTGGCAAGGGCTATTACGACCGGGTTCTTCCCCTCCTGAAAAAAACGGCGTTAACCGTGGGCCTGGGGTATTCCTTTCAAATCGTGGAGCAGGTGCCGTCCGAGCCCCACGACATCCTTTTAAAGGCCATCCTGAGCGAAAAAGGGTTTCACCTTTGTAAATAATCGCGGTTATTGCGAGGAGCGAATTCTGCGACGAACCAACCTCAGTTTATGGGTGGTTTAGCTTTGTTTGTTGTCTTTCCGCTTTTTTTTGTTTAATCTCTTGCCGACATTGCTACCCAAGGATCTTCCATGAATATTCTCATTATCGGCGACATCATTGGGAAACCGGGCCGCCACGCGGTTCATAACTGTATCGGTAGGGTTAAAACCGACTATTCCATCGATTTCAGCATCGCCAACGGCGAAAACCTCGCGGGCGGCACGGGCGTCCAACCCGACTCCTTTAAAGCCGTTGTGGAAATGGGCGTGGATGTGGTCACGTCGGGCAACCATATCTGGTCGAAGAAGGAAGTGAAGGAAATCTTAGGGCATGATCCCCGACTCTTGAGGCCCCACAATTACCCCCCCGAAAACCCCGGCACGGGCCTGGGTATCTACGACTGCAAAGGCACACCCGTGGCCGTGCTGAACCTGATGGGCCGGGTTTTCATGTATCCCATCGACTGCCCCTTCAAGGCCGCCGACCGGGCTCTTTCCGAAATCCAGGGCAAGGTTAAAGTGGTGGTGGTGGACATGCACTGCGAGGCCACCAGCGAGAAGCGGGCCATGGGATGGTACTTAAATGGGCGGGCCAGTTCGGTCACGGGCAGCCATACCCACGTCATGACCGCGGATGAGGAAATCCTGCCCGGGGGCACCGCCTACCTGACGGACATCGGCATGTCGGGTTCCCCCAACTCGATCATCGGCATGAAACAGCAGCAGGTCCTTTCCCGGTTCCTCACCGGGGCTCCGGCCCGATTCGAGGTTTCCGAGGAGATGCCCTACCTCTTCCAGGCCGTGGTGGTTTCAGTCGACAAGGAAACGGGCAAGGCCACCAAGATTGAGCGCATCCGCCAGTTCGTGAATTAATCCACTCCACTATTGCAAATTGCGGAAAATGCTTTGAAATAATTGTCCCCCTTTGAAAAAAGGGAGAAAAAGGATAGATATTGACCGTCGGCGAAGGCCAGCGGAAAAGTCAACTCCCCTTTCTCCCACCTCTTTCAGAGAGCGGGAGTGTATGCCCCAGGAAGATTGCAAATGCCGGGCGAATTAATTGGAAAGCGTAATGGCTTGGGCGGGCGACGATGGTACCGCCGTTGGAACCGACGAGGTGGTTGGTGGGACGGATTCGGAAGTTGGAACCGGTGTCAAACCCGGTTTCGGCTTCGCCATTCGGGCCACCTGTGCCTTAAGTTTCCTGTAATACTTCCTGGCGATTTTGTTCTTCCGGTCGACGGCTAGCGCTTTTTTATAGTTGTCCAAGGCCTTTTGAAGATGGTCTTTCACAGTATGGGCATGGAACTGGTAAATGGCGCCGATATAGGCATAAGCTTGCGCGTAATAAGAAGCATGTTTGCGTTTCGCCCGCAGTTCCAGGGACTTTTTCAAGTAGATGAGGGACAACCGGAAGTTTTCGACTCCATAGGCCTTTATTCCCTTCCTGTAATAACGCAAACCCTGCGCCAGGGTCGTGACAGCTCCCGGGATCACCACCGGCGTAACCGTAGGGGTCGCGGTCACGATCAGCGTAACGGGGGTCGATGTCACATTTACCGTAGGCGTTGGACTTGGGACGGCGGATGGCAAGGTAACCGTCGGCACGGGCGTTGGAGTGGGCGTTGGGGGGGGCGGGGTGTAACCGATGAAATAACTGAGGCCCACCCGGAAATCCACGTACTGAAAATTATCGGGGGATTGTACCCAATGGCTCCCCGCCGCCAGGTCAAAGAACCAAGGCCCGGAGATGGAAACACGGCTCCCGATGCCGGCCTTGAGTACCGGGGCGCTTCCCGTGGAAAGGCCAAGTCCGGCTCCCCCATAAAGATAAGGTGAAAATCTGCCTTTGCCGTTTTGCAATGGGAAAAACCGGCTTTCAAAATTCAACGCCGGATAGGTAAAACCTTCACTGCCATAAAAGCCGACCCGCTCGTAACTAAGCCCTAAGGAAACGTAGTAGGAAGGGTTCCATTCCCCTAAAATATTCAAGCCGAAACCGTTCGTAACGGCGGCGGCCAGTCCCAAAGGCTGGACCGGTGTGCCGTAAAGGCCAAAAAAAGTCAGGGAAGCGGGCGGCGCTTCCTCGGCCAAGGCCGCCCCTCCAAGCAAAAGGCAAAGGCATACTTTCCAGCCATGTTTCCAAAGGGACAAAATCAGTCCTTCCGATTGCGGTATTTGTAAACCTGCCTTATATGTTTGCGGGCGGTTGGGTTGTGCCGCTCATACTTTAAGGCCGCCCGGTAACAACGGTAAGCGTGGCCATAATGGATGATATGGTACTGGTAAATGATGCCCAGCATAGAATAGGCCTCCGCGTAATAAAATTTTGGGGTGTAGGGATCTTTCATGGTAACGGCCTTCTTCCAGTAACGAATGGCCTGGTCGTAATCCTGTTCTTGGTAGGCTTTCTTGCCCGCGTCATATACGTCTTTCATTTTTAAAACCCCATGGACTTCGTACACTGTGGGGGTGGGTTGGGGAGCGGTTTGAGTGGCAGGCTGGGTGTTTTCTTCCAACTCGATTGCGTTGGACGCAGGCGTAGGAGTGGCTAAAGGGGGGGCCGCCACGAGGGTTGGAGTGGCGGCCGGAGCGGCCGCAACGGTGGGAGTGGGAGCGTCCAAAGCGCTCAAGTCGATTTCGGTATCGGCCAAGGAGCGGCTGCCAATGGCTGAAAAAGCCAAAACCAGCGTGAAAACCGCTGGCAGAAGCAAATACAACCTTTGCTTTTTCACGCGATACCTCCGGGAATGACCAAAGTTTACCAAGATTTTCAGGCCTTGTACCGACAAATTTAACCCGCTTCTCATCCCCCTTATTAACCTGCGGTCTCCTTTAAGCTATCCTCGATGGACTTGAGGATTTTCTTCAAATGCTCCTTCGCCAATGCGCCGGAAAAAAACCAAGCTTCAAATTGGGAAGGAGGGATATAAACACCCCTCCGGGCCATGGCCCAAAAAAACGAGGCGTATTTCTTGCGGTTACAATCTTTGGCTTGGGCGTAGTTTTTCACGGCGCGTGGACAAAAGAACAAAGTCGCCATGCTGCCAACCCTCTGAAAAACCGCCGATACACCCGTTTTTGGGATCGCCCTTGTGACGCCTTCCTCCACGAACGCCGCGTTTTCCTCCAACTGCCGGTAAAAAACCCGATCGGCCAGTTGTTTGAGGGTGGCGATTCCTGCGGCCATGGCCACGGGATTTCCGGAAAGGGTACCCGCCTGGTAAACGGGACCTTCCGGCGCCACTTGCGCCATGAGATCCCCCCTGCCGCCATAAGCCCCCACGGGCATTCCCCCGCCGAGGATTTTACCCAAGGTAGTCAAATCCGGCTTGATGCCGTAAAGCTCCTGGGCCCCTCCGAATGCCACTCGGAAACCCGTCATGACCTCATCAAAGATGAGAAGGGCTTGATTTTTAGACGTCAAATCCCTCAGTCCTTGGAGGAAACCTTGCTTTGGCGGCACCAGT
Organism: candidate division FCPU426 bacterium; assembly: GCA_030041545.1. Taxonomy (GTDB): domain Bacteria; phylum Oederibacteriota; class Muellerivitia; order Muellerivitales; family Muellerivitaceae; genus JAJPJW01. The sequence goes on along the minus strand of JASHNQ010000001.1, from coordinate 59,130 downwards.
CCCATGTTGCCGGCGACCGGTTCCACAATGACTGCCGCAATGTCGTTGTATTTGGAAAAGGCCGATTCCACCGAAGCCAAATCGTTGTAAGGAAGGCTCAAGGTAAGCGAAGTGAATTCCTCAGGCACGCCGGGGCTGTCCGGCAGTCCCAAGGTCGCGGCCCCGCTTCCCGCCGCCACCAGCAGGCTGTCGCCATGGCCGTGGTAACAGCCGTCGAATTTAATGATCCGTTTTTTTCGGGTAGCGGCCCGCGCCAGCCGCAAGACACTCAAGACGGATTCGGTGCCGGAACTGACAAAGCGGACTTTCTCAATGGAAGGAAAGGCTTTTTTGACCAAGATGGCGAGTTGGGTTTCCAGGGTGGAGGGAGCGCCGAAGGTAAAACCCTTGCGAAGGGTTCGCCGCACAAGGTTAAGTACGGCAGTGTCCGCGTGGCCCAGGATCAGCGGACCCCAGGAGCCCACCAAATCCAGGTAACGGTTGCCGTCCACATCGATAAGATAAGGACCTTTGCCCCGTGCGAAGAAAATGGGCGTGCCGCCAACGCTTTTAAAGGCCCGGACAGGGCTGTTGACTCCACCAACCAGGTGCTCCTGGGCAATCTGGAATTGTTTTTGGGATTGGTCGGTTTTGAAAGGTTTGGGCATGAATTTTCGTTTATTTGAATAATCTTGCGGCTTCTTTTGCCCAATAGGTGATGATCCGGTCAGCGCCGGCCCTTTTGATGGCCAAAAGGCTTTCGGCCATGGCGGTTTCCTCGTTGAGCCAGCCCATCTTCCCCGCCGCCTTGACCATGGTGTATTCCCCCGAAACATGGTAGGCCCAAAGGGGAAGCTGGAAGCGCCACCGGGCCTTGGTAATGATGTCCAAAGCTGTCAGGGCGGGCTTGACCATGACCGCATCCGCGCCTTCCTCAATATCAAGCTGTATCTCCCTCATGGCTTCTCTGGAATTGGAGGCCGGCATCTGGTAGGTTTTCCGGTCTCCAAAGGCCGGTGCTGAATCCACCGCATCTCGGAAAGGGCCGTAAAAACAAGTGGAAAACTTGGCTGCATAACTCAGGATGGGAGTCATGGGAAAGCCCTTTTGGTCCAGGGCCTGGCGGATGGCCCGAATTCGCCCGTCCATCATGTCCGAGGGCGCCACCATATCCGCGCCCGCCGTTGCATGGGAGAGGGCGATCTTTTGGAGGAGTTCCAGTGTCTTATCGTTGTCCACATCCTCGCCATGGAGGATGCCGCAATGCCCATGGGAGGTGTATTCACAAGCGCAGACGTCGGTGATGACCGCCAATTCCGGTTCTTCCCTTTTTAGCAATTTGACCGCCTTTTGAATGACTCCATTCGGGTTATGGGCTTCCTTGGCCATTGCGTCCTTTTTCTTGGGGATTCCGAATAAAAGGACACCCTGGATTCCAAGGCGATGGGCGGCCGCCGCTTCCCGCGCCAGTGAGGAAAGACTATGCCGCAGCACCCCTGGCATGGAGGCGATGGGTTTGGGCGACTGGAGGCCTTCTTCGGTAAAAAGCGGAAGGATGAAATCGGACGGAACCAGCCGGGTTTCCTCAAATAAACGTCGGAGGGTCTTGGTTTTGCGGTACCGCCGCATGCGTTGAGTGGGAAAAGGCATTTCTATCCTTTGTTTGATTCCCCACTTTGAAAAAGGCCGTTTGGTTTTGCGGGTACATAGGGGTATTTCCCTATGGGGACCTTTGGATCCGGGGGGATTTAGTCTTTGAAACTTCCTTGAAAATGACTCCAACGACCGCTTCAGTATGCTTTAACACTTGCAAATTGTCAAAGCGCACGACCTTCAGGTCAGTCTTTCTTAAATAATCGTCTCGCTTCTCATCTTTTTTAAAATGGATTCTTTCCATGTGCTGGCTTCATCCACCTCAACGACCAATTTCACAAGAGGAGCGTAAAAATCGACTATGTATTTACCAATGGGCCTTTGACGATAAAATTGGATACCTAAAATTTGTTTCCCGCGCAGCTTAGACTACAACAACTTCTCGGCGTCCGTCATATTTGAACGCAATTGGCGCGAACTCGGTTTTAATTGAGAGTTATATCGACGGACCATCTAAATCCCCCTCTTCCCCCCTTTTTCAAAGTGGGGAATTTTTTTAGACCATCTACAAATCGCCTTCACAAGATCTTGAGTTGTGTATCTCTTCGGCTGAACGGCCACCTTTCCGCCCCATTTACGCACCGAAGCGGCCGTCACTGGCCCGATAACCGCCGCAGGAAGTTTCCCAAACCACTTCTTCCTCTCGGCGGGCCTGAAGATCGAATAAAAATGGTCTACGGCCGAGGAGGAGGCAAAGGTCAGCAAATCCACTCCGCCCTCCTTCAGGAAAAAATTTCGAAGCCCATCCGCCGTGCCCGCCGGAACGCGGTTTTCATAAAGCGGCCATAAATCCACCTTCGCCCTTTTCTTTTTCAAGAAATCCAACAGGACATCCCGGCCTTTCTGGGCCCTCGCCAAGAGGACCCGCTTTCCGGCCAAAGGCACTCTTTGAAGTGATTTCGCTAATCCTTCCTGTTTGTAATCACCAGGAACCAAATCCGCCCTGATACCAAAATTCTTTAAGGCTTTGGCCGTAGCTTCCCCCACACAGGCGGTTTTGACTTTACCCAAATGCCGGAGATCCTTTTTTTGCTTAAAAAGGATGTCCATGAAGATTTCGACCGCGTTGGAGCTGCTAAAAACCAACCAATCATACTCAGGTAATTTTTGAATATATCCCTTCCCCATCGAATCCAAATGGAGAGGACGTATTTCTATCGTCGGAACCTCAACGACTTCCGCACCCTGCTCGGACAGCAGTTCGGACAAAAAATTCACCGGAGAACGGCCCCTTGTGACTAGTATCCTTTTTCCCAAAAGGGGCTTATTTTCGAACCATTTCAAATCGCCGGACAACTCAACGACCTTGCCTACGATGACCGTCGCTGGCGGTTGAAGGCCGGTTTTTTGGACAAGGCCCGGCAGAGTTTCCAGTGTTCCGACAACAGTCCTTTGGCGGGCCGTGGTCCCGGATTGGATTACGGCAGCGGGGGTCGTGGGGTCTTTTCCTTCCGTCATCAACCTGTCGCAGAGAATGGGAAGCGTGTGAAGTCCCATCAGGAACACTAGGGTTCCTTCGTCCTTCACCAAATGCCGCCAGTTGACTTGGGTATCATCTTTGAAAGGATCCTCGTGGCCGGTCACGACTGTGAAGGAGGAATTCATGCCGCGGTGGGTCACCGGGATGCCCGCGTAGGCGGGGACGGCGATGGCGGAGGTAACGCCCGGCACCACCTCGAACGGAATCTTGTTCTTAACCAGCTCCAGGATTTCCTCGGCGCCCCGGCCGAACACGAAGGGATCGCCTCCCTTGAGCCTTACAAGCATCTTGCCTTCCTTGGCCAGCTTGACCAGCAAAGCGTTGATTTGGGCTTGGCTTAGGGCTCCCTTCTTTCCACGACTGCCGCGGTATATCTTTCGGGCTTTTTCAGGGATGAAGCACAAGATCCGAGGATGCACGAGGGCGTCGTAAACCACCGCATCCGCCTGGGAAAGGACTTCTTTTCCCCGGAGGGTCAAAAGGCCAGGATCGCCTGGCCCGGCACCGACCAAATAAACTTTTCCTTTGGACATAATGCCCCTTACCCAGAGGAACGGCCAAAAGCACCGAGGATTTGCAGGGCGCCATCGCGCAAAAACCGTTGGGCCAGCTCGTTTCCCAAACCCATCGGGTTCTCAACCGATCCCATGATACGGCCCCGCAGGATTTGTTGGCCGTTGGGATTGGCAATGACACCCCGCAAGGTGAGCTTGGAACCATCCGCAGAAGCCAGGGCGCCCACCGGAACCCGGCAGCCGCCTTGTAAAGTCTTCAAAAAGGCCCTCTCGGCCTCGGCGCAAATGCGGGTGGGTGCGTCGTTCAGCGACTCGATGGCCTTTTTCAATTCGGCGTCGTCCTGCCGAAGGGTCACGCCAAGCACACCCTGGGCGGGCGCTGGGGTCATCACTTCCGGGGACAATAATTCCGTGGCTTCCTTTTCACGCCCTAAGCGCTTCAACCCAGCCGCGGCCAGCATGATGGCGTCGAATTCCCCTTCCTTCATTTTGCGCAATCGAGTGTCCACGTTCCCCCTCAAGGGGAGCACTTTAAGGTCAGGACGCGCGGCTCGGATCTGGGCCTCCCGCCGGGGCGAACCTGTTCCAATGCGGGCCCCGGCCGGTAGGCCGGAAAACCTGGCCCCCGACCGGGATATCAAGGCGTCGCGGGGATCTTCGCGCTTCAAAAAGACGCCTAATTGTATTCCGGCGGGTAATTGAGTTGGCACATCCTTCAGGCTGTGAATCGCGGCGCGGATTTTCCCGGCCAGCAAGGCCTCATCCAGTTCCTTGGTAAAAATCCCTTGGGGGGATCCCCCGCCCTCTTCTTCCGCTTCACGGGCGGAAATCTTGTCCCCCAGGGTCTTGACCATCTCCAACCGGACTTCTTCCTGGGGCCAAAGGGCCGCGATTTGGGCCCGGACGCTTTCCGCTTGGGCGAGGGCCAACTGGCTGCCGCGCGTGCCGATGAGGAAGCTCATTGGATTTCAGCCCCGATCCTTCCGGGAATGGTCCTGGTTCAGGAAAATATCGTTCAACATGCGCGCGTAGTCAAACCGGTCGGACTCGCCGGTTACTTGCTTTAAGTTCACCGTGGGGTCATGCAGGAGCTTCCCGATCAGGTCGCGGGTCAGCCGCTCGACGGCCGTTTTTTCCTTGTCCGGAAGGTCTTTGTTTTTTTCCAGGAATTCGCGCAACTTGGCCTCGCGGACAGCCTCAAAATGCCCTCTTAAACGGATGATCGTGGGGGCCAATTCCCTCTCATTGAGCCAGGCGCATAATTGGTTCACTTCTTCCTTCAGGAGGGCCTCGGCATCCTCTACCGCCCTTTGCCTCCCGCCCTTGTTGGCCTCGGCAATGGCCGAAAGGTCGTCAATGTTATAAAGATAAACCGACTCCAGGTTTCCCACCCCGGGCTCCACGTTCCTCGGCACGCCGATGTCGATGACGAAAAGGGAGCGTCCCTTTCGGTTTTTCATCACTCCTTCCAGGTCGCTACGTTTGAGGATGAAAGAGCCGCCGCCCAGGGAGGTCAGCAGGATGTCCACTTCCCCAAGCCGGGAAAGACCCTCGGAAAGCGAAAGGGCTTTGCCGCCCAAACGGTCGGTTAGCGCCTTCGCCTTGTCCAGTGTCCGGTTGGCGATGAAAAAATCTTTTACACCCCCGTCCACCAGGTATTTGGCCGTTAGCTCACCCATTTCCCCAGCGCCCAAAAGCAGAGCGGGATGCTCGGAAAGCACGCTGAAAATCTTCTTGGCCAGGTCCACGGCCACGCTGGAAACGTTCACCGGCATCCTCGCGATCTCCGTCTGGGATCTTACCCGCTTGGCCGCGCTGAAGGCCCATTGGAAGATGCCATTCAGGGTCGCGCCCGCCATTCCAGCTTCTTGGGACTCCCGGTAGGCTTCCTTGACTTGGCCCAAGATCTGGGCCTCGCCCACCACCATGGAGTCCAGCGATGAGGCCACGCGGAAAAGATGCAGGAAGGCCTGGGGACCCTCATAAAGATAGAAGTACTTTTTGACTTCGGCGGGCTTCAAGCGGTGGAGCCGGTTCAAGATTTCCCGGATTTCCTCCAGGAATTTCTCTTCCTTTTCCGTGGAAAGGTAAAACTCCACCCGGTTGCAGGTGGAGAGGAAGGCCGCCTCCGGCGCGAGGGGTTTAAGCCGGGCCAGCACCTCCCTGACCTTTTCCGGCTCCACCGCGTATTTTTCCCGGACCGATAGGGGAGCCGTTGCGTGGTTTAAACCGTAAGCGATGAACTTCATGAGCCATCCTAAAGGAAATTTTGAATTCTAAATTCTTAATTTTAAATGAACGATGTTTTCAATCTACGATTGAAAACTTTCAACAATATAAAATTCAACATTCAAAATTCATAATTGCGGTTCAGAAGATGTGTTGCGTATTGAGGAAGGCCCGGACGCCCACGAAGGTGAAAAGCGCCAGAACGTAACCCACCATGACCAGGACCATGGATTTGCGACCGTGTATCTTGAACCCCCACCGCAGGAGGAAAAAACCGGCGTAAATCATCAAAACCAGGAAAGACCCGACGATCTTCGGGTCGGAAAGTGGCAGTTTGTTCCAAACCTCGAAGGCCTGCACCGCACCCAAACCCAGCCCCCCCAGCCAGAAAAGGAACCCCAAACCGATGTAAAAAACCGTGAGCCGGTCCAAATCTTCCAGCGCGGGGAGACGGTAGCTCCAATTCTTGATCCGGTGGTATTTCAGCTGGCCTTCCTGCACCCAATAGGCCACACCTATCCCGAATCCTAATGTGAAGTGGGAAAAACCTAGGAAAGTGAGCATAATATGACTGGCCATACCCAGGGTCATGAGGCGGCTATCCATGAGGGGGACCGGTTTCAACCCAAACAGGAAGGCCAGGCAGGACACAAAGAAGATAAAAGGCGCAAAAAGGGAGGTCAAAACAGGCAAAGCTGTCTTAAGGCGGCCGATTAAAAGCGCCGCACCCAGGGCAAAGGAAAAGGCCGAAAGGATTCCTTCCAGGCTGTCCAAGGGGGCATAACCCCGGGCCACCCACCCCGCAGCCAGGGCCAGACCTTGCAGGAAAAAAGCAGCCGAAAGCCAACGGATGGCGGACCGGTCGAAACTATCCTCCAGGCTGCGGTAATAACGGAAGGAAAAAAAACATCCGGCAGCGTAAAGGAGGGCGGTAACCGCCAAGGCAATGTTAGGGAGGTTCATGGGGTTTCCTCAAATTTTCAGTGGCCCAAACCCCCTCACTTTAATCCTTTTCATGGGCTGAAACAACTTTCCCAGGACGGGGCTTTAAAACAAAAAAACCCCCGGCCAAAGGCCGGGGGTCCAAGGCAGCGGGCCTGTTTAAATTAAAAAAGTACCGTGGCGGCCGCCTGTGCCACCTTCATGATGGGTGTGGGCCAAAAACCCAGGGTGACGGTGAAAAGCACGCAAACCAGAAGGACCGCCTTCTCCAACCAGTTCATTTCAATGGGTGAAGGGTCTTTGGCATCCGCCACCAGGGCTTGGCGGACCACTTGGAGGTAATAGTAAAGCGAGACCACGCTGAAAACCATGCCCACCAGGGCCAGCCAGGTGTAGCCCATCTGCACGGCCGCGCCGAACAGGTACCATTTCCCGGAGAAGCCCGCGAAGGGTGGAACGCCCGCCAGGGAAAGAAGGCCGACTAGGAGCACGACGCCGATCAAGGGAGAGCGTTTCCACATGCCGGCATAGTCCGCGATCTCATCACTCCCCGTTTTCGAGGACACGATCACGATGGCCAAAAAGACACCGAGGTTGGCGAAAAGGTAGACGAAGACGTAAAAAAGCACAGCGGTCAGGCCCAGTTGCCCGCCCGCCAAAAAGCCGGTGGAAATATAGCCAGCCTGGGCGATGGAGGAATAAGCCATCAACCGCTTGATGTTGTGCTGGGCGAGGGCCTCCAGGTTGCCCAGGATGATGCTCAGGGCCGCCAAAACCGCGAAGAGTCCTACCCAAACCGAGGCGATCGCCTGTGAGGAAAGGCCCACCCAGAAAAGCCGGACAAAAGCCGCGAACCCGGCGGTCTTGGACGCCACCGAAAGGAAGGCCGTGACCGGCGTCGGCGCGCCCTCATAAACGTCGGGCGTCCACATGTGAAAGGGGGCCAGGGAAATTTTGAAAGCTAGTCCGCCGATGACCAGGATGACGGCCAGCGCCAACATGGGTGAAAGGGCCTGGGTTCCCAGGCCCTTGGCCAGGTCCGCGATCACGGTCGTGCCGGTCAAACCGTAAAGGTAGGAAAAACCCAAAAGCAATAGGGCCGAGGAAAAGGCGCCTAAAAGCAGGTACTTCATGCCCGCCTCGTTGCTTCCTTTGTCCTTCTTCATGAAGGAAGCCAGCAGGTAACTGCTGATGGTGAGCGTTTCCAGCGAGATGTAAAGGGTGACGATCTCTTGGGCGGAGGCCAGGGCTGAGGCCCCCGCCGCGGAAAACAAGAGGATGGCCAGGAATTCGGCCTGGTAATAAGTGCCATGGGTTTTAAAGTACCTAAAGGTCATGACGAGGGTCAAAAGCGTCGCCAAAAGGATGACCAGCTTGAAGAAAAGGGCCAGGGCGTCGGTCTTGAGGAAACCCGCGAAGGCCTGCGCTGGACCGGAAGCCGAACAGGCGGAAAAAACGCAGCAGCCGTTCAAGCAGCCTAGGGAAACCAGGGCTCCCAAGGTTCCCAAACCGGCGGTCCAATAAAGAAGATCCTTGCTTTGCTGTTGGCCCCGGACCAAATCCACCAACAGCAGCACGATGGCCGTTCCCACCAGCCAAAGTTCGGGTAAAAAGGCGGAAACTTGGATCACTTGAAACCTCCGATGTGGTCGATCAGGGGCGCCATGGCCGCGTTGGAAAGGTCCACGAACGGTTTGGGATAAAGGCCGACCGCCAGCGACACGGCTAGCAGGAAGGCGATGGGGAGTATCTCGATAAAGGTCCCGTCCTTCGCTTCCGCCTTGATGTGGGGGTCCTTAACGGGGCCGTAAAAGACAATTTGGACCAGCCGCAGGTAGTAAATGGCCGTCAAGACGATGGCCAGGACAGCCGTCGGGAACAAAACCTGGAATACGTCAAAACCGCCGTGGAACCCGCTTCGGTAACTGCCGAGGAAAATGAGGAATTCGCCTACGAAACCGCTCAAGCCCGGAAGCCCCACGTTGGCCATGGCCGCCGCCACGAAAAGCCCCCCCAGGACCGGCATAGCGGCCCCCAAGCCGCCCAGTTTGGCCAGCTCCCGCGTGTGAGCCTTGCCGTAAACCGTACCCACCAAGGCGAAGGTCATGGCCGCCACGATGCCATGGGAAAGGGTCTGAATGACCGCGCCGTTCAAGCCCGCCACCTGCAGGGTGCAAATGCCGAAAAGGATGGCCCCGCAGTGGGACACGGAGGAATAGGCGATCACGTACTTGAAGTCCTTCTGTTTCAAGGCCACCATCGCGGCGTAAAGGATGTTGATGATGGTGAGGAAAACCAATAGGGGCAGCCAATGCCGGGCGCCCTGGGGAAGGGCCGGCAGGGCCACACGAAGGATGCTGTAACCGCCCAGGCTCTTCAGAACCCCCGCGTGAAGCATGGAGGCCGCCGTGGGCGCCGAACCGTAGCCGTCGGGCGACCAGGTATGGAAGGGGAAGACCGCCGAGATCACGCCGAAGCCCAGGAACAGCAGGGGGAACCAAAAATCCTGGAAGTTCTGGTTGAAGCCGGTCTGGGACAAGTCGCCCAGCACGCGGATGTCGAAGGTATGGACGTGGGAGGTGAAATACATGGCCAGGAAACCTACCAGCATGAAGGCCGATCCGGCCAGGAGCATCAGCGTCAGCTTCATAGCCGCGTATTCCTTGCGGCCCGACCCCCAGATGCCGACCAAGAGGTACATGGGCAGCACGGCGAACTCATAAAAGAGGAAGAAGAAGAACAGGTCCATACTGGTATAAGCGCCAGCCACGCCGCCCACGAGCAGCGAGAACAGGACAAAATATTCCTTTACCCTCATGCTGATGCTCCAGGAAATGAGCGTCCCGGCGAAATAAACGCAGGCCACCAGGAGTACCATGAGGGTACTCATGCCGTCCACGCCCACAAGGTACTGGATACCCAGGTTGTTGAGCCAGGACACCTGTTCCACCAGTTGGAAGCCGCCGGTGGCGGTTTGGTAAAGGGTGAACACTCGGAAGGCTATCCCCAATTCCAGGGAGGCCGTAAAAAGGCTGATCCAGCGGGTCCATTTCTCGGGGGAAGCCATGATGAGGAAGGCCGCCAAATTGGGTATCACGATAAAACAGGTTAGGATGGGAAGCGGGTTGGGGCCCGAGGCGGGACTGTGGAAAAAACAAAAGGCGGCCACGAAAGGGATCAAAATCGTGCTGAGGATTTGTACGGGAAACATTCTTTATTCCCTCCAGGCGTTCAAAAGCTGACGCAAAAGAAGATCACGGCCACTGCGGCGAAGATCACCCAAGCGTAATTCTGTATATATCCGGTCTGGGTGAGGCTCAAGAGTCCCCCCATCTTTTGGTTGATCCAGCCGGTCCCGTCCACCATGCCGTCATCCACGATCTTCTCATCAAACCAATGGAAGATGGAGGCCAGGCCAAACAGCACTTTCTTCACCAGCCAGCCGTACATTTCGTCGAAGTAATACTTGTTCTTGAGGAGCAGGTAGACTGGGCGGAATTTTTCGGCCATCTTTTCCGCGGAGAAAACCTTCCAATAGTAGAACGCCGCGGACAAGGCAATGCCCGCCACCACCAGCAGGAGTGTCGGCCAAGATTGCCCCAACAGCACGCCGATGGAGGCGGCGCCCTCAGGCACGGAGCCGTAATGGACGAACTGCGAATAAAGGCCCACGCCGGGCCAGTTGAGCCACCCCACACAGAGGGACAACAGGGCCAAGACCACCAACGGCCCTGTCATATTGAGGGGGGACTCATGGGCATGGTCATGGGCATGGTGATCGCGAGGCTCGCCGGTGAAAACCACGAAGAAAAGCCTAAACATATAAAAGGCCGTCAGGAAGGCCGTAAAGACCCCCATGTAATACAAGACACAATGGCCCGGAACGGCGCTGTTATGGACCGAATCCAAAATGGCGTCTTTCGAAAAGAAACCCGCGAAGGGGGGGATGCCCGCGATGGCCAGGGTGGCGACGGCAAAAGTCAGGGTGGTGACTTTCATCTTCCTCCAAAGCCCGCCCATTTTCCAAATGTCCTGGTTATGGAGCCCGTGGATCACGCTTCCCGAACCCAGGAACAGCAAGGCCTTGAAGCAGGCATGGGTGGTTAGATGGAACATCCCCGCGGTATAGCCGCCCGCGCCCAGGGAAAGGATCATGTAACCCAACTGGGAAAGGGTGGAATAGGCCAAAATGCGTTTGATGTCATCCTGGGCCACCGCGATAGTGGCCGCGAAAAGGGCCGTAAAGCCGCCCACCCAGGCCACGACGGTCATGGAAAGGGGGTCGGCCGAGAAAAGCGTATAAGTACGGGCCACCATATAGACGCCGGCGGCCACCATGGTGGCCGCGTGGATCAGGGCGGAAACGGGCGTGGGGCCCTCCATGGCGTCGGGCAGCCACACGTGCAACGGGAACTGGGCGCTCTTCCCCACTGCCCCGCAGAAAAGAAGCAGGGCGATCCCCGCAATGAAGGTGGTGGAATAAGTGTGGTCGGATAGGCCCTGGGTGACTATTTTCTGGACCTCGGCGAAATCAAAGGTCTGGAACATCATGCCGATGGTGATGACACCCATGAGGAAGCCCATGTCCCCGATACGGTTGACCACGAAGGCCTTCTTGCAGGCATCGGCGGCCTCGGGTTTGAAGTACCAGAACCCGATCAAGAGATAGGAACAAAGCCCCACCAGCTCCCATCCGATAAAAATCTGGAGGTAATTGTTGGCCACCACTAGGAGAAGCATGGAGGCGGAAAAAAGGGAAAGATAGGAAAAATAAACTGAGAAGCGCTCGTCGTCGTGCATGTAGCCCCAGGAGTAAATCTGGACCAAGAGGGAAACCAGGGTCACCACCAGCAGCATGTTGGCGCACAAGGGATCGATCAAGACGCCCACATGGGCTTCCCAAGGAGGGATTTGGAGCCAGGTCCAGCTGAAGGAAACAGTCCGGGCGGAAGGGTCCAGCTTGGCCAATTCCTGGAAAACGCCCATCGAAAGGAAGAAACAGGCAGCCATGGCGAGGATGGAAATACCCGCGGAGAGCGCCTTGAAACGGCGGGTGAAAAGGACGATCACGGCATAGGCCAGCGCCGGCATCCCGGGTATCAGCCACGAATGTTGGATCATTAGCTTCCCTCGTCAAAAGAATTCCACCGCGAAGGCGCGAAGATCGCGAGGAACGGCAAAATTTTCAGCGGCTTCTTAATGACGGCTATTCTAACGGCAAGAACGGCTAAGACATCCCGGCGAAAAGAAGAAACCAAGGTCTTTATTCCCGATTTTCGCGCTTTCGCGGCAAGGAATTTACCCGCGAAGATTATGGGCGTCGTCCACGTTGGCGCTCTTCAATTGGCGATAGATGGAGATGACAATGGCCAGGGCCACGGCCGCCTCGGCCGCGGCGATGGTGATGACGAAAACGGCGAAAACCGGTCCGGTCAGGTTCCCGCCGCCCCAGTACTTGGCGAAGGCCAGGTAGTTGATGTTGACGGCGTTGAGCATCAGTTCGATGCCCATCAGGACCGAGATGGCGTTTTTGCGGGCCAGGACCCCGAAAATTCCAATAACGAAAAGGACGGCGGCCAGATAGAGATAGTGGACAATGGGAACTTCGGTCATGCCGACTCTCCTTTTAAAATGCGAAAATAAGGAGGTGGGCATAGAACCGATCCCTTTTTCATTTTGCTCAAATAGGATGATCGGCTCACGAGGGATCCTTTCGGGCCACCACCACTGCGCCAACAAGGGCGGAGAGGAGGAGGATGGAGACGAACTCAAAGGCGAAGGCGAAGCCGTTTTGGGGTTTCAAAAGTCCTGCGGCCAGGGAGGACACCTCGTCCGCATAGGCTGACGCCTCAGCGGCGGGCGCAGTGGCGGCTGCAGTCAGCGCGGGGTGGTTGCTGTATTGGAAGTCCGAGTGGCCAATCACCAGGTACAAGACCAGCGCCACGGCCCCCGCCGCGAGCAAGGAAAGCAAAACCTGGTTGTTCATCACGCGCGCCTTATCGTCCATGACCTGCCGAGTCAGCATGATGCCGAAAATAATAAGGACGGTCACCGCGCCCACGTAGATCAAAACCTGCACGGCGGCCAGGAATTCCCATCCCAGATAAAGGTAGACGCCGGAAACACCAAACATCGTCAGGGCAAGCGCCAAGGCGCAGTGGAAAAGGTTGCGGACGGTTACCACAAGGAGGGCCGAAGCCACGATGACTCCCGCCAGGATGTAAAAAAGGGCCTGGGTCATGCCGACCTTCCCTTCAAAAAGCGAAAATAAAGGGGTCGGTATAGAACCGATTTCACTCCCCATTCTTTTGGAATTGAGAATCGGCTCATGCCTGGGCTCCCGCCGCCGCGGCGGCCGGTTCCTCGGGTTTAGGCGCCAAATGAGGGGGCCTTACCCACTTCATGGCCTGTTCGTCCTGCAGCAGGCTTCCGCGCTTGTAAACGGAATTCTCGTATTCCTCGGACACGAAGGTCAGGGCGTCAAAACCACAGGCTTCCACGCAATAGCCGCAAAAGATGCAAGTAGAAAAATCCAGCTTGAAGGTGGTCATGCGGCGCTTTCCGTCCGGGCCCCTGACGCCCTCCAATTTGATGCAGCTGTTGGGGCAGGCCTTGGCGCACATCATGCAGGCCACGCAATTGAACTGGTCCTTTTCCCCGTCATAAATGAGCTTGATCATGCTTCGGCTCCTCGCTGGAAGTGGCATGCGCTCCTCAGGATATTGCTGGGTATTGGTCTTCTTGAAAAGATATTTGGTGGTGACGGAAAGCCCCAGCACAAGGTTCCAAAAACCCGCCAGGATGTTTTTAAAGTAACTCAAGATCGCGCCCATGCCTTAAGCCCCCTTCCCCGCCAGAAGCACCACGAAACCCGTCACGAGGATGTTCAAAACCGTAATGGGAATCAAAACCTTCCACCCGAAATCCATCAGCTGATCCACCCGCAGGCGCGGAAAGGTCCAACGGAAGGCCATGATGAGGTAAATGACCAGCAAAACCTTCAGCATGAACCACAAGAAGCCGGGAATGAAACCAAGAAATGGAAAGGGTGGAAGCCAACCGCCCAGGAAAACGGTCGCGGCCACCGCCGAGGAAACCACCACTGCCACGTATTCCCCTAGGAAGAACATGGCGAACTTTACGCCCGAATACTCGGTATGGAAACCGCCGGTCAGCTCGGATTCCGCTTCGGGAATGTCGAAGGGCGCCCGGTTAGCCTCGGCGGTGGCCGAGGCGATGAAGGTCACGAAGGCCACGAACTGGGGGAATACGAACCAATAACCCGCCTGTTGCTGGTATTGCACAATGCCGCTGAAATTCAGCTTACCGGTGATCATGATGACCGGCACCAAGGAAAGCACCAAGGGCACCTCGTAACTGACGATTTGGGCCGCCGAGCGGAACCCTCCCAAGAGGGAATATTTGTTATTAGAACTCCAGCCCGCCGACAAGATGGCGATCACGGTAAAGCTGGTGATGGCAATGATGTAAAGGATGCCGATATTAAGGTCCGCCACGACCATCTTATTGTCAAAGGGAACCACCACCATCCCCATGAAAGTGGCCACAAAAGCCAGGATCGGGGCAATGAAATAGGGAATCTTGTCGCGTTTGACGGGATGCACGTCCTCCTTGGTGGTCAGTTTGATGGCGTCCGCCAAGGTTTGCAAAAGCCCCAGGGGCCCCACCCGGTTGGGGCCGATGCGGCTTTGCATGTGGGCAGAAACCTTCCGTTCCATCCAGACGAGGAACATGACGAACACAGCCACAAAACCGAACATGACCACCGCGCAAACCACCCGGTCCAGGATTCCGGCGTAAGCGGAAAGCCCCAGCAAGGCGTAGACCTGCTGCAAGAGGCCTGAAACCAGTTGAACTATTTTTTCACCGCTAATCATGAGTTGTCTTTTCCCTGACTTTTAACCCTTTTCGCTTTTCCACTTTTGCCAATCGTTGATTTCCCAACAGGAAATCAACGGTCCACTTCCGGCACGATCATATCCAGGCTTCCCAAAACCGCCATAATGTCCGCCACTTTCCAGCCCCTCGTCAGCTGATCCAAAACAAAGGTATTACTAAAAGAGGCACAACGGAACTTGGCCTTGTAGGGCTTCGGAGTGCCGTCACCCACCAAGTAGATACCCATTTCGCCCCGGGACGATTCGATCCGGGAATAAATTTCACTGGCCGGCGGCGCCTTCAGGATGGGCGGCAGCTTGGTTTCAATCGGGCCCGGCTCCAGGCGGTCTAGGCATTGGCGGACGATGGAGACACTTTCCCTCATTTCATTCATCCGGACCTTGTATCGGGCCCAACAATCACCGTCGTTTTCGAGGCATTCGTTGAACTTGACTTGGTTGTAAAAAAGATAAGGTTGTTGTTTGCGCACGTCGCAGGAAATGCCCGATCCCCTCAAGGAGGGCCCGCAGACGCCGCAGTTGATCCCCACTTCCGGCGTAATGACGCCCACCCCCTTGGTGCGCTCCAGAAAAATGGGATTATAGGTCAACAATTCCTCGTACTCGGGTATCTTGGGCTCAAAATAATCAAGGAAAGCCCGGCACTTCGGAACAAATTCGGGAAGAATGTCGATCATCACCCCGCCGATGCGGATATAGTTATAGGTAAGTCTTTGGCCACAGGTCATCTCAAAAAGGTCCAGGATTCTCTCGCGCTCCCTTAAGCCATAGAGGAAGGGCGTCAAGGCCCCGATGTCTCCCGCAAAGGCCCCCATCCACAAAAGGTGGCTGGCTAGGCGCTGCAGTTCCACGAAAATCATCCGGAGCCACTGGGCCCGGGGCGGGGCCTCCAAGCCCATCAGCCGCTCGGTGGCCAAGGCGAAGGCCAGATTCACGCTCATGGCCGAGACGTAATCCACCCTGTCGGTATAGGTAATACATTGGGGATAAGTGCGGTTTTCGCAAATTTTTTCGATGGACCGGTGCAGGTAACCCAAAACCGGCATGGTTTCCTTGACCGTCTCCCCGTCCAGTTTCACCACTAGGCGCAAAACGCCGTGGGTGGCGGGATGCTGGGGGCCCATATTCACCACGTACTCGTCCGTCCCGAAGGGGGATTCGCCACCGGGTTTAATTTGGCTTAACAATAAATCCGTCATCGGTGAAATCCTTCCTTAAAGGATACTTGGTGTAGTCTTCGGGCATCATGATGCGCCGCAAGTCCGAATGGCCCTCGAAAACGACTCCGTAAAGGTCGAACACTTCCCTCTCGAACCAATTGGCGGCCTTCCAAACATTCTCAACGGTGGGAGCCTTAGGATTGGCCCGGTCCACGTCCAGCTTCACTGTCAACTGGTGGCATTTGCGGTACGACCACAAATGGCACACAAGCGTTATTTTGTTGTCCTTGGGATAATCCATGGCCGTCAGGCAGGATAGATGCTGGAAATCATAGTCGGATTTGTTCTTGAGGTCCTGGCACAAGGCGATGTAGGCTTCGGGTTTGACCGCCAGAATGACTTCTTTTTGGGCCGAAACGGCGGCGGACTGGATTTTGTCCTTAAAATCGGTTTCGATTTTCGATTTCAATTCGTCGTTGGTCATCACATTCCTCAAAAGCAGGTTCCATGCCGTGTTCAGGCGTTGGCAAAGGCTTTCAAGACTTAAAACAATAACCGAAACCTGACACCTAGGACCTGACAGCTGGTTTTAATCGTTTCTGCGGCGGCGGAAGATAGGTTCGTCTTCGATCTTTTTTTGGATGGCCATCAAACCGTGAAGAAGGGATTCGGGCCGGGGAGGGCACCCCGGAACGTAAACATCCACCGGCACGAAGGAATCGATCCCCTTCACCACCGTGTAGGAGTCGTAATAATAAGGCCCGCCGGCGATGGTGCAGCTGCCCATGGCGATCACCCAGCTGGGCTTGGGCATCTGTTCGTAAAGCCTCTTCAAGGCATAGCCCATTTTTTCCGTGATGGTTCCGGCCGCGATGATAAGGTCCGCCTGCCGCGGGGAGGGGCGGAACACCTCGGCCCCGAACCGGGCGATATCGTACCGGCCCGCGGCCGTGGCCATCATCTCAATGGCGCAGCAGGCCGTGCCGAACTGCAGCGGCCAAAGGGAATTCTTGCGGGCCCAGCGGAATATGAAACCCACGGCCTTTTCCAGGGTCCAGAGCCCCGGCACCTTGCTTTCGCTTTCCATTAATTCGATTTCAGGCTTGGATAAGCTTTTTAATCCTACTCCCATTTCAAGGCCTCCTTTTTCCAAGCGTAAGCCAGTCCTACCAATAAGATAGCGATGAAGACGATCATTTCCAAGAAGCCGGGCATGCCCAGTTGCTTGAAGGAAACGGCCCAGGGGTAAAGGAAAACCGTTTCAATGTCGAAGATGACAAAAAGGAGGGCGTAAAGGTAAAAACTGACGTTGAAGCGGATCCAGGAAGTGCCGTAGGTTTCCACCCCACACTCATAGGTGTCCACCATGACTTCTTTTTTATATTTATACTTAACGCCCAACAAGCCGTTGGGACTTAGGAGCCAGCCAGTGAGGAACGCCATGAGGATGAAAAAAATTCCGGCGAGAAGGAAAACCAATACGTAACCGTATTGTTCAAGCATGGGCCTCTCTCAACAGGGGGGTGGAAAAACAGACTATCTATACACGTCTGAAGATTAAATTTCAAGGAAGAACTAAGAGGCCCAACAAAAAACAAAGAAATAATCACGCGATCCGTGACTTTTTCCAGAGTAATGGGGGAGCGGGTGAACCGGAGGGCCCCTCCGGATTCTTTAAAAATCCCGGTCGATCAGGAAGTCGGCGAATTGAAGAAGTTCGGCCTTAACGCCGTTGCCGTTCAGGGACGTCATTGACCGCTTGGCTTTCTCCACGAAGAAGCGCGCTTTCTGGACGGAGAAGTCGATGGCCTTGTATTTCTCGATCAGCAAATTCAAAAACTCCAGGTCCGATTCCTGTTTCACCCTTCCCAACACGATCTCCGTGAGCTTTTCCCGCTCGGTCTTGGAAGCGGAATCGAAACAGTGGATGACCGGCAAGGTCATCTTGCCCTCCCGGAAATCGCTCATGACCGGCTTTCCCACCTTCGACTGCTGGCCCACAAAATCCAAAGTGTCATCGATCACCTGGAAGGCCATTCCGATCCCCAGGCCGAAGCGGTGGAGGTTTTCGGCCGTCTCCCCGTCCCCACCGCCCAGCATGGCGCCCGTGCGGCAGCTGGCGGCGAAGAGGCTGGCCGTTTTTTCCTCGATGACCTGAAGGTATTGGCTTTCCGTCAATTGGGCGTTAAAGCGGTGGAAAGTTTCCGAGATTTCGCCCCGGCAGATGATGTTGGTAGTGTCCGCCAGGGTGCTAAGGACGTTCTTGGGAAGCTTTTTAGCCATCAGGTAGAAGGACGAGGCGAAGACGTAATCGCCCATCAGCACCGAAATCTCGTTCCCCCACTTGAAATTGAGGGTTTTTTGTTTCCGGCGGATTTCCGAATTGTCGATGATGTCGTCATGGATGAGCGTGGCCACATGGATCATCTCCAACGCCGCGCCCAAGGCGATCGTTTCCTCCGGCACCCCGCCGCAGTACTTGGCCGACAGGATGGCCAGAGAGGGCCGGATTCGCTTGCCGCTGGAGTCCGCCAGGTAGTCCACCATTTGCTGGATGAACAGATTTTCGGACCGGAGGGTTTCCGCGATGGTCTGTTCGACGCGGTTCAAGTCGTTTTGAATGGGGGCTGTCAGCTCGGCCAGTATCACGTTGGTTCCCCAATTTGGAGTTTACGCCAAAGCGGCGATGGACGGAATGAAAAGTCGGGGGGAGAAGCGGGTTTATTCCCCGAATTGCTCTTTCATTTCCAGGAATTTGATGAATTTCTCGAGGCTATCCAGGCTCGTGACCACGATGGTTTCCCCGGACAACGTCACCACCTTCGCCTTCACCAGTTTTTCCACAATCTCCTGGGTTTTCTTCATGTCCAAGCCGCACATCTTGCTCAGTTCCGACACCGTAAAGGGTATGTCCAGGGTGATCCCGCCAGGCCCCTCCTCCCCGTGCTTGTGGACCACCAGCAGGATGGTGTTGGCCACGAGACGATTGGTGTCCTTGATCATCAAATTGGCGATTTGTTGGTTGGCGTCCCGGAGGCGGGAGGTGAGGTTTTTCAGGATTTTTTTGACGATCTTGGGGTTGGTCTGCATGTGCATCTCAAAGACTTCCTCATCCAGGGCGATGAGGCGGGAGGCCTCCATGGCCACCGCGTTGGCGGAGCGCACGTCCTTGTCGATAACGGCCATTTCCCCGAAAAAGTCTCCCGGCCCAAGGATCACGAGCGTTTTTTCAACGCCGTCCTTGAGCTGTTTGGTGATTTTCACTTTGCCCGATTGGATGATGAACATTTCATTGCCCATATCGCCTTCACGAAAGATGATGTCGTTGGTGTTATACGTTCTTCCGCATTTTTCAAAAATTTCTTGTTCGGTGCTCATGGGGCCCTCGGGCGAGAAAGTCAAAAAAGTAGGGGGATTTTAACAAAGCGGCTAGGAAAGTCAACAACCCGACAGCCCCTTCCCCTCAACCCGGTTCCCCAGCGGATAGATCATGAAGTAAAACCAGTGTTTTCCCGGACATCCGGCTCATTTGCGCCCAGGTTGAATGGAAAGTACAAAGCTTTAGGATTGAACCTTCAGTTGGAAAATCGCAGAAAAATTTAAAGGAAAACCAACCGATTTAGAAGTAGAAGTCGAGGGCAAAGTGATTGTCCGCGCCGAGGAAACCGTCGTTTGTCCAAGCGTAATCGAAGCCGATAAAGTCATGGAAAGCCGCGACTTTCACGCCAGCTCCCAAATAAAGGCCGGAGGCCCAGCCGTCTCCCACTTGGTTTTGGTCGATGGTCCCGCCGAACTGGTATCCAAACCTGCCAACCAGGGTGTTCTTGTACCAATACTCGCCTCCCAGGCAATTAATCAGGTAGGGATCATCGCTAGGGATATTCAGGTCGTAATCCACTACAAAATCATCGTCAAACATCCGGTAGGCTAGGCCCACTTTAACATTGAACGGCAAAGGGTCCGCGGTTTGAACAAACTTTATGCCGGGCCCGATGTTCTGGAGGCTGAGGCCCGCCGTCAAATGGGGCACGGGCGTGTGGTAAAGGACACCCAAGTCCCCCGCGAAATCGGTCGCCGTGTTTCCGGACAGGTTTTTGTTGATATAAATGGCGGTTAAGCCGATGTCGAAGTAATAGCTTAAGCGGTAGGCGCCGGCCAGTTCCACGTCGTAGTAGTTTTCGCCCACCGTTCCGCTTCCCGTCACCGGATTGCCGTTGCCGTCCAGTCCCGTAATGGCGGGGTCCTGGCCGGTGGAAAGGATCTTGGTGGCTATTCCCAGCGCGGCCTCATTGCCCAATTTGGTGGCGATGGCCAGGTATTCATACCGGACCGTTTCGATAAATATGTCGTATTGGGCCGTCAAGGCGGTGCCTCCCAGCTGGTTCAACCCGGCCGGGTTCCAGTAAATGGCCGTGGCGTCATCGGCCACGGCCCCAAAGGCCTCTCCCATCGAAATAGCCCTGGGTCCAACTGGGATTTTGAGTTCCACGGCTCCGCTGGTGCCTTGCGCCAGAACTTTGGAAGGTGCCAAAACCGGGAAGGAAAAAATGGACAAGACGGACAAGAGAAGGAAGTGGGGACAGTTAAATTGTTTTTTCAAAGCCAAAGACCCCTTTTTTAAAGACCGGATATATCAAAAATTATATCCTTGCCGAAAAAGACCGTCAACGCGCAATATTGCCGGCCATGGCCGGTTTATCCTGATTTTTCAACCGGTTTTGGTCCTTGCGGATTTTATCCGCCAAAAACCGGCCCGTATAAGACTTGGAATTTTCCATCACTTGCGGCACGGTTCCCTGGGCTACGACCTGTCCACCGTCCTCTCCGCCCTCCGGCCCCAAATCCACGATAAAATCCGCCGTCTTGATGACGTCCAGGTTATGCTCAATCACGATGACCGTGTTGCCAGCCTCCACCAGCCTCTTCAACACGGCAATTAAATGCTGGACGTCGGCAAAATGCAAACCCGTGGTCGGCTCGTCAAGGATATAAACCGTCCGTCCGGTGCTTCTTTTCCCCAATTCGGTTGAAAGTTTCACCCGTTGCGCCTCACCCCCGGAAAGAGTCGTGGCGGCCTGGCCCAGCTTGATATAACCCAAGCCCACGTCATGGAGGGTTTCCAGCACCCGCTTGATCTTGGGGATGGCGCCAAAAAAGGGTAGGGCCTCCTCCACGCTCAAATCCAGGACATCGGCTATATTCTTGCCCTTGTATTGTATTTCCAAGGTCTCGCGGTTGTAGCGCTTTCCCTTGCAGATCTCGCAGGGCACGTAAACGTCCGGCAGAAAATGCATCTCGATTTTGATGACCCCATCGCCCTCGCAAGCCTCGCAGCGCCCCCCTTTCACGTTGAAGCTGAACCGCCCCTCCTTGTAGCCCCGGGCCTTGGATTCGGGCAGGCGGGCGAATAGGTCCCGGATTTGCGTAAAAACGCCCGTGTAAGTGGCTGGATTGGAGCGAGGGGTGCGCCCAATAGGCGACTGGTCGATTTCAATGACCTTGTCAATATGCTCCACTCCTTCAAGCGCTTCATAGCCCTCGGGTTTGAGCCTCAATTGGTAAAGCTGATGCAGGAGGGCGGGATAAAGCGTCTCCATGATAAGCGTGCTTTTGCCGGAGCCCGAAACCCCCGTCACCGCCGCAAAGCCGCCTAAAGGAAGCGTGACGGTGATATTTTTTAAGTTGTTTTTGCTTGCGCCTTTTAAAACCAGGAATTTTTCGAACTTTTTACCGTTTTCCAGTTTCGCGGGTATGGAAAGCTTTCCCGAAAGGTACTGGCCGGTCAAGGAACGTCGGTTGGAGAGGATTTGGCTCAATTCCCCCGCCGCGACCACCTCCCCCCCCTCCACCCCCGCGCCCAAGCCCATGTCCACGATATAATCGGCCGCCTCAATCGTATCCTCGTCATGTTCCACCACAATCACCGTGTTGCCGATATCCCTCAGGCGCTTCAAGGTGTTCAACAGCCGGACATTGTCCCTCTGATGGAGGCCGATCGAGGGCTCATCCAATATGTAAAGAACACCCACCAAGGCGCTCCCGATCTGGGTGGCCAGGTGGATACGCTGGGCTTCCCCCCCGGAGAGGCTCGCGGTCATGCGGTCCAACGTCAGGTAATCCAACCCAACGTTTTTTAAGAAGGAAAGCCGGCTTTTGACTTCCTTCAGGATCTGCCCGGCGATGGCGAGGCTTTTTTCATCCAGTTTCAATTGGTCGAAAAACTCCAAGCCTCTTTTCACCGACAACTGGGTCAGGTCGATGATGTTGCGGCCCTGAAGGGTGACGGCCAGGCTTTCGGGCTTGAGCCGCGTCCCTTTGCAGGCCCGGCAAGGCTTGCTCACCAGGTATTTCTCGATCTCTTCGCGGATATATTCGGAGTCGGTTTCGGTGTAACGCCGCTCCAAATTGGGAAGAACACCTTCAAAGGGCCCCCAATATTTTTGCTGGTAGCTTCCTTTTTGGATCCGGAACTCGATTTCTTCCGGGGTTCCGTAAAGGATGGCTTCCCTTGCCTTCTGCGGCAGTTTCTTGAAGGGCACATCCTGCCTCACCCCGAAATGCCGGCAGACGCCTTCCAAAAGGTTTTGGTAATAAATCGCCTTGGGCGAATCATAGGGGTCAATGGCGCCCTCCAGGATGGATTTCTCGGTATCGAGGACCAGGGACTCGTCCGCCTCCATCTTGTAGCCCATGCCCGTGCAGGCCGGGCAGGCGCCGTGGGGGTTGTTGAAGGAAAAATTCCTTGGCGCCGGTTCCTCATAGCTGATGCCACAATAAACGCAGGCGAAATGCTCGGAAAAAAGATGTTCTTCTTCCTTGGAGCCAGAACCGGAAAGGATTTTGACCACTCCTTCGCCGTGCTTGGATGCGGTTTCCAGGGAGTCGGCCAACCGTTTCTTGATGTCCGCCTTGATCACCAACCGGTCCACCACCACCTCGATATCGTGCTTCTGGTTCTTTTCCAGGTCTATCTTCTCGCTTAAGTCCTTGATGGCCCCGTCCACCCGCACCCGCACGAAGCCGTCTTTTCGGACTTGGTCGAAGATTTTCTTGTACTCGCCCTTGCGGCTGGAAATAAGCGGCGCGAGGATGTGGAGCTTAGAGCCCTCTGGGAAGGCCAGCACCCGGTCCACGATCTGCTGGATGGTCTGCCGGGTGATCTCCCGGCCGCAGTTGACGCAGTGAGGTACGCCCACCCGCGCGAAAAGGAGCCGCAAATAATCATAGATTTCGGTGGTGGTCCCCACCGTGGACCGGGGGTTGCGGCTGCCTGCTTTTTGCTGGATGGCGACGGCCGGCGAGAGCCCCTCGATCAGGTCCACGTCGGGTTTTTCCATGAGGCCCAGGAACTGCCGGGCGTAAGCCGAAAGGGATTCCACGTAGCGCCGCTGGCCCTCCGCATAGAGGGTATCAAAAGCCAGGGAGGACTTCCCGGATCCTGATACGCCGGTGATGACCACCAATTGGTCCCGGGGCATTTCAACGGAAACATTTTTTAAGTTATGTTCCCTGGCCCCGCGGACCACGATGCTGTTCTTTTTCATGCCAAAAAACCTTTCTAAAAAAGTGGCCGAATATTATTACGTAAAAAGCGCCCCATTTTCCAGATACTTGGCCTAGCCACAATCAAAAAGTTTGGAATGTTTGTATCCCGTTTTGGGGGTAAGGTTGAGTTGGCATTTTTGACCCAAGGTTTAAAGGTAAGGCTTTATCCTGTCAATTGTAGCCCAAAGCTAAAATGGCCTATTCCTTCACGGGAGATCCATGAATCCCTGGCTTTATTTCCTAGCCTTGTCCGTTTCCAATACCCTGCTTTCCTATTCGAAAGTTTCCTGGGAATTCAAAGGCTGGGTCTTTGCCCTGGGCGTTTTACTGCCCTGGGTTTTGTATCTTCGGGACCGGTTCGAGAACCCCGCCGATCCTTCCTTTGCGTTCAAGGAAGAGCCCGCTCGACTGAACCGCCTTGCCCCTTCCGTCTGGATCATCTTGTTTTTCCTATCCTTTCTCCTGCGTTTTTACAAACTGACCTCCTTTTATTTCTGGCCGGGCGGGGACGAAGGGCAGCACGGATTCTTGGCCATTGACCTGGCCCAAAAATGGAACTGGCAATTTTTTTATACGATGGGCGAACATCCTCCCCTGCTGATCTGGTCGTTAAGGCCTTTTTTCCTCTTCATCCCAAACCCCTTTTTTGACCTTTGGTTCCTCCCCGCCCTTTTATCCATCCTAGCGGTTCCTTTCGCTTACTTCGCGGCCCGTTGTTTTTTTCCGAAGTTTTTTTCCCTCCTCTGCGGTTGCCTGATGGCCTTCAGCTATTGGCCCCTTTATTCAGGACGATTCTGCCATCAGGGAACTTTCATTCCCTTTTGGGAGCTTTCAAGTTTCGCTTTAATGGGCCTGGCCCTGAACGAAAAAAAGGAGCCCGTAAAAAAAACTCTGCTTGGGCTTTTGGGATTTTGGGCGGGCCTGGGATCCCTCACCTTTCCCTCCTGGGAAGCCGTCCTCACGCTAGTGGCGGCCACTATCGGCTTTGGGGCCTTCCGCAACCCCTCCCAAGGCAAAAAGTATGGGTTTTATTTTGGGGTGCCGCTCCTGCTGGGCCTTTCACCTTTTCTTGCGGCCTTACTCATCTACCGGGGTGACTTCGGGCACCATCTTTTGAATGTCTCCCAGGCCGGTGGGCTTTTCCCCGGTGGACATTCCTTTCTGACTCCCCTTTCCTACATTACCTGCCTGTTCTGGGGGCCCCTTTCATTGAGCGAAAGGTATGGGCCTGTTTGGGGGGGAGCCTTGAACCCCCTTTTCGCATCCTGTTTTTTCATCGGATTTGCCGGCCTCCTGAGGAACCTTCGGGGCAAGATTTCCCAATGGACGCTGGCCGCCCTTTTTCTTTGTCTTTTACCAGGCCTGCTCTCAGCGGACGACGTCGAGTTTTTCCGGATCATCCAGGCCATGCCCATCGTTTTGCTGGTCGTGGCTTGGGGAATCCAAGCGCTTTTGACCCACACCAAGGCCGGCTGGAGGTTCCTGGCGCTGGGGCTCTTGCTGGCGGTGGGATTCGGATTGGACATTGCCCAGTTATGGAAACCCAGGTTGGATCTCTCGGCGCCCTTTCCCTTTCCGGTTAAAACGGGGATACCCGACGAAAACTTCAGGGCGTTCCAGGTATTGGAGGACATCCAAAAGCAAGGGGGGCCTGGTTTGGTTTTCACCGACTTCCTGCCCTTGGTCCATGGCCACACCCTTTATGTGGCGGTTTATCCCTTCAATGCCGCCTCCAACCCGGGTTTAAGACCGGAAGACGCGAAATGGGCGGCCATCCTGGCCCATTGGGAATATGAGGCATTCCTTTTGAAGCGGTTCCCCGGGTCCAAGTGGACGCCCGTGGGAAAAGACCTGAACCGGGCGGAAGGTATAACGCTCGGCATTGTCCCCCTGACGGATCAAAACCGGCCCCTCTTCCAAAAGTGGCTGAAAGCGGCGTCCTTTTTCCATTCCCTTCAACGACGGGCCGACGGCATGTTCAACAACAAGACGCGCTACCGGCGAATACTGGAAGATTTGCCGTCTGGCTACGGATTAGTACAGGGTGATCCCTTCTTAGAGTCGGTTTACGGGGAATGGGTGGCCCAATACTATTTCGGGCTGGCCCAGGGGGGCAACATGGCGGCGCTGGAAAGGGCTATCCGGTTGGGCTATCCGGCCGCCCACCTGTACCGGGAACTGGGAAACTTTTACTTCTTGGCCAACCAGCCGGAAAAAGCGAAGCAGGCCTACCAAACCGCGGAAAAGTTGGACATTCCCTAGCAGGCTGCTGAAAAAGTAAAATGGCATGGCCTGAAATGACGTGGGAGCCTTTAATAGCGCGGCTAACGTTTTGTTGGAATCGGCCTTATATAAGCTTCAAACCGACATTTTTTTAATGTCCGTGGGGGACATCTTTACCCAACCTCAACGAATCCGTTTTTCAGTATGCTTGCAGCAGGTCCATCATTTGGCGGTCCAGCTTGTGCCCTTCCCTGCACACTAAGCCCTCTTTTAGATTTAACATTTCCTTCGCTACACCAAAAACAAATTAAACATTTGTTACTTAAATTTTCCTTAAAACAACAAACACAATCATCAACAAAAACATCAAAAACGAAAACGACATCATTAATCCCGAGACTTTATATGTTGATTTCAACTTTCTGGCTCGATTTTTCTCTTTTTTCTTTATCAATTAAAAAAGCAACACTTTTTCCGAAATTCGAAATTGGACCCGCAAAAAGATATAAAGCCATACCAATAGCTCCAAAAACAAAAATCGAAAGTAAAAGTCTATGTAAAAGTCCATGAAAGGATCAGAATCTTGGTTCCAGGAGCGCAGCGCGGTACGGAGAACCCTCGGCGTCCCCCATGTGCAGTGAGGTCGTTTCACTCATGACGCACGTACAAAGATCGAGGAAGCTCCCGACGACAGGTCATCATGCGTCCCTACCCTTACGGGCAATACGCGAATATCAGTTTGATCGACCGTCGAACAAGGCTGGAGGAACAAAGGGGTCAGGCCACCATTATCCATTATTAGAAGTATTTCGCACACGGTGGAGAGTTAATGGCAGGCGTTTGGCATAATGATGAAAATCACCGTCCGATGAAAATATTGAAAGCTTTTCGAGATGAGCCACTGAACATATCAAAAAATCGGTGTGGGACCCTTGAACCCCATACTTCCTACACTGATTGCTGAAATCCGCCGCCATTTCAAAATGGGCCGTGCGTAATGGAATATCGGGAAAATCCGCCAATTTTCCTTGTAGAAGTTCAAACTGAGCGCGTTGGTTAATACCCGATAAAATTTCCTGGCGAATCGGACCGATAATTTCCACGCGGCTTTCTTGGATAAGCTGGCTCAACTCCTCCACCTCGGGCGCAACCGCCCGTTTACGTCGCAAAGCCAACGACCAAATACTTGTATCAACCAGGACGTTCAAGGCCTCTTCCGCCTTGCCTTGTAATCATACTTGGAGTCCCAATCCATCTTGTTGAAAAGGTCCAATATCTTTTGCTGTCTATGGTGGTGGATGTACTCCATCAACGCCCGGGTTACTGTTTCCTTTTTGGATTTATGTCCCCCCACCTTCTGGGCTTCCACAATCAACCGATCGTCAACCGCCAAGTTTGTTGCCATGGGCGCTCCTTTTTACACATTTTATTACACAATATTATGTGTGATCTATAAGCTTGTCAATCTTAAGGGCAAGGTTTCGATCCCGGACGACCCTCCCCTTCATCCCAGCCCACCGGGTTCCCGCCGCCGTCGCCCCAATCCCAAGCCTTCTCCCGATTTCCCTTAAGCTCAACCCCGACTCTTTTTTTAGTAAATAAACAGCTACATCCCTAGACTCCGCCCTCTTTCGCCCTGGCCGTAATAGTTCTTCCACTTTCTCACCGTAAGCATTAGCCACCTTATGGATGATCTTTTGCGGTTCCTGTTTCACTACGTATTTTTGGTATTTTGGAACATCCAGGTGTTTATGTTTCTGCCCCACCTCATGAACACGGCTCAAAAACTCTTTTCCGCCCAAGTAAACCCTGGAAAACAGGCTATCCCATGGCGATTCCTTCTTGCCTCTCCCTTCTTCCACAAATCGCCTATAGCCCATTTGGGCCTTTTCCCAGTCTTTACCGAACTGACCCAAGATCCAATCAATCTCAAACCAAGGTTCGAGTTTTTCGTATCCTGCCGTAGTTCGGTAACCGCTCCATTTCCAGTTCCTAGGGTGTTTTACCATATGGGCCCTGACCAGGTTTAAGACCACATACCGGCACAGTTCCTTCAAATAAGTTTCTTTTTCGACCACCAACGCCTTATACCTGCCTTGGAAAAGATGTCCGACCCGATAATGTTTCTTGTTGAACTTTTGGGTATATAAGGCGTTGAGGTGTTTCATGGCGACCGATAGATTTGCTGCCGGCGTTTCCAACAATAAATGGTAGTGATTATCCATCAAGACCCAGGCGTGGCACACCACCTGGTTTTCCTCCACCATTTCCCCCAAAAGACGGATAAACATTCAACGGTCGGTATCATCCATCACGATCTTCCGCCGTTCATTCCCCCGGGATGTCACATGGTAGACGGCGCCTTCATAATGAATTCGTTTGGGCCTTGGCATGAATGCATTTTAAGGGACCACAAGCCTTTGTAAAGTGGATAATGGTGGCCTGACCCCTTTGTTTTTAGGGGGAAACCAAGGCGGGGAAGTGGCGGCACGGCCTTTGATACCTTGGTGTTTCAGTTCACCTCACGTCGCCACGCTCTGACACAAAATAAAAAGGGGCGGCCTCGCCGAAATCCACACCGTGGATCCCGGCGAAGCCGCCGCCTCCTTGCCTGCCGGTCTTTACACCGGCGCCAACGAGACATCCAACTCAAACTTCCTCAAGACATCGTTGAGGTGGCCGATGTGGTCCTTGGCGTCCAGTAGTTCGATCCCGGCCACCGTGCCGTCTGCGGCGTAATCCACCGCCAGGCCTTCCTCGATTTCCTTGGTGGTGACGGTCGTCTCTTGGAAGCAGATATAAAGCGCGTCCACTTCCTTGTCATAGGTGATTTTCATTTCCGCTTCTCCTCAAAAATAATAGACGTAAACAGTCTCCACCTTAATTTCCGTCTCAAATTCCAAAAAGATGGCCCTTACCTGTTTTGTATTATACGTCTTTTCGTTCCACCATTTCCCATAGGGATAGCTTTTCCGGCATTGAAAGCGGCCATGCTTGGCCCCTTCCCACTTCGCTTCCCGTATCGCCACAAACACTTCTTCCTGGGTGCCGCCACGCATAGCCATTCTTTTGGCGGCATGGCTTGATATTCGAATAGGTTTCATGGACTGACTAATTTCCTGTTAATTATAAGCCAGTCTAGAATCAATCGGAATTCTCATACGTAATGACCGCTGAATTCCCATGGAAAGCTTTCAAAATTTCATCTTCCGGCGCGTCGACAATGACGGGCACCCAGGCTTCCCCGGCACTTTCCATGAAATTCTTATCAAACTTGAACCGTTTTCTTAGTTCAGGATTCTTTTCCAAGAACCTTTCAGCAACCGCTCGGTTGTATTCTCCCAACCCCTCTCCCGGACCACACCCCCATTCATTTTCTATTGAATTTTCAACAAGCCATTCCCTTGGCAACGGCACGTACATTCCTTCAACGATTGGATGACGGCAGGCGGTTCCACCGACTTGGTTGGTCCATTTGACTCCTGAATCGTGAGGGACAATCATCCCGAAAATGTCCTCGATCTGCCAAAGGATGACAGCATCTCCAAATAACTTGTTGATGGTCTTGTCCCTCATAGATTCCCTCTGAAAGATTTGTACGCCACTGTCTCGTCCGCTTAAACTGCTGCGGCCATTATATCAAATCCAAAGGAGCCCTTTATGACCCGCCGGAAGTTCTTATCAGAGCTGAAAAAAGTTTTCCAATCCTCCCAAGAGGCCGTCATCCAATACCTGACCCAGGAAATCAAAATTCTTTTGGTCCATTTGGCCCGCCGCCCAAATCCCACCAAAGCTGAAAAAGCCGCCCTGTCCCGCGCCGCGAAAGCCGTTGATCCCCTTTACCTCGAAAAGACCTTCAATCTCTTCACCCCGGCCACCCTCTACCGCTGGTACCGTGAGTTGGTCAGGAAAAAATGGGACTATTCAGCGCGGATGAAAAAAAGGGGCCAGCCCAGGGTCTCAAAGGCATTGGAGGAACTCGCGGTAAAACTGGCTTTGGAGAATCCCAATGACGGTTACCCGAGCATAGCCAACAGGCTGAAATTACTGGGTTTCGAAACCAATCCTGAAACCGTCCAAAACATCCTGAAAAGGAACGGAATTCCGCCATCGTCCGAGCGTATCAATCAACTCTCTTGGAAGGAATTCCTGGACATCCATTGGGAACAACTGGCCGCCACGGACTTCCTCACCTGGGAAGTCCTTACGCCTTTTGGTCTTGTTACCCACTATATCCTTTTCTTCATTCGCCAGCTGGACCGCAAAGTCCATATCGCCGGGATCACCACCAACCCAAACGGAGATTGGATGCGCCAAATGGCCCGAAATCTAACCGACCCCGAAACTGGCTTCCTGAAGGATGGAATGACGCTTCTCCACGACCGGGATGACAAGTACACCGCTCATTTTGACCGTATTCTCAACGAGTGCGCCATTGAAACCCTAAAACTGCCACCCGAAAGCCCCAACCTGAACGCCCATGCTGAAAGGTTCGTCCGGTCGGTCAAGGAACAATGTCTTTCCAGGCTGATGATTACCAGCGAAAAACAACTAAGAAAAGCCTTGAGGCAATACGCCGAATACTTCAACCATGAGAGATGCCACCAGGGCTTAGGCAACCGCATTCCGTGTCCAAGGGAGGAATTTGTGCAAAGCCCAGGCAATGGAAAAATCATCAGAAAACAGCGCCTCGGAGGACTCTTGAACGTCTATTTCAGGGAGAAAAACGAGCTAAAACCCAATCACCACAATGCGAAAACCGCTGCGTGAATATTTTTATACTACGGGGTAAAGTCAGTCAAGGAAGAATGCCTCTCCAAGTTCATCATCCTCGGCGAACCTATGCTCCGAAACGTTCTCAATCAATATATCGCCCATTTTCATGGGGAACGCACTCACCAAGGCCTCAAAGCCATTCCCTTTCCCGACCCGGTGCTGACCCGTGGAAGTCCTACCGGTAAAATCCTACGCCGCCAACGCCTCGGCGGTCTTCTCAACTTCTACTACAGAGAGGCCGCATGACCTCGACTGAATTTTTGCACCATACGCCGTGCTCAACTTCTACTACAGGAGCGCCGCATAAACTCGACCGAATTTTTGCACCACACGACTTATTGGAACTGGCTGGCCGCGCCGGTCAAACCCTGGTTCCGCAGGCTGCTCATGCTCTGCAGTTCGTTTTGCGAGACGGTCAGGGGCCGTCCCGGGAAGGCTTTCAGGTTCAAGGTGAAAAAGAACTGCTTTCCTTGCACCGGGTCCTCGGTGTACTGGATTTCGGCCTCCCAATCGTGAAGGTCGCGGTAAAGGTTGATGCTGCGGGTCTCGAACTGGGAATTGCTCAAGTCGTAGCTCTCGATGAAGGAAAGCCGGTAGTTGGTGAAAAAGGCGAAGTCCAGTTCGCCGGCCAACTCAAAGGTGGACTGCTCTCCGTAGGTCACGGGCCCCTGGTTGGTGAAATTGGGATTGACATAGTTGATGGAGGTACGGAACAGCCACAAGTCCTTGGGGCTCTGGAGGTTCAGGATCGAGTTCAAGTCCTTCAAGCCGTTCGTACCCATCGAATAGTCCCCGATGAGGGTATAGTTAAACTGGGGGGAAGCCGTCCAATAGAACTCCTGGTGCAGGTAACCGAAGCGGTAGGCGTCCTTCCCCACCTGTTCTTGGAAGTCGAAGCTGGAACTGGTGTTTTCCCTCAAGGAGGACCCAATATCGCATTCCATCGTTCCCGACAGGAAATTGGCCGTGACGCCGTGGGGTGGGTCCGTCGGGTACAGGTTGTTCAATTTCTGTGTGTAATTGTAAGTGAAGTTGGTATTAAGGTATTCGGACCAGCGGGACATCCAAGTGCTTTGAATGTCGACGGAATGGGTCTCCCCGGCGCTGCCGGGGCCCACCGTGACACCCTGGTCCGCGACGTCCTGCCAGGCCTCGTCCCATTCCACCCTGCCGAACAGGCTTTGGGTTTGCAGCAGGGAAAGGGTTTGGGAGAGTCCGACGTCGCCGGTCAAGTGGCTGACATAGAACCCATTGGCCTGGGTATAGGTGTGGTCGCCGTTGAGGGAAAGGTCGTACTTGGGACCGGACTTAAAAAGCAGGGTCTGGGGGAATAGTGAAAAATTGATTTGGGGCAGGTTTTGCAGGCTCCGGATGAAGTTGTCGTAAAACGTAACCGGGCTGCTGGAGTTGGGATTGATGATGTCGGGGTTGTTGACGTTGGCTATTTCCTGCCGCCGCAGGAGGAGCCCCAGCGTGTAAGCTTGGTTCGTGTAGGTGGTGGAAAAGTCGTATTCCCGCACGGTGGAAACCAGGCTGGGGTCCCGGCGGGCCACGGCGTAATCATTGCTGAAATTCCCGTCCCCCGGGACGTCCGCCTCCACCCGGCCCTGGAAATTGGAGGAAAGGGCCCACAGCATCCGGGCCCGGCCTTCCCACCGGAAAAGGCCATCATCTTTCTCCTTGATGCCGTAAAAGTACAACGAAAGCACCTGGTAATCATTCAAGGCCAGCTCGTGCCTTATCCCCAGCCCAAACCCCTTCTTGAAGAAGTAATCGGTGTAAAGGGCTCCGTAGCTTTTGGGGTTCAACAGGTAGCTGTTGGTGAGGAGGATGTAGTCCCCCAGGTAATCGGTGGAGCCGGTCTCCACGGACAGGGGTGTCTGCACGTCGTGGATCGTGCGCACGAAAAAGGGAAAATAAAACACCGGCACCTTGCCGATGAAAAAAACCACGTTTTCCGCCACCAGGTAGTCCCCCGAGTAAATGGTGATCTTGTCGCACTTCATGTAATAGTGCTGGTAACCGTCGGGGTAATCGCAGGTGGTGGTGATGGCGTCCTTGATGACGATTTTGTGCGGAAGGATGTCGATTTCGGAACCCGTGGATATCCAAGGCGGCGCCGTCGTCTTGATGTTATAGGCCTTCCCCGTACCCGTCTTAAGGTTGTAATTCAGGCTCTGGCATTCCACTTCCTGGCTCTCATCCTGCCAGACCACGTGGCCTTCCGCGTAAACATCCTGGGCCACGTTGTCGTAGCGGATACTGTCCGCGTAAAGATGCACCTGGTCCTGCTGGATGCTGACATTGCCCTTGCAGATGACCAGGTTTTGGTCCCGGAGGAATTGGATGGTGTCGGCCTGGATGTGCACTTGGGAATTCAAGGAAAGGGAAAGTTCGGCTTGGACTAGGCTTGGAAAAAAAACCAGGGCCAAAGCTAGAAGTGTCAGCCGGGTTGGGGAAAAGGAGTTTTTCATGGCTGGGAAGAGCCCGAGAAGTTCGGGGTGGGGCCACCCGTTTCTTCCCTCCTTTTTCGCCCCGACAAGCTGCCCCAAAAATCAAGTCGGTGGTTTAGCCAATGGATCATCACAATCCCCATGGCCGCCATGAGGCCGTTAGGCAGCCACATGCCCCAGAAAGGGGAAATCATGCCCCGTGGCCCTCCCTCTTGGCCGTACATAAGGAAAAGCCAGTAAAGGACCACTAAGGCCAGGGCTGAGAAAAATCCCGTTATGAAGCTGGTCCGGAACACAAGCCCTAGTGGAATGCCGATGAAGGCGAAGGCCAAGGTGGAAAATGGAATGGAAAATTTTTTCTGGTACTCCAATTCATCGTAGCGGACATCCGCTTTCACGGCCTTCTCCCGCTGGATCTTCTGTGCCAATGCGCGGATGGAAATGTTCCGGGCGTCGCTGAAATCCATGGGGCCGTTCTTCTTATGGGCGCTCAAATCTAAAGCGCAATCCTCAAACTGCATGTTGAGGAATTCACCCGGTGGTTCGGTGGGGCCCGCCTGGTCCTGCTGCAAGATGCCGTCGTTTAAGTCCAGCATCACGTGGTAATTCTCGGGATCCTGCCTCAAAGTTCCGGTTTGGGCCAGGATGATCCGGTAAGGGTGGGAACTCTTGTCCAAAAACTCAACCGTAACGCCTTTCAGGATATCCTTTTTGTCATCCTTATCCTTGGCATACAAAAGGTAGCCGTCAAAGTTATCGATAAAAACCCTTTCGTGGACCCGGATGGCGGCCCTTCGTATGACGATTTCATAATCCAGCTTCAGGTAGGACGTGTTGCCCCAAGGCAGGGTTTTGTCCATCACGAAGACCAGCAGCACGCTCAGGAAAAGCGAAACACCGATCATGGGCCAGATGAGGATGGAAAGTGAAATACCGGAGGATTCCAGGGCCATGGCTTCGCGGTCCAAGCTCAGCCGGCCGTAAACCACCAAAAGCGCCGTCAAATAAGCCATGGGAACCGCCAAAACCAAATAGCTGGGCTGAAGGTATAAAAGTAGCCAAGCGGAATTGATGAATCCCGCCTGGTATTTGAAGAGGTAATCAAGAATAGGGGGGGTTGAATATAAGAGATTCAGCACGAAAAGAAAAATGCCTACGCAAAGGAAAAAGGGGGGCCAAACTGCCTTCAGGTAATAACGCACCAAAACAGGTATCAAGTGGGCCTCAGGGGGTTAAGTCGGTGAAAGCATGAATTTGCGGCATTATTCCTTGTCCATTCAACCGCGCAAGGTAAGGGGCGGGCTACCCTTTCCCGGACGTTCAAAAGGCTTTTACCATGTTAGACGAATAAGGCGGGATTCACAGGTAGGTTTTTTTCAGAGGGCGGGCACATCCTGGATATAACCGCCCTTGACCGCGGCGGGAACAGCCGGCAGGCCCAATTCGTCCGCGTGGGAAGCGGAGGAGGCAGGGGATGCCGGGGCGGTCCCATTGACGGCCAGGGGTGGGGGGGCCAGTTCGTTTCCAGGAGTTTCCAAACCGAGTGGTAGGGTGGGTGGAGCCGGATTGACGGCTGGAGGGGCTGGAGCGCCATTATCCGCCACCGGCGGAAGGCCTTGGTCCGGCGCAGGCGCCCCGGGGGCGGCGGAAGTCCCTGGGACGGCCGGTAACGAATTGTCGGCCACCGGTGGAAGCGACATATCAGGCGAAGCGGGCGCTTCCGCCACAGGGGGCGGCAGGGTGTTATCCGCCGCTGATGGGACACCGGGCGCGGAGGACGGCGGAACCGGGGGAAGCGAATTGTCGGCCGTGGGAGGAATTCCCATGTCCGGTGAGGGGGGAGGCGGCAGGGACCCGTTGGCCACAGGCGGCAGGGAGTTATCCGGCGGCGGCAATCCGGCCGTGGGGGACGGTGGAGCGGTCCCCGAAGACCCAGGCAGGGGTGGAGGAAGGCTATTATCCAAAGCCGGGGGAACCGCGGCTGGTTCACCCGGCAGTCCGGGCGCTGCGCCCGTGGCTGGCGGGGGCAAGGCGGCCGAAGAGTCCGGCAAAGCCGGCAATCCGTTGTCGGGTGGCGGAAGAGCCGCAGCCGACGGAGGCAAAGCGGCCGAGGAGTCCGGTAAAGCCGGTAAGCTGTTGTCCGTAGCTGAGGGAAGGCTGGAGTCCCCCTGGATATCGGACGCCACAACCATGAGTGGAGAAACCGAAGGAAGCTTTGACTGGGGCGGCAAGGTCGGCGAACCTGGATTGGGCGGGTTGCCCGCGGGAAGTGGCGGCAGGGATAAATCCCCGGAAGCAGGGGATGTGGAGGAAGCGGGCAGGGGGGGCATGGAGGAATCCGTGCCGGTGGGGGGCGCGGGCAAGCTATTGGTGCTGGTCGAACCGGAGGATGGCGGCAAGGCGGGTAAAGTGGAATTGTCGGTAGGTGCAGCCGGTGCGCCCGCCGGAGGTAAAGCGGAATTGTCCGAGGGTGGGGTTCCAGGCAGGGTCGGTAAGCTGGAATTATCCTGTGGAAGGGTGGGGGCCGCCGGCGGGGGAGCTCCCGTAGGATTGGAAGAAGGAAGGGCGGGCAGTCCCGAATCAGCGGTTCCCGGTGAAGGCAAAACAGGCATGGTGGAATTGTCCGAAGCCGGAGCTGGGGCCGCCTGTGGCAAGGCATTAGGTGACGAATTCCCCGCAGGTAAGGCCGGCAGGTTTGTGGGCGTGGTGTTTTCAACGCCCGGCATGGGAGGCGCCGCCTCGGAGGGACTCACGGGTTGAAGGCCCGCGCCGTTTCCCTCGGATGCGGGTAAGGCCGGCAGGCTTGTGGGCGTTGTGTTTTCAGCGCCCGGCATGGGAGGCGCCGCCTCGGAGGGACTCACGGGTTGAAGGCCCGCGCCGTTGCCCTCGGATGCGGGTAAGGCCGGCAGGCTTGTGGACGTGGTGTTTTCAGCGCCCGGCATAGGGGGCGCCGCCTCGGAGGGACTCACGGGTTGAAGGCCCGCGCCATTGCCTTCGGATGCGGGTAACGGCGGGAGTTCCCCTCCCCCGCTGGGGGGAGTCACCGGGGTCAAGTTTCCACTATTATTATTGGAATTTTCCGTGGGCAAGGGTGAAAGCGCGTTAGGAGATGCATTGTTGGGCGATCCGCTTTCCGGAAGCGGGGGCAGATTGGAGCCCCCGGCAGGCGCTTGTTCCTCCGGCATGGGCGGCAGGGGCGTCTGGGACGAAGCCCCTTGCGGTCCGGGAGCCTCGCCGGGGTTGAGCTTAAGGCCGGCTTTGGACGCCACGCGGGTTCCGCGGAACCGCTTCATGTTGGGATAATACATGAGATTGGCCGGAAGCCGGTTCTTGATGGCGAGGGTCACCTTTTTGACGATAAGTTGGTCCGAGGGATCTACCGTCAGTTCCATGAACTCAAAGCTGGAAGTATAGCGCTGGGGGTCCACCACGCGGATGAAACCCACCGGCTCGCCTTTGGGGGTAAAGAGGGCGAAAATGTCGTTTTTCTTGACGCCCGCCAAGTCCCCGATATCAAGGTAATTTCCGTCGTATTGACGGACGCCGGGTTGATCCCTCAGGGCGATCACCTGGCCCCCCAGGATGGACCGGTTGTCAAACAGGGTTTTGACCAAGTCGCGGGTTTGCACCGAATACGGAAGGTCAATGCCCGCGGAAGGCGCCATTTGATAGGTGGTGAAGGAGGATGCCGGTGAGGCCAGCCAGCTAATGCACAACAACGTCACCGGAAAAAAACGTTGGAGTTTCATGGATACCTCAAAGGGCGAGAGATAACGGAAACAGCCAAGCGTTTCTATGATACTCCAATCCAAAACAAATGAAGAGGAGTTTTTTAATCCGTCCCCCGGCCGATGCAAGATTACAAACGCGTGATCAGGGAGATGTAGTTGATCCCGCCAATGGAATTGCTGACATAGGCGTAATCAATCTCAAAGAGGTAAGCCCAAACCCCAACGCCGGCGGAGGGGGTGAAGTCATCGTCGTCGAACTGAAGTCCCTTGGTTTCAAAACCGCCGCGGATCGCCACAAACTGGCGGTACCAATATTCCAAGCCGAAATGGTAATTGTTCAGGGATTCCCCGGCGTAAAGGGTATCAGCGTCGAACTCCACGTTAATGGTGCTGATGGGGACGGAGGCCTCCCCCTCCTTCTGGATTTTTCCAATTTCCTGGGAATAAGAAACACCCAAGGTGACGCTGGGCTGCAAAATCTGAGTGGGATTGGTGGGCGTGTTTTGCCATTGGATATAGGACCCCCCCGTGAAATCCCGGGCGATAAGGCCGAAGGTCAATTCCTTGATGGGTTTGAAAAGCATGCCAAGGTCCGAACCGAAACCAAAGGCCGTGGCGGTATAGGCGTTCGTCTGTAGGAGTTTGATGGTTCCGCCAAGCGCGAACTGGTTGCTGATTTTCCATCCGCCGGAAATAAAACCGGCTTGGTCGGTGTAATTGGTGGTGCCGTAAGCATTGCCGCTGGAGTCGGTAATCGTGATGTTGTCCACGCCCAGGCGCAGGTAGCTCAAGGCGTAGGAGCCGGCTGATTCGGTGTTGAAGGCCAGGTTGACGAAATCGTAACTTTGAAGGTCGTTCTGCGTGGCGTGCATGGTCGTGATTTCGATGTCATCAATCATCGCCAAGCCGGCGGGATTCCAAAAAGCGGCCGTCGCATCGTTGGCTAAGGCCGCGAAAGCTCCGCCCATGGCCAGCGGCCTGGCGCCAGCCCCCATGGTCAAAACTTCCGCCGCATAATTAACATCGGCGGATTGGGCATGGGCCCAAACCGGAAGGATCAAAACTACCGCGCCCAAAAGCGCCAAAAGGTCATATCGTTTCAAATTCACGACTTTCTCCTCTCTTCAAAGAAGGTTTTTCCTTGGGCGTTACACATCGGGCGTAAAAATTTTATCAATCCGTCCCCTAAAATTCAACTTGATAAACCCCTTAAACCCGCCAGAAAGCGGAAAGAACTACCGCGTTAAACCCATGCTTTTACAGGTCTTCGACGGATTCCTTTCCGACTTGAAGGAATATTTGTCGGAGGAGGTGAATTCCGCTTCGACGTAACCTTTTTCCGGACATCGTCTTATCGTCTTTGCGTGGGAAGTTTTTTGATTCGCGTTCACTTCCCAATCGGGTGGTTGTGGATTTGGCAAAAGCTTTCGGGTATAGTTGACCGTCAAATCGGCCCAAAAAGGCCCCATTCCACGGAAACCCACCAAGGAGAGAGTGAATGCCGGAAATAAAGCTATGTGGAAAATGCGGGTTTAAAAACCCAGCCACAAATAACTTTTGTGAGCAATGCGGCTCAAAACTTCCAGCCGCGAGCCATCCGGATAAGTCCCTTCCCAAACCCACCCCCACGGTGAAAACGGGGAAAACAGCCCAGGAAACCGAATTAAAGGAAAAAAACCTAACGGCCGAAACGCCGGTTTCCTCCAGGGGCCCTTTGTCCTTTTCTTGGATGGAAATAGCTTATGCCGCCCTGCTTTTACTGGCGGTTTTCACCCGTTTTGATCACCTGGGAGCCAAGCCCCACCACCACGACGAGAGCATGCACGCCTTCTATTCCTACCAGCTCTTCCATGACGGGGATTATCAATACGACCCCATGATGCACGGGCCATTCCAGTTCCACGGCAACGCCTTCATGTATTACCTTTTCGGGGTTTCCAATGCCAGCTCCCGGTACTTGGCCGCCTTTTTTGGGATTTTAACCGTCGTTTTGGCCATTTTCCTGCGTCCCTTCCTGGGAAGGTGGGGCGCCTTCTTGGCCACGGCTATGATCGTATTCTCCCCCAGTTTCATGTATTTCGACCGGTTCTGCCGGGAAGACGCCTACATTGCGGGCGCCACATTCCTCATGGTGGTTTTCCTCTTCCGGTATTACCGCTCCCGCAGATCCCTGGATCTTTGGTGGGCGGCGTTGGGGTTTACCATCGCCTTTTGCACCAAGGAATCCATGTTCCTGACCATCGCCGTGATCGGGACCTATCTCTTTGTCCGGCTTTTGCCCTGGTCGAACGTGATCATTGCCGGCGTCATAACCGGGATTGCGCTTTTGTGGGTCAAAAACGTCGATAAAACCTCACCGGCTTTCCTGCCTGTTTTCCTGTTCATTTTGGGAGCCGCCCTCGCTTACACATTGGTCCAACTTTTTTTCCGCTGGCAGGAAAACCTGAAAAAAGGCAAGGCGGAAAGCGCCTTGTGGGAAATCATCTGCGGGTTGGGTTTTGAGAAAATTAGCTGGAGCCTTTTGGCCGTCTTGGGATGGTGGGTGGTGACGCTTTTGATTTTAAGGGTGTTCCCCCACTTCGGCGTCAATTTTCCCCTTCCCTTTTCCTGCCTTTGGGTGCTGGTTTATCTGGGGATCCTTTTTTGGTTTTGCTGGCTCTGGCTTAAAAATACGGCTCCGGCCTTGACCGGCTCGATCGCCATTGGCAGCATCGTCTTCACCCTTTTGTTCACGACTTTCTTCACGGTCGGGGCCAACCAGCCTGATTTTTGGTCGCGGATGCACGGCCTCTTGAACGCCATCTATAACGGCGCTTTCGGGGGATTGGAGTACTGGTGGGGCCAGCAGGGCGTCCACAGGGGCGATGAGCCCTGGTATTATTACCTCGTCCTGCTTCCGGCCACCGAACTCGTCTCCTTCCTGTTTTCCATCGTGGCGATGGTTTATTACTGGCTTGTCCCCGCCCTTGTGCGTATCCGTGTTTTCTTTTATCCCAGCTACAAGCAGGATCCGGCTTACGCCAAATACGCCTGGAACCATTTGCCCATTTTCCTCGGTTATTGGTATTTGGGTTCAATGGTCTTGTTCGGTTGGGCCGGCGAGAAAATGCCATGGCTGATCATCCACCTGCTTCTGCCGGCATTGCTCCTGTCCGCCTACTTGATAGGCCGGATCATTGAAGCGAAACCCCTCGACCAAGTTTGGAAGTCCGCCCGCCTGGCGGCCGTGGCGGTTTTCATCCTCTTGATATCCTATTCCCTCCATTCCGCCGTTCTCTTGACCTTTTACCATGAGGCCAATCCGGTGGAACCCCTGGTTTATGTCCAATCCGGGCCGGATTGCCAGGAAGTCGAGCGGATCATCCGGGAAATTTCCTATGGCGAAACGGGAGGGCCCAATCCCGACGCGCCCCCCGGCGTCACCGACGCGGAAAAGGCATTCCACGACGGCCTCGCCCTCACCATCGAGGACAAGTGTTCCTGGCCCTTTGCCTGGCAGTTGCGGGACTTTTCGAGACGCAACCACCCGGCCAATATCACCATGGCCGACAACCCCATTATCCTGACGGCCACTGAATCGGACGCCCAGGTCTATCCCCTCTTGAGCCAGGCCGGCTACGTCAACCGCAAGTACAAGCTGCGCATCTGGTGGGTGCCTTCCTGGTTCAAAAAAGGTTATCCCTCCACCGAGATCACTTCCAGCCTGTTTTTCAGCTGGCTTTTCAGCAATTTCATTCCTCTTTCGCCCGCCCGCCCCGACATGGTGGATTGGGGCGACCTGAAAAGCTGGCTGCTTTACCGGCAGGTATGGTCCGACCTGGGAAGCTATAACATGCGCATGTGGGTCAGGAAGGACTTGGCGGATAAATACGGCTTCACCGGAACCGATCGGAGCGACATTCCAACCGAATACCCCCTGCCCGCCCCAACGCCCGCCCCAACGCCCGAAAAGAAAAACCGACACACCACACTCCCTAACACCCGTTAGGAAACGGCGCCCAGGAAGGACGATTCGAGCGAACCCTCCAAAACAAAAAGGCGGCCTTCGGGCCGCCTTTTTGTTTAAGTTGTCCTGCGCGAAGCGAAGGAGCCATGTTTCAGGCCTCTTCCAACATAGATGCTCTGTCGGCAGCGGCTCTTCAGAACGGCTGAAAGTCTTCTTAAAAAAAGTTTTTAAACTTTGCCTATCCACGCCAGCCAGCGCAGCTTCAAAACCGTCCAACCGAATTCCCATAATTCCTTGAGATTCAACTTGCTCTCACCAACGTGGCGGTTGACGAAAATAATGGGGATTTCCACGGCCTTGGCCCCGGCGCGCACGGCACGGAAGAGGATTTCCACCTGGAAGGAATAACCAGGGGAGAAAACCTTGGACAGGTCGATTTTCCGGAGCAGGTCCGCCCGGTAGCACTTGAACCCCCCGGAACAGTCGTCCTGGGTGAGGCCCAGCACCCACTGGCAATAAAGATTGGACGCACGGCTGATAATGAAACGCCGGGCCGTCCAATTCACCATGCCGCCATCCTTCACGTAGCGGGAACCGATGACCAGGTCGTAGTGGCGCGCCAATTCCAACATTTTGGGGATATTGGAGGGGTCATGGGACAAATCCGCGTCCATGGCGATCACATTTTGATAACCCTGTTCAAGGGCGTGCTTCATGCCCGCCACGTAGGCCGACCCCAGGCCCAACTTGCCATGACGGTGGAGCACGGCGACTCGCTTGTCCTTGCGCGCGATGCCATCGGCCATCCTTCCCGTGCCGTCGGGTGAATTGTCGTCCACGATGAGCAAGTGGCAGCCGCCGGCGGCCTTGAAGATCTTCCCGTAGATGGTTTGGATATTGCCCTTTTCGTTGTAGGTCGGCACAACGATGATGGTTTTTCGGTTGTGGGATTTCATTAGGGGGCGGTTACGGTAGTAGGGATGGTGAACCGTGCGACTTTTCCGCTGCCTCTTTCGGCCACGTAGAGGTGGTTTTGGCCGTCCACGGCGATGCCCGCCGCCCCCGTGAAACCCGCCTTGTCGTTTTTGCGCCGGAAAATCGCTGTCAGCTTCCCGTTGGGGTCCAATTGGAGGACGGCATTTTGGCTGGCGTTGCTGGCGTAAAGGAACCCCTGGCCGAAGGCCAAATAAGGCAATTCGTCGTTCTTGCCTCGCCAGGTGGGTATCCGGAAGGCGGCCAAGAACTTGCCGTTGGGGTCGAATTTCTGGATCCGCAGGTTATCGGAGTCCGCCACATAAACGTTGCCCTGGGGGTCCAGGGTCACGCCCACGGGTTCGCGGAATTTCCCAGGCCCCGTGCCGAAACCACCCCACTGCATCAGGAATTGGCCGTTGGCGTCGAAAACCTGGATTTGATGGTTACCCGTATCCGAAACGTAAAGCCTGGCCTGCGGTGAGCCTGCCGAACCGCCGTTTCCCACGATGGATCGCGGGCCGAAGAAACTATGGCTCCAGGCCCTCAGCGGGTTCCCATCCTTGTCGAACTCCTGGATGCGGTGGTTGAAGGTATCGCAGACATAAATGTCCCCCTGGGCGTCGACAAACAGGCCGCTAGGCTGGTTGAACTCGCCTTCTTCCTTGCCTTCCTTGCCGATCGAGAGCAGGGGGGTGCCGTTGGGATCGAATTTTTGCACGCGGTGCCCGCTGAATTCACTGACGTAAAAGTCACCCTGTGAATCGGTGGCCACGGCGCAGGGCTCCTTGAATTGGCCCGGTCCATCCCCCGGTGAGCCTATTTCCATATCCACGCTCACCGCCACGGTCTTGGCTTCGATGAGCGCCTTGTTGAGCTGGCTGATGGCCGCGTACAAAAGGACCGTCAAAAAAACGAGGACGAACAGGACCAGAAAAATTTTGACCCCTTTTTTCGACTTTTTGCCCTTAACCGGCCTTTTTTTAAGCTTGGGCATTATTCCTCCTCGGTCCGTCGGATACTTTTGAACCCCTGGCCCCCTGAAACCCGCTTAGAACTGGCCTTTGATTTTAAGGATCCTTGCGGCGGCGGCGTCCACCACGTAAAGATTCCCTTCCTTGTCCACCGCCACGCCGATGGGTACCCCAAACAAGGGCGCTCCCGTGGTATTGGTTTCAAGGGTCGAAACCAGGGTCCCATCCAACTTATAACAGTCAACCTTCTTTCCACGCCCGTCCGAGGCGTAAATCAGCCCGTGGGCCTGGTCCAGGGCCAAATGCGGTTCCATGTCGATTTGCTCCGGCGACCACCCCTCCACTTTCCACTGGCGGATAAACTGTCCCTCGGGAGTGAATACTTGGATACGGAAATTTAACCGGTCCGCCACATAAAGGTTGCCGGCCTGGTCCAGGGCCAACCCGATGGGCTCGTTGAACTGACCTTCCTTATCACCCTTCGATCCCCATGCCAGGATTTTCTTGCCTGTGGGATCAAACTTCACGATCCGGTGCTTGCCGGTATCGGCGACATAACAACTCCCGCTGGGATCCACCGTGATTTCCCGTGGGCCGAAAAACCCGTCATCGGCCGTAAAGGCGGATTTAAACCCGCCTTTGGGGCCGAAGACTTGGACGCGGAAGTTCCAGGTGTCGATGACATAAATATTGTTGTTCGGCCCGACCGCCACCCCGTTGGGTTCGTTCAACTTGCCCAGCGCCAGGGTGGTAAGCTTCTTGGGATCCCCGCCGGCGGCCTTGGCCGCGTCGTAAAGCCCCCCGAATTCCCCCAGGTACTGCCAGTTCGAACCCCTGAATTTTTGTATCCGGCTGTTGCGGCTGTCGGCCACGTAGATATCGCCATTGCCGTCCACCGCGATTCCGCGGGGATAGGCGAACTGCCCCGGTCCCACGCCCGGCTGCCCTCCTTGCATCAGGACCAATCCCTGACCGGGGACGCCGATGATGGGTTTAGGTTTGTTCCCCAGCATATACCAAAGGAGCGCCACCACCACCAATCCCACAATGACGACGACGCCCATCTCCTTGGGCGTCACTTCACGCTCGCCGATCTTCATTCCGATCCTCCTTGAAAGAAGTTTTAAGTTTTTAGTTCTAAATTTTAAGTTAACGGGGTTTTTTAAATCTTTGATTTAAAAAACATTCCACAACTCAAAACTCACGCAGTTTTTCCAATGCAAAAGGGCCGATGGCCCCATAATGAAAACTGCGTCGCCCTCATTACCTTCATCGGGCTTCGCCCGATATTCCAAAAATGTTAATGAGGGCAATCCTCAAAACTCAAAACTAATTCAGCGGGTTTATCTTATAAAGAACCGAACTGCCAAAGGCCTGGACAATAGTACCTAATTGTCCAAATTTGCCTAGATTTTCCAAGTGATCCTTGTATTTTTCTCGTTCCGCATCCCCCACATAAACGTAATCCACGCCATACTTTTTCAATAAATCCCGGGTTTGATTGAGGTCGGAGGAGGTGTAAATGGCGTCCACGTCGGACCGCCGTTGGAAAACCGTGTCACCCGGGTTTTGGCCCCGGACCGCGGCCTGGTCCCAGGAGCCGCGCCATTGGGCCTCATGGAAATCCCATCCTAAGACGGTGGGAAAACCCGTCATGGTGGCCAGGGTGTCGTACTGCTGCTGGTAGGACCCGCCCCAAGCTTCCAGGATGACAGGCGTCTTCCCTTGAATGGGCTTGATATTCTGTTTGATCCACTGGGCCGCCTGGAAGTCAGCCGGGAAAGTGTGCTCATAGTAGGTCTCTCCATCCATGGTGGCCAGTTCCGGAGAGGAGCCCCGCATGCGGGCAGTGAAGGCCAGGATTGGATAGGCGGCTGCGCCAATCAAGGCGAAGATCGCGGCTCCCAGCCAGAGAGCCCTTTTCCAGGCAACCCAACGGGGCCATTGGTTTTCCAGAAGCCATTTCAGAAGGGGGCCAGCCGCCAGGCTGAACAAAATCCAAACCTGGTAATGGAACTTAAAAACCGTATTCATGCGGTAAAGGGCGCTGTCGGAGAAATGGTCCTTGAGGAAAATCGTTTCACAACCGCAAATCAGCAAAAAGCCGATAAGGAGCATCAAAGTCGTAAAGACGCTTTCCCTGCTTTCCGACGGCGTTCCCAAGGAAACGACCGTGAAAACCGCCATCAGTGCGGCCAAGGCCAGGGTGGCTAATTTTATGGGGGTAATGTGATCCCCCAATTGAACTTGGGGGATGTTCAACAGCAAAAGCACGGCAACGGCGACCCCAAGGGATATCCAGCCCCGGTTGGAACCGGAGGGGCCGG
The DNA here is from genome assembly GCA_030041545.1 of candidate division FCPU426 bacterium. Classification (GTDB taxonomy): domain Bacteria; phylum Oederibacteriota; class Muellerivitia; order Muellerivitales; family Muellerivitaceae; genus JAJPJW01. The sequence continues at coordinate 14,306 of JASHNQ010000001.1, read as the reverse complement.
TAAAAAAAGCCGCCACCTTCGCGAGGAACTGTTGCGTGGGTTCATCGGGCAGGGGTGATACTTCCGACTTGGCCGAAGGAGCCAGTTCACCGCCGCAATAGCCGCAAAATTTCTTTCCTGACTCTTCCCTTCCACAAACGACGCACTCCAACTCCTCGGCTTTTTTCGTTTTGGGCCGCTGGGTCTTTTCCCCCTTGGCCCCAAGGGCCCTCCCCACGGCCGCTGGAATCTCCAGGATGAAGAACAGGCCAAAGATGACCGCCAGGTAATACAGGTCGGTCCGGTCCTTGACGATGCCAATCCCCTTGGCTTGTGATTGGAACCTCACGTAAAAAGGCAGGTACAAGAGGAAAGCGCCGATCACAATGGGCACGCCTACCAGCACGACCGACCGGGCCCAAACGTTGAAGCTTTTCTCGTTACTCCACCACTGTTGCAGGAACAGGCATATCCCCAGCAAAAGCATGAAGGTGGGGAAATCCCAGCTGTTCATAAAGGACAAGGCTCCGAAAACCAGCGCCGTCAGCCCCCATTGGAGCCATTGCCATGGCCTCTGGCCGCCGAAAAGGGCAAGCCCCGGCAAGGGCGCCTTCAGGAAATTAAACGCGACCGCAACCGACAGCAAGACAAAAGGAATGGCCATCACGTGGGGATGCAAATCCGACAGGAAAAAGCTGAAGGAGGGAAATTCGTTGATGAGCTTGTCCGTGGGCGGCACCGGCACGATGCGGGAAGCCTGGAAATAATCCCAATTATGCTGCAAGGGGTTGAAAAGGAACCCGAAAAAACCGGAAAGGCCGTTTTCAACCCCGCCGTTAGGGGGAAAATTGTAGTAAGGGATCCTCAAGTCCCCGATTTGGAAACTCTGGATGGCCCGGTGCCAGTAGTCCAGGTTCCCGAAAAGGGTCAGGCAGGCAGCTGAAAGGAAGGAATAACGGTACCGGCGGGTAAGGGCATAAGCGATTGAAAAAGCACAGAGGGTGGCCAGGGCCCAGATCAAGGCCACGGCCATGTTATAGCCCTCCCCCGAAGGCACGGAAGTGATCTTGCAGAGCATGGCGACGATGAAATACCCGAAATAGTAATAGGAAATGCTTGCTCCGGAGAGCCAAGGGTCCTGCGGCGGCATGTGGGGCGAGGCCAGGATACCGTTGATCATGGCGAAATCCATGGGTTTTTCCGTGCCCGCGATCTCATAGGTCCGCATTTTGTAGGCCCCGGCCACCAGGAGGGCCATGAGGAAGAATCCCTCCATTAGGAGGAAAAAACCGAGGTTCTTGGTGAAAAATTCCTTGAAGGGTTGGCCGATCCAGGTCAAAAGAAGCGTGGCCGAAAGAGCCGCCACGAGAAGAAAGGAAAAGAAAATCGTCGCGCCGCTGAAGGAAACATAGCCCAGCAACCACGAAAAATAACCCACCAGCAGCAAGGCCAGGACCTTGCTGAAAACGTAACCCTTGTCAGGAAAGTGCTTGAGCATCACGAAGGCGATGGGGTAGGTGGCGAGCCCCAGCACCAGCAGCACAGCGTACCAACTCAATAAGGAAAGCATTGAAACTCCAAAAGGCAATTTGGAATTATGAATCTCGGATGCTTTTCAACCTCAATGAAAAACTTTCAACCATTCAAAATTCATGATTTGTTTCCGGTGTTATCGGAGGGTGGATTATAGTAAATTTCAACTTGGGGATTCTTGTAAATCAACGGTAAAAAGCTTGAGAATTTGGCCAATCCCTCGGGAGGGTAGCCGCCTTTTCGGCCCGGAACCCCGTTTCTTTCCACGGTCCCCACCATGACCAGCCTTACGCCGTAGGCGTCCAGGATTTTTTTCGCCAGTTGGGGATCAGGGGTCCGGAAAATGTCGTCGGTGGCCTGGAACCTTTGGCCGATGTCGGTGTCCATCCCGGGTCGGCCCGTCAGCCACTCCCGCACATGGCCGTCCCAACCCATCAAGGCCGGAACGCCCGTGAAAATGGAAAACCGCGAGCCCCACGAATTATAGCCTTCCCCCACGAACTCCACCAGGCAAGGCTGGTCCGGGATGTATTCGTTCATAAAGCGGATGGCCGCCCCGTCATAAGGATTCTCCCGGTCCAGGTAGGCCAAGCCGTTCAAGGTCAGGTTCTCGGCGTACCCCACCCATTGCTTTCGGAAGAAGTCCAAAAAGCCGTGGCATTTACGCACAGTGGCGGCATAGGGATAAACGCAGGCCATCAAGGCGAACATCAGCAACAAGGCCCGCCAACTGTTGAAAACCATCAGGCGGCCAAGGTTCCTCTGTCCCTCCCACACCAAGTAAAGCAAGCCCAGTAGGGCGGCCCCCAATAGCGCCGGGAACAGTAGACCGGTCTCAAACCCTGCTATCCACCTCTGGGCCAGGCCTACCACCGATCCATAGGCAAAAGGCGGAAGCAAAGCCAAAATCGAAAACAGGGCCGCCAATATCCCTGCCCCCAAGGTGCAAACTTTCCACGGCCCATTCCCCATCCAATCCTCCACTAGGCTCCATCCCACCAACCCCGCCACGAGGACCAGGTTCAGGACGTAAACCAAGGGGGATTCTAAGGAAGAAAGAAAACTATCCAAAAGGATTCGGAACAGGACAAATAGGAGTACCTCCGCAACCAAAATCAAACTAATCCGGGCAGGGCGGCCCTCCTTAGAAGCCACCTTGAGGAGAAGCCCGAATGAGTCGAATAGCTTGGGAAGGAAAACACCCACCGCCACAGAAGCCAGTTCCCAGGCGTTGATGCCGAACTTAAAGAGCGAATTGTTCCTCAGGTATTCGCCGCCCAAGTACTCCTTCATCACAAAAACCTCCAAGGTGGCGAGGATGAAGAAGAAAAGGGCCACCAACAGGTAGGAGAAAGAAAGGCTGCGGTCCTTGAGTGTCTTGAGGGCCAGCCCCATGTGGAAGAAAGCCGCCAACCACAGCATGGAAAAAAGGCCCAAGCCCAGGGTCACGGGCATGTCCTGGAATAGGTGCAGGAGATGGACGCAGAAGAGGGAAAGCCACAGGAAACCCACAGTCAAAGCGGCCAGCCAAAGACCCAAAACATTCCGGAATATGACCGCGAGCGCCAACGCCACCGCCGCGGGTGTGGCGATCAAGAGGGAGAAAAGAGCCCTGTCCGAAGGATCGGTCCAGTGGACCCAAGAGGCCCCCCAAACAAGCGCCAAGGTCACAAGGCCGAAAAAGAGCATTCCCAATACCGGGCGATCAGGAACGATCAGGCGGTCCATAAAATCCGTGGCCTTATCCAAAAATAGATCCAACCCGCCTTTTTTGGATGAATTCTTTCCCAGCCCTTGAGCTAATTCCTTTGAGAAACCAACGATGAAACTTACAGCCAGCGCCGTCACGAAAAGCCCGTAAATGCCGAAAAAGTTGCCGAGGGATGTCCTTAAATTGGGCGTCACCCAAAGCACTTCGCTTTGCTGGGGAACGAAAGATGCGAAAAGTGGAATCCATGTCGCTACCATCACAACCAAAATTCCGGCCAGGGTCAAACCAGCCGCCGTCAAATGCTTGGCCATGCCCTGGGTTGGCTTCTGGAAAAACAAAACAAGGGTTCCCGCCGCCGCTCCCAGGATCACCGCTCCCGCCAAAAGGAACTTGCTTCCGCCCAAGTTTTGATAGTCCAGCCCTGGGACCAAGGTGGCCACCCAACCCAAAAGAAGGAGCGAAAGGATCATGATTCCCAGAAAAATTCCGAGGCCTTTTTGCAGGGTTTTCATGGGCGTCCCGCCCAAGTTTCGAACCAGCAGGGCCAGGCCCCCGAGGGTCAGCCAAGTAAGGACATCCCAAGTATTGAGGAAAGTGATGCCACCCAACAAAAAACCAGCGGTCAAAAAAACAAGCCAGTCTTGGTACCAGTCAAAAGGTTTGGAAGCCTTGGAAAGGTAATAAGAACCCCAAACCGCCACTAAAAGGAAGGCAAAGGGCATGGCTAGGGTGTGGGCGTGCAAGTCCCCATAAAGTACGCTGAAATACGGGAACTCATTGATCGAATTGGGGATCACCCGGCTCGGACCCCAAAAATCATAAACATGCCCTATCAATGGCCCCAGGTTTCCTGAAACAAGGCACTGGTGGATGGCTTCCAAATATTGCCAGGAGCCAGCGGGGTTTCCGGCCACGGCGCACAAAAGCCCCGCGATCCAACCGCTCACGAGCCTTCCAGATAGGGCGAAAGCAAGCCCGAAAGCGCTGGCGAAAATAAGGGCGAAGAGGGTAATGAGGGCCAGGTTATAGGTGACCGCCGGAGCAAGTCCCAGGAATTTCGTGAGGATGCCCATCATCACATGGCCGTAATAATAGGGGTAATAAAGAGGTTGACCTGCCATCCACATGTTTTGGGGCGGAAAGGTTTCCCCCCGCACAATGGAAGACAAGAAGCCAAAATCCATGCCTGCTTCCCCGCCGCCGTTGTAGCCTTCGCCCACCGGATCATGGATGTGGGGTATATAGAGCTTTACCAGGGTGAAGAGGAAGAACATGAGGACGAATGCGCCCTCCTGGACCCTCCAAGCCTTAGACCACTTGGCGTGCAAGGCCTGGATCACTTCGCGGTCGCGCCAATACATCCCTAGCGACAGGGCGGCCAGGAGGAGGAACCAAACCCAGGTGGAGCCAAAGGTAAAACGGCAAAACCTCAGGCTGGTCGAAAACCAAACCACCCACGAAAACACGAAAAAACCCAGGATTTTGCTCAAGGAATAGGCTCCTGAGGGAAAAGACGATAAAACCCTCAAGGCCAGCGGTAGGGCCATCCAGCCCAAAAGGATCAGGGTAATCACCCAACTCAGCCAGGCCCGCAGCTGATAGAAGAAGCCGTCCTCCGGAGTGGCAGCGGATTGGGTCACATCGCTTTCAATCACTGGATTTTTAGCGTAATCCTGGAGAACCTGCAGGGTTTTGGCGTCAGGCGGGCCCGGCACGGTAGTCGGCGCTTCGACCTTGATCTCCGGGGTTGGTTCAACCGCCGGGGCTGGCACAGCCGACTTCTTGGCCGGATTTATGCGTTGGAATGGAATTTCTGGTGTTGGCTGGGGGATGGCAGCCGTAACCGTGGGGGCTGCCGCCTCCAACTGGGCTAAAAGCCCGTGATCCTCCAAATACTGGTGGCGCTGGGAAATGAAGGCATCCACGTTGTCCGGCGTGATGGTACGCATGATGTCCCGGTTGATGCCCTTAACGTAGTCATCCGAACTCAGCAATTTCAGGATTTGGTCGCGGGGCACGTCCTCGACCTTTTTAAAAAGGTAAACCGTGGGATGGTCGTAAACCGAAAAGGATTCCTCTGCCATGTCGTCGGGATGAACCCAGCCTAGAAAGGTGGGGAAATTGTGGAATTCGCCGACCATCTTGTAGCCTAAAAGGCCCGACCAAAGCAGCCGGAAATACCGGGAGGTCACGGGATAAAGATTAAACCCATGGGGGCGGAACTCAGGCGTGCAATCCACCAGCGTGTACCAGAGCTTCTTGGTGGCCAGGCTGATGTAATCGGCCTTTTGAAGGGTATTGGCGTAATAATTTTTCTTGGTGTCGTTGTCGTCCGAAAGGCCGTTTCCCATGGGGGAATAGACATCCACGTCCACGTGGCCATACTGGCCGGGGCTGACCGGCCTTTCTAAGCGTGGGTCCTGCTGGGGGGAAAGGTCCTGGGGGAGGCCGTCGTCCCACATGTCCGTTGCAATCACTGCGCCCGGTTGGACGTTCTTGGCGATCCAAACCGAGGCATCGATCCAGGGATGGGGATGCGTGTAAACGTGCATATAGGCGAGGGAATAAAAAAAGCTGGGGCCCACGATGAGGATTCCCAGGACGGTTTTTAGCCATTTCCCCCAAGAAAGGCGTTTGGCCCATTCCACGAAATCCCCAAATAAGCGTGCCCCAAAGATGCAAAAGACCGGTATCAAAGGAACCATATAACGGACAAACTTGGTGTTCCATGCCCCGATAAAGCCGAAATAGGGAATGAACCAACTCAAGAGAAGGAGATCGGGGAGGGAAAAAGCCCAGCCCCTGCCTCGAGTGAAAGGCAAAGGCAAGAGATAACCATGCCGTATAGGATTTAGAAGCTTGGACACGAAGCGGGCTAAGACCCAACCCGCTCCCAAAACTGCCGCGATCCCGAGGGGCCACCAGAGCTCCACGCTCATAAGGTTTTCTAATTGAAAGAGATAACGGGGTGTATCCTTAAATTGAAGGACATAACAAGCGTCCGCGATGGAAACTGTATGCCACTCGTAGTTCTGGGAAATCATGAATCCGTTGAAGTCCAAGAGGGACCAGGGAGAGAAAAGGCAGAAGAGAAAGAACGCCAACCCGCCCGCCGCCACCAATTTGATCCATTGGGGCATCTGAGCCCGAAGAACCCTGAATTCCAGAATGCCCCAAACCGTTAAAACGATCCCAAGGTACGCTAAAAACGCAAAAAGCAAAAGCCAGATGGCAAAACCTATCTTGGGATCGTAATGAAAAAGATCATCCATCACTCCCTTTAATTTCCATCCCACCATGAGGAAGGCGCCCAGTAAAGCCGCAAGGGAAACACCGGCCAAAGCGGTATAAAGCCCTTCGTTGTCGCCCAACCGCCCGTCTTCCTTTTCCCACTCCTTGGCGGATTTTCGGGAAAGCAATGCCAAATGGGCGGTCAAAATCATGAAAAGGTAATAAAGGGAACTTGTTTTTGCCGCCATGGACAGGCCAAAGACGGCCCCCGCCACGAGGTAGCTCTTCCAATCCCCCTTTCGGAAGAGTTCCCAGGCGCAAAGCGCCGTCACTACCAGCAGGAAGGTGATGAAGGATTCAACGATGCAGTAATGCGCCTGCTCGATGCTGACGACCGCGAAGGTGAAACAGGCGGAAGCCAGTAGGGCCATGCCGATGTTCTGGTAAATCTTCTTCACCAGTAAATAAACCGCGGCAATCGTGGCCGTGGAAAAGGCCGCCGCCCAAACGCGGCCGATGATCATGCATTCCCCATAACCGCTGTACTGTCGGCCCGCGTGATTGAAGGAGGCAAAAATGGCCCAAAGTGAGAAAAAACCTAAAATCGTCCTGCCCCACCGGGAGGTCCAGGCCCACCAAAGGGCCAAACCGGCCACCAAAAAAGTGAACAAAAACAAGCCAAAGACGCGGGCCACGGGATTGGGCAGGAAAATCGGCAGGATTCCAAAGGCAAAGGTGGCCCCGGCCGCCGAATAAAAGGGGGTGTCAGACCATTCCCATTCCAATTCCTTGGCGATCCAAAGCGAAAAACCGAAAGAAGCCACCATCGCCACCAAGAAGGTGGCGGCCTTTAGCGGAAAATCGATGAGTTGGTCGAACCAAATGGAAAAAATCCCGAAAAACTTGAAAAGCAAGAGGCAAGCCCAGAGGAAAGCCGATGCCCCGAAGGAATAAAGCGACCATTTCTCCCTCGAAAAAAACCAAATGGCGGTTCCAAAGGCCAAGGCCAAAACGAACCAATAAAGCCATTGGGCCAAGCCCTCATTTCCCCGGCAAAGGTTCCAAATAAAAGAGGGGGTCGAGAGAAGTTCGCCCGTGGCACGGTAAAGGTAGACTGGGAGTTGGCCGTAGGCGAAAAAGGTGACCTTATAGCCGGTGGACGCTTGGATCCCGGCCGTTTGGCCAAGGATATTCCGTTCATCAGGGTGGAAGGAATGTTGGAGGTCCCAATCGGGATTGTAAAATCGGAAAGCGCCGCCAAGGAGGGTGATCAGGAGGAGCCAAAGAAGGGGCTTTTGAAACCCAAAGGCGGCAAGAGGGCTTTGAACTTTCTTCCCCACTTCTTTTCCTTTTCAATCCCTTAGTCGTGAAATTTTAAATAAAACAACGAAAATTTCCCGACCTAAGGGACCGGCGTTATGAAACCCGGGTTCGCCACTAAACCTTGAGGATACTCTTCTCGTTGATTCCGGCTCGTCCGGGTTAGGGACTGAAAATATTTATCGGGCTTTAAGAATATTCCAATTGGCCTCTGATAAACGGCGGCCAGTATAACTTATCCACCCGGCAAAGCAAACTTTCAAAAAGCCGGTAAAATCCTTCTTATCGGCAATAAAGTCGGAATTCCCCCATATTGAGGTTGTTGCAAAAAACCTTGAAAACATAGGCCCCATTGCTGGGAAACAAGATGCGCCATGTCGTAATGAGGTCATGCATGGGGAATTCCCCGGCAAATTGTATTTTCCGCGGGATGCTGTCGGATATCTTTTCACCCTTCTCATTGTAAAGCGATATATCGACCTGGAACTCCCCGGTGCCATCGTAAAAAAAGCGGGAAAAGGTCATGAACTCGGCGCCCCAAGGATAAGCCGGGGGGCTGAAGCCCTGGAAAGCGCCCCGCAGTTCATAATTCTTGGTCATCACATCCTGCAAAATGTTGTTGCAGCAAAGGAAAGAGGTAACCTTTGGTAAATTGAAGTCCATAAACCGCCCTTGTCCTAGTGGCTTTTCTCAAGCTCTTTCGAACATCCAGCCAACAACTTTACCAAATGCCACTAGGTTCAGCCACTTTTCCCACAAATAAAAAAGCCCGGATCCCAGGCCGGGATCCGGGCTTTTGGGGTTTTATGATTAAAACAAAAACTCTTCGTAGGTCTTGGAAAGATCCGTCGTCGGCAAATGGCTCGCGTCCTCATAAGGAATACGTGCCGGCGAATACTTCTTGAGCATCGGCGCCTGGGCCTGCATGCGTTCCGTGTAGGTGGGCAGCTTGATTTCGTAAAACACCCCTACCGGAATTCGCTCACCATGATGGTGGGCCATCTCGAAGGCCTTCTTCTGCTTATCCGTCACCTCGTCCAGGTTAGTGGGGTCTTTGACCGAACCATCATGGCCCACTTCGTTAACGTTGAAGATTCGGGAAACCATGTTGGTCTCACCCTCCACCTTGACCTTCTTATTGAACCACTCCGCCGTGTGCAGATCGTTGAAGGTCGGGCAGGGTTGAAGCACGTCCAAAAGGGCCATCCCCTTATGCTCAATGGCTTTCTTGATCATCTCCTTCAAATGCCGCCCGTCGAAGGCATAGCTGCGGCCGATCCAGGTATAACCCGAGCTCAAGGCCAGGGCCAGCGGTTGGATAGCGTCGTTGGTGTTGGGAAGCGGCAGGGACTTAGTCTGCTGGCCACGGCCCAGCGTGGGAGAAGCCTGGCCCTTGGTCAGGCCGTAAACCTCATTGGTCATCACGATATAGGCCATGTCCACATTGCGGCGGCCCGCATGCACGAAATGGCCCGCTCCGATCCCGTATCCATCGCCATCACCACCCACCGCGACGACTTCTAGATCCGGATTCGCGATCTTGGCGCCCACCGCGAAAGGAAGCACACGGCCATGCAGGGTGTGCACCCCGTGGGATGCCATGTAGTTGAATACCTTCCCCGAACAGCCGATGCCGGCGAAGACCATGGTTTCCCAGGGCGGCAGGGCCAGTTCTGCGCAGGATTGCTGAATGGCCTGCAAGATACCGAAATCGCCGCATCCCGGGCACCAGTCGTTATGGACGTCGCTTTTATAAGCTGTAACCGTTAACGGCGTTTGGAGCTTAGAGACCATAGGTCAACACCACCTTTTCTATCGATTGTCCGGTCAGCGGATCCATTTCCGGCGCGACTTGTTTTTTATGGATTTTTTCAACCGAGTCTAAAATCTCGTTCAGCGACATGGGCCGGCCCGTGTATTTAACGATCTGGGCAGGAATAAAGATACCCGTACTCATCCGGATCAGGTGTCCCAACTGGGTACCCCAGTTGTTCTCCACCATCACCAGCTTTTTGGCCTTCCTCAGGAATTTCTCGGCGGAAATCGGAAAGGGATTCAGCATCCGCAGGTGGAGGAAGTTGGCGTTAATCCCCCTCTCCTTCAAGAGCGGAAGGGCGTCCTCCAGCGCCCCGAAGGTGGAGCCCCAGCACACGAGGGTGATATCGGCGTTGGGATCACCGTGAAAGCTGAACTGGCGGTCCTCGGGGATTTGTTCCAGCATGAGCCGGTATTTGGCCATGCGCTTCTCGTGCATTTTACGGCGATTTTCCGGGTTTTCGGTGATATGGCCGTAGTCATCGTGCTCATCGCCCGTCATCCAATAGGGACTTCCCTCTTGTCCAGGATAGGGCCTGGGAGAAAGGACTGTCTTGGGATCGGGCCGGAAGCGGGGGAAACCCTTTCCGTCAGCTATGGCTGCCTCCAACTCCGGCTGGGTGGCCAGTCGTCCGCGATCGATCACTAGGCTGTTTTCCTTGAAGGGCGAAATCGTTTCAAGGCTGTGGGTGAGGAATTTGTCGTTCAGGATAATGACAGGCGTCTGGAATTTGTCGGCGTAATTAAAGGATTCGAAGGCCAAGTGAAAATGGTCGTTGATCGTAGCGGGCGCCATGACCAATCGGGGGTATTCCCCGTGTCCCCCAAAGGCCGCGAACATCAAGTCGCCCTGCTCGTGGCGAGTCGGTAGACCCGTGGACGGGCCGCCACGCTGGTAGTCGAATAGGACGATGGGCACTTCGTTCATTCCACCCCATCCCAGGCCCTCGGCCATCAGGCAGAAGCCGGGCCCCGAAGTGGCGGTGGAGGCACGGACGCCCGTAGTGGCCGCGCCCAAGGCCATATCGATGGCGGCGATCTCATCCTCGCATTGCACCACTGCGATGCCATATTCCGGATGGCTTTCCAAAAAGTTGCTTTCGTCCGTGGCTGGGCTGATGGGGTAGTAAGTTTGGTAGCGGCATCCCGCCTTTAATTTGCCCAGAGAATTGGCCTGGGCGCCGTTAATGAGGAGGCGCTTGGGGGTGTTTTTTTGCGGCTCTAAATGATAGGGGAATTGGTCGTGCATCTCATCCGGGAGGGCATCCACCGCCTCATAGGCCTTCTTCGAAGCGGCCACGTTGGGGGCCACCAGCTTGGCTTTGCGGCCGGTGTACATGCGGGCCAAGGTTTCTTCCATATTGGAGATGTCCATGCGTAAAAGCGCCATGGAAGCGGCCACCGCGATGGTATTTTTCATGAGGGACAAAGTGCCATATTCCATGCCGGTAACTTCCGCCACGTGGCGGATAACGGAATTGAAATCGATCGGCAGGGTGATAACGCCCGATTTCAAGTTCAAATCATCCAAGGTAATCTTCGTGGGATCGTAAATGAGCGCTCCGCCCTTCACCACTTCATGCGCGTGGAGGCGGGCCGTGGAGTCCTCGAAGGTGGCCAGGATGTGGACATCGTCCACGTGGCTGTGGATGGGCTTGTCCGAAACCCGAACTTGGAAGTAACTATGCTTACCCTTGATGTTGGAGTGGTACTCGCGTTTCCCGAAGACCCAAAGGCCTGCGGAAGCGCAAGCCTGGGAAAACAAATTGGCGGAAGAATCAACACCGGTTCCCTGGGGCCCACCGATCATCCAGTTCACTTCATTCACGACTTTCATTTTCAACTCCTACGGAGGGGATGGAAAAAAACACGCAAAACGTTTCTCGTCCGGTTAAAATATACGAGTTTCAGGCCTAAAAGACAATTCGATTAAACTATTTCCTTGTTCTCTCCGCCATTTGACATGCCAAGTCCCTTTATAATCTAACCCTTTTCCCCAAGCATGATCTGCATCATGTTGAGCTATATTAACGCCATGATTCCCGTATTTCCCTTGATTTTATCTTATCCAAGATTTGCCGCTTGCTGGAGGTTCGGACACGGGATTGGGGTTTGATGACCCAAACTTTGCGGGTTTTCTTGGGTTTTGGCTTTTTCATTGTTCAATCCAAGTCTCAATGCAATAAAATTCTTAAAACATTCTAGTACACCTTCTTCCCAATGAGGCGGTTGATATTGGCCGCAAAAACTTCTAAAAAACCCTCTTCTTTTTCTACCCCACCCTGGTGGTTTTACCCTCTTATTTTCTTGGTTGTATTTGCTATTTACATTCGGACACTTAACCCTTCTCTTTTTAGGAATGACTCTCCCGAAACCATCACCGCCTGTTTCACCTTGGGAGTTTCCCATCCCCCCGGCTATCCCCTTTACACTCTCTTAGGCCGACTTTTCGCCTTGATACCTATCGGCAACCCCGCCATGACGATTAACTTTTTCTCCGCTTTTCTTGGAGCAGTAGGCGTTTGTCTTTTTTTTGCAAACCTTTGGTTTTTTTCAAACTCTCTAGCCCACACCGCAAGCCAAAGGTTTAACCATTTCGGAATCATATTCGTCTGTTTTATCGGCTCCCTTTGTTTCGCCTTCTCGAAAAGTTATTGGAGTTTATCGCTTGCCGCCAAGGGGGGAATTTATACCTTCCAAGTGGCATTAGAGTTAGGTTTGCTGCTTTATTTCCAATCTCTCATTCAAAACAAGAATTATCCAAAAGCCCACAACCACTGCATTTATTTCCTCGTTTTCATTTTCGCGTTGGGGTCAGTCAATCATTGGCCTTCCCTGATGTTGCTCATTCCACCTATTGCTTTTGGAGTTTTAACTTATTCAGAGCTTTCAAAAGCCATCTTCCATTTTGGATGGGAAAAGGGGCTAACCTGTCTAACGATGGCCGTCGTCGTCTTAAGCCTTTATCTTTATTTACCTCTTCGATCCCATTTACACCCTGCGCTTGATTTTGGCTCCCCATTCTCTTTCAAAAATCTTTGTGAATCACTTTTTAGAATCAGTTATTTCAAGAGAGAAACTCTTGCTTCTTTTATGCCAACCGCTCTTTCCACCATCCAAGATAAAAGCGTTTATATTTCAAACCGTTTTGGAAGCGATTTCAACCCAGCTTTTTCCTTCTTGTCTTTTTGGGGCGTGTTCCTGCTTTGGCGCTGCGGACATAGAAAAGAATTACTTTTTCTACTTCTACTTCTTTTGACAACCGTCACGGCCAATATTCTTTATCTCCAAGTTTCCCCAATCGAGTATTGGCACTTGGATGACCATCTAATCACTGTCAATTGGGTGACTGCTTTTCTGGCTTCGGCCGGTATTTATTTACTTTTCACCTGGGTCCATAAGCACAGTTGGCTTAAATATGCCCTGCCAGTTCTCTTAATAGCTCTCCCAATCCTGACATTTCAAAAAAACATATCCGCTGATGACCAGACAAAAGAGTTTTTATATCGGGGCTATGGCATGGAAGCGCTGAAATCCATGAACCAAAACGCGAGGTATTTCGCCGAATCGGATTACGACTATTTTTCCATTCTTTATTTGCAGGAAGTGGAACACAAACGACCGGACGTGGCGTTGAGAATGACAACCTTTTTGACCGAGAATGATTGGAAAAACCTTTCTCAAGAAGTTTCTTCGGGATCAACTACAACGGACCATCCCATCTATTGTGCCTTTCCCAATGGAGATTTCATTAACGGATATTTGAATCATGCCCAAGCCGCTTCCTTTAAACCCAACGGACTTGTGACTCAGTTTATGCCAATAAAACTTTCCAACGATAACGAATCGCTAAAATTGCTAAGAGAATTTTTCGGAAGATATATTTCACCGAACTTAATGGGCTCAAACCAAATAGATAAACTTCTACTAGAACTTTGTGCCTACCCATATCTGAACATGGCTAACTATTTGAAAGTCCGTCACAACCTTGATCACTGGGGCGAATTGTGTGCCTGCGGTATTTGCTTGATATCGGAAAATATATGGAGAGCTCAGGAAGAGGCAAATGCAGCGGAAGGCTACTTGCTCTTGAAAAACAGTAAGATAAATAAAAAAATGGCTTTAGATTACTATATGGTTTCCGGTGATGATTATTGGTTCTCAGGACAAAAAACGAAAGCCAAAGAAATGTTCGAAAAGGCCATCAAGATTGATCCAACAGATAAAGTTGTCCCATATATTCAAAAAGATCTGAATGATTTGAACGGCTTAAAATAAAAAACCCTGCCCCTCTTTAGAGGGGCAGGGTTCATTTTAAAATCCCGGCAGCGTCCTACTCTCCCACACAAGACATGTGAAGTACCATCAGCGCTGGAGGGCTTAACTTCCGTGTTCGGAATGGGAACGGGTGTTTCCCCTCCGCCATAACCACCGGGAAACAGCAATCTCAGTTTCTGTTATTCGCAGAACTGGCAATTAATAGAACGATAGAAATACGACTTCTTGAACCTTCGTGCGTTTGAAGATGCGGTAGAGATGAAACATATGACCAAGCCTCACGGCGGATTAGTACTGGTCAGCTGAACACCTTACGGTGCTTCCACACCCAGCCTATCAACCACGTAGTCTACGTGGAGCCTTTAGGGGCCTTGCGGCCCGGGACATCTCATCTTGGGGTGAGTTTCACGCTTATATGCGTTCAGCGTTTATCTCGTCC
>JASHNQ010000046.1 GCA_030041545.1 candidate division FCPU426 bacterium | reverse complement strand
TCCCGCCGCGTCCGTCCGGTTCCCTACTTTTATCTCCCTATCCTTGCCTCCATGCCGTCTTCCCTACCCCGGTGGTTCATGAAGGCGCTTTCCACTATCCTTCCCCTTCACGCTTGGGCCTTCCCCTTCTGTGGAGAGGGTCGGCAACCACTTCCCCTTTCCCCCAATCGTCCTTCAAATGGCCATGCTCACGGGGCCGCAAAGTTCGCTTAATGCTACGGCCTGGCTGCTTGCTTACCGCACTTGGGGAGCGGCATTTACTCCTGAGCTTTCATCCGATGGGTCTCCCCCTTTACGGATGTCAGGTATGACTACGTGGGCTATAGTATTTCCCACGACCGGACTTCCACCGGCTGGATAGTGAGACTTGTAGGCTGCACCCACAGAGGCATGGGACGAATAGGATGGCTTAGACCCGAAATCTTTTCGTTTTTAATCAAATTCTTAATCCCATGTATCCCATGCATCTGTGGCTAATTGGTTTTGTCTGTGGCTTCAAGCAGTTTCAGCAGGTCATGTATCGGCGGCCTCGGCGGGGCGCTGGAGTCCCTCAACCGGTAAAGCCCGTCCAAGCCGTGGAAGAAAAGCGGGTCGGTCCAATGTTGGAGGAGGTCGTCCAGCTTGACTTCCTCTTCCGGGGTGATGGCATCCAAGGTGCTTTGCCCGGCGATGCGCCGCCCCTCCTCCCCCGAAACCGCCAGGGCGTCGATGCCCATTTCCCGAAGCCGCTTCCAAATGCCAGCGCCGTCCTTCGCCTTCCGCGCCAACTTGCCCATTACCTGCGCGTCGAACACGCTGTTGGCGTAAAAGGGCCTGGGATAGTAAAGCCCCCGGGCGTCCCCCGCCACCAGCAGGCAGGCGTCGGGCGGCAAAAGATCGCCCGTGGCTTGGGCCAAAACGTAATAAGAAGCGGTCGGGGGAACGGAGGCCAGGTATTCCTCCCGCGTTTCCACCCCCAAGGCCATTTGGTGGGTCTGGTAGTAATTCACGCTCAATCGGGCCAGGGAAAGCAGGCTTAAGACACCGAAAAGCGCAACGGCCCCGCCCCAGGCCATGGTGGCGCCTTTCCAACCCACATCGCTTAAAACCATCGCCATGGCCACGAAGCAGACGATGAGGGCCGGAACCATCAGTCGCAGTTGATAAGAGATGAGGAATCCGGATAGGAGTAGAAACGCGCTTAATAGTAAAAGATGGCGGGTCCGTGGCCGCCGCTTGCCGCCCAGGGGTAAAAAAGGAATGAACCCGAAAAGAAGGGGAGCGATGGTTTTATCCAGGTCCGTCCCAAATAGCCGTGCCGTCCAAGCCCCAAGCGAAAAGGAACCGTTGAAGACGGCCTCGTGGTCGTTCATAAGGGCTTTCATGTTTTCAACGGGCAAGGCCCTGCCGCCGATAACGGAAGAAAGGTAGGGATAAACAGGATTACCGGTAAACACGACGTTCTTCAAAAGCCAGGGCGCGATGGAAAATACAATGAGGCCGAAGATAACCAACGCTTTTTTAGGGATGCCTTTTATCGGTGAACCACCCTCACCCCGGCCCTCTCCCCTCAAGGGCGGGGGGGAAATACAAATCATGGCTAAAACTCCCATAACAACCGCTACCACCGCCGTGTATTTGATGGTCAAAGCCGCGCCGCCCAAAAGCCCCGCGGCCAGGGCCCAGGGCCCCGCCTGCGGGCCTTGGGCCCAACGCAGGAGGGTGTAAAAAAAGAGCGTGAGGAAAAAGGCCAGCACCACGTCGTTTTGGGTGGTCCACACCGTGGCTGAAACCAACGGCAGGGCCAGGACCATGGTCCAAGTCAAAAGGCCTTGCTCGATGCCCGCCTCCTCCATCACCCATCCCGCGGCGGCCAGGCCGCAAAAGCCGGCGCAAAAGGCGTTGAGCAGCTTGGCCGCTTCGCTCCCCGCGAAGAAAAAACCGTTTAAAAAATAAAGCTCCCCGCCAAAAGGATAATAAGAATAAAGGTTGGTGTAAAAATCCGCGACGCCATGGTGGAACTTCCAGAATTGGAGGGTGGAAAGGTGGTAAACCAGGGCGTCGTAATAAACGTCCGGCGTTATGCCCTGCAGGATGTCCAACGCCAAGCCCAAAGCTCCTAAAAACCCAAGGAGGATAAAAAATTTTCCTGGTATGGGAACCCGCGGAAATTTCTGGATTTTAAGGAAGTTCCGGGAAAAGTCCCATAAAGCCCAGCCCAACCAAACCAGCCCGATCCCCCATAAAAGAGGGTCCCACCAAAGCCCGTTGAAACCTAACCCCAGCCAAAAGGTGTTGGCCGCGATGATTCCCAAGGCCATTTCCAGGCAAAACCGCAGGGCGGTTTGGCTTTGACCCACTCCCATCCAACGCAGCAGTCTTCGACCCAGCCGCCATAAAACGAATGAGACAGCCACGGCGCAGGAAAGATTTTTGAGGAAATTCAGCCAGTTTTCGGCCAGTTTGTGGGAATCGGCTTGCGTCAAAACGGCGCCGAGGCTGTAAAGGAAGGCGGGGTCCAAGGCGGTTTTTAGGGAAAAATAATGAAAAAAGACCAGCGCCATCCAAGCCAGGAAAACGCCCCCAAAAATCCTGCCGCGCAAAGTCGGATGGGAGGAAGGCTTCATGGGATCATTATGCCTTTTTAGGGAAAAGCCTCCAACACTTCATGGAAAATCGTGAAGCTGTTGTCGGAGAGGGCGCCGTCCTTGTAATTCCCCCCGGTCATCACGCAAACCAGGCTTAAGGCGGGCACGATGAAGATGTGCTGGCCGCCCACGCCCCAGGCGTCCCAAACCCGCAGCTTCTTCCCGCGCCAAAGCGCGTCCCTTTCCCACCAAAGGTAACCGTAATCGGCTTTGTTCCCGGTCTGTTCGGACTTTACGCGGGGAACAGTGCATTCCTCGATCCATGTCTTGGGAACCACCTGGTTTCCGTTCCAGTCGCCTTCCTTTAAGACCAAGAGCCCGATCTTGGCCATGTCACGCGGCCTTAAGGACAGGCCAAAGGCGGGTGAATGGACTCCCCCCGGGCCTTCCCACCAGTCGGGCGGCTGGATCCCCAGGGGAGCAAACAGGAATTTCTGGGCGTATTGCGTCAGTCCCAGGCCGCTTTGCCTTTCCAGGATGACCCCCAGGGGGATCAGGCAGGCGCCGCAATAGGCAAAATGGGTGCCGGGCGGGTTTTGAAGGGGTAAGGAAAGGGAAAAGTCCAGCCAGTCCGGTGAAGAAAACATTTTCCAGGAGCAGGAATCGGAATCCTTGAAGTCGTCGCAGCCGAGCCCCGAGGTCATGGTGAGGAGGGAGCCCAAAGTGATGGAATCCTTGGCCGGGTCCCAACCCGCCCGGGCGCGGTAATCCTCGAAATAATTGAAAAGCCTCCGGCTGGGCTGGACCAGGCCCTGTCCTTCCCCAATGCCGAAGAGAAGCGAAAAGACGCACTTGGTGACGGACATGACGGGGTGGGGATCGTCCTGGCCGTAGCCGTAAAAATACTCGTCCAATACCAACTTGCCGTCTTGGACGACCAACAGGCTGTGGATAAAGGGGAACTTGCGCCGGAGGATGCCCTGGACGACTCCGACGATTTTGGAAAGATCGGCGTGGGACGACCTTAAGTCCCCCGTCGCCCAGCCGTCGGACATTCGCGGGGGAGGGGCGTATTGATATCGGCTTTGGTCCCCGCCATCGGGCAAAAGCCTCGGGTGGAGGTAATCCTCCCCCGGATGGAGGGTGACCGGGTAGCTTTGGTTCTGCCCCACCAGGCTTTGTTGGGAATCCCGGCCGATGCCCTGCCTAAAAACGCCGGTCAAAACTTTGCCGTCCCCGGAGGGGGAAAGGTCCAGCGTTCCGCCGCCATCGGTTTGGGCCTGGATTTTGCCGCCCCGCCGCAGGATCGTCATGGGCTCGCCGTGGATGCCGTCGTCGACGTTGTGGTATTCCCCCTGGTTCCGTTCCAGAACGAAGGCCACCCGGAATGGGTGGGTGCCTGAGCCCATGACCCCCTCCCAAGTGCCCTGCGGAGTTCGGGCTAAGACGGCTCCAACCCAGGGAGCGGGCAGGAAGGCCAGCAGGCCCAACAGCGTCCCAAGCTTTTGGGAAAGGATTCTCATGGCTTAAAAACCGCAATTCAGGCCCAAAAGCGGGGGACCGTTTGGGGGGAGGGCCACTTGGGGGCAGAACTCCAGGGCCGACTCCTTTTTTCCCTCGATCAAGCGGTTGTACCGCTGCGCCGCGTTGTACTTGCGCGCTTCGGCGTTGGCGTCGAACAGCATGCCGACGCCCCAAAAAGCATCCGCGACCAGCGCCCCGGTTGCGAGCCGGTCGAACCATCCGATGCCCAAAAAGGTGGCCGGCTTATAGAAAAGCGCCACGTCCGAGCCCACGGCGGTTCCGGTGACGTAAAACATCCAGGCGGTGTAATGGGCGTCCTCCGCCTCCCGGATCAAATCCGAGGCTTCCTCGTCCCGGAGGGAATAGATCAGGCCCTTAAAGTCCTCATAGCGGGTGATGGGTTTCCCCCCTATCCAATAATTCATCCCCCCGCCCAGAAAGCCGAAAAGTCCCAGGTTCATTTTGCTGGTGATCGGCGTATCCGCCGGAAAGGAGGCCGAGGCGGAATCCGGTCCGGCCAGGGCTGGCCGGAAAAATCCCACACCAACCAGAAAAGCATACAGGAATCGGCGCGAGGGGGCTTTCATGGTGCTCATTTAAATCGAAAAACCCGTAAAACGCCAGCTTCCCAAGCGGTCCCCTCTCTAACGTAAATCATAAAGGCGGTTCCTTGCCCACCCTATACTCGAAAAACCTTTTGGCTTTCGTTTTTTATGGCCGTTCCTCCGGATCCACATTGGGGCAATGCTGTTTTAGTAAAAAAGTTCCTGTCTTATTCGGGGGATTTTCTCTAAAATTCCTTAACCCGGAAGAACCGGAACCCATTTAAAGGACTATCACTACCCGGACTCGTCCGGTGGAGGCCAACATCATGCCTGACAAAGCCAAACTCACCCTTGATGGAAAAACCTACGAATTCCCCGTGCTCGTGGGCACGGAGGGGGAAAAAGCCATCGACGTCTCCACCCTGCGCGCCGAGACCGGCTACATCACCCTGGACAACGGCTACGGCAACACGGGTTCCTGCCAGAGCGCCATCACCTTTATCGACGGCGACAAGGGCATCCTGCGCTACCGCGGCATCCCCATCGAGGAACTGGCCGAGAAGTCCTTTTTCATCGAGGCGGCCTACCTGCTCATGTACGGCGAACTGCCCAACATGAGGGACTTCGATACCTTCTCCGCGCGGCTGAACAAGTCTTCCCTGATTCACGAGGACATGATGCAATTCTTCGCGGGCTTTCCCCGGGGCGCCCACCCCATGGCCGTCCTGACTTCCGTGGTGGCCTCCCTGGCGGCCTTCTACCCGGTGAAGGATAATTTGGACCTGGAGGACGAGGAAGTCATCATCGCCAACCTCATGTCCCAGATCCGCACCATCGCGGCGGTCTCTTATAAAAAATCCATCGGCGAGCCCATCGTGTACCCCTCCAATAAACTCAAGTTCACGGAGAACTTCCTCAATATGATGTTCGCTTCCCCGGTCAAGGACTACCAATTGGACCCGGACGTGGTGAAGGCCCTGGACATGTTCTTCTTGCTTTCCGCCGACCACGAGCAGAACTGCTCCACCTCGACCGTGCGCATGGCCGGTTCCAGCCTGGCCAACATTTACGCGGTCATCGGGGCCGGCATCAGCGCCCTTTGGGGCAAGCTGCACGGCGGGGCGAACCAGGAGGTCATCGAGATGCTCGAGCAGATCCGCGACACCAAGACCTCCCCGGCCGCCTTCGTGGACGCCATTAAAAACAACAAGGGCAAGCTCATGGGCTTCGGCCACCGGGTGTACAAGAACTTCGATCCCCGCGCCAAGATCATCAAGGGCCTCTGCCATTCGCTCTTGAAGAAGCCCGGCCTCAACGACCCCATGTTCGACATCGCGCTCAAGCTAGAGGAAATCGCCCTCAAGGACGAATACTTCCTCAGCCGCAAGCTCTACCCCAACGTGGACTTTTACTCCGGGCTCATCCTCAAGGCCGCGGGCTTCCCCGTGAACATGTTCACGGTGCTTTTCGCCATCGGCCGCGTGCCCGGCTGGCTGGCCCACTGGCGGGAGATGCGCCACGACAAGAACACCCGTATCAACCGCCCGCGGCAGGTCTACCAGGGCCCCACCCAAAGGGCCTACGTCCCCATCGAAAAGAGAAAGTAGTTTCAAGGAGGTCGGTGATGGCCTGGTACGTTTATCTGTCTTACTTCTTCGGCGGGGCTTTCCTGGGCAACTTCATCCCCCATTTCGTCAGCGGCGTCTGCGGCCGGAAATTCCCCTCGCCCTTCGCCAAGCCCCCGGGGCGCGGCTTGTCCTCGCCCCTCGTCAACGTGCTTTGGGGCGCCTTCAACTTAGGGATCGCCTATCTTTTGATTTTCCGGGTGGGGGATTTCAACTTCCACAGCCTGCGTCACGCGGGGATGATGGGCCTGGGAATCCTCTTCATCGGCGTTCAGTTATCCATCGCCTTCGGCAGGCTGGACAAAGGGCGCTAATTCTTATCCCGGCAGCAACTACTGGAGGAACTCCCGGCCGAAAGCCGCCGATTCCGGGGGAAAGAAAACCAAGATAACCGTGCCGATGGCAAGGACTACGCCTACAAAGGTCATGAAGCCGTCCACCCAGTTCCACCCCCGCCGGTCCCACCGGGGTTTGGAGACCAGACCCAATAAGAACCCCGCGATAAACCCCGAAATATGGGCCGCGTTGTCCGCCCGGACCAAAAAGCCGAACACCACCGTATAGAGGCCCCACTGGACCATGAAATTGCGGATTTGCCGGCCCGTGGAAGTGCCGTCCCTCTGGCCCCAGCCCGCGGCCAGGCCGATCCAACCCATCAGCGCGCCTGAGGCCCCGATGCCCACGCCGTAAAGTCCCCACCACTGGCTTCCCAGGCCCGCCACGATGCCCGTCACCATGAAATAAAACAGCGCCCGGCCCCGGCCGAACACTTCCTCGATCGAGGGCCCGATCTGCTGCAGGGCGATCAGGTTGAAGGCGATGTGCACCAAACCGGCGTGCAGGAAAATGTAAGTGGAGACCCGCCACCACTCCCCCGCCGCCAGCGCCGGCGCCCAATTGGCCCCGAACCGCGCCAAAACCGACGGGCTCATCGAGACCAGGTTGCCCCCTTGGGCCAGGCCCGTGCGTAAATAAGCCGCGATGATCACGGCCGTCAAGAAAAAGGTCGAGGAGCCGAAACGGGGCGCCACCAGCCCCAGGCGCCCCAGGATCTCCCAAAACCGGGGGGAAAGGGAATTCCCGCAGTTGGCGCAGGTTCTTTGGTTTCGGTCCTGGACCGTGCCGCAATGGGGGCAGATTTTATGCTGGTAGCTGATGTGTTGGAGGGTGGTTTGGGTCTGGCGCCGGGTCGCTTTCCAGGAATCGCGCCAGGCCATCAGCTTCCAGCGCACCCGGACGGCGTTGAGGCCCAGGGCCCCCGCCAGCCGGGAAATCCGCTCAATCCAGTCCCCGGGGTCCTTGTTTTCCGGTTCGGTCATGGGTTTACGTTACGATAAAAGGAATGGAAAAACCATTGGGAAGCGGGCGGGAGTAAAACCGGCCTCCCGGAATTACGGGGTGGGCGTCACCGGGGGCACCCTATCGCCGGGCCCACCGGGCGTGGCCGTGGGTTTTGCGCCGGGCTTGCCGCAGCCGGTATTGACCTGCACGGAAAAGGAATGGCTGGTGAAGGGCGCGCCGCCGGTGCGCAGTTCGTTGCCCGCCTCCACGGCCGCCAGGTACCACTCCGGGTCCAGGTAGTTGCGCGACAGGCTGTCCTTGATGAAGGCCGTCACGTCCAAGGCGCTCACCGAGTCCATGGTCTTATCCGCCAGGTAGGCGATGTAGTTCCAGCCGATATTCCCTTCCCAAAGGGTCCAGCCCATTCCGTCGATGGTGACCGGGCCGACCTTGTGTCCCGCGGGGGGTACGTTGCCCATGTAATCCAGCCAGAGCATCATTTCAGCCCCGCCGCTGAAACCCTGGGCCGTGGAAAGGCCCCGGCTGAACCAAATGTCGTAGGCTGCGTCCCAGCTGCCGGTGCGCTCGGGCGTGAAACTCCAGCTGGTGGTGACGCACTTGAGGTCGGTCAGGGGCATGGGCAGCGCCGTGCCGGGGCTGTTGGAGCCGAAATGGGAGCCGTAGAAGATGAAGGGATAACTGGCCACGTTGGGCGCGCAGGTGAAATCCGCCTGGGTCACCGTGAAGGCCCCGGTCTGGTCGTCGATGGAGAGGCATTGTTCCCCCCCGCATTGGCGGGGGTTCCAGTAGTTGGTCCCTACCACGTAGGACCCGGCGGTCACATAGGCGTTGGCGGCGCAGGTGTCGATGGTTTCGGCCCCTGCCGCGCCCAAGCCGAATGCCATCAATAAAAAGGCGGTCCTCCAAATACGGAATGCTCGGTTAAAGTCCATGGTGCCTCCTGGGAGTTGGAAAGGCCCCACTATACGCCAGGGAACTCCGCGGGGGGGGAAGGACTTTCCATGAACGGATAGTTTGGGGGATGTTTTGGCAGCGCTTTCAGGATTCAAAAGGAATGTCGCATGGTTCCTTTGTGGGATGTGAAGCATCCTCGTGGTTCAAAGAGGTTTTGTTAGGGCCTCTTAGAAGTAAGTAGGCGTTTTGACCGGCAAAGCCACCGAGGGAATGGGGTGGGGCTGGTTATCGGGCACGCAATTGCAGGCTTGGCCGTCCCAATGGAACCCCATGCCACAGGGGAAAGCGGGCGGGCAAGGCGTCGGGTTGGAGTCCGATACCAACCGGACCGTGGGGACGGAAACCGAAGGGTTGGCCTGTGGGCTGCGGCTGCCTCTTAGGAAGAGCAGTAAAAATGCCGCAAGGACTAAAACCGCCATTACGGCGGAAAAGTGTTTCATGGGAACCCCCTTTCGGCCGGGCGGGCCCCGGGTTGGAATCCCAAGGCCAATGGCCTTTCTTATACGTTAAGAAGGGCTTCATCCGAAAAACAAGCCACCTGGGGGGTGGAAACGCAAAAGGGATTAGTTTGAAGTCCTCTACCGGCGAAGGAAGCCCTCGCCGGCCCGTGGCCCAAACCCTGGACGTACCGCTTTTAAATGTGTTTTGGATGTCGGCGGTAAGGCAACGTTTTACTTCCCATTTTTTGAAGTTGTAGGGTCTTCGTCATACTCCCTTCCCCGCCAATGTTTAAGATGATTGGAACTTGATGGTCCGTTTCGTTCCCCTTCATTGCTTTTCATCCGAAGCGGTGGGTATTGTTTTAAATAGTGCAAATGGAACCAGCGGATGAAAGACCAAGCCGCGTTCTTGGCCGGAAAGAGGTACGGGACTATGGAAAATGGAACTTCAAGCGCTTCCCGGTTGAAGCAAGGCCCGCCGTTTAAAGAAAAATGGAAAGCGAGGGTCCAGGAAATACTGTCGCCCGCCGACATCCGCTTGGATGGCTCAAGACCCTGGGACATCCAGGTGCTCGATTCCCGCTGGTATTTCCGGGTCCTGACCGGGGGAAGCCTGGCCCTGGGCGAATCCTACATGGATGGCTGGTGGGAATGCGGCGCCCTGGACCAATTCTTCCACCGGCTATGGCGGGCGGGGCTGACGGGCTACGGGTCCGGCGGTATCCGCGCCTATTTAGGAAGGATCGCCTCGAGGTTCCTGAACCGGCAAAGCCGGCGCAAGGCCTTTGAGGTGGGGGAACGCCACTATGACGCGGGCAACGACCTCTTCCAGGCCATGCTGGACAGGCGCATGACCTATACTTGCGGTTATTGGGAATCGACCGGTGATTTGGACGCGGCCCAGGAGGCCAAGCTCGAACTTGTGTGCCGCAAGCTGGGATTGAAGGCGGGCCAGAAGGTCCTTGATATCGGCTGCGGATGGGGGAGTTTCCTGAAATACGCCTGCGGGAAATACGGGGCGCAAGGGGTCGGCATCACCGTCTCCCAGGAACAGGCTGAATGGGGCCGCGAGCTTTGCCGGGGCCTTCCCATTGAAATCCGGCTCCAGGATTACCGGGACCTCAAGGGCCGGTTCGACCACGTGGTTTCCTT
Organism: candidate division FCPU426 bacterium; assembly: GCA_030041545.1. Lineage (GTDB taxonomy): Bacteria > Oederibacteriota > Muellerivitia > Muellerivitales > Muellerivitaceae > JAJPJW01. The sequence continues at coordinate 64,609 of JASHNQ010000046.1, read as the reverse complement.
GGGGATGTTCGAGCACGTGGGATTCAAGAACTACCGCACCTACATGGAAGCGGCCCACCGCTGCCTGCGGGAGGGCGGCCTTTTCCTCCTTCACACCATGGGCAACAACCAATCCGTGGAGCGCTGCGACCCCTGGTTCGACAGGTACATCTTCCCGAACGGCATGATCCCCTCCATCCGGCAGCTGGGAGGCGCCCTGGAGGGCCTTTTCACCATGGAGGATTGGCACAACTTCGGCGCCTATTACGACAAGACCCTGATGGCCTGGTTCGGGAACTTCCACCGGTCCTGGAACCGCATCGGGGAGCGTTACGGCGACCGGTTCTACCGGATGTGGAAATATTACCTTTTGTGCCTGGCGGGAAGCTTCCGGGCCCGTGCCCTGCAGGTATGGCAGTTGGTATTGTCCAAGGGCGGCGTTCCCGGCGGTTACCGGCCCCGCCGTTGGAGGCAGGCCCCGGACCGCCGCGGGACCCTGGAAACTCGCAGGTTCGCGGAAATCCCGGCTTAAGAGGATCTATGGAAGAGCCGTTCTTTCAGGAAGCGCCATCCCTAGGCAACCAATATGACGACGATCCGGTTTTAAGGTCCTTCCTGCAAAGGGTCCTGCCGCCCGATGTATTGTGGGAAATCGAACCCGACCTCCGGCGCATGGGCGAGCGGGCGGCCACCGACATCCTGGAACTTGCCCGGCAGGCCGAAGCCCAGCCTCCCCGCCACATCCCCTTCGATCCCTGGGGCCGGCGGATCGACCGAATCGAGGTCTCCCAAGCCTGGAGGGACCTGGACCGGATTTCCGCCGAAGAGGGCTTGGTGGCCATCGCCTATGAGCGCCAATACGGCCCCTGGTCCCGGCTTTACCAGTTCGCCAAGCTCTACCTCTTCCATCCCTCCTCCGCCCTTTATTCCTGCCCCCTGGCCATGACCGACGGCGCCGCGCGGGTTGTGGAACTTTATGGGGACGAGGGCCTCAAGGCCGGCGCCTTGCGGCGCCTCACCAGCCGGGACCCGGCCTTTTTTTGGACTTCCGGCCAATGGATGACCGAGCGCGGCGGCGGTTCCGACGTGGGCGTCACGACCACCGAAGCCCGCGTCGAGGACGGCGGCTGGCGCCTTTACGGCGACAAATGGTTCACCTCGGCCGTCACCGCGCAGATGGCCATGACCCTGGCCCGGCCCCAGGGGGCCCCGGCCGGCAGCCGGGGCCTGGGCCTTTTTTACCTGGAACTGGGAAACCCCGAAGGGGGGTTGAACCGCATCCGGGTGAACCGGCTCAAGGATAAACTGGGCACCCGGGCCCTTCCCACGGCCGAGCTGTCCCTGGAGGGCTCCTGGGCCCGGCCCCTGGGCGGCCTGGGCGACGGGGTCAAGAAGATCGCTTCCCTTTTCAACATCACACGGTTGCACAATTCAGTGGATGCGGCGGCCTTCATGCGGCGGGGCCTCGCCCTGGCGCGGGATTACGCGAGAAAACGCCGGGCCTTTGGGAGACTGCTTTCCGAAACGCCCCTTTACCTGGAAACCCTGTCCGGGTTGGAAGTGGAGTTCCGCGCCGCCTTTGCCCTGGCCTTCCGCGCCGCCGAGGTTTTGGGCCGGGTGGAAACGGGAAAAGGCGGCGGGGACGAGGCCAAACTTTTGAGGATTTTGACCCCCCTTGCCAAACTCTTCACCGGCAAGCGGGGTGTCCAGGTCGTGGGTGAGGTGGCTGAGTGTTTTGGTGGGGCTGGCTACGTGGAGGACACGGGCATTCCGGGCCTGCTGCGGGACGCCCACGTGCTGCCCATTTGGGAGGGCACGACCGACGTTCTTAGCATGGATGTTTTAAGGGCCATCCAAAAGGAGAACGCCTTGGGGCCCTTTTGGGCGGATGTCCAAGCCCGGCTGGCCGCCGTGACCGCGGCGCCCCTCAAGGACGCGGCCAAGGGGCTTTGGGAAGCGGGTTCCCGGCTGGTGGCCCAGGGGGAAAGGGAAGGATTTCCCGAGGCGCGCATGAGGGAGGTTTCCTTTTCCATGGCCCGCCTTTACGGCGCCGGCCTTCTTTTGGAGCAGGCCCAGTGGGATTTAACGAACGGCAAGGGGCGCCTTTCCACGGCCGCGGCCCTGCGATGGCGTTCCCAAGGGTTTGGGGAGCCCGGACCAGCCGGCCCCGCTTATCTTGCCGATTCCAAAGGGTTGGCCTTGTCGGAAGAGTGATAAACTGCCTTAAGCGAAGGTAGAAAATGGGCAACCCAGTTTCGCCGGGGATGAGGTTCCAAAAGGCCTTGAAGGCCGAAAAGCCCCTCCAGATCGTGGGGGTTCCGAACGCCTATGCCGCCATCTTGGCGGAAAAAACGGGTTTTAAGGCGCTCTACCTTTCCGGCGGGGGCGTTTCCGCGGGCGCCCTGGGCCTTCCCGACCTGGGTTATTTGACCCTGGGGGACGTCGCCCTCGAGCTGGAGCGCCTGACCCGGGCCGTTTCCCTCCCCGTGCTGGTGGACGTGGACACGGGCTTCGGCGGCCCCGGCAAGGCCCTGCGGGAACTGGAGCGCCGCGGGGCGGCCGCCCTTCACATGGAAGACCAGGTGGACCTGAAGCGCTGCGGCCACAGGCCCGGCAAACGGCTGGTGACCGCGGGCCAAATGGCGGACCGCATCAAGGCCGCGGTGGACGCCCGCCGGGACCGCCGTTTCGCGGTGATGGCCCGGAGCGACGCCTTGGCCGTCGAGGGAAAGCAGGCCCTGCTGGACCGGCTGGGGGCCTATGTGCGCGCCGGCGCGGACATGGTTTTTCCCGAAGCCGTGGGAAGCCTCCCCCTTTACCGCGAGATCGTCAAGGCCCTCCCGGTTCCAGTCCTGGCCAACCTGACCGAATTCGGCTTAACCCCCCTTTTCACCTTGGCGGAGCTTCAAAAAACCGGTGTGTCCATGGCCCTTTACCCCCTTTCCGCCTTCCGGGCCTCCAGCCGGGCGGACTTGCGGGTTTACCAAGCCTTGAGGAAGCAAGGCACCCAAAAGCGGCTTTTAAAGTCCATGCAGACCCGCGAGGAGCTTTACCGGTTCCTGGGCTATGATGAAATGGAGCGCCGGGCGGACAGGGCCTTGAACCGCACGGGTGGAAAAACGTCCGGGAGGGGACGGCCATGAGCGCCCAGGAGGAAGAAAAAAAATCCGGCGGCTTGGCCGGGGTCATCGCCGGGGAAACCGCCATCTCCACGGTCGGCAAGGAAGGGGTGGGCCTGACCTACCGGGGCTACTCCATCGAGGACCTCGCCGAAAAGGCGTCCTTCGAGGAGGTGGCCTACCTCCTCACGCGCGGGGAGCTTCCCCCGACCCGGGAATTGGAATCCTACCGCGGCCGCTTGCGGGGCCTGCGGGGCCTGCCCCCGCGGTTGAAAACCACGATCGAGCAGATACCCGCCGAAGCCCACGCCATGGACGTCTTGAGGACCGGTTGTTCGATGCTGGGCACCCTGGAAAGGGAATCCCCGGACCGGGACGCGGTTTCCATCGCGGACCGGCTGATCGCCTGTTTCCCCTCCATGCTGCTTTACTGGTTCCACTTCGCCCGTAACGGGGCGCGCATTGAGACGGCCACGGAGGACGGGGGCGTGGCGGGCCATTTCCTCCATTTGCTGCACGGGAAAAAGGCCGCCCCCTCGCACGAGAGGGCCTTGGACGCCTCCCTCACCCTTTACGCCGAGCACGAGTTCAACGCCTCCACCTTCGCCGCCCGCGTCGTGGCTTCCACCCTGGCGGATTTTTACTCGGCCGTGACCGCGGCCATCGGCGCCCTCCGGGGCCGGCTGCACGGCGGCGCCAACGAGGAAGCCATGGGGCTTTTGGCCCGCTTCGCCTCGCCCGAGGAGGCGAAAAAGGGGGTCTTGGGGGCCCTGGCCGCCAAGGAACTCATCATGGGCTTCGGCCACCGCGTTTACCGGCGCTCGGACCCCCGCTCCCCCGTCATCCAAAAATGGGCCAGGCGCCTTTGCGGGGAAGGCGGCCGCATGGACCTTTACCGGGTCGCGGAAACCATCGAGGCGGTGATGGCGAGGGAAAAAAAACTCTTCCCCAACCTGGATTTTTACAGCGCGCCCGCCTACCACTTGCTGGGCATTCCCACGCCGCTTTTCACGCCGGTTTTCGTGATCGCGCGCACCGCCGGCTGGTCCGCCCATATCCTGGAGCAGCGCCAAACCAACCGGCTCATCCGGCCCAACGCGGACTACGTGGGCCCCCCGCCCAAAGCGTGGGTCCCGCTTCCCGAAAGAAAGTGAAAATTTCGTCCGGAAAATTTCCGAATTAAAAGGTTTCGCCATGGCCCCCTCTTCCCCCGAACCCCCGCCTCCCGCGCCGGACAAGGAACTGTGCGACATCGCCGACTACGTCCTCCGCCAGCCGGTGGAGCGCAGGGAAGCCTTTGAAACGGCCCGCTATTGCCTCATGGACGCCCTGGCCTGCGCCTTCGAGGCGCTTTCCTTCCCCGCCTGCGCGCGGCTCCTGGGGCCCCTGGTGCCGGGCACGCGGGTGCCGGGGGGCTCGCGGGTCCCGGGCACGGACCTGGAACTGGACCCCGTGGCCGCCGCCTTTGGCCTGGGCTGCCTGATCCGCTGGCTGGACTATAACGACACCTGGCTGGCCGCCGAATGGGGGCACCCTTCCGACAACCTGGGCGCCATCCTGTCCGTGGCGGATTACGTCTCGCGCCAAAGGGCGGTGGGCGGGGCCCAGGGCCTTTCCATGGCCCATGTGCTGGCGGCCCTGGTCAAGGCCTACGAGATCCAGGGGGTGCTGGCGCTGGAAAACAGCCTCAACCGCCGCGGCTTTGACCACGTACTGCTGGTCAAGGTGGCTTCCGCGGCGGTCGTGACCCACTTGATGGGGGGCGGCCGGGACCAGGTTCTCTCCGCCCTTTCCAACGCTTGGGTGGACGGGCCGACGCTCCGCTGTTACCGCCACGCGCCCAATACGGGATCGCGCAAATCCTGGGCTGCGGCGGACGCGGCCAGCCGGGCCGTGCGGCTGTCGTTCCTGGCGCTGGAAGGGGAAATGGGCTATCCCACGGCCTTAAGCGACGGCCACTGGGGTTTCTACAAGACCTTCCTGGGGGGGGAGGGTTTAAGGAGGAGCCGCCCTTACGGGAGCTACGTGGTGGAGAACATCCTTTTCAAGGCCGCCTTTCCGGCGGAATTCCACGCCCAAACCGCGGCCGAGGCCGCGCTTCAGCTTTCCCCCCGGGTGCGGGACCGGGTGGGGGACATCCGGGAAATCCTCCTCACCACGCAGGAGCCCGCCCTGCGCATCATTCACAAAACCGGGCCCTTGCGGAACCCCGCGGACCGGGACCATTGCCTGCAGTACATCACGGCGGTCTGCCTGCTCAAAGGCTCGCTGGATTCGGGGGATTATGGCGAGGAGGCCTCCCGCGACCCGCGCATCGACGGGCTGCGCGCGAAAATGACGGTGAAAGAGGACCCGGAATTCACCCGCGCCTATTACGACCCGGCCCGCCGCAGCGTGGCCAACGCCGTGCGGGTGCGGTTCAAGGACGGCGCTTCCACGGAAAACTTGGTGGTGGAATACCCCCTGGGCCACCCGCGCCGCCGCGGGGAAGGCCTTCCCATGGTCCGGGAGAAGTTTAAACGGGGCCTGGAGCGGGTTTTTTCCGGGAGACGCCTGGAGGAAATCCTCCGGGTTTTCGACGACCCGCAAAGGCTGGATTCCCTGCCCGCCCATGATTTCATGGGGTTGCTTTGGAAAGGTTGATAAAAAAGTTTTTCAAATCTTGGGCTTTTTCGGTGGGGATATCCGGCCTTATTTCCGCCGTCCCTGCCGTTCCAATCGGCCGCGCACGTAGGCCAGGGTTTCCTTGAGGTTGTAAAGCATCGGCATGTAGTTGGACGAAACCTTGACCCGGTTGGCGCGGTGTTCCAAGTGTTGCATCCGGTCCAGGATTTCCTTGGTGGGGGGCTTGTTCCCCAGCTTGTTGATTTCCGCCTCCAGCCAGGAAAGCTCGCCGTAAATCAGGTAGATCCTCCGCTGCATGCCCCAGCCGTAAAGGGACGCCAGGCCCTTGCCCACCGGGTACATGAGGCCCAGCACCGGGATGAGCACCACTACCAACTGCTCCGCCAGCGCGGCCAGCCAGAAGGGCAGGTAGCGCTGCAGGAAGGGCCGGCCGGACTTGTAGAAGTGCCGGGCGTCGGGGGAGAGTTCGATCTCCAGGGCCTCGGGCGCGGGAAATTCGCCGGCCTTCTGCAGGATGCCGGCGTGGGCATGGATCTGGCTTGCCGCCTCCAGTAAAAGGTACTGGAGGGCCGGGTGCAGGTCGCCGCGGATGATGAGGCTGGTCTTGGTGGCCAGGAGGGTGGTGTCCATGGGCGGCTTGTTGTGCTCCAGGTCGGCCACCCCCGCCGGGATCACCTTCTTGTACAGTGAGGGGAAAAGGGCCACGTAGGCCTCCGCGCGGGAGAAATTGGCCACGTAGATGCCGGGGGTGGTGAGAAGCTTGGCGATGAGGGGGTTGCCCCAGTTCATCATCAGGATGGCGGCGTCCACCTGGCGCTGGAGGAGCTGGTGGGCGGCCTCCTGCGGCTCCAGGGCCGAAGCCTGGTAAAACCCGATGTTCAGCTTGCTGCGCTTGAGCAGTTCCTCCACCAGTGCGCGGGAATCGCTCCCGTCCGGCCCCACCGCCACCCGCTGGCCCTTGAGGGCGAAGAGGGCCCGGTCGGTGACGGGCTTGCGCGTGAAGAGCCAGACGGGCTCGTAGCCCAGGGTGCCCAGGGAAAGCAGGTCGGGCGAGTCCGTATCCGAGGCCACGCCGCCCTCCACGAAGCCCAGGTCGACCCCCGAATGGGCGTCGCGCAACAGCTGGAGGTTTTCCAACCCGCCGTTGGTGGGCTTCAACTCCACGTCGATCCCGGCCTTGGCCAGCAGGATCTTGTAGCGCTTGCCGTAGTAGGCGTAGGAACTGTCGTCCGGCCCCGTGGCCATCACGATGCGGCGGGGCGGGAGGGGGTGCAGGAGGGAGACCAGCCAGATGACGGCCACCAGGGCGATCCCCGTGCCCGCCAGGAAGGTCGTCAAGGCCTTGCGGGACATCGCGGGGCGGATCGGCTTCAGTTCCTTCATCGGGTTCGGTTTCATATACCGGGGTTCCTTTCGCCGGGTTGGATGGACGGCCCCAGTTTACCCGTGGGGCCGAATCCGTCCACTCCAAATAAGGTTGAATTTTACATGGGTTTTCAGCTGTCGAAGGTTTTTGGATAAAATGCATCCATGGACCTGGAACAAATCTGTTCAAACCATCCGGACCGCAAAGCCCTCAGCCTTTGCCATCATTGCGGAAGGTACTTTTGCCACGAGTGTTTGAAGGAAGGCTCGGATTTTTATTACTGCGAAAAACCCGAATGCCTCCATGCCTTGGAAGCGGAACTCCATCCCCCCGCTCCCTCGGTGGCGGGACCCCTGGAATCCCCTGGAACCCCGCCTGAAAACCTGGTCTTCCTGGCCCTCTATCCCCATGCCTCCGAGGCGAACGCGGTCAAAGCCAAGTTGGGGTTGGAAGGATTGGAATGTTTCCCGGTTGAAGCGTCCTGCGGGCTGATGGAGGATCCTTTTATCGTCCCGGTCTGGTTAAGGGTGAGGGCAGCGGACGGGGAAAAGGCCGCGCGAATATTGAAAAACCTTCCATTTTGCTTTAATGCCAACATTAGTAACTTTAACCAAATACTAGCGGGCTGCTGAAAAACGAAAATAATCACCTTTGATGCAGCCTGCTATACCCAAATTCCCTTCGAGCCGGGAAATTTACCTGTGGAAGCGACTTTTTCAACAATCTGCTGGACAAAAAACGATTTCTTAACGCAGAGACACGGGGGAATTGTGGGGAATGGTTTTTTTCCGGAAGCTCTTAACGGGTGGTTGGCCACATGAATTGAAACGGCGATTTTAGTCGGTACTTTACGGAGCACCCGGAGCGTCTAAACAAAAAGGAATTCGGCCGGAAGTTTCAACCGGCCCGGGTTCCCGGGAGCGGCGCAACGTAAAAAAGACAATCTTCATCCTGACGATGGCCCTTTTTTGAGGGGGGGGATTGAACCGATGCTGAAATTAACCCGTTTTCGCGGGAACCAACTGGCTTATCTCGTGGCCGCCGTGCTGCTTTCCATGGCTTGCCGGCAATTGGTCCTTGGGATGGTCCATGTGGGCGGAATGGGCGCGATCACCCGCGATTCCTTGCACAAAACCAGCCGCCAGTACTTCGGGAGGCAGTTTTTGGACGCGCTGAACTGCCAATCCCTGCAACCCGGCGAAAAAGACACGGGCCACGGGCCGGGCACGGCCACGGTATCCCCATTTGAGGAGGCCGCCTTTTTCCGCGGAATGACGGCGCAAACGGCCCCGCCGGATTTGGAAAAAAGGTCCTTCCCTCCCGCCGCTCCAACCCCATTAAGAATCTGAGATAGATCCCCCTTTCCGGCCGTCCCGCGGGGACGGTTGCGTCTTCCCGCGCCCGCGAAAATTTTCGGTTTCGCGCCCGCATTCCCGCTCAAAAAGTAAAGGAGGAAAAAATGTCCAAAAAAATCACGCTTCAAAACAACCCCGGGATCCCATCCTGGGCCTTGACCGACCTCGTGCGCATCGCCCGTCAGTTCCACTGTCATATCAGCCTCCATGACGACGAAATCCGGATCGACGGGAAAAAACTCCTGGAAGTCATCGCCCTGTTGCGCCGCCCCGATTTGCGCAGGGTGGAAGTGGGCCTCCGGGGCCACGACGAGGAGGAAGCCTACCGGTCCATCCGCGAATCCGACATGGGCCGATTCATCGCCCCCGACAGTTGAAGACCGGTCCTTCCACCGCCCGGCCCAGGGCGGCCCGGGCGGATGGAACCATCCGGCGTGAAACGGAGGTGTTTCATGGATTGCGAACAAGTGAAGAAGGAATACAAGGACTATCTCCTGGGAAAATTGCCGGAGAGCGAAAGCAAGGCCGTGGCCGACCATATCCGGGACTGCGTTGATTGTTTCGTGATGGATTGGCAGGAAAACGGGGCCCGTTTCCAGGAAACCTCGCCCCACCGGAGGAATGGAAGCGGATAAAGGGGCCCCCGGGGGATCCGGCCCAAGCGGATGAAAATGGGGGCGGTTTTTCAAGAACGGGGAAAACCGCCCCCATCTTTTGGGAAGTCTCAAAAAAATCGAGGGAGGCAGCGAAAATGAATTTCTATTTCATGTTTTACCAATTGACCTTGGCCGCCGAACGCCTGGAAGGGTGGGTGAAACACCTGGCCGCCAACGCCTTTCGCACCAGCCCCGGGGAAGGCCAGGCCAACCGCCATCACCTGGAGCGGTGCGGGGACATGCTCCAGGGCGCCAAGGAATTGTTAAATTCCAAGGTCCATGTCAGCAAGGTTCAACTCCGCCGCACGGCCATCCTCTTCCAGGCCCTGGAAACGGCGCACCGGCGCGTTTGGGGCCTGGCCGGGGCCGCCGTCCAGGATGGAGGTTCCCCCGCCGTCGTCGGGGAGCTTCTCGGCCAAGCCCTCCGGGATTACCAGGCCCTCCGGGCCGCGCTCTCGGAAAGGGCGGGTGTCCCCCTGCTCATGGAACTTCCCCAGGTGGAAAAGAGCCGCGGCTTGGCGGAAACCCTCCGGGGGGAATCCGCGCTCCAGGAAGAGTTCCTCAAGCTCATTGAAAAGGCCATCGAGGTTTTCGACGGGGAACTGGACCTAGCCGGCCAATTGGCGGCGGTCCGAAAGGGCCTGTTGGAGGAAAGAAAGAACGTGAAGCGGCTGCTGGCAGGACATTCCCGCCAAGGGGAAACCGCGATTCCCCTGGGCCACCAGCTTGACGCCGCCCGAAACTAACGCCTCGCGACCGCCTTGGGGCGGAATGGAGAGGGGCCTATCAACGAAGGCCGGGGAGCGGTAACCAAGTGGTTCCGGTCGAGGCCTTCATGATCTGCCGATAGCCAGATTCAGGGTGCCGGGGAAACCGCTTCCCGGCACAGCTATCCCAAGGAGATAAGCCATGAGACGTAGGAAGCTTTTAGTGCCGGCGCTTTTTCTCGTTTTGGCCGCGGCTTCCCGGGCCGCCGACGTCCGGGGCGGGGGCATGGGAGCCGGCTTCGCGCGGCCTTCCAGCGTACGCCAGCCGGTGGTCATCAACATGAGCCGCCCTAGTAGCGGCTTCCAAAACCGCAACTTCCCGTCCCAGCAGGCGCCCCGGCCGGCCGCCAGCCGCCCCCAGCCTTCCTACGGCCAGCTGCATTGGAACGCCCCAACCGAAAACCAGCCGCGGCCCCAGGCCATACCTCCCCAGGGCCAAATGGCGCCCCTGTCCTCGAGGCCGCGCGCCGGCGCCTATGCCAGCCCCGGCGTCCGGGCGGCGGTGGCTGTCCACCACCATCCCTACACCCAGGGTTATGTGCGCGCGAAACTGCAAAAAATCGGCGTCACCTCCGAGCCCAGCCTGATCACGGACCGCTCCGAGATCATCAACACGGACCGGCGGCATTCCACCATCCCTTTCCCCACCCAGGGTCCCGGCAATGCCGCCCTCTCCGCCGTGGCCGTTTCCCGCGGCCAATTCAGCGACCAGGTGGTGCGCGACCACATGACCCTGGTGGACAGCCCGCAATGGCACGACCGCATCAACGGCTTCGACGCTTCGGAGACCGAGCGCGGCCATTATTACTGGCACAATGACAACTTCAACTATTGCCATTACATCGACAACCAGGGATACAACTGGTGGGGATGGTACGTGGGGGACCAATTTTTTTGGAACCGGTACTTCCAAGGCCGCTGGTGGTGGTATGACTCGGATGACTCCCGCTGGTGCTTCTGGAACAATGGCTACTGGTGGTGGCAGGACCCCAACCACGTGGGCGACCTCTACTGCTACAACAACGGCGACTACATACCCTGTAATTCGGCGGATGACCAGGTGGTCGTGACGGCTCCCGACACCGGTAACTTCAACACCTACACCAGCCCGGATGGAACCCGCGTGGTGAAGGTCACCACCGACACCCAGGACGCCTTCCTTTACGACACGGCCAACCCGCCATCCTTTGAGCCGGTGTACCTGGCCTCGGGCGTGGAAAGCGTGTCCTTTTCCGACCCCAACAACGGGAGACCTATGGAAATCGTCCTGAAACTCAACGACGGAACCTTCGACATGTTCGACGGCCAGGGTAATTCCTACGGCCCCGGGGCCTTCGACGAGGATCAGGCCGCCCAAGCCGGCGCGTCTCCCGCGGGCTTCTGAAAGCCGTAGGCGGGGAAATCATTTCCGGAATCCGGCTAAGAAACAAAGGGGCCAAGTGGCCCCCTTGTTCTGCACTCGGATGCCGTCGGCTGGATCAAAGAGCGAGCTCCTTGGATACATGATCGATAAAAGCCCGCATCCGGAGGGCCAAAAACTTTTGACTCGGGTATATCAAATAGGTTGTGCCCGTTGGTATCGACCAATCGGGACACACCAATCGAAGGGTGCGGTTTTCTATCTCGGATTTGACCAGGTAGTCCGGTAAAACGGCGAAGCCGAGACCATGGACGGCCGCTTCTTTGACGCACAAAATATTATTTGCGTTCAAACGCCGGCCTTGCAATGTGACTTCCCTTTTGGCGCCGGCGGGGCCCTCTAATTTTAGCTTGAGCGGCGCGCCCTCCGGGTTGAACCCGATCAGATCAATCGAGGCAAGATCAGCGGGGGATTTCGGCGTGCCTTGTTCTTTCAAGTATTGTGGGCTTCCATAAAGGTGCACGCGATGACGATTGAGTTTTTTTGAGATCAGCGTGGAATCGGCCATACTGCACATCCGAAAAGCCAGGTCGTATCCTTCGGCGATGAGATCCACGACCCGAACCGTCAGGAAAAGATCCACATTCACTTTTGGATATTTCTTCATAAAAGACGCCAGGACCGCATTGATCGGGCTGGTGCCAAAATCTTCCGGCGCCGTGATCCGCAAGGTGCCTTCCACTTCTTGGCGGGAATGGTCCACGGTCTGTTCGGCGGAATCCAGGTCTTTTAACGCCATGAGTGTCTTCTCATAAAATTGGCGGCCGGCATCCGTCAGGTTCAAGGCCCGGGTGGTTCGCAGGATGAGCGTGGAACCTAACCGGTTCTCCAAGCTGCGGATCTTCCGGCTGATGCTGGATTTGGGGAGGTCCAGCGCCTTGGCCGCCGCCGTCAGGCTTTTGAGTTGGACCGTCTTCACGAAACACTGGATTTCGTTCAAGTCGCGCATTCAACCCTCCCCTTTCAATTTTGCCCGCGTGGAACCCACCGTATCAACAAAACATCCCAACAACTTTGGAAAACAGCCGCAGATTACACCCATTTGACTGAAATTGTGTCGGCCATTCCCCCCTTGCGTTTTTTTGAAGAACCAACCGACTCATTCCCCGCGTAAGTGTCTCCCTCACTGTTGCTGACGTGGAACAGTGTTTCTCATTTAAGTGAGCTAATCAAGGTAGGGGCGTCTTCCGATAATTCAAGTCGCCGGGCCGCGGCTTAACAAAATATCGAGAGGTGAACCATGAGAACCGCTATCGCCGATGGGGCCATCCAACAAATCTTTACCGAAGCCAGGACCCATCACAGTTGGCTGCAAAAACCCGTTTCGGAGGATGTGCTCAAGCAGATCTATGAAATGGCCAAGTGGGGGCCCACCAGCGCTAATTCCAATCCCATGCGGATCCTGTTTGTGAAATCCAAAGCCGCCAAGGAGAAACTCTACCCGGCATTGATGGGATCGAACATGACCCAAGTCGCGGAGGCCCCTGTGACAGCGGTCATTGCCCATGACGAGAAGTTTTATGAGTATTTACCGGAATTATTCCCGGCCTTTGACATGAAACCCATGTTCGAGGGAAACAAGGCCTTTGCGGATTTGACCGCCCTGGTGAACGGCACCCTTCAGGGGGCCTATTTCATGCTAGCCGCTCGGTCCTTGGGGCTCGACGTAGGCCCCATGGCCGGTTTCGTTAATGCGAAGGTCGATGAGGCCTTTTTCAAGGGGACCACTTGGAAGTCGAACTTCCTTTGCAACATAGGCTATGGGGACGACGCCAAACTCTATCCCCGCGGTCCGCGCCATGACTTCGAAGTGGCTTGCAAGATCGTTTGATCAAGAAAAATTTTAGGAGATCGTCATGAACATCGCGCTCTGGGTTTTACAAGTTCTTCTCGCGGCCTTGTACGGTTTTTCCGGGGCCACAAAAGTTTTCTCCTATGAACAATCCAAGTTGATGATGCCGGATCTTTCGCAAGGGCTGGCGGCCTTCATCGGCGCCAGTGAAATGCTGGGAGCCGCGGGCTTGATCCTTCCCTGGCTGACGGGCGTCCAACGCCGCCTGACCCCCCTGGCCGCCATGGGATTGGCCGTCGTCATGCTGTTGGCCCTCGGTTACCACGTCCAGAGGGCCCAATGGTCCCACTTGCCCATGGTCCTCGTCTTGATGGGATTGAATCTCTTTGTCGCGTGGGGACGTTGGAAATCCCTCAAAAAGGGATGAGGGGATTTTAAGGATGGGGAATTCCGTCGGTTATATCGTCGGGGTGCTGGCCGCTATGGCCGTGGCTCTGGGTTTGGCGGGGACCCTGCGCGGCCCCGCTGCCGCCAGGATGCTCGCCCTTTTTTTCTTCGGCGGGATCATGGGGGCCGTCTTCACGTCCATCAAAACCGCCGCCTTGTCAAAACAGGAGGTTAGATCCATGAGTGAAATTCAAGGTATCGCCCGGCTCAAGATTCACGAGGGCAAGCTGGGCGAGTTTAAGCGGCTCGCCGCGGAATGCTTTGAATTGGCCCGCGCCAAGGACAAAGGGACCTTGCAATACGAGTTGTACTTCAACAGCGACAACACCGAGTGCTTTGTGCTCGAGCGGTACCGGGACTCGCAGGCGCTCCTGGACCACGCCAGGAACCTGGGTGAAACCAGCGCCGTGCTTTTTCAAACCTGCTCCAGGGAGGCGGTGTTATGCGGGACCCCAAGTCCGGAACTGCTGGCCTTTCTCAAAGGCTCGGGTGTCGAGGTCTTCACGCCTTTTCTGGCGGATAAGTGGATTTCGTTTTGATCTAGAACCTGCTTAAAAACCCCTCTCACCACGAAGTACACGAAGGCCGCGAAGTAAACCTAAGACTCTTTCAAGACATTTTCGACTTACTTTGTGCCCTTTGTGGTAAGAGTTGGGTTTTGAAATGGCTTTTAGTCATTAATTTTTAGGAGGCTGAAATGAAAATCATAGTGATGTCCAAGCCCGGAAAGGCGTTTTCGCCGGAAAAAGTTAAACTTCACGCGGAGCAGGAACTGCGTCAGGTGCAAGAACTCTATCTCAAAGGGGTATGCCGCGAGCTTTACCAGCAAGCCGACCACCCCGGTCTTATTCTGATTCTCGAATGCAAAGACGTGGCCGAAGCCAAGACGCATATCGATTCATTCATCTTTGTCCAAGAAGGACTCATTGATGTGACCTACCACCCCTTGGCGCCGTTTAAGATGTGGTAATGGCTGATGTAACACGGCCCGGGGTCCCAAACCGAGGCTGTTGGGGCGTGCCAACTTTATAAAGGGGGTTGGCCCTTCTGGGTATTAGGTACTGCCCGCCCGGGCGCGGACGCCCGAAAGCCCGAACCCGCCTTTCTCCTCTTGCTGGAACCCTTTCTTTTTTGCGTTTCCCTTTGGCATTCCCTTTGCCTTGAGAAGGGAGGCCTCGAAGGGGCGCGAACCGGTTCTTCGAAACCGGACTTGGATTTGCGCCGGCACCAGCCTTCGAAGGGTCTTCCAGGGGGAGGGAAGGATGAAAAACTACGGTAAAGTCGTCGTTTTGTTGTTAGCGGTGTTCACCACGGCCTTTGGTTCCACCCATCCGAAGGCGAGCCAATCGGAGAGCTCCGCCTTGTCCGAGCCCGCCGCCAGCGCGCCGACGGATACTCCAACGCCGGTAAAAGCTCCCACCGATACTCCGACGGAAACTCCCGTACCGGCCAAATCCGCCGCCCTGTTGAGCCTGTTGCCCACAGTGACCTGCAACCAAACCTGTTCCCCCTCGACGGCCTGCCCGGGGGCCTCGGTCACCTATACCATCAACCTGGCCGTTTCGGGCTCCGCGGCCTTGGGATGCGTGATTACGGACGTCCTGCCCACGGGCTTGAGCTACGTCCAGGGCACGGCCTCCACCCTTTCGGGGGGCACTTTCACTTGCGTGGGCCCCACCTTGACTTGGGTTTATACCACCGTGGGCCCCTGCACCTGCGCCATGAACTACGTGGCCCAGGTGAGCAGCACGCTTAGCGCGTTGGGGCAGTTGCTGGAAAACACCTGCGTCTTGACCAGCACCAGCCTTTCCGCGGCCGTCTCCACCACGACGGGCCTGACCATATGCTCCCAGGTCCAGAGCACGCCCATTCCGACCTCGACTTTCACCCCGGTGCCGGCGACGCCCACTTTCACCTTCACCCTGCCGCCCACCAATACCTTCACCCCGGTACCCCCGACCCCGACTTTCACACCCGTGCCCCCCACGCCTACTTTCACGGTTACGCCCACCAATACCTTCACTCCTGTTCCGCCGACGCCCACCTTCACCTTCACTTCCACCAACACTTTCACGCCCGTGCCCCCCACACCCACTTTCACGGTTACGCCCACCAATACCTTCACGCCCACCGCTACGGCCACCAATACCTTCACTTACACCCATACGCCAACGTTGACGCCGACAAGCACGGCTACGTTGACGTTCACGACTACGTGCACCAACACGCCCAGCAACACCTCCACGGCCACCGCCACACCCACCAATACGCCCACCTATACCTTCACGGCCACGGCTACGCCCACGAATACGTTCACGGCCACCTCCACGGCCACCAACACTTTCACGGCCACCAATACCGCCACCGCGACGCGCACGAATACGCCGACCAACACCTTCACGGCCACTTCGACGCCCACAAATACGTTCACGGCGACTTCCACGCCCACTGCTACGGCCACCAGCACGTTCACGGCCACCAATACAGCCACCTCGACGTGCACCAATACGCCGACTAACACCTTTACGGCGACCGCCACACCCACCAATACCTTCACTTACACCCATACGCCAACGTTGACGCCGACAAGCACGGCTACGTTGACGTTCACAGCTACGTGCACCAACACGCCCAGCAACACCTCCACGGCCACCGCCACACCCACCAATACGCCCACCTATACCTTCACGGCCACGGCTACGCCCACGAATACGTTCACGGCCACCTCCACGGCCACCAACACGCCAACGTTGACGCCGACAAGCACGGCTACGTTGACGTTCACGTCCACCAGCACCTTCACCGCGACGTGCACGAATACGCCTACCAACACCTTTACGCCCACCGCCACACCCACCAACACCTTTACTTCCACCAATACCTTCACGTCTACGGCTACGGGGACGCCCACCAACACCTTCACCCCGGTGCCGCCTACCGCCACGCCCACCTTCACCTATACGGCCGTTCCCATCCCGACCATCAGCCTGTCGAAAGGGGCCTCATCCCCCACGTTGTCCCTGGGCGGGTCGGTGACTTACACCCTGAACATGACCATCACCAACTGCGCGGCCAATTCCGTCACGATCGTGGACGTCCTGCCCACGGGTTTGACCTACGTCCAGGGCACGGCCACCACGATTGCGGGAGGGGTCTTCAACTGCACCGGGCAGACCATGACCTGGGTTTACAACACGGTCGGGCCCTGCAGCTGCACCATGACCTACGTGGCCCAGGCCAACAACCTTTTGTCGGGACTGGTGGGGTCGCTCCTGACGAATACCGCCACGCTCACCTGCCCCAGCCTGGCGGCCGCCCTGAGCGCTTCGGTGAACGTCCAAATAACGGGGCTGTTGGGGCTTTAAGCGTCACTCATTTCGGAACAAACTTAACTTGAAGGGGAGCCGGGCCCTTTGGGGCCCGGCTTTTTTTGTCCGGCTTCATAAGCCCGATCTCGTCCACGCCGCCAGCTTTCCCCTCGATACGCTGTAGAACCCGTTAAGCGGCCGTTAAACCGCTCCTATCCGCTTAAAGCCATATTGCTTTTTAATCCCGCCTGTGTGATTTTCGTTCCCTTGCCGGATCTTGAATCGAAAAGGAACGACCATGACTCCCTCCACCCAATGGAAAGAAAACATCGAACCCGGGGAAGTGGCCCGGCTGGAAAAATACGGCGAAGCCATCCACGCCCTTCAAATAAAAAGAGACTCCCAAGGTTCCGTCAAGCGGCGGGCCCTTCATGCCAAGGGGCACATGGGGCTCAAGGCCGAATTCACCGTGCTCCCCGGCCTTCCGGACTACGCCCAGGTGGGCATCTTCGCCCAACCGGCGACTTACCAGGCTTACGTCCGGTTCTCCAACGGAGGAAGCACGGTCGACGACGACCGCCAGGGGGGCACCCGGGCCGTCGCGGTCAAGCTCTTGGGGGTCGGGGGCAAGAAGATCATTCCCGGGCTGGAAAACGCGTCCACCCAGGATTTTCTGCTCATCGGGGCCCCGGCCCTTCCCTTCAAGAACGCCGACGAGTTCGTTTCTTTCGTCACCATGGCCAATCCCTTGTTCGACTTGCCCAAGATCATCCTTAAAATCGGGTTAGGCCGCACCCAGGCCATCCTCAAAATCGTCAAGTCGCCGAAGCCCCCCACGATTTCCCTGGCGACGATGCGCTATTACAGCGCGGCGGCCATCCAATTCGGCCCTTACGCCGCCCGTTACACCCTAAAACCCCAAGCGATGGACACCCCCGGCGCCCAACCGGGACAGACCCCCAATTACCTGGCCGAGGATCTTTCGGCCCGGATCAAGCAGGGGCCCCTGGCCTTTGATTTCGCGGTTCAATTTTTCGTGGAGGAGGCCCAAACACCCATTGAGGACTTTTCGGTGGCGTGGAAGGAAGAAGTCGCGCCCTTGGTGACCCTGGCCCGGCTGACCCTGCCCCAGCAGGACCCGGATTCGGCCCCGGGCCGCAAGCTCTACGAGTTCGTGGAGAAGCTTTCGTTTGATATCTGGCATGCGCCGGAGGAGTTCCGACCATTAGGAAATGTCATGCGGGCGCGGGGGGTGGCTTATAAGGCCAGCGTCAAGGAGCGCCAGGCCCTTCCCGAGCCGGACGGGTCGGAGAAATTTGAATAAAGGCCGTAGAACAAAGAGGCCAGGCCACCATTTAACACGTCAATTCGCTCTAAAGTGTAATCTGTTGGCCTGACCCCTTTGTTCACAAAACCTGAGATTGCCATCCCCCTTCGCCATCCTCCTACGCTAAAGCTTCGGAGGACAGGCGCCCTGAAGGTCCACTCCTCGCAACGACAGAAAAGCTGAATAAGTTCTCTTAGTGCCCCCCGGCCGGGGCGGCGGCGCCCGCGGCTTTCCTCACCATCGCGATCAGCGCCACGCTCAGAAAGAACACCATCCCGATGGCCAAAAAGCAGTCGCCATAGGCCATGACAAAGGCCTGCCGGTTGACGGTGGCAAAAACCGTGGCCAGCGCCTGGTTGAGGCTTTCCCCAGTGGAGCGAAGGGCCATCAGGCCCTGCCTTTGCGTGAGGAGGGCCTGGGCCGAAAGCGAGAACCGGCTGGTATCCTCGGCGATGCGGGTAAAGTGCAGGTGGTAGCGGTTGTCCAGCAATGCGCCCAGGCTTCCGATGCCGATGGAGCCGCCCAGGTTGCGCATCATGTTAAAGAGCCCGGAAGCCGACCCGACTTCCTGGGGCTCCAGCCCTGCGTAGGCCAGGTTGGACATGCAGGTGATGATGAAGGGCTGGCCCAGGGCCCGGACGACCTGGGACCAGAGGAACTGGTCGTAGCCCCATTCCCCGGTCAGCCCCGAGTTCATGAGCGCGCTCACGCCGAAAAGCAGGAACCCGGCGCCCGCCAGCAGGCGGTTGTCGAAGCGTTTCACCAGGACGGGCAGGAAGGGGATGACCAGAAGCTGGGGCAGGCCCGACCACATCATGACCTGGCCGATCTGGCTGGCGTCGAAGCGCTCGATCTGCGCCAAAAAAAGCGGGAGGATGAAGACCGAGCCGTAGATGCCGACCCCGAAGGCCAGGGCGCTCAGGTTGATCAGAAGGAAGTTGCGGCGAAGCAGCAGGCGGATGTTGATGAAGGGGCTAGGGTTGTGGGCCTCCACGGCCAGGAAAAGCGCGGCGGCCGCGGCGAAAAGCACGGCCAGGCCGGTGATGAGGTTGGACCCGAACCAGTCGTCGCGCGCGCCTTCCTCCAGCACCACGGTCAGGGAACCCAGGGCGGTGGCCATGAGGAAGATGCCCGGGTAGTCGCCGTGCTTCAGCAGGTCCAGGTTCAAGGGGGACTTCTCCAACCCGTAGGCCACCAAGGCCATGAGGAAGATGCCGGGAATGAGGTTGATGTAGAACACCAGGGGCCAGGAATAGTTGACCGTGAGCCAGCCGCCCACCGTGGGGCCGATGCAGGGCGCGAAGGTGGCCGACAGGCTGAAAAGGGCCAGGCCCAGGGCCCGCTGGGCCGGGGGCAGGTAGGCCAGGACCACGTTGACGCTCAAGGGAATCAGCGCCCCGCCGGAAAAGCCCTGCACGATGCGGAAGAGGATCATGGCCGGAAGGCTCCCGGCGGTTCCGCAAAGCATCGAGGCGGCCAAAAAGACCGCCGCGCTCCCGATGAGGTAGCGCCTGAGGCCGAAGACCCTGGAAAACCAGCCGGTCAGGGGGATCACGATGATCTCGGCCACCAGGTAGGCGGTGGAGATCCAGGACCCCTCGTCCAGGGTGGCGTTGAGCCCGCCCTGGATGTCCTGCAGCGACGCGTTGGTGATGGAGATGTCCAGGATGGCCATGAAGGCCCCCAGGAGGGAGCCCGCGACCCCCACCCACTGCTTGGGCGTGGCTTTTTCCGGCGTCGTGGTTTTTTTCATGGCCCGCCTCGCTCAGTTCGTAAAGATCTTGGCTTCCACCGAAAGTCCCGGCACGATGCGGTCCTCATAGCCCTGGATGGACTGCCTGATAAAGCGAAGCCGCACGGGAACCCGCTGGACGATCTTGGTGAAGTTGCCCGTCGCGTTTTCCGGCGGGATCAGCGCGAAGGTGGCGCCCGTGCCGGGCGCGATGGATTCCACCACCGCGTCGAACTTCTTGCCGCCGATGGAGTCGATCGACACTAAAGCCCTCTGGCCCGGGCGGATCTGCCGAAGCTGGGTTTCCTTGAAGTTGGCGTCCACCCAGGGCGTGGCCGAGTCCACGAAGGCCATCAGGGGCTCGCCGGGCAAGACCACCATGCCCGCCTCCACGGATTTCTTGCCCACGGTTCCGTCCGCCGGCGCCCTCAGGAAGGTGTATTGGAGGTTCAGCTCGCTTTGCTGGATCTGGGCCCGGAGCGAGTCCCACTGGTTTTCCAGTTCCTGCACCTTGGCCACGGCAGCGTCGCGGTACTGGGCGCTCACGGCCTCCTCGGCGAAAAGCTCCACGGCCCTTTTTTCGTCCTTGCGGGCCAGGGCCAGGCTGGCTTCCACCGACCGCAGCTGGGCCTGCTGCTCATCCAGGGCGTTCTGGCAGTCCCGGGGGTCGATGACCGCAAGGATCTGGTCCTTCTTCACCTTCTGGTTTTCCTCCACCAGCACCTGGGTCACCAGGCCCGGCACCTTGGGGGAAAGGGTGGCCACGTTGGCCTGCACATAGGCGTTGTCCGTGGATTCGGACCGGCCCCCGAAAAAGGCCCAGCCGGATCCGAAGATCAAGAGCAGCGCCCCGATCAGCGCGGTCCGGTTCCTCCAATTAAGCGCCGCGGGCCCCGCTTCCCTTTTTTTATCCGTCGTCACTGATTTTGGATTCCTGTTTTTCGCCTTCATTTCCTTTTCCTTTCTCTTGTCTCCGGCCTCGGCCGGAATTTTTTTAGTAGGACCGGCCCCAAAGGAGCTGGCGGTTTTTCTGCTGTTGCGTTTGGACCGAAACCACCCGGCGGACCATGTTGTCGTTGAGGTGGATGAACTTCTGGATTTCCTCCGTCCCCCGGAAATCGTGGGGTCTTTCCACTTCCAACAGCGACGGGTACGGCATTGCGGCCTTCATGGGTCCTCCTTCTGGTAAAGGTGATCGGGGTTGGTTCTGGGGTCGGGCCGCCTCCCCGTTACGGCGGACCGGCCACTTACCTACCAATAGGTAGGTTTAGAGGTCAAAAAAAATCTCCCTCAGGCTTTCAGGGCCTCCCTCAACTGGCGGGTGACCTGGTTGAAGTAGTCCAGGTTGTTCTGCGCCCGGCTGGTCTGCAAGGCTCCCTGGACGGAAGCGTAGATGAACTGGGCTTGTTCCTCGACCGCTCCCTTCTTGTTGAATTGGCCCGCGGCGCGGCCCTTTTCCAGGACCCCGGAGAGCCAAACCTGGTGGCGTTTCACCAGGGCGTTGACGGCCTGCTGCAGTTTGGGAGGCAGCGAACCCCATTCGGAAGAGAGCGCCCCCACCGGGCAGATGCGGGTGCAGTTTTGCGAGAGGCCCGCGAAGTAATCGAAATAGGCCTGGAGCTGTCCCTGCGGGTCCAGGTTCTTGTCCTCAATGGCCTTCTGCCAGACGTCGGCGGCCTTGAGCCGGTCCTGGATCAGGCCGATCCCCAGGTCTTCCTTGGTGGGGAAATAGTAGTGGATGCTGGCCTTGCGGATGTTCAGGCGCTCGGCCAGGTCGTTGTAGCTGAAGGCGTTGTAGCCCTTGGTCTGGATCATCTCCAGGGCCACCTTGGTCAACTCGGAGCGGGTGTCTTTTCTGTCGGCTAAAGTAGGACGTCCCATAAAAACCTCGGTGATGCCTTATCTATCTACAGGTAGATATTACCTACTTAGTGGTAGATTGTCAAGCGCCAAAGTGAATTATTTTGGGGGGGCCCTGGACCGCCTTCATTATCCGGCGGCAGCGCGCGAGAACGGCGTGTTCATTTTTTATCCGGATGTTCGAGGGCCCACCACATGTCCAGCTTAACCGGGACCTCGTTCTTGATCGGCAGGGTCAACAGCGCCGGGGGCGTGATCCCAAAGTCCGTCAAAGCCAGGGGAACCGTCCCCGTGATGTGGGCCCTTCCGTTCTTCCATTCCAGGACATCCAGTTTCACCCGGGGGTAGGAAGCCTTTTTACCGGCGAATTCGATTTCAACGTCCGCCGTCAAGATTTGCGGGGCTTCCCCCTCGGTCATCCTCGTGATCCCGACATGGGCCTGCGCCAGGGGATTTAATCCCGCCCGGGTCACTTCCTGCATATGAAGGTCGCGGTTGGCGTCCCCGGAATCGAACGATTTCACCGGGACCGCGACCAGGAATTCGCAGGCACCGTCCGAATAACACAATCCTTCCCCCCTCGCGGAAAGGCTGGTCCCGTGCACCACGTGGAGGGGGTGGGTCACCGTATAGGTGATCTCCGATTTTTCGAGCTTCCATTTCTCCTTGACATCCCCGGCGGACCCGGGGACGGGCGCCAGGAAAAGCGCGGCGACGATCAGGTGTTTTTTCATCTTTATCCTTTTAAAAAGTCATGACCGCCAAGGAAGCCAAATAGGAGGCCACCAGGGCCGTGGCCAGGACGCCGTGGATCGTTCCCAAATCCCCCAGGGGCTGGTGGTTCTGCACGCGGCTGTTGACAATGTCCCCCAGGACCGGCACCGCGACCATCAGGGGCGCGTGCACCCAGGCCAGGTCCACGTGCGTTTGGGTGTTGCCGCTGGGTTTTAACCCTTTCGGCTTGGGGGCGAGGATGGCGAACAGGGCGGTTGTTGCGTAGAGGGCCGTGGTGGAGACGCCCAAAACCGCGTGGAGCCCCGTATTCGTGCTTCCGTTGGCCACATTGCCCGCCGTGACGAATCCCAGGACATATTCGGTGGCCAGGGGAACCGCCGTGATGAGCCCCAAGGTTTGGTGGATTTGCAGCATATCGGAACGGATTTGCAGTTCTTTTTGGTACTGGGGGTCGCTTTTTATTTCATCCTGGGAAAAACCGAGGTCTTCCAACGACGGGGCGGCCGGGTGGTTGCCGGCTTTGGGGCCGTCCTTGGAAACCGCGTTCCCATCCGCCAACAAGGGCCCCGCGGGCAGGGGTAAAGCCAGGGCCACAATGACGAGCATTTTTCGAATCATTCGCGCGGATCCGCCTTTGTTATTTTCCGGCGGGGACAATATGACCGGTCCGGCTTTGAACATCAATGCCGGGACGAACTCCTTGAAAGATTAAATTTGGAAAAACCGCGCTTAAAGACGGAATCCCGGTAACTTTTTGCCTCCAGGGCGGTACTCAGCGAAAAGGGGGCGGCCTATGAAAAGGTGGATGGCTGTGGGATTGATATTTTTAGGGAGGGTTTGTTTAGGTTTGAGTTGGTCCTGCAAAAGCAGTTCCAGCCCGACCAACGCAAATGGCACGCCCGTCCCCGGCGGCGGTTATTAGGCTCATTGGTGGGATTCCTTATCCGAATACCAGTCATCCCCTGAAAAGTTTCACCACCAGGGCGAAGGTCATGGACAGGGTCAGGATAAGGATGATGGGCTGGTAAACCGCCTCCAGGGTCTGCTTTTTCACCCGGCTCACCACCCAGGGCGCGGCCAGCCCGCCCAGGATGGATCCCCCGGCCAGGGGCAAAACCACGGCCCACTGCACGTCGCCCGCCCGCAGGTGGGTCAGGAACCCCGCCGCCGAGATGGCCGTGAGCACGAAGACCGACGTACCGATGATGTGAAGGGCCGAATAGCCCAGGACCGCCAGGCCCACCAGGATGGGCGGGGTGCCGGATATGCCCATGACGCCCGAAAGCACGCCGCCAAAGACGCCGTAGCCCACCCCGATCCATTCCTGTTGGCCCTTCACCGCGGGTTCGGCCTTGGCCTTTTTCTTCCGGAAAAACTTGAGGAGCATCTGGACCGACACGTACACGAAAAGCGCGGCGAAAAGGGGCTGGTAGAGGGAAGGCGGGATATGGGAACTCAAAAGACTCCCGCCCACCGCGCCCGCCACGCCCCCGGCCGCCATGGGAATCCCCAGGGCGAGCCGGATATTGCCGTTGCGCCAGTGGCTGAAGCTTCCGGCCAGGGTGGTGGGCAGCACGGTGGCCAGCGACGAGGAGGCCGCGATCGCCCCCGGCACGTTGAAGAAGGCGGTCAAGACGCCCACGAAAAGCGCGCCCCCTCCCCCGCCCAGGGAATTGGTGAGGAAGCCGATGAAAAACCCGACTGGAAGCAGGGAAAAATTCACGGAGTGCAAGGGGACCGCCTTAAAAGAGGATGGGATGGAAGGGATCAGCGCCTCTGTCGTCAAGACCAACCAAGGCGCCAAGCCCGCTTCTTATTTTGATGTCTGCCAAAATAATCGAGTAGAGGGCCTTCCAAACCGCTTTGCCAACAATAGAAATGGAAGGCGCTCTATTCGATTAATAATGTAGACATCAATAATACTTTAAGCCGGGCTGCCTTTCACCCGACCGTCACCACCGTGCGGGGCGTGCCGGTATCCGAGGCCCAGGCCTCGGCGATGGCCGAAAGGGGCGCGGTCTTCAGGTCGATGGCGAACCCCTTGGCCGCGGCCGCCTCGAAGAATTCCCCGATGCCGGACAGGATCCGGTTGACCGGCACGCTGCCCAGTCCGCTGCCCATCAGCTGAAGGGGGATGGCCCGCAGCACCTCGCTGGGCAGGGGGATGGTGGGCCCGGCCAGGGAACCGACCTGCACGTACCGGTGGGAAATATCCTCGTTGCCCGCCTTGGCCGCCGCGATCAGCAACCGCTCGGCGCTTAAGCCCCAGAGGTAATCCAAGACCACGTGTACGCCCAGCTGGAACTTCTCCCGGAAGGTCTTTTCCAGCGCGTCGCCGTCCTCCGTGAGGAGCAGTGTTTCGTCGGCGCCCAGGGCGCGGAGGGCTTCCAGGGCCGGGGCCTTTCGGCCCGTGACGATGATTTTTTTCGCCCCCAGGTGCCTGGCCACCTGCGCCGCCAGGCGGCCCGCGCTGCCCGTGGCGCCGTTGATGAGGACCGTCTCCCCCGGCAGGAGCCTGGCCCTTTCCTTGAGGGCCAGCCAGCAGGACATGCCCGGGTTGGCCAGCCCCGCGGCCGCCACGTCCCCCAATTTTTCAGGCAAGGGGATGCAGAGGGAGGCGGCCACCACCGTGCGTTCGGCCATTCCCCCGAAGGGCGCCCGGGGCCTGGCGAAGTAGACCCTGCGGCCGTCCGGACCCTTTCCCACGCCGTCCACGCCCACCACCAGGGGGTAAACCCCGGTCGAGCTGTAATGGCTGCCCTGGGCCCGGGTCTTGGACAGGCGGCTCAAGGCCGAGGCCGTGACCGTGACCAACAGTTCGTCTGCCCCGGCCTTCGGCTCCTCAAAATCCCCGTAGACCGGGGCTTGTCCCACCCCCCGCACGATGGCCGCTTTCATCAAAATCTCCCGCTTGTTTTTTTCACGACCGGCGACCCCTCGACGACGACCTCAGGAACCTTGCCTAAAATGCTGGCGGGGGTTACTCAACGCATCCAATGAACCCTTCGACGGTTCGACGGGCTCACCGCAGGCCGGCTCAGGGTTTATTTACTCCACACATCCAATGAAGTAATGGCAGTGGTAGCAGACGACCTTGCACTTCTTGGTCACCATGCCGTGGCCGCATTGGGGGCAGGTATAGAAGAGCTGTTCGGTTTCATTGGCATGGGAATTCTTTCCCGTCTTTGGGCCAAGATCCAACAATGAAGGCAGGGGAGTAATGGCAGGCGGGTTTTTCGGATCGTCCATGTTTCCAGGTTAACACGGCGATTTCACGGCCTCAACGCCTACATTTGACGCTTGAATAAGGGATAGGTCCGAATTAAATTAGCCCCCCTGCGTTTCAAAACCCTATAAAATTCATGAGGATTGGGGCGTCGACAAGCGGTAAGTCACCAGATTTTGGATCTGGCATTCGTAGGTTCGAATCCTACCGCCCCAGCCATTTTTCTACCCTAAACATTAGGGTTTCTGCTTGGTTTTAAAAACCATCTACCCAATCGTCTACCTTTCACGCCACGAAATACCTTAAAACTCCACAACATTACTCATTTAATCCTACCACCCGAGGATATCTGTCCTTGGCCAACAGGTTCACGATGAATCGCAATTTCTTGAGGTTTTAAGAAACCGACAGTTATCGTTGAATCAGGTTAAACATTCGTAGGATTGGGCAAATGTTTTGCCACCGCCTTTCTTATGATTCCTCCCGTAAGACAAACTAGTGGTTCAACGAAGGGGAGGAAACCATGCAAAAGCGCAAATTAGGTAAAGCCGGTTTGGAAGTGTCGGCCATCGGTTTTGGGTGTATGGGGATGAGCCAGTCCTACGGATTGCCGGGGGACAAAAAAGAGATGATTTCCCTCATCCATAAGGCGGTTGAACGGGGTGTCACCTTTTTCGATACCGCCGAGATCTACGGCCCTCACGTCAACGAAGAGCTGGTTGGCGAGGCCCTGGAACCCTACAAGGGCAAGCTGGTCATCGCCACCAAGTTTGGCATACAGGGTATGTCCAAAGGTGAACAAATCGTGGACAGCCGCCCGGAGGTCATCCGCAAAAGTTTGGAAGGTTCACTCAAACGACTTCGGATAGAGGCGGTTGATCTTTATTACCAGCACCGGGTTGACCCAAATGTGCCCATTGAAGAAGTGGCTGGTACTGTCAAAACACTGATACAAGAAGGCAAAGTAAAACACTTCGGCATGTCGGAAGCCGGGGCCAAGACAATCCGTCGAGCCAACGCTGTCCAGCCGGTTACGGCACTGCAAAGCGAATATTCCCTCTTCTGGCGGGAACCGGAAAAAGAGATCATCCCGACCCTGGAAGAATTAGGGATTGGTTTCGTGCCTTTCAGCCCTTTGGGCAAGGGTTTCCTCACTGGCAAGATAGATGACAAGACGGAGTTCGTGAAGAACGACTTTCGCAATATCGTGCCGCGTTTTTCTGTCGAAGCCCGCAAGGCCAACCTGGGCCTGGTCGATCTTTTGGGGAGAATCGCGGTCCAAAAGGAGGCAAGTGCTGCCCAGGTGGCTTTAGCTTGGATTCTGGCCCAAAAGCCCTGGATGGTGCCTATTCCGGGCACGAAGAAGTTGGAACGGTTGGATGAGAACAACCAAGCTGCCGATCTTTTGTTGACCGCTGACGATCTTCACGAGATCAACGAGACGGTTTCGAAGATGACAATCGAAGGCGCTCGTTATCCTGAGTTTTTAGAAAAGAGAACAGGTCTCTAAGAAATTAAAGAACATCTTGAAAGGAAAAGCCATGGAACAAGAAACAGTCATCAAATTGCTAAAGCCAGAAACACTACCAACCCATCTGGGGCCAGTTGAAAATTTCACTGGAACTGTAAGAGTCACGCCACTGGTACAAGGCGAAGACCCCTCTTGTATGACGTTTGGCTGCGTCACCTTTGACCCTTCGGCCCGGTCGGCTTGGCACAATCACCCGAAAGGACAACTTTTAGTGGTTCGAGAAGGTTCCGGGTTCGTTCAGGAATGGGGTAAGCCGGTTCAGCGTATCCAAAAAGGAGACGTTATTTGGACCCCACCGGGGGTCAAACACTGGCACGGGGCCGCTCCGGATTCCAGCATGACCCATTTGGCCATCCAAGAAAGTTTGGATGGGAAAGTGGGCAATTGGATGGAGAAGGTAACCGATGAGCAATACAACCAGGGGAATAAGTCATGAAAGGTACTTTTATACACGGATCAAAAGATATATGGTTCGAAGACCGTCCTGAGCCGAAGATTGAAAAACCGACCGATGCGATCATCAAACTTTCAGCGACTTGTGTTTGTGGGTCAGATCTATGGCCTTATCGTGGGATTAATAAGATCGATAAACCTATGCCGATGGGCCATGAGTATTGTGGGATAGTCCAGGAAGTGGGAAGTGCGGTGAAGAACGTAAAAAAGGGCCAGTTCGTTATTGGTTCTTTCTTCGCATCAGACAACACATGTCTTCATTGCCTGAATGGGTATCAGACATCTTGCCAGCACCGGGAATTCGTTTCAGAGGCTCAAGCCCCTTATCTTCGAGTGCCATTGGCAGATGGGACGTTGGTACCAACATCTGAAGTTCCTTCAGAAGAGCTTATTCCAAGTCTTTTAACCCTTTCGGATGTCATGGGCACTGGTTGGTTCGCGGCTGAGGCTGCCCAAGTGAAGCAGGGTTCAACGGCATTGGTTGTAGGAGATGGGGCGGTGGGGCTCCTGGGTGTGCTTTCGGCCAAGTTAATGGGGGCTAATCGTATTATCGCCATGAGCCGTCATGAGACTCGACAAAAGATCGCGAAAGAGTTTGGAGCTACCGACATAGTATCCGAACGCGGGGATGCTGGTGTCGCCCGGGTCAAAGACATGACCAAAGGTATCGGAGTCGATTCAACTTTGGAGTGTGTTGGTACGCAAGAGTCGATGATGCAAGCGATACAGTCTACTCGTCCAGGTGGGTATGTGGGATTCGTGGGGGTCTCTCATGGAGTGGAGATTAATGGAGATCAGTTCTTTTATTCCCATGTTCACTTGCATGGCGGGCCGGCCCCGGTGAGGCGGTTTTTGCCCGATTTGATCGGACGGGTAATGAAAAGGGAGATTGATCCGGGGAAGGTCTTTGATCTGACATTGCCTTTGGAAATGGTTGCCG
The DNA here is from genome assembly GCA_030041545.1 of candidate division FCPU426 bacterium. Taxonomy (GTDB): domain Bacteria; phylum Oederibacteriota; class Muellerivitia; order Muellerivitales; family Muellerivitaceae; genus JAJPJW01. The sequence goes on along the minus strand of JASHNQ010000046.1, from coordinate 35,971 downwards.
AAGGATACAAGGCAATGGATGAGCGCCGAGCGATTAAAACACTTTTAAAGGTTTAGAGGAGGACACCTTTATGCCACATGTCATCGTCAAACTTTATCCTGGGAAATCTGAAGAGCAGAAGAAAAAGTTGGCCGAGGCCATAACCCAGGACGTGATGAAAGCCTTTCGTTACGGGGAGGAATCCGTTTCGGTCTCAATGGAGGAGGTTTCCGCAAAGGATTGGGTAGAAAAGGTATATAAACCCGAAATCCTGGACAAGCCAAAGAACCTCTACAAAAAGCCAGGTTATAAACCGGAGGACATATGAAAATCAGCATTTTGGGTTCAGGTTTGATGGGCGGAAAACTCGGCACGATCTTCGCCCAGGCCGGGCATGAAGTCGTTTTTAGTTACGCCAAGACCAAGGGAAAGCTGGAAAGGTTGGCGAAAGAGGCAGGCGCTAAGGCAAAAGCCGGTACTGTCGCCGAGGCAGCGGAAAGCGCAGACGCCCTGCTTTTGGCCGTTCATTGGTCCCGAGTGGATGATGTGCTTAAGCAGGCGGGTAACCTTTCTGGCAAGGTGATTCTCACCTGTTCACTTCCGATGGATGCCGATAATTCGGGACTCGTGCTGGGGTTGACCACTTCGGGGGCCGAGGAACTAGCCAAGAAAGTGCCCAAGGCCAAAGTGGTCGGGGCCTTCAATACTATTCCCAGCGAGGTTCTTTTCGGTGTCTTTGAGGCTAAGTCCAGAAGCTCCATGCCTAGTCTGGTTTATTGTGGGGACGACCTAGGTGCTAAAAGGACGGCCGCAGGACTCATCCGCGATGTGGGGTTCGAGCCCTTTGATCTAGGCGGCCTGAAGGCAGCTCGTTATACCGAACCTTTCGCTTTGATGGTGGCGGAGATCGCCTATGGCGGGGCAAAGGGCCCTGAAATGGCATACCAGTTCGAGTGGTTTTAAAAAACAAGGAGGATCGACATGAGTAAAGAACCGACAGGAGCGCAAAAGATGTTCGGGGATTTCGCCCCAAAGCTGGTTGAACTCACCGACAAGGTTTTGTTCGATGACGTGTGGGAAAGGGAAGAACTTTCCAAGAGAGACCGCAGCCTCGTCACAGTGGCGGCCCTAGTGGCCTTGAACCGCCCAGACCAACTGCGGCACCACCTTGGTCGGGCTTTGGACAACGGGGTGACGAAAGAGGAACTTAAGGAAACCATTACTCATTTGGCCTTTTACGGGGGCTGGCCCTGCGCCATGACGGGGATGGGCGTAGCGAAAGAAGTATTCGCGAAATAGCCTGGATGCCTTTGGACCAAGAGACCATTACAATAAGAACCCATTGGAGGTGAGTATTTTGAAAACGTCTAAAAAGACCGAATCCATCGGGCTCAAACTATCCAGGCTGGCGGAGTTGATCAAAACCTACGCGCCCTACGACGGTTGTTTTGAGACCAAGATCCCCGGAGTGCACGCCATCCGCCGGTCCAAGGTGAACAGCAGTGTGGCACATGGCTTGGCCACACCGGCCTTGTGCGTCGTGGCCCAGGGAGCCAAGAGCGTCATGCTGGACAATGAAGTTTTCGTCTACGATTCCACGAAGATGATCGTTTTCTCGGTAGATATTCCGGCGACCTTCCAGATCACGCAGGCCAGCGCCGCCGAACCCTTTCTGGCCCTCCGGCTCGACCTGACTCCCCAGAAGATTGCCGAGTTGACCTTGCGGGTCTACCCCAAGGGAATCCCACCGGTTCGGGAGAGCCGGGCCATTTACCTGGGCGAGGCCGACTACAAGGTGCAGGACGCAGGCATCCGTCTGCTGGAGTTGGTGTCCCAAGCCGGCGAAGCCGAGCTTTTAGGCCCCTTGGTGGTCGATGAGATCTTGATCCGCGTTTTGCGCAGTCCCATCGGCCCGAGGACGGCCCAGATCGGTCTGAAGGATTCGGGCGTGAACGGCGTGGCCAAGGCGGTCGCCTGGATAAAGTCCAATTTCTCCCAGCCCATGAAGACCGAAGTGCTGGCCAAGCTGGCCAACATGAGCGTTTCGACCTTCCACATGCACTTCAAGGCGGTTACTTCCATGAGCCCGCTCCAGTTCCAAAAGGTCCTGCGCCTGCAAGAAGCCCGTCGGCTCATGCTCTCGGAGGTCAAGGATGCGGGCATCGCCAGCCGACAGGTGGGATATCTTTCGGCTTCCCAATTTAGCCGGGAATATGGGCGCTTCTTCGGCGGCACGCCCACGAAGGACATCGCGAAGTTGCGTGAACAGATGGTGGGTGTGGGCGAGGCTTAACCGGAATTAACCAATCTACCTTTCATCTACCCTTTTGACCTCAAACAAGGACATAACCATTCAAAACGCGTCAAAATCATGGGTCCGTTTTGTGGAGGCTCTTGTAAGCCAATCGCGCTAAAAGCTTATACAGTTCAAGGTGTTTGAGGCAGAGATGACATGTAAAAGTTTTAGCTTCGAATCCTACCGCCCCAGCCATTTTATCCCCCCCAAAAAGGGAGGTTGGGTTTAATTTTTAATGGCTGGTTTCTTATCTTCCCCTTTCGCCGTCTCATCCTGCGGCTTGGGGAAGCCGTTCCTTAAGTCCGTCAAGAATTCCGTGACTACCTTCTCGTAGATAACCGGGTATTTCTTGAAGGTTTCCTCGTGCCCCGCGTCGGGGATATAGGCCAGCCTGCGGTGATGGGCGGGCGTATGGTCAAAGAGCTGGCGCACCTCGTCGGACTTGGCCAGGTCGTCCTCCTCGCCGGTGATGTAAAGCACGGGCGCTTGGTCCAGCTTTTCCACCACGGGCGTCAGGTCTAGGTCCTTTTCCGTGAGGGTGAGGCCGGTCAATTGGTCGTAATCCTTGAGGCATGCCCCGAGGAACCCGGGCAGGGAGGTGAAGGCCCCCCCGATGGTGCGCCGGGAAACGTAGGATTTCAGGTTGGCCAGGGGGCTGTCGGCGATGACCGCGTCCAGGGCGGAATCCCCCACCGCCGCCCTCAAGGCGCTCATGGCCGCCAGGGAAAAGCCGAAAAAGACCAGGGGCTTTCCCGCCTCATGCCGGCTTTCCAGGAATTTTTCCGCGGCCAAATAGTCGTTGGCCTCCAAAACGCCCCCCGAGACGGGGCTGGGTCCGCTTTCGCCGTTGCCCCGCAGGTCGAAAAGCAGGCACTGGTAGCCCAGGTTCCATAAAAACACGGCCCGGCCCAGGACCTGCTGGCGGTTCCTGAAAACCCCGTGGGAGAGGAGGATGGTTCCCAAGGGCTTTTTCGGGGCCTTCTGCGGCAGCCACCAGCCCGAAAGCGTCACGCCGTCCGAGGTGAGGAAGGAAACGTCCTGGTAGCCGGTGATGCCGTAATCCTTGGGGGTCTCCGTGGTCGGCTTGCGGACTTGGGCCTGGGCCACGATGCCTTCGGCCACCTTTTCGGGCAGCACCTGGTAGATGACATAAAGGCCGCCTGCCCAAAGGACGGCCACGACCGCTATGGCGGCCCACAGGATCGGGCGGCTTTTCTTTTTGTTGGTTGGGTTCATTGATTAACTCGTTTTTTTAATCTGTCATTGCGAGCCTCAAATTTTGAGGCAGGATTGAAGTAGTTGGCCTGAAATTCAGGCCAACCATCCTTGGCCATAGGCCAAGGACAACCTCAGTTCATGGGTGGTTTTAGCCGTGGCCGTACATTCTTTGAAACGGCATGTTTCAACTGGGGTTGCTTCGTCATAGACGCCCGCCTATTCGGCGTGCATTCCTCGCAATGACACATGAATAGATCAACATAACCTACCCTATGACCTCGATCCCGGTGCCAATGGTGGAAGTGACGAACACCCACCTCCCCTCGCCCTCCATTGGTGCGGCGATCTTTTCCGCCGCGGCCTTGCCGGGGGCGATGCCGAAAACCGTGGGACCGCTTCCCGAAACCAGGGCGCCCAGGGCGCCCGCCCGCATCAATCCTTGTTTGATGGCCTCCACCTCGGGCATCAGGGCGAAGGCCGCCGGTTGCAGGCTATTAAACAAAGAACCGGCGATTTTGGGCAAATTCTTTTCGCGCAGGAGGCTCCGGAAGTTTCGCGCCCTTTCCCCGGAGCTAAAGAGGGCCTTTCCGGACTGGTAGACGGCGGGGGTGGAGAGGCCCGCGGCGGGCTTGACCAAGACCAGGGGCATGGGGGGCGCGGGTTCCAGGGGCGTGATGACCTCGCCCCGCCCCGTGCCCAAGGCCGTGCCGCCGGTCAAGAAAAACGGCGCGTCCGATCCCAGCCGGGCGGCGAGGGCTTCCAAGGTTTGGGGAGGCGCCAGGGCGTTAAAAACCAGGTTGAGCCCCATCAACGTCGCGGCTGCGTCGCTGGAGCCGCCCCCCAAGCCCGCGGCCAGGGGGATCCTTTTTTTCAAGCGGATCAGGACGTCCGCCTCCCCCTTGAGGACTTCCTTGAGGAAAAGCCGCGCGGCCTTCATCACCAGGTTGGAATCGTCCGCGGCCAGTTTGCCCGGCGGGGCCTGGGAAAAGGCGGAGGGCGAAGGGGATTCCACGATTTCCAGCCGCACCCCTTCCCCGCCCCGCGCGAACTCCAACTCGTCGTAAAGGCCGACGGCCTGGAACACCAACACCAATTCGTGATAACCGTCGTCCCGTTTCCCCAGGACTTCCAGGATGGGGTTAACCTTGGCGGGCGCGCGAAGGAGCGCGGTGGTCTTCACGGCTAAAACCCACTTCCAACACGAAGGCACAAAGACACAAAGAAATTCTTTTTCACAAATCGGGGGGGGAGTTCTTCTCGATTTTTTCCGAATAGTCCTTGTTGTCCGGGTCCAACTCGAGGGCTTTCTTCCACTGGACCACGGCGTCGTCCTTTTGGCCCAGCTTCACCAGCGTCTGCGCCAGGTGGTCGTAAATGACCGCGTCGTCCTTCTGGGCGTTCTTGAGGTTTTGGACGGCCTTTTCCAGCTGCTCCTGGGCTTCCTTGTATTTCTCCTTCTTGAAATAAACCCATCCCATGCTGTCCAGGTAGTAGGAATTGTCCGGGTCCAGCTTCAAGGCGTTTTGCACGTATTTTTCCGCGTCGTCCAGCTGGATGCCCTTGTCGGCGTAGGAATAGCCGATGTAGTTGTAGGCGTCGGCGTTGTCGGGCTGCGCCTCGATGACCTTCTTCATGGCGTCGATGGCGTCGTCGAACCTGCCCTGCTTGTCCAGGAGCGCGCCCAGGTTGAAATAGGCCTGGGCCAAGGTGCCCACGTTGTACTCGGCGGCCTGCTTGTGCTTGTAACCCATCTCGATCTCGACGACTTTCCGGTAGAAGGGGGCGGCTTGGTCGTTCTTGTCCCCTTCCTGGTACAGCATGGCCTGCACCAGCAAGAGGTCCGGCTGGGCCGGCATGGCCTTGAGCCCGCTCTCCACGGCCTTTTGGGCGGCCGCGTCGTCCTTCTGCTTGTCGTAAAGCAGGGCCAGGCGCACCCAGGCGTCCACGGACTTGTCGTCGTTGTCCAGGATGGACTTCAACTGGTCCTCGGCCGAGGCGTAATCCTTGGTTTCCTCGTAGGCCGCCGCCAGGCGGAACCGCACCAGCGCGTTGGCCGGTTCCTTGTCCAGGAGCCTCTGGAAGCTGTCGATGGCATCGGTATACCGCTGCAGGCGGAAATAGCACAGGCCGATGTAGTCGTCGACCGTGGCGTCGTCGGGCTTCAGGCGGGCATAGTGCTGGAAGGCGTCCAGGGCCCTCGGGTCCTGCTTGTTGTTGTAGTAAAGCTGGCCCAGGGCCAGGTAAACCTGGGGGTTGTCCGGGTTTATCTTCAGGAGGGCTTGGTAAGCGTCAATGGCTTCCTGGGGTTTCTCATCCAGCTCGTACACCAGCCCCAGGGAGGTATAGGCGGCTTCCATGTCGGGGTCCAGCTCGATGGCCTTCTTGAAGGAATCCTCGGCCTTGAAGGCCTGGTTGGCGCGGGTGTAAATGAGCCCCATGTTGTAATAGACCCCCGCGGCCTTGGGGTTGTCCTTGAGGATGGCCTCGTACTGTTGCAGGGCGTCCTCGATGCGGTTTTGGCTGGCCAGCACCCCGGCCAGGTAATAATGCGCGTCGACGTTTTTCGGGTCGATCTTGAGGATTTCCTGGTATTCCTTTTGGGCCTTGCCGTATTCGCCTTGGCTGGAAAAAAGCTCGGCCAGCATCAGGCGGGTTTCGATGTTATTGGGCTCGATCTGGATGGACTTTTGGAGTTCCTCCACGCTTTTGTAGTCCAGCCCTTCCACGTAGTAGTGGTAGGCCAGCCGGTCGTGGATGGAGGAGGACGTGGGGTCGTAGCGGGCCGCCTGCTGGAAGTCGGAGAGGGCCTGGTTGGGATCCCCGGTGCGCTGGGCGTAGACGGCGCAGGCGTAATACCAATAGGCGCTGGGATCGACGGAGAGGCCCTCGCCGTCGATGTCGGCCTTGGCCGGGGCGCTGCTCGACAGCCAAAGCCCCAGTCCCAGGAGCAGGGCGTTTAAGACGGCCAATTTCTTTTTCATGGGAAGATCCGTTTACGTTAATTAAGACAAAACAAAAATTGAACCACAAAGGCATGGCGCCTTTGTGGTTCAATGGTTTTTAGACGTTTTATAACTGTTTGATGGACTCGTTGGCCTTCCGGAGGCGTTCATTGGCTATTCTCAGGAAGACCAGCAGTATTTTCAAGGCAATATCCGGGTGTTTTTCCAAAAGCGTGGTGAAAGCCTTCTTGGTCATCACCAATAGCTGCGATTCCTCGGCCACCTTGGCCGTGGCCGTCCGGGGCCGGTTGTCGATCAAGGACATTTCCCCAAGGAATTCCCCCTCCTTGAGCGTCGCCAGCACGATTTCCTGGTTGTTGGGCCCCTTCTTGGTGATGTGGACGGAGCCTTTTTTGATGAGATAAAGGATCTCGCCGGTCATGCCCTCCACGAAGAGGGTGGCGTTTTGCAGGTAGGACTTCTCGAAAAACAGCGGGGCCACGCTGGCCAGTTCCACGGGGGTCAGGTCCTTGAACAGGGACAAGGGCTTGAGGGTTTCAAGATCCAGTGGGGGTGCCATATCGCCTCGGTGTTGGGAATAATTTGCCGCAGATTATATCACTCCATACCTGTGCAGAATAAAATTTAGCCACGGATTCAGGGGATTCATGGGACTTTAAAATCATTTTTTGAGTCGTTTCTTGCCCAATCCATTTATCCCTGCATCTGTGGCCCATTTCCTAACGGGTGTCCTCCAGCTTGAAGCGCACCGGGATGTCCACCGAGGTGGAAACCGGGATTCCCCCCATGCGGGCCGGCTTGAACTTCCAGGTTTTGACCGTCGCAAGGGCCGAGTCATCCAGCGGCGGAAAGCCCGTGCTTTGCTTGAGGACCGCCGACGTCACGTTGCCTTGGGCGTCCACCTCCACGTGCAGGACGGCCAAGCCCTCCTCGCGCAGCCTCCGGGCTTCCTCGGGATAGGGCGGGGGCGGGTTTTGGAAATAGGAAGGAACCGCCAGGGCGCCGCCCGAGGAGGGCCCGCCGACAGCCTGGGCGGGAACCGGCGTGGGCGCGGGTTGGGGGATGTGTTTTTGGTGGACGGTGACCACGGGTGATTCATCGTCCAAAACCACCGTATCCGCCGCGGGCGGCGCCACCGGCCGGGGCGGGCCGCCGCGGGCCACGGCCCCGGCCATCCCGTACTCGGGCTTGGTGGCCAGGGCCAGCCCACCGATGGTGAAAGCGAGGGCGTGGAGCAAGACCGCGCAACCGGCGCAAAGGAGGAACCGGGTGCGGTCCGTGGCCCTTCCAAAATAGGAAGCCGCGTCCATGGCCTATTTCCGGGACGGGGTGGTCCGGATGGCCGTGTGCCGGATGCCCGCCTTGCGCGCCGCGTCCAAGACGGCCACCACCGTCCCAAAATCCGCTTTCTTGTCGCCGTTGATGATGACCTTGGCGTCGGGATCGGAGCCCGCCAGGCCCTGGAGGCGCCCGGTGAGGGAATCCATCGTGACCTCCTCCTTGTTCCAATAAACCCTCCCGTCGGACGTCACCGAGAGGGCGGCCGAGGGATGGGAGGAGTCGGCCTTGGCCGAGGAGGCCGAGGGCAGGTTCACGGGCAGCCCCTGGTTTTGGATCATGGAAAGCGAAACCATGATGAAGGTGGCCAGCAGGAAGAACATGATGTCGATCAAGGGGATGATCTCGATGCGGGCCCGCCGCCGGGCGGCGGGGGAGGGGATCCTCATGTCAGGCGCCGTCCTTGCGCAGGATCAGCTCCACCTGGGTGCCCGTGTCCTCCAGTTCCTGCCGGGCCTGTTCCAGCCGGGCGTTGAGGAAATTGAAGGGGATGAGCGCGGTCACCGCGATCACCAGGCCGAAGGCCGTGGCGATGAGGGCTTGGGCGATGCCGCCGGTGAGGGCCGTGGGGGCCTGTAGTTCCTGGTCGCCCAGGATGCCGAAGGAATGGATCAGCCCCGTGACCGTCCCCAAGAGGCCCAGCAGCGGCGCCAAGGTGATGACCGTGTCCAGGATGGGCAGGCCCCGGTTGAAGCGGCCCAGTTCGCGGTTGGAGGCCTGCAGGAAGGCGTTGGCCAGGGATTCCTCCTTGTGGCCCAGGGCGTAGGTGAGGGCCCGCGCCACGTAGTCGGTGGACTGCTTCCCCGCCTCCAGGGCTTCGGCGGCCCTGCCCTTTTCCAGCAAGGACAGGAACTTCTCAACGTCGCCGGGCTTTCTAAACCGGGCCTCGCGGATGAGGAACCACAGCCGCTCCAGGACCACGGTCACGGTCAGGATGGAAACCACCAGCAGGGGCCACATCACCGGCCCGCCCTTCGTCATTAACTGGATCAATCTCCCCTCCTTTTCAATTTTTTTTGATTGAGAGCCTCTAACAAAATCCTCTCACCACGAAGGACACAAAGTACACGAAGTTAAATCTTTTGATTTTATCCCGGTTTCAGGCCTTGCCTTGTGTCCTTTGTGCCGATTCACCTTAAAAGAGTTAATGAAATCGGTACTATACCGACCTCTTTAACAACTTTATGGAAGGCCGGCATGTGTACTTTGTGGCAAGAGTTTGGTGGTTTTGTCAGAAGCTCCTAGAACTTTTGGGATAGGTCGGCGAACAGCCCCCGGCGCGGCCCGTACTGGGGGGCGAACTCGCCGATACCCGTGCCGCCGCGCAACAGGTAAATGGTGTCAAAGATATTGACGGCGCTCAAGCGCAGTGTCAATGGTTCCGGGTCGCGCCAGGGGTCGAAGGACCAGGCCAGCGCCGAGTTGAACTCCGTATAGGCGGGTTCGCTCTGCTCGTTGGCGAAACCCGCGGCCAACCCGCTGCCGTAGATGCCGTCCACGCTGGCCAGCAGGCCGCTCCAGCGGTAGGAGGCGCCGAAAGAAGAGGTGACCAGCTGGGCGTCGGAGGAAGGGACGTAATGGTCGGCGAGGTAAGCCAGTTCGTCGGGCGGGCTGTAGCTGTAGGCGGGACCGTCGATAAGGTATTGGTTCGAGACCACGTCCTCGACCCGGGTGATCTCGTAGGACAGGTTGCCGTAGGCCCGGAAGCCCCCTTGGGCGTAGTCGGCCTTGAACTCAAGGCCCTGGCTGTAGCCGTTGGCGTAATTGAACTGGTCGAGCACCACGGAGGACCCGAAGTCGGCGTCGTCCAGGGTGTCGGTCGAGACCTTGTCATAGGCGTCCAGGCCGGCCGTGAGCCCGGGCAAGAGCGCCTGGTCCAGGCCCGCGTCGAAATACCAGGCCCGCTCCGGTTCCACCGGGTCGTCCAGCGGAGTCTGCGGCTGCTGGGTAGTGCCCTGGAACAAGGCGAGGTTGTTGGGCGTGGCTTGGGACTGCATGGGCGGGGTGAAATACCGCGAGACCCCGGCGTGAAAGGTCGTGCCGCCGCCCGGCTTGTAGACCAGGGCCAGCCGCGGGCTGAGCTGGTCGGCGGAGACGAACTCGTCCATCAGGTCGAAGCGCAGGCCCCCGTTCACGGTCAGGTCGCCGCCCAAGCGCCACTCGTCCTGGACATAAACCCCCCCGGTCCAGCCGAGCTCGGTGGTGGAGTCGTTGATGGTCTCGGGATTGGCCTCGGGATTCCCGTTCGAGTCCAGGGTCAACACGGTCGAGAGGTCGTCCACCCATGTGTTCTCCAGGTTGAACACGATACCCCCCCGGAGGGTGTGGCCGTCGCCCAGGCGTTGGGCGGCGTCGAATTGCAATCCGCCCAGGAGGCTTTGGCGGGAAACGTCCGAGGCCTCGTCGTTGAAGACGAGTTCATCGTATACGTCCGGAACATAGTGGATGGAGGCGTAACGCGTGTAAACCGACGCCTGGGTGTCCAGGTCGTCGTTATGCGTCTGCAGGGCCGCGATGCCGAAGTAAGCCTGGTCGGTTTCGTTGTCGTTGACGAGGGTCGAATCCAGGGTGCTGGGCCCGTAATCCCCCAGGGGCGTCTGGCCGGCGATGTCCGGGATCTGGAACTGGCCGATGAAGGCGCCGGCCATGTAGGTCAGCCGGGTGGAGTCCCCGAAAAGGGTTGATCCATACCCGAAGAACCGGCCCTGGGTCGTATCGTCGTGGACCGGGTCCGCCGTCGGCATGGCGTTCTCCAGGCCTTGCTGGCTTTGAAGGTAGCTTCCAGTGAAGAAATACTGCGTCCGGCCGCTGCCCCCGCCGTATTCAAGGGTGGGGCTGAGGGTCTCCCATGTGCCGCCGTAAAGGTCCAGGTTCCCGCCCGGATCGAACTCGGTTTTCGTGGTGATGTCCACCACCCCCGCGGTGCGAAGCCCGTATTGGGCGGGCAGGGAGCCGTCGAGCAGGTTGAGGTTCCCGATAAAACCCGTTTCCAGGATCGGCCCCAGCGCCGAGACCCCGTCCGGGAGCTGGATGCCGTTGACGCGGTATTGGACGTTCGCGTACTCGTTGCGGACGTGGAAATCCGGGTTACTGATGGCCGAATCGTAGGACACGCCGGGTGCCTGGAGGAGGACCTTGTCGATCGGCGTGTTATCGCCTTGCGGCAGGGCCTGGAGGGCCTCCTGGCCCATGTTGTAAGTGGTATTGCCGATGGGGGGCAGCAGGTTCTTATCGCGGGCCTCATCCAGCGCCTGGTTCTTCTGCCAGAGCGCCTCCGAATCCCCCAGCACGGTGACCTCCGGCAGGGTGACGACCGCCGAGCTCGGGGTTGCGGAAGCTGAAAGGGTGTTGGAGGAGGCCTCCCCGGGGGGCGTTTCCCCCGCGGCGTCCGCCGCAAGGGCTTGCACATCCCCTCCCGCCCAAAACAGGGTGGCGCAGAGGACTAATGCGGTTGAAGCCATGCTTTTGAGTTTCATATCTTTATCCTGTTTTGTCTTAGCGGCGCCCCGGCCGGCCGCGGACGGGGGCATGCCGTCCTTCAATTTCCAACCGCGATGATTTGATGCTCGATTGGAAGGCCCATCCCGGTTCCCTTTCCTCACCCGATCCAGCGGCCCCGTTTCTTTCGCGGCGCGGGGCGGCTTAATTGAAAATGATTATCAATATCAAACTAGAACCGTCAAGGGAAAAATTCGGCGGTTGGGGCGTTTGGGCAAGATGAGGTCAGGAAAGGACTTTCCGTGGGGTGGATATCTTCTGCGGTGAGCTTGACCGGGAGGTTCTTCGACGGGTCCTCAACGGCTTCCCAGGATCTCCCGGGCGGCCGTCAGGCCTTGTTCCATGGCCGATTCCATGCTGCCGTATTCCCACCGGCCGTAGCGGCCGACGGATAAAACGCGGTGTTTCCGGAAAAAAGCCAAAAGGCCGGCCACGGTTTCATCCCTTTTCCCGTCGTAAATCACGTAGGCGCCGGGCAGGTTGAGGTCCACGCGGCTCACGATTTGCCTTTCCCTTTGGATCCATCCCAGTTCTTTCAGTTTTCGGAGGGCGTGTTTCCCAAGTTTTCCGGCATCGGGTTTTCCGTTCCGGTAGGAGAATTCCACGTAAAGCGAGGCGTGGCCTTGGGGCGCCACCGTTGGCACGCAAGCGGAAACCGACCCCGCGCGGTGAAACATGAATTCTTTTTCCGGGAAATACACCCAGCTGTAGGGAATGGGCTGTTTCCCCTTGAGGCCCAGGTTGATGTTGTAAATGGACGTGGCTTTCAGGTCCCGGATGGAACGAGCCAGGGTGGCGGGAAGTCCCCGGGACAGGGCCGCCAGCCGGGGAAGGGGAAGGCTGGAGACCAAGCGGCCGTACTCCACTTCCCGCCCGTTGGTCAGGTGGGCTTTGCCCTTTAAAAGGTCCAAGCTTCGCAGCCCCACGCCCGTCCAAACGCCGGGAAGGCCGCGGCCGATGGCGCGGGGCAGGATGGAAATACCCCCTTGGTCCGGATACAGGAAAGTGGCGTTATAGCCTGAGGCCGAGGGCCGCCGGGTGAAGGCGCCGTGCAGCACTTCCAAAACGCGGGGCGATGGAACGAAACGGCCCATCCAGTGGGTGGTTAAATGGGAAAGGGGGAACTTCCAAAGCTTCTCGTTATAGGGAAACATGAAATGCTTGGAAAGGCCCGGGCCGAAGGCCTGCAGGCACCAGGTCTTGAAGTCACCGGCGCGGGAAGGATCCGCCCCCAGGAACCGCCGGCGAAGGGCGGCCTCCAGGTAACCCAGCACGTTTTCCCGGACTGTTTGGGAGGGCAACCCCGCGTTGTTTTCCTGGTAGGGATATTCGCTGTAGGTCCCCTGGCTGTAAATGACCGCGTGCCGGGTACGGGTTTTCAATCCCCCCCCCACCAGGTGAAGCACCCATTCCTTCATTTCTTCCTTTTGGAAATGGAGGAAATGGCCGGTGTAGTCGAAGGTGAAACCCCGGTCCAAGACCGTCCGGCAAAGGCCGCCCGCTTCCCTCTCTTTTTCCACCAACAAGTAGGGATGGAAGGCGCTATGAAGCTCGCGGGCGCAGGAGAGTCCGGCCAGCCCCCCTCCGGCGATCAGGGTTTCAACTTTCATAAAAGAAAGCCCAAAGCGAATGGGGCCACAGGGGAATGGGATAAAGGGGACAAACAGGGGCAAGACCCACCAATGGTTTTGTTCCATCTTATCGGCTTTTTATTTTTTGATTTTGCCATCCCATTCATCCCATTCACCGGTGGCCAAAATCTCTTCTTTTGGCCTTTTGAGGTCGCTTTTTATCCGTGCCTGGGTTGTCCGGGAGGAAGATGCGGAAGGGGTTTTCCTTGATCTTCTTCACGCCCTCATCGACGCGGATGCTGGAGACGTACATCGTGAAAACCAGGGCGGCGAAGGAGAAGAACACCATGAAGACCAGCGCCCGTTTTTCCGAAAACCGCACTAGGAACCCGGCCGCGGCCGCCAAGAGGGCCGACAGGGCCCAAAGCGACCCCGTGACCTGCTTGACCGTCATTCCCAGGGAGCGCAGCCGCAAGGCAAGGTGGTCGTTGGAACCGCGGAACATGGAGCGGCCCTTCAGGAACCGGAGCGCCATCACTAAGGCGGTGTCGTAAAGGGGGACGCCCAGGATTAAAAGCGGCGCGCAAAGGGCCACGATGTTGACTTGGCTGTAGCCGTGTCCCATGGCGATGCCCGCCAGGACGAACCCCACGAAAAGCGCGCCTGAGTCGCCCATGTAGATGCGGGCGGGCTGATAATTATAGGGGAGAAACCCCAACACGCTTCCACCCAGGGCCGCGGCAATGAGGTGCACGTAACTTTGGGCCCCCAAAAAGGGCACCAGCACGAAACCCAGGCAGGCGATCACGGCCACCCCGCCCGCCAGTCCGTCCATGATGTCGATGAGGTTGAGGGCGTTGGTGGCCCCTACCACCCAAAACACCGTCAACACCCAGCCTAAGACAAGGTGGCTGGGCAAAAATTCAAGCTGTACGCCAAAAAGGATAAGCAGCGCCGCGGCGATGATCTCGATGAGGAACTTAACCGCTGGCGAAAGCGAGAAAAGGTCGTCGGCCAGCCCCATCAGGGCCACGACGGTCCCCCCAACGAAGATGGCCAAAACCCTGGGAAAATCCGGCGGCTTGGCCAAAATCAATACCCCCAGGATTCCCAAGAGGAAGGAAAAGTAAATAGCCAGCCCACCTAAATAGGGTACGGGAGCCGTGTGCTTCTTCAATTGGCCGATGGGACTGTCGAGGAAATTGGACCGCAGGGCGATCTTGCGGAAAAACGGGGTCAACCCAAGGGAAAGGGCGAAGGTGACGAGGAATAGAATCCAGTTGGCGTTCAAAGGTGTCCTCCAAGAACAGCTAACGGTCCACAGCTGACAGGTGGCAGTGAGGATTTTAACTGCCAACTGTTAACTGTGAGCCGTAAACTGCCGTTCAGGCACTATAACACAGCGAAAAAAACCCTCAAAAGCTCTGGGAACATTAGAAAAAGGCAAAAAAAAGCCCCGGTGGGTCGGACCGAGGCTTGGAGGTGAGTTTTATTTTGATTCGTTTAAGAAGCTTGCCAGTTGTCGCTAGCCAGCTTCGGTTTTATATTAAGCAATGTCCGTGCCACCTATTGAGCGGTTAATAACATTGCAAAAAAGCCTTAAATTAAAGATTTTTTAAAATCGGACATAATTAATTATGTAAAAAATAATTACACATCTAAATGAATTGTATAATATATTTACAATTTGTCAAACATTTATCTCAAAGATATTCTATATTTCTTAATTTTTTGATAGAGCGTAGGACGGCTGATGCCTAGCCTCGTCGCCGCCTGCTTTTTGTTGAAATGGGATTCCTTCAAAACCCGCAAAATCATGTCTTTTTCCACGGATTCCAAAACCCCGGCTGGGGGAATGGAAAGGCTGCCCCCCGAACCTGCCGCGGGGGTGGCGCCGGTGATTTCCTCCGGCAGGTGTTCGGGCTTGATAATGATGTCGTCGTTCAAGGTCACGATCCGCTCCATGACATTTTCCAGTTCCCGCACGTTACCGGGCCACCGGTAACGTTGCATCACCGCCAAGGCTTCGCTGGAGATGCCCTCAAACCGCGTGGGGCGGCTGGCTTTGAGGTTCTCCAGGAAATACTTGACCAAAAGGGGCAGGTCCCCCTCCCGTTCCCTCAAGGGGGGCATCTCGATGACGATCACGTTGAGCCGGTAAAAAAGGTCCTCCCGGAACCTTCCTTCCTGGATGGCCTTCTTCAGGTCGCGGTTCGTGGCCGCGATAACCCGGATGTCCACCCGCACGGCCTGGGTCCCGCCCACGCGCTCGAACTCCCTTTCCTGCAGCACCCGCAGGAGCTTCACCTGTGTGGAAAGGGAGATTTCCCCGATCTCGTCCAAGAACACCGTGCCCTGGTCGGCGGCCTCAAATTTTCCTATTTTCTGGCCGACAGCGCCCGTGAAGGACCCCTTCTCGTGGCCGAAAAGCTCGCTTTCCAAAAGGGACTCGCTCAGGGCCGAGCAGGCCAGGGCCACGAAGGGCTTATCGTGCCGGGACGACTGCTGGTGGATGGCCCGGGCCGCCAGTTCCTTACCCGTCCCGTTCTCGCCCAGGATGAGCACCGTGGCGTCGCTGGCCGCGGCCCGCTTGAGGAGGTCCAGGATGCGCCGTAGGGGGGGGCTTTCCCCGATGAGGTTGGTTTCCTCCACGGGCCGGTCTTTGCCCGCCGAGGCCGCGGACACCATGGATTTGGACAGGGCGAAAAGGATGGAAGCGGCGTTTTTGGAGGATTTGACGAATTCCTCGTAATCCTCTTTCATCCGGCCGGTTAATCCCTCGTGGTAGTACACCTGCCCCAGGTTGTAGATGGCGTTCACGTGGTCCGGGTCCTTCTTCAGGACCGCCTTGAATTCAGCCACGGCCTTCTCCAGTTCGCCCTTCTTGAAGTAGGCGATGCCCAGGTCGTTTTGCAGGTTCAGTTTTTCATTGCCATCGGGAAGCATCTTGAGGGCCTTCTTATAAACCTTGATGGCTTCATCGTAACGCTCCAGCGCCATCAAGCAGTCCCCCAGGCTTCCCAGGGCGGGCACGTTGCGGGAATTGGAATCGGCCACGATCTGGTACTGTTCCAGCGCCTTTTCCAGTTCCCCCCTTTGCCGGAAAAGCATGCCCAGGTTTAGCCGGCACTGGAAGACCAGGCTTTCCTGGCTGTGGAAAAGGCCCAGGTAATAGCTGCCCGGCGTGAGCGGGTGGATGAAATGCAGCGCCTCCATGAACGAAAACATGGCGTCGCTCACATGTCCCCTTTTCATGTGAATCAGGCCGATATTGAAGTGCACATCCAGCAGGTTCGCATGGATCTTGAGCGCTTTTTCGTAATATTCCAGCGCGGCGTTGAAATCCTGCAGGTGGAAGGCCGCGTGGCCGACATCCCGGTGGCCGAAGGCGCTGAAGGGCTGCTTTTGGGCCACGGATTTGAAGAGCCGCAGGGCCTTTTCGTATTCGCCCTCCTCAAAGGCGGCAATGCCTTCTTCCGTCAGCTTGTCCAGCGGTTCATGGACAGCCCCGCAAATGGGGCAAAAGCGGAATTCGGACTCCAGGCTGTGGCCGCATTCGCGGCAGGTAAAGGCGGCCACGGCTTACCCTTCCTCTCGTTGGGCCTTGCGGGAAGCGGTTTTCTTCGGCGGGGGTTCTTTTCCGGAGGTGAGTTTTTTGATTTGGAACGTCACCAGGTGGTGGGCCTGGGGATGGTCCGCGTAGCTTTGATCCAGCTTTTGGTACCACTCCAGCGCCTCCTTCACCCGTCCGGTCTTTTCCAGTTTGTAGCCCTTACGGAACTCCTTTTCAAAGTCGATGAACCGCTGCTTATCCACCTCGGACAGGTGAGTGGTCCAAAGGTAGGAGGAGGCGGTCAGGGCCGCCATGGTCATCAGGTAGATGAAATAGGGGGGAAAGGCGTAAGCGGCGAAAAGGGCCAGGAAGGTGAGGCCGCCCCATTCTTCCTTTTTCAGCATGGTTTTGTGGTTGGAGGATTCTTTCACAGTAAAGAAATTTTACACCTTCGGGCATAAAAAAAGCCCTGGTTTCTTCAACCAGGGCTTTTAAAACAAAGACATCTTAACCGCGAAGGCGCGAAAAACGCGAAGTAAACTTCAGAATATTTATTCTTCGTTTTTCTTCGCGGTCTTCGCGTCTCGTGGTTTTGACAGCCCTTGGCCGGAGGCCAATGGGTCGCGGTAATAGGCCGTTTTACTTCCGGTAGTCCTCGATCTTCAGGTCCAGCGCTTCCTTGCGCGAGAGCTTGATCTTCTTGGTCTTGGGGTCGATGCCGATGCATTTGACCAGGAGCTCGTCGCCTTCCTTCACAACGTCCTCCACCCGCTCCACGCGGCGGCGGTCCAGCTGGGAGATGTGCACCAAGCCGTCGGTGCCGGGCAGGATTTCCACGAAAGCGCCGAAATCCATGATCTTCTTGACCGTGCCCAGGTACACCTTGCCTTCCTCGGCCTCGGCCATGAGGCCGTCGATGAAGTTCTGCGCGGCTTCGATGTCCTTGCCGTTGGCGGAGGCGATATGCACCGATCCATCGTCCTCCACGTTGACTTCCACGTGGAAATCCTCTTGGATTTTCTTGATGGTGGCGCCGCCCTTGCCGATGACGTCGCGGATCTTGTCCACCGGCACCTTCATGGTGACGATCCGGGGCGCGTAGGGCGAAAGTTTCCCGCGGGGGGAAGCCAGGGTCTTGTCCATGATGTCCAGGATGGTCAGCCGGCCCTGCTTGGCCTGGGAGAGGCCCTTCTCGATGACCTCGAAGGGGAGTCCGAAGATCTTGATGTCCATCTGGATGGCGGTGATGCCCTTGCGCGTGCCCGCCACCTTGAAGTCCATGTCGCCGAAGTGGTCCTCCAGCCCCTGGATGTCGGTCAAAATGGCGTACTTGGACAGGTCCTCGTTGGAGACCAGCCCCAGCGCCACGCCCGCGCAAGGCGCCTTGAGGGGCACGCCAGCGTCCATGAGGGACAGCGCCCCGCCGCAGACCGAAGCCATGGAGGAGGAGCCGTTGGACTCCAGGATGTCGGACGTCACCTGGATAGTGTAGGGGAAATCGTCGTGCTTGGGGAGCAATGGCTCCAGGGCCCGCTCGGCCAGGTTGCCGTGACCGATCTCGCGGCGGCCCGGCCCGGACAGGCGCTTGATCTCGCCCACCGAGTAGGGCGGGAAGTTGTAGTGGAGCATGAAGGTCTTCTTGAACTCGCCTTCCAGTTCCTCCAGGATCTGCTGGTCGTCCTTGGTGCCCAGCGTGGTCACCACCAGGGCCTGGGTTTGGCCCCGGGTGAAGAGGGCCGAGCCGTGGGTGCGTGGCAAAACACCGGCCTCGGCGGTGATGGGGCGGAATTCGTCGAACTTGCGGCCGTCCTGGCGCTCGTGGCGGTCTAGGATGGCCTCCCGGACCAGGTCGGACTCGACGGAGTGCAGGATGCCCAGGATGTCCTTGTCCTTCTCGGGGTACTTGGCCTTCAGTGCCTCGACTGAGTCCTTGCCCACTTGGGCGATCTTGTCCTGGCGTTTCAGCTTGTCTTTTTCCGCCATGGCTTCCCGCATCTTGGCCAAGGCGAAGTCCTTGACGTCCTTGACCAGGGCCTCCTCGGGTTTGACCAGGGTGAGGGCGCGTTTGGCCTTGCCGGCCTTTTTCACCAGTTGTTCCTGCAGGTCGATGATCTTCTGGCATTCCTTGTGGGCCAGCTTGATGGCCTCGAAGACAACGGATTCGGATTCCTCGTGGGCTTCCCCTTCCACCATGACCACCGCCTTGCGGCTGGCGGCCACGATCAAGTCCAGGGTGCTCTTGTCCCGCTGTTCGAAGGTGGGGTTGACCACCAGGTCGCCGTTAACCCGTCCCACGCGCACGCAACCGAACATATCGGCCACCGGGATGTCGGAAACGGCCAGGGCCGCCGAGGCGGCGGAAACGGCCAACACGTCCGAGTCATTCTCCTGGTCCGCGGAAATGACGGTGGCGTGCATCTGGACCTCGTT
Organism: candidate division FCPU426 bacterium; assembly: GCA_030041545.1. GTDB lineage: Bacteria > Oederibacteriota > Muellerivitia > Muellerivitales > Muellerivitaceae > JAJPJW01. The sequence goes on along the minus strand of JASHNQ010000046.1, from coordinate 17,125 downwards.
GAAGAAACCGTCGGGGAAAAGGGGCCGGATGGGCCGGTCGATCAGGCGGGAAGTCAGGATTTCCTTGGTGCGGGGACGGCCCTCGCGTTTGAACCAGCCGCCCGGGATGCGCCCGGCGGCCGAAGTCCTTTCGCGGTACTCCACGGTCAGGGGGAAGAAATCCTTGCCCGGCATGGGCTCCTTGGCGCCCACCACGGCCACCAGCACCATGGTTTCGCCGTACTGGGCCAGGATGGCTCCGTCGGCCTGCTTGGCCAGGCGTCCGGTCTCAAAGCTTAAAGTCGAATGCGCAAGCGCGCCACTCACACGTTCCATGTACTGCCTCCTCGATAAGTTTGGTTGGATGAAGTCGGGAATTAAGGCAGCTGATGGCTAGTAGCCTTTGGCTGGTGGCTGGATTTAATCTGTTGCTACCCGCCATCGGCCACCCGCTATCAGCTGTCTGTTTTTCCTATTTGCGAAGGCCCAAACGATCGAGAAGCCCTGCGTAGCGCTTCACGTCGTGTTTTTTCAGGTAGTCCAAAAGGCGGCGCCGGTGCCCGACCAACTTGAGTAATCCACGGCGGGACGCATGGTCCTTGGGATGGAATTTGAAATGTTCCGTTAAGTACTTGATCCTCTCGGTGACGAGGGCGATCTGGACTTCGGGGGAACCGGTATCTCCGTCCTTTTGCTTGAAATCCTGAATCAGCTGGGTCTTCTTCTCTTTCGTCATCATAACGGCCACTCCTCAAAGCGAATTTTTACGGATGGACTCCCCTTAAACCGAGCGGCCGTTAGAGTGAACGAACGCCAAGTAAAGGATCAATGCCAAGGACCGCATCAACACTTTTTAAGCAAACGGTCCGCGCCCTGAGGGCTTCGACTGAGCTCAGCCGGATGTCCCTAAAATCGAAGGGCTTGCAAAAACATCCCTTGTCGGGACAGGGGCAGTATTGTAGGGGCTTTGCCGGGGGGTGTAAAGGAAGATCACCTTCGGTAAAGAGCCGTTTCTGGCTTATTTGAGGCCCTTCAGGGTGACCCTGTGGGCTCGGACCAAGTCCTTCTTAATTTGGCGGACAAGGGCCGCAGTGGAGGGAAATTTTATTTCAGGTCTCAAGTATTTCAAAAGGTAGACCTTCATAGTCTTTCCATACAACTTGCCATAGTAATGGAGAAGGTGCACCTCGGCTTGGCGGTGGTGGCTGTCGTCCTGGAAGGTCGGCCTCTTTCCCAGGTTCATCCCTGCCCGGTAAAACCGGGCCCCCAGCTTGACCGCGCAGGCGTAAACGCCGTCCTTGGGAAGGAATTGTTTGACCGCATGAAGATTGGCGGTGGGAAAACCAATCTTATGGCCCACATGCCGGCCATGGACCACTTCACCCTCAATGGCATAGGGACGCCCCAGCATTCGGTTGGCGAGCTCGGTTTTCCCCTCGGCCAGCGATTGCCGGATTTGGCTTGAGGAAACGACCTTGCCCGCGATTCGGACGGGTTGGACCGCCTCCACTTGAAAGCCGTATTTCTTTCCCAAATCTTGCAGGATGGCCACGTCACCCTTGGCGCCCCGCCCAAAGCGGAAGTTTTCCCCCACCACAAGTCCCTTGGGGACTCCGAGGCCCCGCAGCCATTGGACGAACTGTTCCGGATCTTTCCTCGAAAAAGTTCGCGTGAAGTGAAGGACATGGACCTTCCGGGCCCCTTCCCGCTTCAAGAGGTCGATGGTCTCCTGCCGGGGCAGGAGAAAGGGGATACGGGGGCCACCCTTTAAAACATGCATGGGGTGGTCGTGGAAGGTCAAGGCTTCCGGCCGGGCCTTGAGCCGTTGGGCCAAACGGGCGGCGTGCCGCAGCAGAGCCTGGTGCCCTAAGTGCACGCCGTCGAAAACGCCGATGGTGAGGACGATGGGTTTTCCGGTTTTCATAGAAGCCCTTCCATTCCAAATACTTTCCGGGGTTTAATCCGCTCTTTTCCCGAAACCTCCGCGACGGCGGACAATCGGTCCTGGCCGTTCATAACGCGGTACAAGCCGACGGCGGAAACCGGGGCTTGGACGCTTTGGCCCCGGCATAACGCAGCCAGGGTGTCGTAGTCCATTTTGACCGCGGGCAGGTGGTTCACCAACTTACTTGCGGGAAGCAACATATCCGAAAGGTCCCCACCCGCCGCCTTTTTTTTCACTTCCTCCAGGGTTAGGGCATCACCGATGGAAAAGGGCCCCACGCGGGTCCTTTCTAGGGCTTCCATGCAGCCCCCCACCCTTAAGCGTTCCCCCAGGGTTTGGCAAAGAACGCGCACATAGGTGCCCGCCGAACAGGCGACCTTGAAAGTGACCCTCGGCAAGGCGATGCTGATCATTTCAATGGATTCGATGCGGATGGGCCGGGCCTTCCGTTCCACTTCCACGCCTCGGCGGGCCAGTTCGTAGAGTTTTTGACCGTCTTTTTTGACCGCCGAAACCATGGGCGGGACTTGTTCGGTAAGTCCCTTCAGTGCCAAGATTTCCCTCCGGACCTCCTGTTCGGAAAGTCCCTGGACTGGTTTTTCCTCCAGGACCTTCCCCGTAATATCGCAGCTGTCGGTGGATTTTCCCAGCAAACAGGTAGCCGTGTATTCCTTGGAGTAGTCCGTAAACTCAACCAGGCGGGTGGCCGCCCCCACAGCCAGCGGCAGGACGCCCGTGGCCAGGGGGTCCAGTGTGCCCAGGTGCCCGATTTGCCTCTCCTGGAGAATTCCCCTAGCCATAGCGACGACGTCATGGGATGTCCAATCTTTGGGTTTGTTGAGGATAAGGACGCCATTCATGGTCTTTTGCCTCGGAGGGAATTTAAAATAGGCATGGAAAACCGAATTTTGAGTTCAAGGAAGGAAAATCCAAGTTTTCACGGAGTGAAAGCGTCCACGATTCAAAATTCATAATTTAAAATTCAAAATTTGTATGAGGTTTTAACGAAGGGCCGACTGACAGGCTTTCAGCACTTCCTGGAGGGCTTTTTCGAGGGGGCCCGGCAGCACGGCGCCGGCCGCGTAGGCGTGGCCTCCGCCCTTGAAGCGTTTGGCCACCTCGGCCACGTTGACGCCGTTCTTGGAGCGCAGCGAAATCTTGACCTTCCCATCGGGCCTTTCCTTGAGGAAAATGGCGATCTTCACCGTATCCAGGTTACGCACCACGTTGATGAGGTTTTCGGTGTCGTCGTCGGAGGCGCCGGACTTGAGGAAATCGCTTTGCGTGAGGCTCATGGAGCCGATGGAGCCTCCGTCATAGGTTTGGACGGTGGCCAGGGCCAGGCGGTTCAGCTCCATGGCTTCCCGGCTGGTGTCCCCGAAAATGTGCTCGCTGATATGGCAAATATCCGCTCCGGCTTCCTCCAACTCGGCGGCCAGCCGGAAGATATGGGAGGTCGTATTGGAATAGCGGAACCTCCCGGTATCGGTCACGATGGAGGTGTAAACCCCCTCGGCGATGCTCTTGTCCACCTTCACCTTGAGGGCCTTAATGAGGCGGTATACCACCTCGCCGGTGGCGGCGGCTTCCGGCATGACCAAGTTGTGGTCCCCGTAATGGTTGTTGGAATAATGGTGGTCGATATTGACAAGCGTGCTGAATTCCTCACGCCGGACATCCTCGCGGATTCGCGTGAAATCCCCGGCGTCCAGGACGAAGCATACCTCGTGAGCCGGCAGTTTGTCGCTGGTTTGGTAGTAAGGCGTGAAAGCCAGGTAACTGAACCGCTTGGGGAGGGGGTCATGGTTGACGACCTGCACTTTTTTGCCCAGCTTGCGGAGTGCCATAAAAAGGGCGGATTGGGCCCCCAATCCGTCCCCGTCCGGGTTCACGTGGGTGGTAATGAGGAAGGTCTGGCGGGCTTTGATGAGCTTGGCCACGTCGCGGAAAGGATTGGCCTTGCGTTTGACGGATGATTTTAAAATCGTTTTAGGCTTAAGCTTCATCATCGTTTTTTTCCTCGACGGCCTTCAAACCGTTCAGGAGGCCCTTGATCTTCATGGCGTGGTCCAGGGATTTGTCCAACCGGAATTGAATCTCAGGAGTATAGCGTAATTGAAGCCGGTGTCCCAATTCACTTCTCAAAAATCCCTTGGCTCGTTCCAATCCATCCATGGATTCTTGTCGCGTTTTTTCGTCGCCCAAAACCGATACAAATACCTTTGCATGGCGCAAATCGTCGGTGGTTTCCACGGCCGTCACGGTCACAAAGTGGATGCCCGGATCCTTCACTTCCCGCCCCAGCATGAGGCTCACTTCGCGTTTAATGGCCTCCGAAACCCTGTCCGCCCGTTTGAAAGACATAAAATCGCTCACTCAATTTTGAATCTTGAATTCTTAATTTTAAATTTAAGAAGATTTCCACTTGGTGGAAATCCACCATCATTCAAAATTAAAAATTCATAATTTAAAATTCCGAATATCTTTGATGTTAAAGATATTCGGTTTGGATCCCGGTGACCTGCCAATCCCCCTCGCTTTCCATTAGTTCCAGGGCCTTGGATAGGGTGGAATCCGCGTGCTTCCTGTCCGTATTGACCGTCACAACGGCTAAAACCGATCTTTGCCAGAGGTTTTGGTATTCCACTTCGGACACCGAAATGTTGAATTGTCGCCGCAGCCGGTCCATGACGCTCTTGAGGGTGAACCGCTTGGTTTTCAGCGAGCCGCTTTCGGGGTAGTGGACTTCCACCCTCAATAAACCGATCACCACTTGAACACCAGTCTGTGGTTCGAAGTCCGCGGTTTTACGCTACGAACTAAGAACTTTGTTTAGTCTTCCAGCTTCTGTGCCACGGCCTCCAGCACGTAGGCCTCCAGCTGGTCTCCCACCTGGATGTCCTCGAAACCCTCGATACCGATGCCGCACTCGAACCCGTTGTTGACTTCCTTGACGTCGTCCTTGAAGCGCCTCAGGGACGTGAGGGCCCCCTCGTAAACGACCTCTTCCACGCGCAGCACTTTGACCTTGGCCTTGCTGGTGATCTTGCCCGAGGTCACCATGGAACCCGCGATGGTGCCCTTGGGCGTGTTGAAGAGCTGGCGCACTTCCGCGCGGCCGATGGAAACCTGCCGGTAGGTGGGCTCCAAGAGCCCTTCCATGGCCTTGCGCACGTCTTCCACCGCATCGTAGATGATCTTGTAAACCCGGACGTCCACGTCCTCTTTTTCGGCCGTAGCCTTGGCGTTGGAGTCCGCCTTGACGTTGAAGCCCACCATGATGGCGTTGGAGGCGGAGGCCAAAAGGATGTCGGAGTTGACGATGTTGCCCGCGCCGCTGTGGATGACCTTGAGCGCCACTTTTTCGGTGGAAAGCTTCTCCAGGGACTGGGTCAAGGCCTCGACCGAGCCCTGCACGTCGGCTTTGACGATAACTTTGAGTTCCTTGATCTGCCCTTCCTTGATCTGGTCGAAGAGGTTGTCCAGCGTGATATGCTTCATGGCTCCCACCAGGCGGTTGTCCTTCAGGGCCTCGGTGCGGCGGCTGGCGATCTCGCGGGCCACCTTGGGGTCCTCCACGCCGTAAAACACGTCACCCGCCTGGGGAACATCCGAGAGGCCCAGCACTTCCACGGGCATGGCGGGGGGGGCGGATTTGACGGGTTTGCCCAGGTCGTCCTGCAGGGCCTTGACGCGGCCGTAGGTGGAACCCGCGATAATGTTGTCGCCGATCTTGAGTGTCCCTTTTTCCACCAGGAAGGTGGCCACCGGCCCGCGGCCCTTGTCCAGGCGGGCTTCCAGCACCACGCCCTTCGGCGAACGGTCCGGGTTGGCCTTGAGTTCCAGGACTTCGGCTTGCAAAAGGATCATTTCCAGCAACTTATCCAGGTTGAGGCGCTTCTTGGCCGAGACTTCCACGAAAATGGTGGTCCCGCCCCAGGCCTCGGGCGACAGGCCCCGCTCGGCCAGCTGGGTTTTCACCCGGTCGAGGTTGGCCTCGGGCTTGTCGATCTTGTTGAGGGCCACGATGATGGGCACCTTGGCTTCCTTGGCGTGGTCGATGGCCTCCAGCGTTTGGGGCATGACCCCGTCGTCGGCCGCCACCACCAGCACCACGATGTCCGTGGCCTTGGCGCCGCGCGCGCGCATGAGGGTGAAGGCCTCGTGGCCCGGCGTGTCCAGGAAGGTAATAGTGCCCTTTTCGTGCTTCACTTGATAGGCGCCAATGTGCTGGGTGATGCCGCCGGCCTCGCCCTCGGCCACCTTGGTCTTGCGGATGGCGTCCAAAAGCAGGGTCTTGCCGTGATCCACGTGCCCCATGATGGTGACCACCGGCGGTCGGGGCTTCAGGTCCTTGGGGTCGTCGGGCGTGTCCTGGAACATTTCGGCCCCGTAAAGGGGCACCACCTCCACCTCGGCGTCGTGGGCCGAGGCCAGGGTTTCGGCCACCGTCATGTCGAGCCTCTGGTTGATGGTGGCCAGGATTTTCAAATCCAAAAGTTCCTTGATGAGCACGCCGGGTTTCACGTTGAGCTTCTGGGCCAGCTCGGCCACCGTGATGCCCTCGGTGACCTTGATCCGGGTGAGGACTTTGGGGGTGGCGGGGGCGCCCTCCCCGCCCGTCTCCTCGGCTGGGGGCTTTTCCTCGGGGGTTTCCCGGACCACGGAGGCCACGTTTTTTGGCCGTCCAGCCGCCAACCCATGTCCGCCGGCTTTAAGGGAAGACGGCTTGGCGGAGGGCCCGGTTTTCCGCAGAGCCGTAGCCGGCTTGGAGGCGGCGGGCTTGGAAGCGGGTTTCAGGCTCGGATAGGTGGCGGTGGGCGCAAAAAGGCCCGTGGCGGGCTTCACCATGGTGCGGGCCGCGGTGGCGGAGGGGGACGGTGGGACGACCGGTGCCTTGGCCGCGGCCGGGCGGGCCACGGTGGAAACCGGCGCGGTGGACGCGGCGGAGGCCGAATGCAGGTCCGCCAGCCCCAGGTCCCGCCGTACGTCGGACTGGATCTTTTCGTCCACCACGGTCAGCTGGCTGGGGATGTTGTGGCCCAGTTTTTTGCAGCGTTCCAGGACGTCCTTGCTGGGCAGGCCCAGTTCCTTGGCGAATTCAAAAAGGCGTTTCGTCATGGGTTGTTCGGGCCCTCCCCTTCCGCGCCCTCACCAGCCCCCGCCGCGACTTCGGGCGAAGGGGGGATGTCGGGTATGCCTTCGGCGTCCTTTTTCAGTTCCGGCGCCTCTGGCACGGTCTCGCCCTTCACCGCGCCTTCATCGATCTCATCCGGCGGGGCGGTCTTCCGCTCCTCTTCGGTGCGGGTGGCGGCCTCCGCCGAGGGGGCCGCGATTTGGGCCTGGGCCAGGCCTTCCGGCGCCTCTTGGGAGACTTCCTGGAAATGGGCGTCCATGCGGGCCCGCTCCTCCTGGGTGTGCTGTTCCTCGTTCTTGATGTCGATCTTGATGCCCGTCAGGCGCGCGGCCAGCCGGGCGTTCTGGCCCTTCTTGCCGATGGCCAGCGACAGCTGGTCGTTGGGCACGATCACCTCGGCTGACTGGATCTCGGGGTGGAAGATGATGCGGGAAATTTTGGCCGGGGACAGGGAGTTGGAAAGATAGGCGTGGGGATCCTCGTCCCACCGCACGATGTCCACCTTCTCGCCGCGGATCTCGTCCACGATATTCTGCACGCGAATGCCCTTGACGCCCACGCAGGCCCCCACCGCGTCGATGCGGTCGTCGCCGATGGCGCGCACCGAGATTTTGGTGCGGGCGCCGGCCTCCCGGGCCACGCTCTCGATCTTCACCGAGCCCTCGTAAATCTCGGGAACTTCCAGCTCGAACAGCTTGCGCACCAGGTTGGGATGGGCGCGGGAAACGATGATGGCGGGGCCCTTCAAGGTCTTGCGCACCTCCAGGACCAGGAACTTCATGCGTTCGCCCGTGGAATAACGCTCCCGGGGCACCTGTTCCTTGGCGGGTATCAGGGCCTCGGTGTCGCCCAGGGAAATAATGACGTTGCGGCCCTCGTACCGCAGCACGCTGCCGGTGATGAGGTCGCCTTCCTTTTCCTTGAACTGGTCGTAGACGCTTTGGCGCTCGGCGTCCTGCACCCGCTGCACGATGACCTGCTTGGCGGTCTGGGCCGCGATGCGGCCGAACTGTTCGGCGGGGATGCGCACCTTGATGACCCCGCCCAATTCCGCGTCCTTGTCCAGCTTGCGGGCCTCGGAAAGCGTCAGCTGGGTGTTGGCGTCGGTGATTTCCTCCACCACTTCCTTCAGGTAATAGGCGCGGAATTCGTAGTTGAGCTCGTCGAATTCCACGTCCACCTCTTGGCCGGCGCCGTAGATCTTCTTGGCGGCCGAGGACAGGGCGGCTTGGATGGCCTCGACGAGTTTCTTTTTGTCGATGCGCTTGGTGTGTTCCAGCTGGCTCATCACCAGGGCTAGTTCGTTGCTCATCTTAAACCTCTGAAAAAAGTTTTGAGTTTTGAGTTCTTAGTTTTGAGTTAAGGAAATTTGTCTTCGTTTCACGAAAAAAAAATTTTCCAAAACTCAACACTTAAAACTCAAAATTTAGAACTGGTTTATAGTTCCACCACTAGTTTCGCGTTCTTCACCATCGAGAAGGGCACCCAAAGGGTCTTCTCCTTGCCGGTCCAAATTTCCACTTTGCCTTCTTGGATCTCGCCCAGCCGCCCCTCCAGGTTCACCTGGCCTTCCAGGGGCTCGGCCAGCGTCATTTGGGCCCTTCGGCCCTTGAACCTTTCGCAGTCCTCCAGGCTCCTTAAAGGCCGGTCCAACCCTGGTGAGGAAACCTCCAGGAGGTAGGACGTCTCGATCAAGTCCAAGTCGTCCAGCTTCTTTTCCAGGTCCCGGCTCACCGCCGTGCACTCATCCAGGCTCACGGGGCCGCTTTTCTTATCCAAAACAACGGTCAAAACCAGCTTTTTACCCTGGGGCCTAACTTTAAAGTCGAAAAGCTCCAGGAAGTTGTCCTTGACCACTCCTTCGGCCAAAGACCGAAGCTGGGTTGTTTTCGTTTCGTCGAGAAGCCCCATTTTTGCCCCCTCAGTTCCCCAAAATTGAAAGGGGCCTTCGGCCCCAATATTGGGAACTGCGTCGCCCTTATTGCCTTTCCCGGGCCTCGCCCGATATTTCAAAGAAAAAAATAAGGGTACAAATGACAAACGGCCTTTCGGCCGTCGGACGGGTGCATCAAACCTTGTCTGCTACCATTCAGCCGAAAAGATAAGAAAAAAAAAGTGGGCCGGAAAGGGCCCACTTTTTGGGACAACCTTGAATTGCGCCATTGTTTTAGCAGAAAGGGGCGGGTTTGGCAAGGGGCGGCCCTGGGAAAGGGCTACAAATAAAGGATTTGAGTCCTTGCGCCCTTTTTCGGCCCTTGTTTGGCCCCCAAGCAAGACTCTGAGGGGCTTTAATTCTTCAGCTTGTCGGGGCTGGTTTCCTCTCCGGCCTTCTCCTGAATCGGGGTGAAAGGGATTAAGCGCTGGTCGATAAGTTCCTGGGCCAGGAGATAGGCGAACCACAAATGCCCGTTGGCGTCGAAATGCTGACCGCCACCGGACTCGTCCACGGGCCAGAAGGTTTTCTCCAGCGCCACCATGGGCGCGGTCAGGTCCAGGAAAGGCGCGTGGATCCTGCGGGAGGTATCCTCCCAGAAGTGTCGGAGTTCCTCCAAATGGTTCAGGTGGAACCGCGAATTATCGGCGTCCCTCATTGGGAGGAAGCACACCTCGAACCCGACCGGACGGCGGTCCTGAGCCTGTATTTTTTTCAACTCCTCCTGGAACCGTTCCAGGGGCTTGCCGGCCATGGCTTCCACCTGTGCCTTCGTCACGGGATCCCCGAGGAGGGTGACGGCGTCCGCGAAGGCAAACTGGTGATTGGGCAGGGGGCTCGCCCATCCCTTGGTGGAAACATGGCGGTAAAAGTCGCCGGGCAGCCCGCCGGGAACCTTTTCCTCGCAGGGCTTGAGGGGGTATTCGGGGTCCTCCTGGGCCTGCGGGATGCCTTCCGTCGTCAGGGGCCTTTCAAAATAGAGCTTGAAGGTCCGGTTGATTTCCTTGGAAGAGGATTCGACGAAATAAAGCACCAAGTCGACGCCGTATTCCCGGATGACGGCGGGCGCCTGGTAGCGCAGCCAGACAAAGGAAGGCCCGGGCGCGCTGAGGGTCAAAACCTCGTAATGCCAGGGAACGTCCCGGAGTGCGGCTTGCGTGTTCAGGAACAGCTCCAGCCGTTTGGGCATGCTTTCCATGCGGTTTCCAAAACCGCCCCCGCCCGGCCATCCCCAGCGCCGGTCGTCCTGGGTCGACTGGTGGAAGGGATAGGAGTTTCCGACGACCAATAGGCGGAAGGTATGCGGCGGCTTGGAGAGGGGGTACTCGAAATCGTGCAGGCCTTCCCGGTTGACCGTATTGCCCCGGATCAGTTCGGCGAAGGAATAATCCTTCACGCCCACGACCGACTGCAGGTAGCCGGAAGAGACGAAAAATCTTCCAGGCTGCCTCGGGTCGGCGACCAGGCCGGCCTGGTCGGACTGGTCGGGCCAAAGAAAGGGGTCGCTCTCGTTGGGGGCATATCCCAGGCCCCCTCCCCAAACGGACTTTAAGAGGGAATCCCCTCCCAGGGGCGGCGGCGGGAAGACCCTCGCCCAGGGCGCCAGGCTGCCCGCTTGCACCGCGTAAAGCGACCCTTGCGAGCTTCCAAGGGCAAGCACATGGCTTCCCGTTCCAATGGGCCGCAGGTTGACGCGCCCTTCCGTATCCCGTTCCATCAGGCACACCGGGGCCTTGAGACCGTCCCCCGCCACGCAAACATGGCCTTGGAAAAGGCACAAGGCTTGGGGCTTGGGAATCCTCGGGTTCTGCCGAAAGGCGGAGGTGATGCGGCGGTGGAGCAGATCCAGTTTCCTCAGGGCGCCATCCTCCGGCTGGGTGAAGTAGAGGGCCCCGTCCGCCAGGTCGTAAACCAAGTTCCAGACTCCGCTCACGGGGGTTTGAAGGGCCTTGCCGTCGCCAAAACCCTCCGAACCGTTGCCCGCCAGGGTGGATAGGGTCTTGCGGGAAAGATCCGCCAGGCGCAAACGCTGGTTGCCGCTGTCAAAAATCGCCAGGCGGTTTCCCGGCAGGAAGGCCAAGGCGGTCGGATGGTTGAAGGAAGCCCTGGAGAAAGGGCCGTCGGCGAATCCGGCCGTGGGGCTTCCCGCGAGGGTCTTCACCTGGTTGGCCTTATCCAGGTCGATTACCCGGATGCAGTTGTTGTCCCGGTCCGCGACGTAAAGGAACCGGCCTTGGGGGTCCACTGCCAACCCCTGCGGGAAATTGAACAAAGCGGAAAAAAAAGCCCCATCGCGGTAGCCTTGCGCGCCTTCCCCCGCCACCAAGTCGTGGTAATGGGAAATGGGAAGGAGGGCCCGGGCAGGCGCCGTCCCCAGGCCGGTCAGAAGCACGGAAACGGGGAATAACCGGATGAAAAGCGGTTTCAAGAAAAGGGTCTCGCTTTCAAAACAGGGAGAGGACGGATTCCGCGACTCGGTTTAAAACAGGGAAACCTGTTTGGAATCGGGAATTTCCCTAAGGCATCCGTGGGCCTTGAGGATTTCCACCACGTTCTTGTTCACCCCGCATTGGTCCTGCAGGTCCTCCACGGACCCGAAGGGGCCCTTCTTGCGCTCCTCGGAAATGGAATCCGCGGCGGTCTCGCCCAGGCCCGGCAGGCCTACCAGGGGCGGCCTTAAAGCCTGCCCTGAGGGGCTCGAAGAGCCGCCCGAAGGGGCGCCGTCCTCGATTCGGAATTGGTGAGCGTCGGATTGGTATAGGTCCACCGGCAGGAACTGGAAACCCCTGGCGTAGACTTCCTCAACGACTTCCAAAACCGAGGCTTCGTCCAGCTCCTTGTGGGTTGGCTTTTCCAGCGACCGGATGAGCTTGATGCGGTCCCTGACCCGTCCCAGGCCGCCGCAGGCGACCGTGGCGTCGAACCCGAAGGACTTATTCGTGAAAAAGTCGGCGTAAAAGGCCAGCGGATGGTGCACCTTGAAGTAAGCGATGCGGAAACTCATGATGCAATAGGCCACGGCGTGGGCCTTGGGGAAGATATACTTGATCTTCTTGCAGCTGTCGATGTACCAATGGGGCGCATTGGCCGCCGTCATGGCCTGTTCGTGCTCGGGCTTGAGCCCCTTGCCCTTGCGCACGTCCTCCATGATCTTGAAGGCCAAGGCCTCGTCCATGCCCTTGGCCACCAGGTCGTTGAGCATGTCGTCGCGGGTGGAAATAACGGTGGAGAGGGTGGCGGTTTTTTTCTGGATGAGATCCTGCGCGTTGCCCAGCCACACGTCGGTGCCGTGGGCCAGGCCGGAGAGCCGCACCAGGTGTTCGAACTTGGTGGGCTTGGTGTCGCGCAGCATGTCCATGGCGAACTGGGTGCCGAACTCGGGCACGCCGAGGGTCCCGAGGTCCTTCTCGATCCTTTCCTTGAGGCTCAGGGCCTGGACCCCGGAAAAAAGGCTCATGGTCTTGGGATCGTTCAAGGGGATACCGGTGGCGGACACGCCCGTCATGGTTTCCAGGCGCTTGAGGCTGGTGGGGTTGTCATGGCCCAGGATGTCCAGCTTCACCAGGCAGTCGTGCATGCTGTCGTAGTCGAAATGAGTGGTGATGACGTCCCCTTCCTTGTTGTCGGCCGGGTACTGCACCGGGCACACGTCGGTGATCTCGAACTCCTTGGGCAGGATGACGATGCCGCCCGGGTGCTGGCCCGTGGTCTTGGAAACGCCCGAGCAGCCCTTGACCAGCCGGTTGAGTTCCGCGTTGCGGGCCGTGCGGCCGGCCTCCTCCACGAATTTCTTCACGAAGCCGAAGGCGATCTTGTCCTTGACCGCTGAAATGGTGCCGGCTCTAAAGCAGTGGTTCTTGCCGAAAAGTTCCTCCACGTACTTGTGGGCTTCGTGCTGGTACTCGCCGGAGAAATTCAGGTCGATGTCCGGCATCTTGTCGCCCTTGAAGCCCATGAAGACCTCGAAGGCGATGGAAAAGCCGTCCCGTACCATGTCCTTGCCGCATGGGGCGCATTTCTTTTCCGGCAGGTCCACGCCCGCCATGGAGGAGGGGTTTTGGGGGAACTCGTGGGCGCGGCAGTTTCCGCAGCGGTAATGGGGTGGGAGGGGGTTGACCTCCGTGATGCCCGCCAAGAAAGCCACGAAGGAACTGCCCACCGAGCCACGGCTTCCCACGATGTAACCATCCGAAAGGGACTTTTTCACCAGTTTCATGGCGATCACGTAAAGCGTGGCGAACTTGTTGTTGATGATGGCGTTGAGTTCCTTTTGCAGGCGCTTCTCGATGAAATCCGGCAGGGGGTCCCCGTAAAGCTCATGGGCCCGTTGCGTGGCGGTTTCCCGAAGCAACTCATCCGCGCCTTCCCACATGGGCGAGAGGGTCTTGGTGGGAAGGGGTTCCACGTCCTCCACCATGTCGGCCACTTTCCGGGGGTTGGTCACCACCAACTCGTGGGACAGTTCCTCCCCGAAATAACCGAAATCCCGCTTGAGCTCGTCCGTGGTCTTGAAGTAAAGGGGCGCCTGGCGCTCGACCCCGTAGCCCATGCCGGCGTGCAGGATCTTGCGGTACACGTCGTCCTGGGGGTCGATGAAATGGGAATCCCCCGTGGCCAAAACCGGCTTGCCCAACTTCTTGCCCGTTTCATAGAGGTGACGGGTCAATCGCTGGAGTTCCTCCATGTCCTTAACCGTGCCGTCCCCGATCATGAACTCGTTGTTGGCGCAGGGCTGGATTTCGATATAGTCGTAGAACCGCGCCACTTCCTCGACGGGTTTGTCCCTCCTCAACAAGTGCTGCCAGACTTCGCCTTGTTCGCAGGCCGATCCCACGATGAGGCCCTCCCGGTGCTCCTCCAAAAGGGCCTTGGGGATGAGCGGCCGCTTGTAGAAGTACTTGAGGTGGCTCTCGGAAACCAACTGGTAGAGGTTCTTGAGGCCCGCCTTGTTCTTGACCAGGAGGATGATGTGGTAGATGGCCATGCCCTTTTCGCGCTTGAACTCATCCACCAGGTAGCCTTCCATGCCCAGGATCAGCTTGATGCCGTGCTTCTTGGCCGCCGCGCGCGCCTCCGGGTAGGCCTGCACCACGCCGTGGTCCGTGATGGCGATAGCCGGGTGGCCCCATTGGGCCGCCCTCTCGATGAGCCGGTCGATCTTGGAAAGGCCGTCCATGCGGCTCATCTGGGTATGGCAGTGCAGTTCCACGCGTTTTTCCGCGGCCGTGTCCTTGCGGTTCTCCGGCGGAGGCACCTTCAGGATGTCCCTGGCCGACAAGGTGAGTTCGTCGTGGGAATACTTGTCGGGACGCAGGTCCCCCCGCACCTTCACCCAGTCCCTCTCCTTCAACGGGGCGGCCAATTTTTTGTCCCCTTCCAGGAAAAGGCGCACGTCCAGGGAATCGGCGTAGTCGGTGATGGTCATCTTGATCAGGAACCGGCCGCTTCGGGTCTGGATTTGCTCGAAGCTGATGACCTCACCCTGGGCCACGAAGCCGTTGCATTCCTCCGTCACGGCCATGGACTGGGGTTCCTCGGCGATCTTTCGGCCGTAAATCACCACCGAGGCGGGCGCCTTGGGGGCCGCGTTGAACTCCGCCGGTTTTTCCTCAACGACCGGCGCCTGAGGCAGGATATCGGGATTGATGAAAAGACTAACTTTCACTTCCCCGCCCCAACGGATCTTCAAAAGGTCCTTCAGGACCTTATCGCATTGCTTGCGTTCCAACTGCTGGCGGGCCAGCTCATGGGGGACCTGGAAGGAAAGCTCCCCTTCCTTCACTTCCATCCGGTAATGGGAAAACCAGCCTTCCGCCACGTCCGCTTCCTCCATCAGGCAAAAAAGAAGGTCCCTTTCGTGGGCGGCGAGGTAGTCGGAAAGGCTGATGGAGCCGGGCGCGTAGTGCACGTCCAGGACCACTCGGTTCACGTTGGGCAGGCTTTCCTTTAAATAACGGGAAACATTGAAGTAGGTATCCGGAGTAACGGCGGCGGCCATCTTCAGGCCCAAAACCAGGATGCCTTTCTCGGGGTAGACCTGTACGCCCAAAAGCTCGGATTGGAGGAAGCGTTCTTGCTCGTAACATTGGAGGGGGATTTGTTGGAGAAGCTGGTAGAAAGGGGAGGAGCTTTGATCCGTATGAGCGGAAGCGGGGCTTTCCACGGGGGTCATCCTGCCTCCAGCGGCGGTTTATGGGGAATGGATAAGGCTTGTGTCGATTTTCCTCTTAATAAAAATAAGGAAAACATGGAAATCGGTACTATACCGGCTTCTTCAAAGTTTTTTATGGAAAGTCGGCATGGGGGCCAACTCCTCGAACTATACAACCGCTTGGATGCAAGTTCAAGAAATTAAAAAGGCAAGGCTAAAAATTTACAAACAAAATTTTTCATGGATCGAAATAGATACCCACGCCCCAGTGGTTGTCGTTGGAGAGATAGAACTGGCCATATTCGCTGTTGCCGTTGTAGTAGGGAAGGGCGAAGCGCAGGCTCGGGGCCGTTTCCTCGTCGCCGCGGCGGGCTCACCCATTTCCGCTTGAAAGGCCAATATCAATCCGATATATCAATCACATGCCTAGGCTAAACCCGAAAGGCTTCTTTTCGGCTTCCCAGCCCCCTCTTCCCGGCAGTACTCCCCAGGCTCCGGCGGTGACCGACGGCAAGGTGATTTGGCTTTCGCTCGCCCTGACCCTTCTTTTTTTCGGGATCGGCTTTTGTTTCTTAAAGCCTTTCTTCGTGACCGGGGACGATCCACTCATGACCATGATGGCCCAAGGGGATGGGAAGGACTTGATCCAGCCGACGGAATTCCTGGTTTTCTCCAACGTAGCGCTGGGGCTTTTTCTGAAGGCCTGTTACACGGTTTTCCCCTCTTTCCATTGGTACGGATTTTTCCAGTTCGCGTTTTTCTTCATTTCCATGTTTTTTCTCGTTTTTTTGACTTTTTCCGGATCCTTCGGTTGCAGAAAGCTTATTTTATTCTTGGCTGTTTTTTCTTTCGAGTTTTTCCACTACTTTTCCCATTTCGAGTTCACCATTACCGCTTTTTGGGGGGCCCTCGCTGGCATTTTTCTGCTGCTCGACTCCATCCGGAAAAATCGCCGCTGGGAATACTTTTTCCTTTGCATGGTGTTGTTTTCCTTTTCCACCCTCATCCGCATCCAGGGGACCCTGCTGGCCGCGGTGATTTCCGTTCCTTTCATTCTCTTCGAATTCCACAACCTGAGTCCTTCGCGGAGGAAAAGTCTTTTACGTTGGTCCTTTTCAATAACGGCTTTTATCTTCTCCCTGTCCCTATTGGACAATGTGTATTACAACCGTTCTCCCGGTTGGAAGGATACCCGTCCTTATTTGCATGCCTGCTCGAGTTTGATGGAATTACGTCAACTGGATTTAAACCCCCGGCTCCCCCAGATCCTCGAATCCGGGGGATGGGATGATTTGGACTTTGTGATGTTTAAAAATTGGTTTTGGCAGGGCCCCCAATTCGGGATTCAAAGGTTGACTAAAATGATTTCTTGCTCCGGCCCACCCTATGTGGGCAAGACCCACAGCTGGCAATGGCTGTTTCGGACGAATTTTCTTCTTGACCGTTTACTCCTTTTGGCCCTTTTCCTTTTTTTCATCCCCCGAAATAAGTATTTTTTGGTGCTCCTGAATTTCCTTTTCCTGATTCTTGTTTTTTTCTGTCTCTTTTATTTTCGAAAAACGGTTTCCTGGGTGGTTTCGCCCTTGTTTTCCTACACCTCTTTCCTCTGCCTGTACTACGCCGATCCGAGGGAACCGCCGTGGGCGTTTACCTCCCCCCCGATGGCAAATGGGCTCAGGGGATTCAGATGGGTCCTCTTGGCCTTGTGGGTTTGGGTCATAGTGCCCGTGCTTCAGGCCGAATGGTTGGATAACCGGGCTGAGGTCGACAGGGAAAAGCTCATTGAAACCGACAATGACTCTCCCCGCGGCAAGCCGCGGGGTATCTTAACGACGAAAATCGAAAAGCTTTAGCTGCTTCACTTGGTCGTGCTGCCCCTGTTTTCTCACGTATTCACGGATAACATTCACGTTTCCGCCTTCTCCCACTGTTGCTACGAAAAAACCATCCGTCCACAGTTCCCCGCCCCACAGTTCCTCT